>WYBL01000029.1 GCA_011526565.1 Acidobacteriota bacterium | reverse complement strand
GCCGCGCGGTGACGCGGGCCGGCAGCGTGATCGCGGGCCGCTACGCGATCGAGGCCGAGCTGGGCCACGGCGGGATGGGCACCGTGTACCGCGCCCACGACCGCGTGCTCGACGAGACGGTGGCGCTCAAGGTGCTGCGCGGAGACGCCGCGCAGGCCCCGGAGGCCGTGCACCGCTTCCGCACGGAGGTGAAGCTGGCGCGCCGCGTGCGCCATCGCAACGTGTGCGCGATCCACGACTACGGCGAAGACGGTGGCCTGCTCTTCATCGCGATGGAGCTGGTCGAAGGCGTCGACCTGCGCGTCCTGATCCACCGCCAGGGCACGCTGCCCACGGAGGAGGCGTGGAGCGCCGCGCTGCAGATCGCCGACGGCCTGGCGGCGATCCACGAGGCCGGCATCATGCACCGCGACCTCAAGACCTCGAACGCGATGCGCGACGCCGCGGGCGTCGTGCGGCTGATGGACTTCGGCATCGCCAAGGAGTGGGGCAAGGAGGGCCTGACCGCCGTGGGCCGCGTCGTCGGCACGCCCGAGTACATGAGCCCCGAGCAGGTGCGTGGCGCCGCCCTCGACTTCCGCACCGACGTCTACTCGCTCGGCATCCTGGTCTTCGAGCTGTTCACCGGCGTGCTGCCGTTCACGGGCGCCAACCCGACCGACGTGGTCCTCAAGCAGCTCCGCGAGGAGCCGCCGCTCGACGCCGGGCCCGGGGCCGCGCTGCCGCCGCCGTTGCGCGAGGTGCTGCGCCGGGCGCTGCGCAAGGAGCGCGAGCAGCGCACGCCGAGCGTCGAGCAGCTCCGCGGCGAGTTGTGGCAGGCCTGGCAGCGTTCCGCGGTCGCGATGCCGCCCGAGCTGCTCGCGGCCACCTTCGCGCCGCCAGCGGAGACGCCGGCGCCCGTCGAGCCGGCGCCGCCCGCGCCCCGCGCCCGCGTGGTGCCCTCCCCGCACGCGCCTGCCCCCGTTACGAACGGCGCCCGGGCGCCGGACTGGGAGGAGGAGTTCGAGCCCGCGGAGCCGGCCGTCGCGCGCTGGCGAAAGGCCCTCTCCGATCCGGATCCGCGGCGCCGCTTCGAGGCCGCCAACGCCCTCGCCGAGCTGGGCGAAGCGGCGCGGCCCGCGCTGCCCGAGCTGACCCGCGCGCTGCGCGACGAGGCGACCTTCGTGCGCTCGGCCGCGGCGCTCGCGCTCAAGCGCCTGCGGGGACGATGAGGCCCCGGGTTCAGGAACCGATCGCGAACAGGTGACGCTCGCCGCGGATGTAGAGGCGGCCGGCGGTCGCCGCCGGCGAGGCGTAGACCGCTTCGCCGAGCGGGTTCTTCGCCAGCACCTCGTGCTTCGGCCCGGCCGCGATCAGGTAGCCGTCGCCTTCTTCCGAGACCAGCAGCAGCTTGCCGTCGAACGCGATCGGGGAGGCGACGAACTTGGCCGGCGTCGTCGGCCGTCCGCCTTCGTACTTCACCTCGCCGGTCTTCGCGTCGAGGCAGGTCAGGAGGCCGGCGTCGGTCATCAGGTAGACGTGGCCCTGGTACAGGATCGGCGACGGCACGTAGGCGGTGCCCTTCGCGTACTTCCACAGCGCCTTGTCGGTGACGTCGCCGCTGCCGCCGGTGGCGAACGCGACCGCCACCTTCTCCGGGTAGCCGGCGGAGAGCACGACCAGCCCGTCGCCCGCGAGCGGCGTCGGGATCGCGTTGGAGTTGACGCCCTTCGCCGTCCACAGCTCCCTGCCGGTCGCCGGGTCGTACGCGATCACCGCCTCGTTGCCCGAGGTGACGAGTTCGTCGCGGCCCGCGCCGCGCGCGATCACCGGCGTCGCCCAGCTCGCCTGCACCTTGCGCGCGACCTTCCAGCGCAGCGCCCCGGTCTTGCGGTCGTACGCGGCGAGGAACGAGTCGGAGCCGTTGCCCTCGTCGCACTGCAGGATCAGCAGGTCGCCGTGGAGCACCGGCGAGGTGCCGGCGCCCATGCCCCAGGTCTTGAGCTGGCCGGGGTCCGCCTTCCACGCGAGCTTGCCGGCGAAGTCGTAGGCGTACAGGCCCTCGGCGCCGAAGAACGCGTACACCCGCTCGCCGTCCGTGACCGGGGTCGGCGCGGCGTAGCTCGACTTGCGGTGGCGGTCGTCGTACGGCGTGCCTTCCCACGCGGTCTGCGCCCAGCGCACCTTCCCGCTCTTCGCGTCGAGTGCCATCACCTGGAAACGGTGGCGGCGCTCGGCGCCGAGCGAGTCGGGGTGCCTCCACTCCTTGCCGTCCTCGATGTGCTTGACCGCCGCGGCGCCGGGCACGACGTCGCCTTCGATCGCGGTGGTGAGGAAGATCGTGTCGCCCCAGACGACGGGCGAGGAGTGGCCGCGGCCGGGGATCTCGGTCTTCCACAGCAGCTTCTCCGGGCTCCACTGCGTGGGCACGTGCAGGCCGTCGGCGATGCCGCGGCCGTCGTTGCCGCGCCAGCCCGTCCAGCGCGCTTCCGGCTCCGCGGCGCTCACCGACAACGCTCCCATCACGAGCCCGACCATCACCCGGCGCATCGGCAGCCTCCGTTTCGAGGCGATGATGATAGGCCGTGCGCGGCCGGGCGCGCGGCATCCACGGAGCTGAACGCGACGATGCGACGACTGCTTTTGTTGACGCTGTGCCTGCTCGCCACCGCGCCGGCCGCCCGTGGCCACGTGTTCGAGTTCACCGACACCCGGGTCACGCTGACCGGCGACGGCCGCTTCGTCGTCGAGATGGTGGCCGACCTCGACGCGCTGGCGCTGGGCGTCGACCCGGCGCTCGACCCCGGCGAGGTGGCGGCCGCGATCCGGGCGCTGCCCGCGGCCGAGCGCGAGGCGACCGAGGCGCGGCTGCGGCGCTTCTTCGAGATCCGCGTGCGGGTCCGCTTCGACGGCCAGCCCGCGCCCTTCACGCTGAGCTTCCCCGGCGCCGGAAAACGCCCCTCGCCCGAGCTCCCGGAGATGATGTTCGGCATCGTCGCGCGGATGGAGGGCGAGGTGCCCGCGCCGGCGCAGGCGGTCACGTTCTGGGCCTCGCGCACGTTCCCCGCGGTGCGCCTCACCCTGGAGCGCCCCGGCGCCGCCCCCGAACGGCTGCTGCTGCCGGCGGCCGAGGAGAGCCCGGCGTTCCCGGTGCGCGGCTCCGGCACGCTCGAGGCGCGGGCCGCGACCGCCTGGCGCTACGCGGTGCTCGGCTTCGAGCACATCCTGCCGGCGGGGCTCGACCACGTGCTGTTCGTGCTCGGCCTGTTCCTGCTCTCCCCGCGGCCGAAACCGCTGCTGATCCAGGTCTCGCTGTTCACCCTCGCTCACACGGCGACGCTGGCGCTGTCGACGCTCGGCCTCGTCCGCCTCTCGCCGTCGATCGTCGAGCCGCTGATCGCGCTGTCGATCGCCTGGGTCGCGTTCGAGAACGTGCTGACCACCGAGCTGCGGCCGTGGCGGGCGGGGCTCGTGTTCGCGTTCGGGCTGCTGCACGGCCTGGGGTTCGCCGGCGTGCTCGGCGAGCTGGGGCTGCCGCGCGAGGCGTTCTTCACGGCGCTCGTGTCCTTCAACGTCGGCGTCGAGCTGGGCCAGCTCACGGTGATCGGGCTCGCCTTCGCCGCGGTCGGCGCGTTTCGCTCCCGCGCCTGGTACCGCGCGCGGGTCGTCGTGCCGGCTTCGCTGCTGATCGGCCTGACCGGCGCCTGGTGGACCCTGACCCGCACGCTTGGGCATTGACAGGCTTTGACTTGCGGCCCGCGGCCATGGCCCCTAGCATGCAAGCGATCATCCCCATGCGCGCCCGCGTCGGCGCGCTTCCGAGGAGGCGCATGACGAGCACCCGCCTTGTGCTCGCCTCGCTCGCGCTGGCGCTGTGTGCGCCCGCGCAGGCGGGCGAGTGGCCCCACTTCCGCGGCCCCAACGCCGACAACATCTCGCCGGAGAAGGGCCTGCCCTCGAGCTGGACCCGCGACGGCGCCGGCCAGGTCTGGCGCCAGCCGTGGACCGGGCGCTCGACGCCGGCGGTGTTCGACGGGCGGGTGTGCGCCAGCGGCCGCGAGGCGGACCGGCTGGAGGCGATCGCCTGCTTCGACGCGAAGGACGGGAAGAAGCTGTGGGAGCGCCGCTTCCCGGTCTACAACACGACGATCCCGTACACCCGCGTCGGCTGGGCCTCGGTGACGGGCGACCCCGAGACCGGCTGGCTCTACGCCCAGAACGGCGACGGCCACCTCGTCGTCCTCGACCGCGACGGCAAGACGATGTGGGAGCGGCGGCTGGGCGAGGAGCTCGGTCGCGTCTCCGGCTACGGCGGCCGCACCCACACGGTGCTGCTCGACGAGGACCGCGCGATCCTCAGCGTCGTCGGTGCCGCCTGGGGTGACCTCGGCCCGCTGCGCCAGCGCTACATGGCCTTCGACAAGAAGACCGGCGCGGTGCTGTGGATCACCACCCCCAACGACGTCAACGTCGAGGACTTCAACAACCAGAGCAACTCGGTGATCGCGGTGATCGGCGGCCGGCGCCTCGCGATCGGCGGCGGCGCCGACGGCTGGCTCTACGCGGTCGACTCGCGCACCGGCGAGCTGGTCTGGAAGTACCACCTCTCGCAGAAGTCGCTCAACGCGCCGGTCACCGTCGTCGGCGACACGGTCTACGCCAACTACGACGGCGAGCCGGTCGACGAGAGCTTCCTCGGCCGGGTGACCGCGATCGACGGCCGCGGGACCGGCGACATCACCGCCACCGCCACGCTTTGGAAGACCGACGCGATCATGGCCGGCTTCGCGGCGCCCGTGTACCACGAGGGCCGGCTCTACGTCGTCGACGTCTCCGCCAACCTGCACGCGCTCGACGCGAAGACGGGGGCGAAGCTGTACGAGGTGAACCTCGGCACGGTCGGCCGCTCGGCGGTGCTGGTCGCCGACGGCAAGCTCTACGCGACCGAGATGAACGGCGCGATCACGATCCTGAAGGCCCACGCCGACCGCTTCGAGGTGCTCGACCAGGACCACCTGACCTTAGAGGGCCGCCAGACCGAGCTGTGGGGCCAGTTCGCGGCCGCCTACGGCCGGCTCTACTTCATGGCCGAAGACGGCCTGTACTGCCTCGGCGACCCGAAGACGCCGTACTCGGGCCCGGCGCCCGGCAAGGGCGTCGCGGCGCAGAAGCCGGCCCCGGCGCTGGCCGCCGGCGAGGTCGCCCGCGTCCTGCTCGTGCCCGCGGAGGCGCAGATCGGCTCGGTCGAGACGCTGAAGTTCACGCTGCGCGCCTTCGACGCCAAGGGCAACCGCCTCGCCGACCTGCCGCTCGACAAGGCGGCCTTCTCGCTCGAGGTGCTGAAGGGCAGCGTCGACGCCGCCGGCTTCCGGCCCGACGCGGCGGCCGGCTCGCAGGGCGGCCGCGTCAAGGTCGCCTTCGACGGCAAGGAGGCGGTGTCGCGGGTCCGGGTGTTCGCCCCGCTGCCGTGGGAGGTGAACTTCGACGCGCTGCCGCGCCAGCCCGGGCACTGGGTCGGCGCCGGCCGCTTCGGGCTCGCCGACGACCCCGCCGGCGGCAAGACGCTGCACAAGGTGCCGGCCGCGGTGGGCCTCAACCGCGGGACCATCTTCATGGGCCCCGCCAACCTCTCGACGACCACGATCGAGGCCGACGTCCGGGCCGAGAAGAAGGGCCGCCGACAGGGCGACATCGGCCTGATCGCCGGCGGCTACACGCTCGACCTGCAGGGCGCGCACCAGCGGCTGCAGGTGCGCTCGTGGGCCTCGGAGCTCGCCTTCTCGAAGCAGATCGACTTCGCCTGGCAGCCCGACACGTGGTACCGGATGAAGCTGCACGTCGAGAACGGCGCGACCTGCAAGGTCCGTGGCAAGGTGTGGAAGCGCGGCGAAGCCGAACCCGAGGCGTGGACGATCGAGTACGACGACGCGTCCGGCATCCTCGCCGGCGCGCCCGGCGTCTACGCGGACTCCTCGACCAATCTCGACTGGGACAACCTCAAGGTGGTGGGCAAGTGAAGAAGATCCTGTTCTCCCTGGGCGCGACCGCGTTGCTCGCGGCGGTCCTCGCTTCGCCCCGCGGCGCCGCTGACGTCCGGGCGGCTGCACCCGACATCGGGCTGTTCGGCATCGACGCCGCCCGCAACCAGGTCTCGCTCGAGAAGGGCCTGCCCTCCGACTGGGACGCGAAGGCCGGCAAGAACGTGCTGTGGAGCGCGAAGGCCGGCTCGCAGAGCTACGCGGGCCCGGTGGTCGCGGACGGCAAGGTCTTCATCGGCACCAACAACGAAGGCGAGCGCGACCCGGCGATCACGGGCGACAAGGGCGTGCTGATGGCCTTCGACCAGAAGACCGGCGCGTTCCTGTGGCAGATGGTGACCGACAAGCTGACCACCGGCCGCGTCAACGACTGGCCGCAGCAGGGCGTGTGCTCGACGCCGTACGTCGAGGGCAAGCGCCTCTACTACGTCTCCAACCAGGCCAAGCTCGTGGCCCTCGACACCGAGGGGCTGCGAAACGGCAACGACGGCATCCAGACCGAGAAGTACAAGGGGGACCAGCACGGCGACGTGATCTGGGAGTTCGACCTGATGGGCGAGCTCGACGTGTTCCCCCACAACCTTGCCGCCAGCTCGCCGGTCGTGCACGGCGACCTGATCTTCATCACCACCGCCAACGGCGTCGACGAGGGCCACGTCAACATCCCGTCGCCGAAGGCGCCGTCGTTCGTGGCGATCGACAAGAACACGGGGCAGCTCGCCTGGGAGTCGGCGCTGCCCGGCGAGAAGATCATCCACAGCAACTGGTCGAACGCCGCCGTCGGCATGGTCAAGGGCCAGCCGCAGGCCGTGTTCGGCGGCGGCGACGGCTGGGTCTACAGCTTCGAGCCGAAGACCGGCAAGCTGCTGTGGAAGTTCGACGGCAACCCGCCCGGCGCCGTCTACGTGCTGGGCGCGCGCGGCACCAAGAACGACTTCATCGCGACCCCGGTGATCCACGACGACAAGGTCTTCATCGGCGTCGGCCAGGACCCGGAGCACGGCGAAGGCGTCGGCAACTTCTGGGTGATCGACGCGACGAAGGGCGGCAACGGCGAAGACGTCACCGCGACCGCCAGGGTGTGGCACCGCGGCGGCAACGACTTCCACCGCACGATCTCGACGGCCGCGATCCACGAGGGCATCGTCTACGCGGCCGACCTCTCCGGCTTCCTCTACGCGCTCGACGAGAAGACGGGCGAACTCTTCTGGAAGCACGACCTGCTGGCTGCGGTGTGGGCCTCCCCCTTCTTCGCCGACGGCAAGATCTACCTCGGCGACGAAGACGGCGACGTCAGCATCCTGCGCGCGGGCAAGAAGCTCGAGGTGCTCGCGGAGCCCAACGTCGGCCAGTCCGTGTACGCGACGCCGCACGCGAAGGACGGCGTGCTCTTCCTGCTCGCGCGCAACCAGGTCTGGGCCTTCAAGGAGGGCGCCGCCTTCTCGGGCCCCGCCAAGTAGCGCCCCCGCCGTGGCCGTCGTCAAGGACGGGCTGCACCTCCGCACGCGCGTCGTGTGGGGGCGAGGATCGGTGTCCCGGCTGGGCGAGCACGCGCGCGCGGAGGGCTTCGCGCGCGCGCTGCTCGTCGCCGACCCGGGCCTCGTCGCGGCCGGCCATGTCGCGCGCGCGGAGGCCGCGCTGGAGGCGGCGGGAATCGCGACGGCCTGCTTCAGCGACTTCGGCGAGAACCCCGACGGCCTGATGTGCGTGCGCGGGCTCGCCGCGTACCGCGCCCACGACGCCGACTCGCTCGTGGCCCTCGGCGGCGGCTCGTCGCTCGACTGCGCCAAGGGCATCGGCTTCCTGGCGACCGGCGGCGGGCGGGTCCGCGACTACCGCGGCTGGGCGAAGGCGAAGCGCCCGCTGCCGCCGATGATCGGGGTGCCCACCACCGCCGGCACCGGTTCGGAGGCGCAGACCTACGCGCTGCTCTCCGACGAGGACAGCCACGAGAAGCTGGCCTGCGGCGACCCCTCGGCCGCGTTCCGGGTCGCCCTGCTCGACCCCGAGCTGACGCTCAGCGCACCGCGCGCGGTGACGGCGACGGCGGGCTTCGACGCGTTGTCCCATGCGGTCGAAAGCTGGGTGACGACGGTGCGCACGCCGTTCTCGGATCTGTTCGCCCGCGAGGCCTTCACCCTGCTCGCGCGGAACTACGCGCGGGTGCTGGAGGCGCCCGACGACGTCGAGGCCCGCGGCGCGATGCTGATGGGGTCGTTCCTCGCCGGGGCCGCCATCGAGCAGTCGATGCTGGGGGCGGCCCACGCCTGTGCGAACCCGCTCACCGCGCGCCACGACGTGCCGCACGGCGAGGCGGTCGCCCTGATGCTGCCCCACGTCGTGCGCTTCAACGCGGTCGTGGCCGGCCCGCGCTACGCGGCATTGCTCGCGGCGATCGGCGAGCCCTGCTCGCCCGAGGCGGCGCCCGAGCTGCTGGCCCAGCGGCTCGACACGCTGGCTCGCCTCGGCGGCCTGCCGCGGACCCTGCGCGAGCGCGGGGTGTCGATCGACGCGATCCCCGCCCTCGCCGAAGACGCCGCGCCCCAGTGGACCGGGGCGCACAACCCGCGGCCGTTCGACGCGGCCGCGGCCCGGGAGCTCTACGCATGCGCACTGTGATCTCTCGACGCACGCTGCTGGCGGCTGGCGCCGGCGCCCTCGCCGCGGCGGCGCTCGCGCCCCGTGCCCGCGCCCAGGCCGCCGACGCCTGGCCGCAGTTTCGCCGCAACCCCAACCTCGACGGCGTCTCGCCGGCGACGCTGCCGCCGCAACTGAAGGTGCTGTGGACCCACGAGGCGGGCGAAGCCGTCGAGTCCTCGGCCGCGATCGCCGGCGGCCGCGTCTACGTCGGGGTGCGCGCGACGGGCCTGATCGCGCTCGACCTCGCCAGCGGTCGCCCCGCCTGGGCGTACGCTATCGAAGGCGAGGCGATCGGCGAGTCGTCGCCCGCGGTGGTGGACGGCATCGTGTACGTCGGCGATCTCGAGGGCACGCTGCACGCGGTCGACGCCGCCAGCGGCAAGAAGCTGTGGCACTTCGAGACCGGGACCGAGATCAAGTCGTCGCCGGTCGTCAGCGGCGGCGCGGTGCTGATCGGCTCCTACGACAACCACCTCCACGCCCGCGACGCGAAGACCGGGGTCGAGCGCTGGAGCTGCGAGACCGAGGGACCGGTCCACGGCACGCCCGCGATCGCGGACGGCGTCGCCTGGGTCACCGGCTGCGACTCGAAGCTGCGCGGGATCCGCGTCGCCGACGGCCAGGTGGTGCGCACGGTCGACTCCGGGGGCTACACGGCAGCTTCACCCGCGATCGCCGGCGGCGTCGCGGTCTACGGCACGTTCGACAACGAGGTGCTGGCGGTCGACCTGGCGGCCGGCAAGGTGCTGTGGCGCTACGCGCCCGAGCGCAAGTTCCCGTTCTACTCGTCGGCGGCGATCGCGGGCGGACTCGCGATCCTCGGCGGCCGCGACAAGCACGTGCACGCGCTCGAGCTGAAGACGGGCAAGCCGGCGTGGACGTACGCGACGCGGGCGCGGGTCGAGTCGTCGCCAGCGATCGCGGGCGGGAACGTCTACGTCGGCTCCGGCGACGGATCGGTCTACGTCTTCGAGGCGAAGACCGGCGCCCTCGTGCAGCAGCTCGAGCTGGGCGCGGCGGTCTCCGCGTCGCCCGCGATCACGGGAGGGCGCCTGGTGCTCGGCACCCACGACGGGCGCGTCGTCGCGCTCGGATAGCATTCGTTCGGTCTTTTCTTCGATCGGAGGTTCGAGATGGCGGTGCGCACGGCGAAGGCGAAGTGGGAAGGGGCGACGGTCCAGGCGGGCAAGGGCACGATGGCGCTCGGCAGCGGCGCGTTCCAGGGCGCGTACTCGTTCCAGTCGCGCTTCGAGGAGGGCGCCGGCACCAACCCCGAGGAGCTGATCGGCGCGGCCCACGCCGGCTGCTACTCGATGGCGCTGACCGGCACGCTGTCGCGCAACGGCCTCAACCCGGAGTGGATCGCGACCGAGGCGAAGGTCCACCTGATGAAGACCGACGCCGGCTTCACGATCACCACCATCGAGCTGCACACCGAGGCGAAGGTGCCCGGCGCCGACGCCGCGAAGTTCGCGGAGCTGGCCGAAACCGCCAAGCAGACCTGCCCGGTCTCGCGCGCGCTGACGGGCGTCCAGATCGAACTCCACGCGAAGCTCGTCGCGTGACGTTCGCCCGCTGGGCCTGCTGTCTCGCCGCGCTTTCCCTGCCCCTGCAGGCCGGGGAGAACTGGCCGCAGTTCCGCGGGCCGGGCCATGCCGGCGTCTCGACCGAGGCGGCGCTGCCCACCCGCTGGTCGAAGGCCGAGAACGTGAAGTGGGTCGTCGACGTGCCGGGCAACGGCTGGTCGTCGCCGATCGTGTGGAAAGACACGGTCTACGTCACCACGGCGATCAGCCCCGGCGCCTTCAAGGCGCCGTCGCCGGGCATCTACGGCAACGACTACATCGCCGAGCTGCGCGCCCAGGGCCTGCCGCCCGAGGAGATCATGAAGCGGGTGCGGGCCCGCGACAACGAGGCGCCCGGCGAGATCGGCGGCGACCTCGAGTGGCGGCTCTACGGCCTCGACGTCAGGACCGGCGCGGTGCGCTTCGCGCAGACGTTCCACAAGGGCCAGCCGTTCGGCGGCCGCCATCGGAAGAACACCTACGCCTCGGAGACGCCGGCCACCGACGGCGAGCGGATCTACGTCTACCTCGGCAACGTCGGCCTGTTCGCCTTCACGATGGCGGGCGAGCCCGTCTGGTCGCACCCCGTGGAGCCGAAGCCGACCTACCTCGACTTCGGCACCTCCAGCTCGCCGACGGTGCACGAGGGCCGCGTCTACTACCTCCACGACAACCAGGAGAGCGGCTACTTCGCCGCCCTCGACGCGAAGACCGGCAAGGAGCTGTGGCGCACGCCCCGCGACTTCACCGGCAAGCTGATGCGCACGACCTTCACCACGCCCTTCGTGTGGAAGAACTCGCTGCGCACGGAGCTCGTCACCCTCGGCCCGCAGACCGTGATCAGCTACGGCCTGGACGGCAAGGAGCTGTGGCGCTTCGAGGGCGTCAGCATGGTCGGCGCGCCGACGCCCGTCGCCAGCGGCGATCGTCTCGTCGTCGGCTGCGGCTCGCCGTCCGAAGCGGTGCGTCCGCTGGTCGTCTTCAAGCCCGGCGCCAGCGGCAACGTGTCGCTGAAGGAGGGCGAGGAGCAGAACGCGTTCGCGCTGTGGCGCCAGTTCCGCGGCGGGTCCTACATCACCTCGCCGCTGGTCCACGACGGCCGCGTCTACGTGCTCTACGACCAGGGCTTCTTCGGCGCCTACGAGCTCGAGACCGGCAAGCAGCTCTACAAGGCCCGCTTCCCCGAGGGCGTGCCGACCTTCTCGGCCTCGCCCTGGGCCCACGGCGGCCTGATCTTCAACCTGGCCGAAGACGGCACGACTTACGTGGTCAAGGCCGGCGACGCGTTCGAGGTGGTGGCCGCCAACCCGCTGGGCGAGATGTCGCTCGCCACCCCGGCCCTCGCCCACGGCAGCCTCTTCCTCCGCACGGCAAGCAAGCTCTACCGCATCGGCGGCTGAGGGTCCCCGGCCAACGGCGCCACAGAGTCACCGAGCACACAGAGACGCACAGAGGGTGGCGTGGCCGGTTGATCGTCCTCTGTGAACCTCTGTGCCTCTGTGCCTCTGTGGCGTCGTCTCCTGTCCGGCCGTCGACGGCCAACGGCGCCACAGAGTCACCGAGCACACAGAGACGCACAGAGGGCTGTCAGCCGGTCGAAACGCCCTCAGCGAATGTCGCTTTTCAGGAGCTATGGACCCCGCTTTTTCAGAAGCATTCCCCCCCTGGGGTCCGTCGCGTGACGGGATGTTTCTAGGCTGCTCCGAGGCTCAAAGCAAGCTCCGTTGCCGTCGTCCGTTGTAGGTTCCGCCGCCGCGGCCTGTGGGCGCTGTGGGAAACCGGCGTC
>WYBL01000028.1 GCA_011526565.1 Acidobacteriota bacterium | reverse complement strand
TCGCGGGGTTCCGGGTCCAACTACTGAACGGGCTCGGGGCACCAAGAACCGATACCGACCTCGATCCCAGCGCACCCCAACAACATACTGCCGTAATCGGTCGGACGACTCTGGGCCCCGGCTTCATCCCTCGGGGTCGGTGCCGACCGATGGCGAACTACTGAGGCGGTGGAAGGCCCGCGCGCAGGTCGCAGGCGCGTCGCTGGACGGGTGTTTGCCGGCCCCGGCAGACCTCGTCGAGCAGGGGGCGGGCCGCTTCGAGGCGCCCCTGGGTCAGTCGCGCGATCGCGAGGTTGAGCCTGGCCTCCGCGTGTTCGGGATCGGCCGCGACCACCCGCTCGAAATAGGCCGCGCCGGCCTCGGCATCGCCGGCCAGCACTGCCAGGACGCCGAGGCCGTTGAGCGGCTCGGGGTCGGACGGCGACAGCGCGGCCGCGCGTTCGTAGGCCGCCCGGGCTTCGGCGACGCGGCCGAGTTCCCGCAGCGCGTTGCCCCGGTTGGCCCAGGCCCGGGCTCCGTTGGGATCGAGCGCGATGGCGTGGTCGAAGGCGGCGAGGGCCGCTGCGGGCTGGCCGCGACGGGCGAGCAACACGCCGCGGTGGTTGTGCAGCTCGGGCAAAGACGGCCCCAGCGCGAGAGCGCGATCTTCGGCCTCGAGCGCCGCGTCGACGCGATCGGCGGCGGCGAGAGCCAGCGCGCGCTCGTGCCAGAACAGCGGGTCCGGCACGTCGTGGGTTGACAGCGCGTCGGCGGCGTCGAGTGCCCGACCGGACCTGCGCAGCGCGCCGGCCAGCAGGCGCGCGAGCGCCGCGTTGTCGGGGCGCTCCGCCACCGCGGCCTGCAGCGAGCGGATCGCCTCCGCCATCTCGCCCCGTGCTTCGGAGGCGACGGCGTCCTCCACGCGGCGCCAGGCGTGCAGCCCGTCCTTGGGATCGGTGGCCGGCGCCGCCGCTTCCGAGCCGGGTGCGCCAGCCACGTAGCCGAGTGCGCGCAGGCGCTCCGCGACCGCCGGGTCGGCGGCCGCCGCACCGTCCCGCTGCGCGGCCAGTGCTCGATCGAGAGCGGCGTCGAGGCGAGCCCGGACGTCGGCGAGCGTCGGATCGTCCGCGAGGTTTCGCGTCTCGCCCGGGTCGCGTTCGACGTCGTAGAGCTCGCCGCGCGGCGCCCGAATCCACTTGTGCCGGCCGACCCGCAGCGAGAACAGCGGGGAGAAGCCGAGGCTGCGTGGATAGAGCGTCTCGGCGTACGCCTCCTGGCGAGGCGCGCCCGAGAACAGGTCCGCCCCGTCGAGCCCTGCCGGCGACGGCTCGCCGAGTCGCGCGAGCAGAGTGGGGAGCAGGTCGGCCGCGCGAGCCACGCCCGCGCGCCGCTCGCCCCGAGGCACGCCCGCGCCGCTCAGCACGAGCGGAACCCTGAGCGTTGCGTCGTAGACGAAGAAGCCGTGGGTCCGCTCGCCGTGCTCGCCCAGCGCCTCGCCGTGATCGGAGGTCACCGCGATCACGAGGGCGTCGCCGGCGCGGGCGCGGGCCGCGTCGACCACGGTGCCGAGGCAGCGATCGGCCGCCGCCACCTCGGCTTCGTACGGTCCCGGGTAGCGGCCGGCGAGATCGGCCGGCGGGTCGTACGGGGCGTGGGGGTCGTAGAAGTGGACCCAGGCGGCGAAACGACCCTCGGCGCGGGCCAGCCACGAACGGGCCGCCGCGGCCACCAGGTCGCACCGCCGCTCGGCCTCGAGCGTGGACCCCTCGCGCGCGCGGCGGTCGAGGGCGTCGTCGTAGGTCTCAAAGCCCCGGGCCAGGCCGAAACGGCGATCCAGCACGTAGGCCCCGACGAACGCGGCGGTCGCGAAACCGCGCGGCCGCAGCAGGGTGGCCAGCGTCGCCACGTCGTCGCCGACGACGTAGAGGCCGTTGTCGCGTGCGCCGTGCCGCGGCGGCTCCAGCCCCGAGAGCAGCGTCGCATGCGCCGGCAGCGTCAGCGGCACCGGACTGAGCGCGGTCTCGAACAGCGTGCCGGCCGACGCCAGCGCATCGAGCCGCGGCGTCGCTCCCGCCGTCGAGCCGTAGGCTCCGACGCGGTCTGCCCGCAGCGTGTCGATCGTGACCAGCAGCACGCTCGGCGTCGGGCCGCGTCGCCCCCAGAGCAGCAGGGCCGTGGCCAACCCGGCGCACAGCAGGGCGAGGCCCGCGAAGCGCTTCACGGCGACTCCGCCAGCCGCCGCCGCGCGCTCTCCGCGGTCACCGGGTCGGCGAGCGCCGCTTCGTAGTGACGTCGTGCCGACGCGCGGTCGCCGGCCGCACGGGCCAGCTCGCCGCGGTTGAAGTGGGCCTGGGCGTTGCGCGGCTCGAGCCGCAGCGCTTCGTCCAGCGCGGTCGCCGCTTCGTCGAGGCGACCCAGCGCGGCGCAGGCGGCAGCGAGCCCGACCCACGGCTCGGCAGAACGCGGACGGCCGCGCGTGACGCGGCGCAGCGGCGCCAGGGCCTCGGCCGGCCGGCCGGCCTTCAGCAGCGCGCTGCCCAGGCGCAGGTTGACGAGCGGGTTGTCGGGATCGAGCGCCGCGATTTCCGCGTAGGTCGCGGCGGCTTCGGCGTGACTGCCGAACGGACCCGCTGCCCGGGCGATGCGGCGCGCCACTTCTTTCATGTCCTTGGGGTCGGCCCCGCTTCCGCTGCCGCCTGGGCCCTGCACGTACCCGAGGGCGCGCAACCGCTCCGCGGCGGAGGCGTCGACGCTGCGGCGTTCGTCGCGATCGCCCGACCCGAGCCGCACCGCGGCGAGGGCCGCCTCCAGGCGGAGCACGTCGGCCGGCCGGCTGGCTGCCAGATCGCGCTGTTCGCCGGGGTCGGCCTCGACGTCGTAGAGCTCCGGACGCGGGGCGCGCACGTACTTGAGGCCACCCGCGCGCCAGGCGTGCAGCGGGCTCCAGCCGAAGTCGTGCGGCGGCGCGAGCGTCTCGGCGTAGAGCCCGCGCGGCGCGAGCGGGCCCGCGAGCAGGTCCCGGCCCGGCAGCGTCGGCCCGGGCCCCAGCCGGGCCAGCAGCGTGGCCGCGAGGTCCTCGAGTCCGACCGGCGTCGCGAGCGAGCGCCCGGCGGCGACCCCGGCTCCGCGGAGAGCGAGCGGCACGTGCAACGTCGTGTCGTAGAGGAAGAGCGAGTGCGACTCTTCGCCGTGTTCGCCGAAGGCTTCGCCGTGGTCGGAGGTGACCGCCACGACCGACGCCTCTCCGCGCCGGTCCCAGGCCTCGAGCAGCCGACCCAGCGCGGCGTCGGCCGCGGCGATCTCGCCACGATAGGGGTCCTCGCCGGCGAAGGCGGGAGGCGGGTCGTAGGGCGCGTGCGGGTCGAACAGGTGGACCCAGACGAAGACCGGCCCACGACGCCCCGCGAGCCAGGCGAGGGCCGCGGCCACGACGGCGTCGGCGCGGCGCTCCGCGAACTCGTAGTGCACGCCTGGAGCCTTGCCGAAGTCGTCGTCGTAGTGCCCGAAGCCGCGGGCCAGGCCGAAGCGGGACGCGACCGGAAACGCCCCGACGAACGCGGCGGTGGCCAGGCCCCGCTCCGCGGCGACCTCGGCCAGCGTGCGCGGGCCGGCCGGCGGCAGCGCCCAGGCGCCGTTGCCGCGCACGCCGTGGGCCGGAGGGAGCATTCCGGTCAGGATCGTCGCGTGCGCCGGCAGCGTGATCGGAGCCGGCGTGTAAGCGCGCTCGAAGCGGGTGCCTTCGCGCGCCAGTCGGTCGAGCACCGGCGTGCGGGCGTGACGATCGCCCCAGGCCCCGACCCGGTCGGCGCGCAGGGTGTCGATCGTGACCAGGAGCAGCGAGGTCGGGACGGGACGCGCCTCGCAGCTCGCGAGGCCTGCGACGCTCGCCACCACCAACCCGACCGCCAGGGTCCGCTTCATGCCCTGCCGCCGCTCAGGCAGCGCGCGCGGCGCGGTCGACGCGGTTGCCCCACCACCACAGGAGCGGGATCAGCAGCAGCGCCGAGAAGGTGACGGCCGTCGTCGACGGCGGCGGCGGGCCGAACAGGTTGCCGAGGTGGACGACGCAGAGCGTCGCCGCCAGCGCCAGGACCGGGCCGCGGCGCGCGGCGCGGCGCGCGTAGAGGGCGACGCCCGCCGCGAAGAGAGGCAGCTCGACGGCCAGCGTCGCGCTCAGCGAGTTCCACAGCCCCAGCCCGTGCAGCGTCGGGTCACCCGGCCACAGCGGCAGGTCAGGCCGGTGGCTGAGCCAGTCGAGGGCGAAGTGGCTGACGGCCAGCGCCGCCACCAGCAGTGCCTGCCGCAGGCGCGACGCGCGGCCGGCCACCAGCGCGCCGAAGACGAGGCCCGCCAGGACGACCGTGAGCAACGAGTGCGACCACGGGTAGTGCTCGAAGCGCAGCGGCGTCACGACGGTGTCACCGGGCGCGATCGCGAAGCGCTCGACGCCGGCCAGCACCAGCACGGGCCACAGCGCGTCCGGCAACTGCGCCGCGACGAAGGCGGTACCGAGCTTCAGCCGAGGCTCGGCCGCACTGGCCCCGAAGGCGACGCCGAGATGACCGATGAACATCTTCCCGCTCCTACCCGAGGCGCACGACGGTGCGGCCGTGGCTGCGGCGCTCGAGCAGCGACTCGAACGCGGGCAGCGACTCCGCGAGCGGGATCTCCGCCGCGACCACCCGCGCCAGGCCGCGCGGTTTCCACTCGCCGGCGAGCCGGTTCCACAGCGCCGTGCGCAGCGGCATCGCGCAGTTGGTGGAGCTGACGCCGAGCAGCGAGACGCCGCGCAGGATCATCGGGAACACGGTGGTGTGCAGCTCGGCCCCGGCCGCATTGCCGACGACGGCGACGTTGCCCCACGGCTTCACGTGGCGGGCGAGAGCGGCGAGCAGCTCGCCGCCGACGTTGTCGACGACGCCCGCGAAGCGCCCGCTCTCCAGCGGCCGCGAGCCGAGGCCCAGCGCAGCCGGCGTCTTCGTCTCCATCGCGCCCAGCGCGCGCAGCAGGGCGTGGTGCTCCTCGCGGCCCGAGACCGCGATCACCTCGTAGCCGCGGGCCGAGAACAGCGCGGTGGCGATCGTGCCGACGCCGCCCGAGGCGCCCGTCACGACGACCGGGCCCGCGGCCGGCGCCTGGCCGTTCTCCTCCATGCGGTGCAGGCACAGCGCCGCGGTGAAGCCGGCGGTGCCGAGCGCCATCGCCTCGGAGGCCGACAGGCCCGGCGGCAGCGGCACGACGATCTCCGCCGGCACCCGCACCCGCTCGGCGAAGCCGCCGTCGAGGCTCTCGCCGAGGCCGGCGCCGCTCACGAGCACCGCGTCCCCGGCGGCGAACCGCGAATCGGTGGACGTCTCGACCACTCCGGCCACGTCGATCCCCGCGTTGAGCGGAAAGCGCTTCAGGATGCGGCCGCGGCCGGTCACGGCCAGCGCGTCCTTGTAGTTGATGCCGGAGTGGGTGGCGCGGATCACCACCTCGCCCGGCGACAGCGCGTCCACTTCCATCTCGACGAGGCGGGAGACCACGTTCCCCGCCTCCTCGAACACCCGCAGTGCCCGGAACCCCACCGCTTCCCCTCCGTGAGTCGTGAGTCCGCTCACTCTACACGCGGGGCGGCCTTGGCCGGGCTGCAGGGCGGGTGCAGTATCGGGAGATGAAGCTGCGAACCCTGACCGGCCTCGCGCTGGCCCTGCTGCTCTCGCCGTCCCCCTCCCTGTTCGCCCAGTCGCGTGACGACGCGCGGCCGCGCGACCTCCAGCGGCTCGAGGAGGACCTCGCCAACCTCGACGCCGAGCTCGGCGCGCTCGAGCCCGGACAAGACGCCGACCGCTTCCGCGAGCGGGCGGAGGAGATCCGCGAGGAGACCATCTATCTCAAGGTGAAGGTCCGCCACCACCAGCGCACCGGGCGCGAGGGGATGGGCATCTCCTACGACGAGGTGCAGGACGTCCGGCGCAGCGTCGCCGACCTGCTCGAGGACATGGATCGCGCGTTCGGCGCGGCGACGCCCGGGCGTCGCGAAGCGGCCCGCGACGTGGTGCTGCCCGTGGCGACCGAGATCCGGGTCCGCCTCGACCACGAGGTGTCGTCGCGCACCGCGCGGATCGAGGACCGGATCGAGGTCTCCGTGCAGACGCCGGTGCAGCACGACGGCCGTGTGGCGCTGGCCGCCGGCACCCGCATCCGCGGCATCGTGCGCGAGGTGGAGCCGGCCCAGCGTCCCAGCAAGGGCGGCCGGCTGGTGCTCGAGTTCGACTCGGTCTGGGTCGAGCGCGAGCGGCTCGACATGCGCGGCAAGGTGGCGGCGGTCGGCGCCCCGCCCGCGGACCGCAACAAGAAGGCGGGCATCGGCGCGGTGGTCGGCGGCATCCTCGGCGGCATCCTCGGCGGCAAGGACGGCGCGGTGATCGGCGCCATCCTCGGCGGCGGCGGCACCGTCGTCGCCGGCAAGGGCGAAGACGTCACGCTGCCGGCCGGCACCGAGCTGACGATCCGCCTCGAGCGCGCACTGACCCTGCCCGCGACGCGCTGAAGGCGCGCTGCCGCCGGCGGGTCAGCCCGTCGGCGGCAGCGACGCGAGCGCCTTCGTCGCCGCGTCGAGCCGGGCCTGGTCCGGGGGCGCGAGGGTGCCCGACACCTTCTGCAGGCCGAGCCAGGCGGCGCGGGCCCGCGTGTGCCAGGTGCGCGCGGTCGTGCCCGAGAGGCGGCCGCGGCCGGCGATGTCCGCGCCCTCCGCGGCGATCTGGGCCAGCGTGCGCCAGGCGGTGGCGTTGTCGGGGCTCTTGGCGATCAGCGCCTCGCACAGCGCCGCGCCCTGCTCCAGCTCTCGCAGCGCCGCCGCCGGCCCCTGGAGCCGGTTCACGGTGTCCGAGGCGACCAGGTGGGTGAAGGCGATCTGGCGGGCGACGAACACGTCGTCCGGCTTCAGCTTCGCGAGCTCCCGGAACAGCGCGACCGCCGTGTCGAGGTGGCGCCGCGCCGCAGGCAGCTCGCCCGCCAGCGTCAGCGCGCGGGCGTGGTTGCGGTGGCCGACGGCGAGATCCTGGCGGACGTTCGCGTTGGCGGGGTCCTCGGCGGCCAGGCTCTCGAACAGCGGCAGCGCCTTGCCGGTGTGCTCGAGCAGCGCCGCGGTGTCCTTGCGCGCGACGTCGATCGCCGCCGCGTTGCCGTAGGCCGCGGCCAGCTCGCGGCGCAGCATCCGGCTCTCGGGCCGGCGCTTCAGCATCTCCTCGCCCTCGCGCAGCCGCTCCTCCAGGATTCGCGCCGCGGTCTCGACGTCGCCGCCGAAGCGGTGCCAGTTGGCGAGTTCGTTGCGCAGGCTCGAGAGCAGCATCGAGCGGTGTTCGTCGCCGGGCCGCTCACGGGCGAGGCGCTCCGCGAGCGGCAGCGCCAGGTCGAGCACCCGTCGCGCCTCGTCGCGGCGGCCGACGCCGGCGACGGCGTTGGTGCCGTAGGCGAGCACGAGACCGTACCAGGCCTCGCCCAGGTGCTCGCTGGCGGCCGGCTCGTCCGGGCGCTCGCGCAGCAGCGCCTGGAGCGCCGTGACGGCCGCGTTCAGCGTGTCGATCGCCGGTTTCGGCTGGCCGGCGCCGAGCAGCGCGCGGCCCGCGAGCCAGTCGAGGTGGGCGAGTTCGCGCCGGCTCTCGAAGTCCCGGGGCAGGGCGGCCAGTACGCGCTCGTGGAGCGCGCGGGCGCGGGCGAAGCTCTGCTCCGCTGCCGCGGCGTCGCCGAGCTGGCCGCTGGTCAGGCCCGCGCCCTGGATCTTGCCGAGGCGGAGGTAGCCCGCGGCCAGCTCCCGCTGCAGCACGGGGTCGTCGGCTTCGGCCGCCAGGCGGTCGAGGTATTCGGTGGCCCGCCGCGCCAGGAGCTGGCGGGTCTTCACGGGCCCACGGTCGAGCTCGTCGTGGACGTCGAACAGCATCGCGTGAGCCAGCCGCCGCACGTCCTCCAGCCGGCGCTCGGCGCGCGAGCGCTCGCCTTGCGCGACCTGCGCCTGCCACAGCGCGACGCCGGCGCCACCGATCACGGCGACGAGGGCGAGCGCCGCCGCGGCGGCGGCCACCCGGTGACGGCGCACCAGCTTGCCGAGGCGATACGGCCAGCGGTCGGCGACCGCCGCGACCGGCAGGCCCTGCAGGTGCCGGCGCACGTCGTCGTCGAGCTGCTCGACCGAGGCGTAGCGGCGCTCGGGCTCCTTGCGCAGCGCGGTCAGCACGATCGCGTCGAGGTCGCCCTCGAGCGCGCGGCGCCGATCGGCCGGCGCCGCCAGGCTGGGCCGCGTCGGATCGCGCTCGACGACGGCGCGCAGCACCGCGACCGGGGTCGGGTCGTCGACCGCCTGGGCCCTGCGCCCGGTGACGAGCTCGTAGAGCAGCAGGCCGAGGGCGTAGACGTCCGTGGCCGTCGTCACCGGGCCACCCTCGACCTGTTCGGGGGCCGCGTAGTGCGGCGTCATCACCGGGGCCTGGGTGGCGGTCAGACCCGGCTCGGCGGTCAGCAGCTTGGCGATCCCGAAGTCGAGCAGCTTGGGCACGCCGTCGGCGCCGACCAGCACGTTGCCCGGCTTGATGTCGCGGTGGACCACCAGCCGGCGGTGGGCGTGCATCACCGCGGCACAGACCTGGCGGAAGAGCGCGAGCCGTTCGCGCAGCGGGAGCGCTCGCTCCTCGCACCAGCGGTCGATCGGCGGGCCGTCGACGTGCTCCATCACGAGGTACGGCCGTCCGTCCGGGGCGCTGCCGGCATCGAGCAGCCGGGCGACGTTCGGGTGCGCGAGCGTCGCCAGGATCTGGCGCTCGGCCTCGAAGCGGCGCAACAGCGGTCCGCCCCGGCCGCCCTCGACGATCTTGATCGCGACCTGGCCCCGGAACGTGCCGTCGTCGCGGCTCGCGAGGTAGACGCCACCCATGCCGCCGCGGTCGAGCAGCCGCTCGACGCGGTACGGCCCGAGCCGCGTTCCCTCCGCGAGTTCGTCGTCGGCCTCCAGCCGCGCGACCGCCGGGCGATCGATCAGCCACTCGCCGGAGTCCGCGTACTCGAGCAGCGAGAGCACCTCGCGACAGAGGCTCTGGTCGTCCCCGCAGGCTTCACGGACCCGGCGCGTGCGCTCGGCGGGGGGCGTGTCGAGCGCGGCGTCGAGCACGCGGCGCAGCTGTTGCCAGCGTTCCGGGGTCAGCATTTCAGAGTGGCGGAAGTGTAGCGTTCGCCGGTACAGTCCGGCCATGCATGCGGATCGGTGGGAGCGGGTGCGTGCGCTGTTCGGCGCAGCCGCGGCGGTGCCGCCCGGCGAGCGCGACGCGTGGCTCGCGGCGCAGTGCGGGGACGACCCCGAACTGCTCGCCGAGGTGCGCTCGCTGCTCGCCCACGATCACGACGCGGACGGCCTGGTCACCGGCGGCGCGGAGCAGCTCGCCGACGCGGCGGAGGACCTGACGGGCTCGCGGCTCGGTCCCTACGGCGTCGTGAAGGAGATCGGCCGCGGCGGCATGGGCACCGTCTACCTGGCCCGCCGCGAGGACGGTGCCTACGCGCAGGACGTGGCGATCAAGGTGATCCGCCGCGGCATGGACAGCGAGGCGGTGTTGCGGCGCTTCCGCACGGAGCGCCAGATCCTGGCCACGCTGGTGCACCCCAACGTCGCACGGCTGCTCGACGGTGGCAGTCTGCCCGACGGCCGGCCCTACCTGGTGATGGAGCACGTCGCCGGCGACCGCATCGACGCCTGGTGCGACGCGAGGCGGCTGGGTGTCGAAGCGCGGGTGCGCCTGTTCCTCGACCTCTGCTCCGCGGTCGCGCTGGCGCACCGCCGGCTGGTCGTGCACCGCGACATCAAGCCCGGCAACGTGCTGGTCACCGCGGAGGGCGTGCCCAAGCTGCTCGACTTCGGGATCGCCAAGCTGCTCGACTCGGGAGCCGAAACCGGCGGCGCGACCACCGAGTTCGCGCGGCTGCTGACGCCCGACTACGCGAGCCCCGAGCAGGTGCGCGGCGAGCCGATCACGACGGCGACCGACGTCTACGCGCTGGGCGCGCTGCTGTGCGAGCTGCTCACGGGAGAACGCGCGCGCCGGGTCGCGCCGGGCGTGGCGCTCGAGTCCGCGGTCACCGCCGAGGTGCCGCGCGCGAGCCGCCTGGCGCGCGAGGCTTCCGGCGCGCAGCGCGCGGCGGAAGCGCGGAGCACGCGGGCCGACGCGCTGGCGCGCCGGCTCGAGGGCGACCTCGACGTCATCCTCGCGACCGCGCTGCGCCCGGAGCCGGAGCGCCGCTACGCCACGGTCGACGCGCTCGCGGAGGACCTGCGCCGCCACCTCGCGGGCGAGCCCGTGCTCGCGCGCGGCGACTCTTTCGCCTACCGCGCGGGCCGCTTCGTGCGCCGCCACCGGGTGCCGGTGGCGGCGGCGGCCGCGGCCGCCTTCAGCCTCGTCGCCGGCGCCGGCATCGCCTGGCAGCAGGCGCGCGTCGCCCGCGAGCAGCGCGCGGTCGCCGAGCGCCGCCAGCAGGACTCGCTGAAGCTGACCAACGCGATGCTGTTCGAGCTGTTCGAGGGCATCGACCAGGGGCCGCAGGCGGCGCGCAAGCTGCTGGTCGACCGCGCGCTCGGCTACCTCGACACGCTCTCGCGCGAGGTGCCCGACGACCCGGACCTGCTGCACGAGCTGGCCTCGGCCTACGCGCGGCTGGGCGAGGTCCAGGCCGGCGTGCGCGAGTCGGCGGGCACCGCGGAGGCCGGGGCCCGGGCGAGCTTCGACAAGGCCGTCGCGCTGCGCGAGCGGCTGGCGGCGATCGCGCCGCAGCACCCGGAGAACCGGCGCGAACGCGGCCGGCTGCTCGTCGCGGTGGCGACCGACGAAGGCGCCCGCGGCCGGCCCGCGCGCGCGGTGCCGCTCCTGGAGCAGGGCGTCGCTCTGCTGCGCGAGGAGGTGGCGGCGCGGCCGGCCGAGCGCGAGGCGCGGCGCCTGCTGATGCGGGCCCACTTCAACATGGCGATGGCGCTCGGCGCCTCCGACGCGGTGGCTGGCGTGGGCCGGCCCGCGGACGCGCTGCCCCACCTCGACGCGGCGATCGCGATCGCGGAGGCATTGCTCGCGGAAACGGCCGACGACCTCGACGCCCGCGTCTTCCTCGGCACGCTGTTCAACACCAGCTCCACGGCGCTCGCCCGGGTCGGCCGCGGCGCCGAGGCTCGGCAGCGCCAGTTGCAGGCGATCGCGATCGGGGAGAGCCTCGTCGAGCGCCACCCCGACAGCGCTCACTACCGCCGCGAGCTGGCCGTCGGCTACGGCAACCTCGCCTCCGCCGAACTCGCCGACGGGCAGCCGGGGCGCGCGCTGGAGCTGACCCGACGCGCGCTGCCGCTCTACGAGGCGCTGGTGCAGGCGGCGCCCGGGGACGACAACGCGCAGCGCGACCTGGCCCTCGGCCACCGCAACGTCGGGCGTGCGCTCGGCGCGACGGGCGATCCTCGTGCGGCCGAGCCGCACCTCGCGCGGGCGCGCTCGCTGCTGGCCGCGCTCGTTGCGAAGTTCCCCGACAGCGCGTTCCTCGCCCGCCAGCTCGCCTTCACCCACCTCGTGATCGCCCAGAACCTGCAGGCGGGCGGCCAGCGCGCGGCCTCGCTCGCGGAGGTCGCTCGCGGCATCCGCATCGGCGAACGGCTGGTGGCGCGCGACGCGAGCAACATGACCGCGTGGCGCACGCTGGCCCAGTCGCGCACGTTCGTCGCCCGTCTGGAGCGCTCCGGCGCGCGCGCCTGCGCCGCCTGGGGCCGCAGCCGCGAGGCCTGGCGGCGGATGGCGGCGGCCGGCGAGCAGGAGGCGGCGGCGGCGCCGCTGGCCGAAGCGGAGAAGGCGCTCTCGGGCTGCTAGGCGGAGCCCGGCTCGGCGCGGCCCGCGAGAAAGCGCCGCAGCCAGGCGCGGGCGAGGCGCCAGTCGGACTTCACGGTCGACGCCGACACCTGCAGCGCCTCGGCGGTCTCCTCGACCGACAGGCCGCCGAAGTACCGCATCTCCACCATCCGCGCCTGGCGCCCGTCCTGGAGGGCGAGCGCGTCGAGCGCCTCGTCGAGCGCCAGCAGGTCGAAGTCGGGCCCGCGACCCGCCTCCACGTCCTCCAGCTCGATCCGGCGCGGCGCCGAACCGCGGCGCGCGGCCTGGCGGCGGCGGGCGTGGTCGATCAGGATCCGCCGCATCAGCCGCGAGGCGACGGCGTAGAACTGGAGCCGGTTCTGCCAGTGCGGCGTGCGCTGGTCGGCGAGGCGCATGTACGCCTCGTTGACGAGCGCCGTGGCCTGCAGCGTGTGGTCCGAGCGCTCGCGGCGCAGGTGGCGGGCCGCGACCCGGCGCAGCTCCTGGTGGACGAGCGGGATCAGCGCGTCGAGCGCCGCGCGATCGCCGCCGCTCCACTCCTTCAGCAAGCGCGTGACATCGTCGGCACGAGCGGGACCCATTGCGCCACCAGTCTACGGCGGCTGGCCACCAGGACGGTGTCCGCGCGCGGGCTCACGGCAAGGCTTGCCCTGGAAACAGGGTCTCGAACGCCTGCTTCAACTCGTTGAGGTTGCGCTGGTACATCCGCCGCAGGGCGGCGGTCGGGGCATTGGTGACCCGGACCTGGTAGTCGTTGAAGATCTGCTCGTAGCGGCGCCGGCCGTCGGCCACCGAGGCGCCGGGCGGAAGGCCGAGCTGCTCGCGCGCGGCCTCCTGCGTCATCGCCGACCCCGCGGCCGGCCGCGCGCGGATCGTCGGGGACTCCGCCGGCAGCGGGGCGGGCGCCGCCTTCGGGCGCCGGCCCGGCTCGTCGAAGCGCAGCCCGCGCGGCACGGCCATCTGCACCGTCTCCACGACCGCCTGGTCCTCGCGCAGTTCGACCCGGTAGCCGACGTCGCCGAACTGGACCTCGGCCCCCGCCGCGAGCTTCGCCTCCGTGACCTGGGTGCCGTCGACGAAGGTGCCGTTGGCGCTGCCCTCGTCGATCACGTACCAGCCGTCGTCGCGCCGCTCGAGGCGGGCGTGGTTGCGCGACGCGGAACGATCCGCGACGTGGACCTCGCAGGTCTCGCGGCGTCCGACGGCCGCCCGGTCGGTGGTGATCTCGATTGCGTCGCCGGCAGCGGGCACGAGGAAGAGCTGGAGCATGAGGTGAATCTAGCCCGGTCCCGGCAACGCCGGCACCTTGACCTCGCGCTGCTGCACCTTGCCCCCGCGCTCGAACACGAGCGGGGCCTTGGTACCCGGGCTCTGCTCCCGCAGGTAGAGCTTCAGATCCCACAGCGACTGGAACGGCGCGCCGCCCCCGGAGAGCAGGCGATCGCCCGCCTTCAGCCCGAGCTGCTCGGCGACCCCGCCCGGCTGGATCGCCAGCAGCGTGAGCGGGGAACTCGGCAGCGGGGTGGCTCCGAGGTCGAAGTCGCGCGGGTCGGCTGCGAGGCCGAGCACGAGCTGGCGCTCGAAGGGGATGGCGCTGCGGAACGCGGCCGACTCGCGCAGCGTGTCGAGCACGCCGGGCGAGAGCCGGGTGGCGGGCTCGAGCGCTTCGGCCTGGGCGCGCAGGTCCTGGCCTTCGCCCAGCCACTTCTTGTTCTTCTGGGCCGCCGTGATCGCCTTCGCCATCAGCTCCGTGTGCTGCTTGACGGCCGCCGTCGCGCGCAGCACCTCGTCCTTGATCCGGGTCCGTCCCGCGTCGGCCGAGGTCATCGCCTCGAGCGGCTTGGCCGCCATCAGCACCGCCTGCATCGCGTTGTAGAGGGCCTGGTTGACGGTGAGGTCGCGGAAGCCGTTGCGCGCGGCCAGCACCCGTTCGCGATAGCGCGACGCCGCCTCGAAGCCCTCGAAGGCCAGCCAGGCGCGGCCGAGGGCCTCGTCGAACACCGCGTCGGGGACCGGCGGCGGCCCCACGGGCCGTGCCGCCTCGAAGCGGATCATCACGACTTTCTGACCGGCCGAGCCGACGTCGACCTTCTCGACGAAGCGCCGGCCGTCCGCCGTCGCGGCCGTGACCAGGCGCTCGCCGAGCGTCACCGGCACGCTGCGCGGCACGAAGGCCTCCAGCGCCCCCGTCGGCTTGCCGTCGACCTCGACGGTGCACGAGACCTCGGCGTGCAGCAGCAGCGACGCCAGCGGGGCGCGGCTGCGCTCGGCGCCGCCGCGCGGGGTGGGCGCGGGCTTCGGCGCGACCGGGGGCGGCAGCACCTGGCCGTGCGCGGAGCAGGCCACCAGGGTGAGGATCGCCACGGCGGTGAAGTTCTTCATCGGGGCTCCTCCAGCCTCCCCTGCGACACGTCGAGGCAGCGCCCCTGCAGTTCGGCGAGGCGCACCAGCCGGAATCCGGCCTCGGTGCCGCTCGGGCGCCAGGCGACGGCCAGCGGCCGCGCGCCGTCCCAGCGGCACTCGGCGGGGCGCTCGCGCGTCGAGCGGAAGCGGATGCTGGCGCCGGGGGCCAGCGTCGGCAGCTTCTCGTCCGGGCAGTAATCGCTGTTGAAGTTGCGGATCGACTCGTCGCCCTGGCGATAGAGGGCGCCGAGCCAGGCGAGGTGCACGGGAGCACTGCCGCCATTGCACAACACGAGCGCCTCCGGCGCCCCCTCCGCGAGGGCCGCGCCGGCAGCCATGTGGGCGCTGCGCTCGGCGCCGGCCTTCTCCGCCTCGGCCTCGATCGCCGCGCGTTCCCCCCCGCTCTTCTGCGCGGCCAGCACGAAGTAGAGGGCGAGGGCCGCGAGCAGCACGTTGGGGACGAACCAGGCGAGGAACACCGGCGACGGCGCCGCGCCGCCGCCGGCCGCCGCCGGGGCGACGGTGCGGGCGGGCGACGGGCGGGCGGGTTCGGCCAGGGCTTCCACCGACAACACGGGCTGCGCTGCCGGCAGGTCCGCGGCGTCGTCGTGGGCCAGTTCGGGCAGCGCGCCGCCGGCGCCGGCCGGCGCGTCGTCCGCCTCGGCGAGAGACGCGACGGGCGCGACCGCCGCCGGCTCCGGCGCTGCGGCCGGCGTGATCCGCGGCGCCACCGTCAGGTTGGGCCGCAACGTCAGCCGCGTCGCGCCGGGGTCGTCCTCCGGCTGGCTGACCTCGATCTCGACGCGGAACGTCAGGCTGCCGAGCAGCAGGTCGGAGCCGCTGTTGAGCTCGGCGGCCTTGACGCGCCGCTTCTGCACGAAGACGCCGTTGGCGCTGTCGAGGTCCTGGATGATCCAGCGCTCGCCGTCCCACTCGACCGCCGCGTGGCGCCGCGAGATCGAGCGGTCCGCCAGCACGACGTCGCAGGTCTCGTCGCGGCCGAGCAGCGCGCGGTCGCGGATTTCGACCGGGCCGTGGGCGCCGACCAGGCGCAGTGCGGGGGCGCTCACGGCAGCCTCACGACGTTGTCGCTGACGTGGGTGGGGTTGCTCCACGAGCCGAGCAGCGTGATCGGCCGCGGGTAGTGCGGGTGCTGCGAGCGGAACTGCACGACGTAGAACGCGACCTGGCCGGCCCACGAACACTCGGGGGTCGAGACCGACAGGTCGAGGCTGCCGGCGCCGTAGCTCTCACCGGGCCAGTCGCCGCAGGCCGACGTCTGGAACACCTGCGGCTGGCCCGCTTCGTCGAGGTGGACGGCGCCGATCGACAGCAGCGTGCCCGGCGTCTCGGCCTTGACCCGGAAGCGGGCCTGGCGCACGAGCGCCGCGCTGCGGGCCAGCACGGCGTTCTGCTGCTGGATCGCCGCGACCTCCGCCTGTCGCTGTTCCACGGCATGGCGGGCCTCGCGGAAGCGCCCGTGCGCGAAGAACACCAGCACCAGCAGGGCGGCGCTGGTGGCGGCGGCGGCGAGCCGGTGGTTGCGGGTCCTCATGCGATCACGTTGTTGACGACGCGCGAGCGCACCAGCGCCCGCTGCTGGGCCAGGCTGGCACCGCCGCGGTCTTCGCCGCGGGTGAACACCTGCTCCAGCTCCTGGCCGCTCTGCGCGTCGTAGGCCTGGAGGGCGATGGTTCCGTCCTCGCGATGCTCCACCGTCACCTCGATCGGGTAGTTGACGCGCGGGCTGGCGAGCGGTCCGATGGCCAGCCGGCCCAGCGGCGTCGGGCGTTGTTCGTCGCGGTACTGCACGAAGTCGAGCAGCATCCGCACCTGGTCCGGCCGCGTCGTGTAGTAGGTCTTGCGGACCCGGCACGGCAGCGGCATGTTCTTCTTGATCAGCGGATCGATCACCACGCGGTCGCCGGCGCCGACGGTGCGCACGCCGACGCCGTAGCCGCTGACGCCCCGCAGCTCGGGCGGCAGCCCGTGGGCGGAGGCCTCGCCGGCGAGCTGGGCGGCGTGCAGCGACGCGCCGTAGGCGACCGAGCGACTCGGCTCGTGGAACAGCACCCGCTGCCCGGGCCGACTGAAGCGCGCGCGCAGCCGCGCCTCGACCAGGGGAACCAGGGACGAACCGCCCACCATCAGGACGCTGCCGACGTCCGCGACACGCAGCGCCGCTTCTTCGACGCAGCGCAGCAGCTCGGCCTCGGTCTGGTCGACGTAGGTGGCGATGGCGCGCTCGAAGTCACGCCGCGCGATCTCCACCTCGACCGCGTGGCCGCCCAGCAGGACCAGCCGGCGCGCCCGCGAGCGGCCCGGGAGGCACAGCTCGATCTTCAGCTCCTCGCTGACCCGGCGCAGGTCGAGCAGGGTGCGCGCCCCGAGCTTGACGCCGCCGGGGACCACGGCCTGGAACTGCGCGAGCACCATCTCGCCGACGGCCTCGTCGAGCTCCTTGCCGCCGAGTTCGGTCAGGCCGGTCTTCGACAGCACGTAGACGCCGCGAGCGTCCATCGACATCAGGGTGGCGTCGAAGGTGCCGCCACCGAAGTCGTAGACGAGCACCACCTCCTCGGGCTGGCCCGACAGCGTGGTGTAGTGCAGCGCCGCCGCCACCGGCTCCTCGACGAGGCCCAGGACCGGCGTGTCGGCCAGCGCCGCGGCCGCCAGCACCGCCGCGCGCTGCGAGTCCGTGAAGTGGGCCGGAACCGTGATCACGGCGCCGGTGAAGTCGGCGAGGGTGTGCTGCTCGGCGTCGTGTCGCAGCTTGCGCAGCACCAGCGACGCGACGCCTTCGGCCAGCCACGGCTCGCCGCCGTCGCCGTACCAGATCGGTCGCGGGTCGCCGAGGTTGCGCTTGAAGAAGCGGATCGCCTGCAGCTCGGGGTCCTGCTCGAGCATCGACTCGGCGACGGTGCCGACGAAGGCTCCGGCCGCGGAGAGGTGCACGACCGACGGGGTGAAGCACTCGGAAGGGTCGGCGTGATCGGGCACCAGCAAGGGCAGGCCTTCGCCGCCCAGCCGCGAGACCGCCGAGAACGTGGTGCCGAGGTCGATTCCGAAGCGCATCGTTCAGACCGGACGCCGCGGCAACTGCGGCTTCTCGCGCGGGGGCAGGGCCGGCCGCTCGCGGGGCGCCAGCGCGGGGCGCGGCGGCAGCGCGGGGCGCGCCACAGCGGCCGGCGCGGCGGGGGCCGCGGTTGCCGGCACGGCCGTGGTCCTGGCCGGCGGCGGCGCGGCGGGAGCCGGGCGGGCGACGGCGGTCCCCTGCCGGCGCAGCTCGGCCCGCCACTGGGTGATCGCCGAGGCCACCGCTTCGCGAGCCTTGTCGGCCGCCAGCAGCCGCTTCTCGGCCTGGTCGAGCTGCTGAACCTGGCGCTGGGCGCGCTCCTTGTCGAGGCCGGCCTCGGCCGGGCGGCGGCCGGGCTCGCGCAGCAGGGACTCGACCTGGGACTGGGCCAGGGTCAGTTGTTCCGCGAGGTGCTGCGAGAGCACGGCGCTCCACTGCTTCTGGATCTCGGAGAACAGCCGCTTCAGCTCGCCGCGCAGCGACTGGCGCGCATCCTCCAGGCCCTTGGCCAACGCCTCCGCCACCTGCTTCTGCGCGCTGTAGTGGTAGCCGTAGAGGGTGCCGGCGATCAGCACCAGCACCAGCGGCACGTACACCTCCATCGCGCGGCGCACCTGCGACATGAACGCCGAGCCGAAGACCAGCGCCATCATCATGAAGAACATCATCGGACCGCGGCGCACGGCCGAGACGTACTCCGCGATGCCGGTGCTGGGCAGCTCCGTGCGGTACGCACTCTGCAGCGTCCCGGCCAGGCCCATCACCCGCCGCACCCGCTCGTCGGTCAGGTGCTCGAGCTGTACCACCAGCTCCGAGCCTGTGGCCTGCGCGACGTGCCGCTCGAGGTCGCGCGCGACGACGCCGAGGAAGTCGTTGAGGATCGTGGCATCGGCGACGAAGTGCCGGGCGATGCGCTCGCGGATCAGGCGGTTGAGCTCGGCCTCGAACGCTTCCGGCACGCGGGCGCTGAGCGTGCTCTGTCGCGCCTCGGTCTGCAGGTCCGTGAGCCCGGCGAGCGCGCGCTCGATCTCCTCGGCCAGGCGGCCGCCGGGCACGGCCAGCAGGTCCTGCAGCCGCTCGGCGGCGCCGCGCTCGAACTCGGCGAACTGCCGCTGGAGCCGCCCCTTGACCTCGCTCGACCCCTCGCTGCTGCCGGCCGGGCGCGCGACCGGCTGCCGCTGACCGCGCTGCGCGGCGATGGTGCGCTTGACCTTCAGGTCGCGCAGCTCGCCGTCGATCGCCAGGTGCAGCGCCTGGGTCAGCTCGTCGAGGGCCGTGGCCGCCGCTGCTGCCGTCATCGTGGGGCGGGCGTCGGCCCACGGCGCCGTCGCGAAGCGGGTGGTCAGCGGCGGAGCCGGCGCGGCCGACAGGTCCAGGCTCTCCATCCGCCACGGCCCGTGGCCGAGGCGGGCGGCCAGCGTGGCCAGCGGCTGCGGCGTGGAGCCGGCGAGCAGCACCAGCGGACGCTCCGTCGCCGCGCGCTGGACCTGGTCGAGGGCGTCCTCGTCGAGCGTCGCGTCGCCGGCGGCGACCACCAGCACGCTCGGCCGCGGATCGCCGGCGCGGTGGGGCGCGCCGGAGCCGAGCAGGGCCCGGACGCGAGCGCGAAGGCCCGGGCCGGTGTCCGCGGGGACCTCCACGCCGACCGGCCGCAGCGCGACCGTGCGCACGGCGTCCGCGGGAAACCCGGGAGCCAGCGCAGCAGCGAGGGCCGTGGCTTCGGTGGCGGACAGACCGCTACCGAGCAGCAGCTCGACGTCGAGGGTCGAGGCTTCCGCCCACGACACGACCTCGTCGGCCGCCCGCAGCAGCGTCGTGGTGGCCGACATCGGCCCCGCCTCGCGCACGACGCGCGCGAACTCGCGAGCCAGGTCCCGAGCCGTCGTGGCGCCCACTCTCTTCTCCTCCCCGCTCAAGCCCCGAAGCCGAAGCGGTTGAGCAGTTCCCGGGTCTCGTCGACCAGGCCCACCGCCGTCTCGAGCCCCGCGTTCGTGTCGGCCACGCCCTCGCGCACGTCGTCGATGCCCGCGCCCAGTTCTTCACCGCCCTGCGTCAAGGCGGCGCGCAAGGCCTCGAGACCGCTCTTCAAGCGCTCGGCGTGAGCGGCCAGGTCCGCGATCTGGTCCCCGAAGGCCTGGCGACAGCTCTCGAGCGCCGCGCCGATCCGCTGCTCCGCCCAGCTCGAGGCCTCGGCCACGGTCGCCTCGAGTTCCCCCTGCGCCTGCGCCGCCTCGGACTCGAGCTGCTGCGCGGCCGCGGCGAGGCCCGCCGTCTCGGCCTGGACCCGTTCGGCGAGCGCGGCGCGATCGGCCTCGAGCCCGGCCTCCAGCTCGGCGAGCCGCTGCGGCAGCGCGGAGAGCGCCTGCTGCGCCTCGTGCAGCGCCTGGGACACCTCGCCCTCGATCTCGAGCGCGCGGGCGCGCACCACGTCGGCCGCCTGGCTCGCCTGCTGCGCCGCCTGCTCCGCCTCGGCCGCCTGCTCCGCCAGCGTGTCGGAGAGCGCGGAGAGACCCTCGGCTCCCGCGGAGATCCGGCCCTCCAGCTCTTCGTGGGCGTCGGAGATCGACTCGCGCAGCTCGGCCACGGCCGCGAGCGCTGCCTCCGCGGCCGTCGAGGCCGCTTCGCTCTCGCTCTCCGCGAGTGCCGCGAGTTCTTCCCCGCGGCCGCTCAGGCGCTCCGCGGCCCGCCGCACCTCGTCGACCCGGGGTGCCGACGCGAGGCGCGCCGCCTGGCTCGCCGCCTCGTCCATCTGCGTGGCGAGGCCCTGCGCGGTCTCGAGCACGCGGGCGGCCACCTCGTGCAGCTCGAGGTCAGAAGGCATGGCCCACCTTCGCCGCCGCCTCGCGCAACTCCTCGAGGGCGTCGCGCACCGGCCCCAGCGCCGACTCCAGCTCGCGGAACAGCGGGGCCAGGGCATGGCTGCCGTCGGCCAGCTCGCCGCGCCCGTCGACGATCGAACGCGCCATCTGCTCGATGCCCTCGCGCAGCGTGGAGGCGCCCTGTTCGACCGGCGCGTGCGCGTCGCCGCTGAGCCCGGCGCGGGCCTGCTCGCCGATCGCCGTCGCCTGCGTCGCGATCTCCGCGCCGAGGCGCTCGCCGAGGCCGCGCATCTCGTCGGCGAAGCGGGCCACCTCGCCGTCGAGACCGGCCAGCGCCGATTCGACGTTCGCGCGGTGATCGGCGAGCCGGGCCTCGAGTTCGCCGACCTGCTCGTGGGCGCCGGCGCGGGCGTCGGCGACGCGCTCACGGGTCGCAGTCAGTGCCGACTGCAACTCGTCCGCTGCCGCGTCCAGCGGCTCCCGGGCGTCGTGCAGGCGCTGTCCGGCGTCGCCCGTCTCGGCCTCCAGCTCCTCGGCCGCCGCGCGAACCGCCTGCGTGCCTTCCTCGAGGGCCTCGTCCACGGCGGCGAGGCGCGTGCGCACCTCGTCGGTCGCCGACTGCAGCGCCAGGAGGCCGGCCTCAAGTCCCTGGACCACTCGCTCCAGCTCTTCGCCGGTCTCCCCGGCGGCCGACTGCAACTGCTCGGCGCCACCCTGGCCCGCCTCGCGCACCCGTCCGAGCACCTCCGCGAGCCGCGAGCCGAGTTCCTCCTCCGCGTCGCGAGCGGTCTCGGCGACGACGCCGAGGACCGCCTCGGTCGCGGCCTCGAACTGCTCGGCATCGCGCGCCAGGTCGGCGAGCCGCGCCGGCACCTCGCGGACCGAGCCGGCGAGGGCGGCGAGATCTTCGTGCAGCGTGCTCGTCATAGCCCGGGCAAGGCCTCGAGCAGGTCGTTGATGACCTCGGCGATGCGGCGGGCCACCGCCAGTTGCGGGAACAGCGGGGCGGCGGCGGCCGTGACGGCCTGGCCGGCGGCGAGCGTGGAGGCGAGTTCCGTCAGCTCCTGGATGGCCGCTTCGACGGCCGCCTCCACCGCGGCCTCGGCCGCCCGGTCGACCAGGTCGAGCGCCCCACCGGCGACCAGATCCTGCACCGCGGCGGCGGCCTCGGCGATCTCGTCCTGCAGCCGGTCGTGGGCCTCGAGGCCGGCTCCGGCGAGCTCCGCGAAAGCGCCGCTCGTGGCCTGCGCAGCGTCCGCGGCGGCCTGCTGGAGCCTGGGGCCCAGGCGGTCGAACAGGCCGTGGCTCGCGTCGAGCGCCGTGGCCGCGCGCTGCGCGAGGTCGGTCGCGGTCTCGTCCGCGAGGTCGCGGGCGTGGCGCTCCACTTCTTCGGCCGACTCGGCAGCTCGGCTGCCGGCGTCCGCGAGAGCGTGCGCCGTCGCCTCGAGGGCCGTCGACAGCCGCTCCTCGCAACCGTCGACGGCCGTCTCCAGCGCCGCCAGCGCTTCTTCGCCGGCTGCCACCGCCTGCGCGACGCCGTCGCTCGCCGTCTCGATCCCGTCGCGCGCTTCCGCGAGGCCTTCGGTGCAGCGCGCCGCCGCGGCCTCCATCGCCTCGTGGCGGGCGGCGAGCCGCTCCCCCGCGGTCTCGGCGGCGGCGCGCCAGTGCTCCAGGCCGTCGCTCCCGGCTTCGCGCAGCGACGTGAGCTGCTGGTCGAACGCGTCGAACGCGTGCTCCGCGACGCGAGCCCCTTCGTCGAGGCTGCCGAGGAGATCTGCGGCGCGCTCGCTGCGCCGGTCGAGCTCTTCGCGGCCGTCGGCCAGCGTCGCCGTGGCCTGTTCCAGGAACTCCAGCAGGTGGCCGAGACCCTCGAGCGGTGCTTTGGAAACGGGAGCGTCCATCTCAGGCCAGCGCCCGGGCGGCGCCGAGCAGCGGTTTCAGCGCGTCGATCACCGCCGACACCTCTCGCACCCGGTCAGCGGCTTCGCCGAAGCGGTCCTCGAACAGGCCCGCGCAGCCGTCGCGCCATTCTTCGAAGCGTTCGATCGCCGCCTGCAACGGTTCGAGCGACTGCGCGAGCTGCGCCGCCGTGGCCGCGGCGAACGCCTCGGCCACCTGCTCGACGCCGGCCCGCACGGCCTGATCGGTGGCCCTGCGCAGGCCGTCGAGCTCGGCGCGCGCCTGTTCGACGAACGCCGCCTGCCCGGCCAGCGCGGCCTCGCTGCGCGCGCCGATCTCCGCCGCCAGCGACTGCATCTCCTCGTGGGCGGCTCCGACCGCCGCCGCCAGCGACGCCTGGATCGTTCCGGCCTGGTCGCGCAGGTCCTGGGCCTGGCCGCGGACGGCCTCGAGGCGCTGACCCGCCACGGCAAGCGATTGTTCCGAGAGTTCCGCGAGCGCCTCTCCGCGCGTGACGAGGCCGGCCACTCCCGGTTCGACGGCCGCGCGCACCTGCTCGTCCAGCGCGTCGAGGGCGTCGAGTTCGGCGCGGATCGCGGCCAGCGCGCCTGCGGCCTCGGCCGAGAGCGCGCTCGCCCGCTCCTCGAGCTGGGCGCTGGCCTCGCGCACGCCCGCGGCCTGCGCGCGCAGCTCGTCGCTGGCGGCCGCCAGCCGGTCGGCGAGCGCCTCGCAGCGCTCGTTCGCGTCGGCGCAGACCGTGTCGAGCCGCTCGCCGAGGTGCGCCGACCGCTCGTGCAGCGCGGCCACCTGCGCGGCGGCCTCGGTCATCCCGCGACCGAGCGCCTCCAGCCTCTCCGCGGCCTCGTCGAGCGCGTCGTTGAGGTGCTCCACGCCGCTTCAGCGCTCAGGCGGGCAACTGCGACAGCGCCTGCTGGGCGCCTTCGAGCTCGTACTGGGCGCAGTGCTCGGTGGCCGCGCGGTAAGCCGAGACGATCCGTCGCAGGCCGTCGAGCACCGCCTGCGAGTCGGCCTGGGCCTGGCGCGCGATGTCGTCGAAGTCGTTCTCGACGGCCGCCCGTTCGGCCGCCTCGAGCGTCTCCAGCACCCAGCGCCCCTTCTCTTCGAGGCCGGTGAGCAGCGCCTGGTGGGCCTCTGTATAGGCGGCCGTCGCCTGCTCGACAGCACCGCTGACCGTGGCCGGCGCCGCTTCGAACGCCTCGGCCAGGTCCTGCCGGAACTGGGCCACCGTCTCGGCGAACTCGCGCCCTTCGGCCTGGATGCGCTCGGCCGCCGTCTCGACGGCCGCGTGCGCGCGGCTCCGCGCCTCGTTCACCTGGCGCTCGGCGTCGTCGAACGCCTGGGGCAGCTCCTGCCCCAGGAAGCTGTCGACCTCGCTGCCGATCGCACCGAGTCGAGCCTCGACGTCCGCCGCGCGCTGGCGCAGGCTCTCGACCACCGCGTCCAGTTCGGCGAGCGCCTGGGCGTGCTCGCCGTCGGCGGCCACCACCCGCTCGCGCGCGTTCGCGAAGGTCTCGAGCAGGCCCTGGCGGGCGGCCTGCAGGCTGCCCGCCGCGGCATCGACCTCGCTCCGGAGGCCGTCCAGTTGTTCGCGAGTCTGTTCGGCTTCCGCGTGCGTGGACTCGGTCTCCGAGACGAGGCGGGACGAGAGCTCCGTGGCGGCGCGCTCGAATTCTTCGACGGCCGCGCCCACTTCCCCGCGCAGTCGCTCGGTGTCGGTCTCGGCCTGGTCGAGCGCTTCGTTGGCGAGGTCGAGCTCGGCGACGAGGCGCTGGACGCGCTCGACGGCTTCGCTGGCTGCGGTTTCGAGATCGGCCATGGCGTTCCTCTCAGGCGAACGGGATGCCGGCCTGGTCCGCCGCCTTGCGGACCTCGCCGATCATCGAGTTGAGCGGCTGTTCCGACCAGGCGAAGCCCTCCGCGAGGCGCTCGTACTCCTCGCGCAGGCCGTGCAGCTCCTGGGCGGCCGCGGCGAGCTGCGCGTTCACGGTGTCGACGCTGCCGTGCAGCCTGCGGATCGCCTCCGACATCGCCTCCACGAGCTGCCCGGTGCGCTGGTCGGCCTCCGCGACGGACTCCTGGCGCAGCGTGTCGAGCGCGCCGTTCGCTTCCTGGATGCCGGCGACCGCGTGGTCGCGGCCGGCGATCGCCGCCTCGAGCAGGGCCGCGGTCTCCGCGCCCATCTGCGCCACGACCTCGTCGACGACGTCGGCGAGGCGGTCCACGCCGGTGATCACCTCCGACTCGGCGGCTTCCATCGCCTGGTCGACCTCGCCGAGCGAGGCGACCACGGCCTCGACGCCCTTCGAGACGGCCGCTCCGACGGCATCGGCGTGGGCGCGCAGCCCGCCGAGGTCGCCCTCGATCACGCGGGTGGCGTCCTCCATCTGCGAGGCACCGCTCTGCAGCCGGTCGCGGGCCGCGTCGAGCGCCGCGTCGAGCGCGGAGGTCGACTCGGCGAGCGCGCCGTCCGAGAACGCATCGCTCGCTTCGCGGGCGGCGCGGGCGGCCGTCTCGACCTGGGCCAGGCCGGCGGCGAGCTGCTCCTGCGCCTGTTGCGCCGCCGAGACGAGGCGGCCGGCCTCCTCCTGCAGCCTCTGCTCGTGCTGCTCGAGCTGCTCGTGAGCCTGGTCGAGGACGTCGCACACGGCGTCCGTGCGCGAGTCGACGGTGCGCGCCGAGCCGATCAGTTCCTCGAGCTGGTCGGGGACCGTGGGGATCAGCTCCCCGAGTTGCGAGACGGACTGGGCGAGTTCGGACATGGGGGGCTCCGATCAACCTTGGAAGGCGCTGGTGTCCTGCTCGATCTGCTCGAGCACGCGCTTGGAGGTGGCCAGCTCCGCGATCAGGTACTTGCGCTCGAGCACCGTGTTGGAAACGCCCGCCATGCTGGTGACGCCTTCGTTGAGCTCGTCCACCAGACCGCCCAGGCCGCCTTCGACGAGCTCGTCCTTGGCGGCGTCGACCAGCGGCGTGACGCTGACTCCGACGTGCTCGACGAGCCCGTCGACCTCGTTGCCCACGGACTGCATCAGCTCGGCGGCTTCGCTCGCGGTCTCGGTTTCGAGTCGGTCCACCTCGGCTTCGAAGGTCGGCAGCAGGTCGCGCAGTGTCGTCATCTCGCTCTCCCGTTCCTACGTGTTGCCGTTGTTGCCGACGAGCCCGCCGGCGCCGGACGGCAGGACGTTCCCGGCGCCGGCTGCCACGAGGCTGGCCGCGTCGGTGCCGATCAGGTTTCCGGCCCCAGCCGCCACGAGGCTGGCGCCGTCCTCGCCGATCAGGTTGCCCGCCCCGGCCGCCACGAGGCTGGCGCCGTCCTCGCCGATCAGGTTGCCCGCGCCGGCCGCCACGAGGCTGCCCGCGTCGTTTCCGATGAGTTCGGCGGCTTCTACTGGGGCCATTGTGCTGCCGTCATCGCTGATCAAGCCCGCCGCGCTCAACGGAACGGCGTAGGCGCCGCCGTCCTGGATCAGGTTCGCCGCGGCCGGGTTGAACTCCATGTGAGCGAGGCCGGGGGCAGGGGCCCCCAGGCTCGAGGGCATCGCCGCAGAGGACCCGCCGGTCGCAATCGCGCCCGCGGCCGTCGCGGCCGTCGCGGCCGTCGCGGCTGCATCGAGCCCGAGCGGCACGAGCACGCCCTCGTTCACGCGATTGGCGAAGCCGTCGCCGGCGACGGAGACGCGGGTGTCGAGCTCGGCGTAGAGCTGCAGGTGCCCGGTCAGCGCCGGCAGCGTCTGCTCCGACTGGCTCTGCACCGCGTCCATGCCCAGCGTCACCGACTTGAACGCGGCCTCCATCGAGGCCACGAGTTCGGTGGTCGTCTCGCGAGCCTCCGCTTCGGCCGCTCCGGCCGCGGCCTGCAGCGGCTCGAGGCCCTGCGAGTCGGCCTCGGCGTGCGACGCTCCGAGCGCCTGGGTCGACTGCTCGACGGCCGCCGGCTCGTCGCTGCCCACCTGCGACTGGAGCTGTTCGACCTCGGCCGGCAACCCGGCGCCGGCGGCCGAGGCCAGCGCCTGGAGCTGGGCGTTCCCCTGCTGGCTCGCGGCCTCCAACGCCGCCAGCGCGCGCGGCGCCTGCTCGGCGACCTCGCGCGAGGCGGAGTCGAGGCGCTCGTGGGAGGCTCCGAGCTCGGCCGCGAGCGAGCGCGCTTCCCCGGCCATCTGCTCCAGCCGGGTGCGGCTCTCGCCGACCGACTGCACGAATCGTTCGAGATTCTGGGTCGCTTCTGCGGACATCGCGGCTCCTTGCGGTGAGGGCTAGGCGAGGACCTGGGCGGCCTGGGCCACTTCTTCGACGTTGTCGAGGAAGCTGCGGATGCCGTTCGCGTGGTCGGCGGCCCGGGAGCGTCGCTCGTCGAGCTCGTGGACCATCGCTTCGGCCTCCTGGGCGAACTCGTCGAGCGTGCTCTCGAAGCGGGGCAACAGTTCCTGCACGTGGCGCACCGCTTCTTCGCCGTACTTCTCGCCGATCGCGCGCGCGGCCTCCGCGACCTGGGCCGGGACCTGTTCGCTCAAGATCTCGACCTCCTCGCGGGCCCGACCGACGACGTCCTCCGTCACGTCGGCCGTGCGCTCGGCGAGGCCCTCGACCTCGGCGACGAACTCGTTCACCTGCTGCATGGCCGCCGCGAGGCGGGCGGCCACGTCGTCGCGCAGCCGCTCGAGCTGCGCGTGGAAGTCGCCGACCGCCGACTCGAGGCTGCTGATCTGCCCCCCCGCCTCCGCCTCCAGCTCGCGCATGGCCGCGACGGCCTGCTGGGCGGCGGTGACCACGGCGTCGGAGTCGGCGTCGAAGGACTCGACCAGGCGCTGCTGCTCCGCGCGGCTCGACTCGAGCAGGTCCTGCATGCGGGAGAAGATCCCCTGCAACTCGCCGCGGGCTTCGCCGGCCTCGGCCTGCAGGGCGTCGAGCCGGCCGCGGGCTTCGTTCGCCTGCTGCTCGACGTCGTCTTCGAGCTGCGCGAGCCGGTCGCCGAGGCCCGCCAGGCCGGCGCGGGCGGCGGCGCCGTCCGCGCCGACCCGCTCGACGATCCCGCGAGCGTGCTGGAGCACCTCGTCCACCGCCGAGAGCGCCGTCTCGACCTGCTGGCTGAGCCCCGTCGCCTGCGCCGTCGCCTGGTCGAGGAGGTCGTTGAGGTCCGCCATTCCCCTGGTTCCTTTCGCGGCCCCGGGGAGACGGCCGGGCGCGCCGGCGGAGGGAGCCGGGCACGCCTGCCTCTACGTCTCTTCACGGGTCCTTGCCAGAAGACGCGCAGGACCCCGTCGAAAAGGTCGGCTCTTTTTTCGGGGCGGCTACGGGGCCCCGGCCAGGCCGGCGGCGGCGGCGCGCAGGCGGCCGCAGACCCGCTCGCGGCCGACGAGCTCCAGCAACTCGAACAGGCTGGGGCCGACAGACTGGCCGGTGACGGCCGTGCGGGCGGCGTTGATCAGCACGCCGGCCTTGACGCCCAGCTCGTCGGCGTGGGCCCGCAGCAGCGGCTCGAGCGCCGCGTGGGTGAACTCCGGCGCCGCCTCGAAGCGCTCGGCCAGGGCCGGCAGCCATTCCGCGAGCCGCGGCTCCTTGCCGAGGTTCTTGTCGCGGGCCGCCGGGTCGGTCTCGAAGTCGTCGGCGAAGTAGGCGCGGCCGGGCCCGGCGAAGTCGGACAGCGTCACGAAGCGCGCCCGCAGCAGGCCGAGCGCGCGCAGGAACCAGTCGTGCCGCGCCCCGCCCGCGGCGTACGCGTCGTCCCACAGCCCGGCGCCGCGCAGCACCGGCTCCACCTTCGGGGCCAGCTCCTCGAGCGGCATCCGGTTGAGGTGCTCCTGGTTGAGGTGGAGCGCCTTCTTGTCCGTCCACATCCGCGGGTCGGACTCGGAGAAGTTGATGATGGCGTTGGAGCGGCTGATGCCCTCGAGCGTGAACGCCTGCACCAGCTCCTCGCTGGTGTAGACCTCCTTGTCGTCGCCCGCCGACCAGCCGAGCAGCGCCAGGAAGTTGCGGAACGCCTCGGGCAGGAAGCCGCGGTCGCGGTACGTCGTCACCGACACCACCACGCCGTGCTTGCGCTTGGAGAGCTTGGTGCGGTCGGGCGCGTTGATCAGCGGCAGGTGGGCGAAGCGCGGCGGCTCGACGCCCAGCGCGCGGTAGATCAGCAACTGCTTGTGGGTGTTCGACAGGTGGTCCTGGCCGCGGATCACGAACGTGATGCGCATCTCGACGTCGTCGCAGACGACCACGTGGTTGTAGAGCGGCGTGGCGTCGGGCCGCAGCAGCGCGAAGTCCTCGATGTCCGCGTGCTTGCGCTCCTGGACGCCGTACACCGCGTCCTCGAAGCGGGTGCCGCCGCCGTCGTCGGGCACCTTGAAGCGGATCGCGAACGGCTCGCCGGCCGCGGCCCGGCGGTCCGACTCCTCGACCGGCAGCGCGCGCGACGGCGCGTCGCGCAGCCACGGGCGCTTGGCCGCCTCCGCCTCCTTGCGCTGCTTCTCGAGCTCCTCGGACGTCGCGAACGAGCGGTAGGCCCATCCTTTCGCCAGCAGCTCGCGGGCGACCTGCTGGTGGCGCGCGATGCCCTCGCTCTGGAAGTACGGACCCTCGTCCCAGTGCAGCCCCAGCCACTCGAGCCCCTCGAGGATGCTCTTCGTGTTGGTGTCGTTGGAGCGCTCCTTGTCGGTGTCCTCGATGCGCAGGATGAAGGTGCCGCCGTGCTTCCTGGCGTACAGCCAGTTGAACAGCGCGGTGCGGCCTCCGCCGACGTGGAGGTAACCGGTGGGGCTGGGGGCGAAACGGACGCGCAGGCTCGTCATGGGAGGTCGATTGTAAGGGGGCCGCGCGCTAGGATGCGGTCGGCCGCCGCACCCGAACCCCGCCCGCGAGGTCCCGAATGCGCCTGTTCCGAGTGCTCGCCTGCCTGCCGCTCGCCCTGCTCGCCCTTCCCGCCTCGGCTGGCGAAGACGGCCGCCGCGCCCTGCGCATCGAGGACGAGTTCGCGATCCGCCACGTCGCCGACCCGCGGCTCAGCCCCGACGGCGCGGCCGTCGCCTACGTCGTGTCGTGGAGCGAGCTCGAGGGCGACCGTCAAGACTCCGACCTGTACCTCGTTCCGTTCGCCGGCGGCGAGGCGCTGCGGCTCACCGCGAGCGAGCACGCCGAGCGGCAGCCGCAGTGGAGCCCCGACGGCACCCGCCTCGCGTTCCTCGCCGATCGTGACGGCAAGGGCGCGCAGGTCTGGCTCCTCGATCGACGCGGGGGCGAGGCGGTGAAGCTCACCTCCTTCGCGGGGGGCGTCTCCGACCTGGCGTGGAGCCCCGACGGCAGCCGCCTGGCGCTGGTCGTCAGCGACCCCGACCCCGAGGCCAGGACGGAGAGCGACGCGGAAGAGGCGCCGAAGCCGATCGTCGTCCGCCGCCGCCAGACGAAGCGCGACGGCATCGGCTACCTCGACGAGCGGCGCGACCACGTCCACGTCTTCGGCCTGCGCACGAAGACCTCGTTCCAGCTCACCGACGGCCAGTACGACGACGTTTCGCCCGCCTGGAGCCCGGACGGGCGCGAGATCGCGTTCGTCTCCAACCGCACCGAAGACCCGGACGCCAACCAGAACACCGACGTCTTCGTCGTGCGCGCGTTGCCGGGGGCGGCGCCGCGGCGGGTGACCGCAGGCCCCGAGACCGACACCCAGCCCGCGTGGTCGCCCGACGGGAAGTGGATCGCCTACGTCGCGGGCGGCCAGGTCGGGGACCTGTGGTACGGCGCGAGCCACGTCGCGCTGGCCCCGGCCGGCGGCGGACCCTCGCGGGCGCTGACGGCCGCGCTCGACCGCAACGTGCTGCTGCCGCGCTTCACGCCGGACGGCGCGGCGGTGCTGTTCGTGCTCGAGGACGGCGGTCGCCAGCACCTCGCGCGCGTCGCGCTCGAGGACGGTGTGGTCACGCGGCTGGTCGAAGGCGAGCGCGACGTGTGGGGCTACGACATCGGCGCCAAAGGCGAGCTGGTCGTGCTCGAGAGCACGCCGCAGCGCCCGCTCGAGCTCTCGGCGGTCGAAACCGGCGGCGAGTTGCGGCGGCTGACCCGCGCGAACGACGACTGGCTGGCCGGCATCCGGCTCTCCCCGGTCGAGCGCTTCCAGGCCACCTCGAAGGACGGCACGAAGGTCGACGGCTTCCTGGTGCGGCCGCCGTTCGCGAAGGCCGGCGAGAAGCACCCGACGATCCTGCGCATCCACGGCGGGCCGGCGATGCAGTTCTCGGCGGCCTTCGAGTTCGAGTGGCACCTGCTGGCCGCCCAGGGCTACGCGGTGGTCGCCGCCAACCCGCGCGGCTCGACGGGCTACGGCACCGCCTTCAGCCGCGCGATCTGGGCGGCGTGGGGCACGGTCGACTTCGAGGACGTGATGGCCGCCGTCGACCACGCGATCGCGCAGGGCGTGGCCGACCCCGAGCGGCTCGGCGTCGGCGGCTGGAGCTACGGCGGCATCCTCACCAACTACGTGATCACCCGGACGACCCGCTTCAAGGCCGCGATCTCCGGCGCCTCCGAGGTCAACTACACGGCCAACTACGGCACCGACCACTACCAGTACGAGTGGGAGACCGAGCTGGGCCTGCCGTGGCGCGAGCCGGAGCGCTACCTGAAGCTGTCGCCGTTCTTCCACGTCGAGAAGGTGAAGACGCCGACGCTCGTGATGTGCGGGCAGGAGGACTGGAACGTGCCGCTGCTCAACTCCGAGCAGCTCTACCAGGCCCTGCGCCGGCTCGGCGTGCCGACCGAGCTGGTCGTCTACCCCGGCGAAGATCACGGCATCGACCGGCCGTCGTTCGTCAAGGACCGCTGGGAGCGCACCCTCGGCTGGTACGACCGCTGGCTGCGGCCCGAGCGGGCGGCGAAGGAGGACGGGAAGCCGGCGCCACTCGCCACCTCGCTGCTGGGCCGGCCGCTGCACGCGCGAGAGCTGCCGGAGGCGACGAAGGCGGCGCTCGAGGAGGACCTGTCGAAGGCGACCGCGGACTTCGTCGCCGACCCCGACGACGCCGACCACATCATCTGGCTGGCGCGCCGCTACGGCTACCTCGGCCGCTACGACGAGGCGATCGCGGCGCTCGACCGTGGCGTGAAGCGCTTCCCGCGCGACCATCGCATGGTCCGCCACCGCGGCCACCGCTTCATCACGCTCCGCAAGCTGGACGCGGCGCTCGCGGACCTGCGCCGGGCCTCCGAGCTGATCGCTTCGGTGCCGGACGCGATCGAGCCCGACGGCGCGCCCAACGCGGCCGGCATTCCGGTCTCCACGACGCACTTCAACGTCTGGTACCACCGCGGCCTCGCCGAGTACCTGAAAGGCGACTTCGCGGCGGCGGCGAAGAGCTGGCGCGAGTGCATGAAGTTCTCGCAGGGCAGCAACGACCGGCTGACCGCGACCAGCGACTGGCTCTACCTCGCGCTGCGCCGGCTCGGCCGGGACGCCGAGGCCGCGGCCCTGCTCGCCCCGTTCACGGTCGACACGAAGGTGATCGAGAACGACACCTACCTGCAGCGGCTGCTCGTCTACAAGGGCGCGAAGCCGGTCGAGGAGCTGCTGGCGACCGGCGAGGACACGACGGATGCGGCGACCCGGCTCTACGGCGCCGGCGCCTGGCTGCTGCTGCAGGGCCGCGAGGCCGATGCTCGCGCGGCGTTCGAGCGCGCGATCTCGCTGCCCGACTGGGCCCCGTTCGCGGTGATCGCCGCCGAGGCCGAACTGGTTCGAATGAAGTAGTGGGGGAAGGAAGGACTGCGATGTCATCGAGTCTCGACACGTTGAAGGCCGGCAGCGTCGCCCTGTGCCTGGGCCTGGCCCTCTCGGCCTCGGCCGTGGACACGGCCGACACCCGGCTGCTCTCCGAGCCCGCGGTTTCCGCGGAGCGGATCGCGTTCGCGTACGCGAACGACCTGTGGACCGCGAGGCCCGACGGCACGGGTGTCGCGCGCCTCACCTCGTACCCCGGCGTCGAAGCGGGGCCGCGCTTCTCGCCCGACGGCAGCCTGATCGCGTTCACGGGCCGCTACGAGGGCAACACCGACGTCTACGTGGTGAGCGCCGCGGGCGGCGTGCCGCGCCGGCTGACCCACCACCCCGGAAACGACACCGCGCTCGGCTTCACGCCGGACGGCAAGTCGGTGCTGTTCGCCTCGCCGCGCGAAGTGCACACGCTGCGCTACCAGCAGCTCTTCACCGTCCCGGTGGAGGGCGGCTTCCCGACCAGGCTCCCGATCCCGCACGCCTCCAAGGCGGCGATCTCGCCCGACGGGAAGACGATCGCCTACCTGCCGCTGTACGAGGCGTTCAACCAGTGGAAGAACTACCGCGGCGGCACCACCGCCCGGCTGCTGCTGTTCGACACGAAGACCTACGACACGGTCCAGGTGCCGCAGCCCGAAGGACGCTGCAACGACACCGATCCGATGTGGATGGACGGCGCGCTCTACTTCCGCTCCGACCGCGACGGCGAGTTCAACCTCTATCGTTACGAGCCGACGACGAAGGCGGTCACCCGCGTCACGAAGCACGAGGACTTCCCGGTGCTGACCGCGGGCGCGGGCGCGGGCACCATCGTCTACGAGCAGGCCGGCCTGCTCCATCGCCTCGACCCGAAGACGGGCGCCGCGCAGCGGCTGAAGATCGGCGTCGCCGCCGATCTCGTCGAGCACCGGGCGCGCTGGGCGAAGGGGGCGAAGTGGATCCGCGACGGCCGCATTTCGCCCACGGGCGCCCGCGTCGCGCTCGAGTTCCGCGGCGAGATCGTGACGCTGCCGCGCGAGAAGGGCGACGAGCGCAACCTGACCCGCACCCCGGGCGTGCACGAGCGCGCACCGGCGTGGTCGCCCGACGGCCGCTCCATCGCGTACTTCTCGGACGCCTCGGGCGAGTACCAGCTCGTGATCGCGCCGCAGGACGGCAAGGGCGCGGCCCGCTCGCTGCCGCTCTCGGGCGCGGGCTTCTACGGCGACATCCGCTGGGCGCCGGACTCGAAGAAGCTCAGCTTCACCGACAACTCGCGCTCGATCTGGATGCTCGACGTCGCGAGTGGGACGCAGACGAAGATCTCGTCCGACGTCATGTACGGCCCCAACGGCCTCGAGGCGCTCGACCACGCCTGGTCGCCCGACTCGCAGTGGCTGGCCTACACCCGCAACAACCAGGTCTTCTTCAACCGCATCTTCCTGTACTCGCTGGCCACGAAGAAGGAGATCCCGGTCACCGACGGCCTCTCCGACGCCCGCCGGCCGGTGTGGGACGCCTCCGGCAAGTACCTGTTCTTCACCGCCTCGACCGATGCCGGACCGGTGGTCGACTGGTTCTCGCAGGCCAACGCCGACATGGAGATCAACGAGCAGCTCTACCTCGCGGTGCTGGCGAAAGGCGTCGTCTCGCCGCTCGCGAAGGAGAGCGACGAGGAGAAGCCGAAGGAGGACAAGCCCGCCGACGCCGCGAAGCCCGCGGCCGACAAGGCGAAGGGCGGCGACAAGCCGGCCGAGAAGAAGGACGAGCCGGTCAAGGTTGCGGTCGACGAGGACGGCCTCGCGCTGCGCATCCTGGCCGTGCCGGTCAAGGCCGGCCGCTTCGGCGACCTGACCGCCGGCGCCGCGGGCCAGGTCTTCTACCGCCGCGGCTCGTTCGAGGGCCGCGTGCCCGGCGGCGACGCCGCGCTGCTGCGCTACGACCTGACGAAGCGCAAGGAAGACACGCTGCTCGAGAAGGCCGACGGCTTCCAGCTCTCGCACGACGGCAAGCGGGCGCTGGTCCGCGTCCGCGACGCCTGGTCGCTGGTCGATGTCGCGGACAAGCTCGACCTCGCGAAGTTCAAGCTCGACGTCGACAAGGTCCAGGTCCGGGTCGAGCCGCTCGCGGAGTGGACCCAGATCTACGACGAGGCGTGGCGCGTCAACCGCGACTACTTCTACGACCCCGGCATGCACGGGGCCGACTGGAAGGCGCTGAAGGCGAAGTACGCCGCGTTCCTGCCGCACGTCGCGACCCGCAACGACCTGCAGCGGGTGATGACCTGGCTGCACTCGGAGCTGGCCGTCGGTCACCACCGCCAGAGCCCCGGCGACGCGCCGTGGGAGCAGGAGACGGTCCCCGGCGGCCTGCTCGGCGCCGACTACGAGGTGGCGAACGGCCGCTACCGCTTCAAGAAGGTGTTCGGCGGCCTGAACTGGACGCCGGACCTGCGCTCGCCGCTGACCGAGCCCGGCGTGGACGTCAAGGCGGGCGAGTACGTGCTCGCCGTGGACGGCGTGGACCTGAAGGCGCCCGACAACCTGTACGCCCGCTTCGAGCGCACCGCGGGCAAGGCCGTCGAGATCTCGGTCGGCCTCAACCCCGACGGCACCGGCGCGCGCACGGTGAAGGTGGTGCCGATCGAGAACGAGGCCAGCCTGCGCAACCGCGACTGGGTCGAGGGCAACCTGAAGAAGGTCACCGAGGCAACGAACGGCCGCGTGGCCTACGTCTACGTGCCCAACACGGCGGGACCGGGCCACACCTACTTCAAGCGCTACTTCTTCCCGCAGTCGAACCGGGAGGCGCTGATCATCGACGAGCGCCACAACGGCGGCGGCCAGGTGGCCGACTACTACATCGACTTGATGCGGCGGCCGCGGCTGTCGTTCTGGGCGCTGCGCTACGGCGCCGACCTGAAGACGCCGATCGCCGGCATCCACGGCCCCAAGGTGATGATCGCCGACGAGACGGCGGGCTCCGGCGGCGACATGCTGCCGTGGATGTTCCAGCAACTGAAGCTCGGCAAGGTGGTCGGCAAGCGCACCTGGGGCGGGCTCGTCGGCGTGCTCGGCTTCCCGACGCTGATGGATGGTGCCGTGATGACGGCTCCCAACCTGGCGATCTGGACCGAAGACGGCTTCATCGTCGAAAACGTCGGCGTGCCGCCAGACGTCGAGGTCGAGCAGACGCCGAAGGACGTGATCGCGGGCCGCGACCCGCAGCTCGAGAAGGCGATCGAGATCGCGCTCGCCGAGCTGAAGGCGAACCCGGTGACGACGCCGAAGCGACCGCCGTTCCCGGTCCGCGTCCGCAAGCCGTAGATCTGCCGCGGGTCGCGTCGGCCGAAGGGCCGGCGCGACCCGCTCGTCCGATCTCGCCCGGGCTAGCGCCGGCGCACGGGGCGACGGACCGGTGACGCCGTGCGCTCCCAGAACTGGCGCAGCAGGCCGGCGGCGACGAAGCGGCGGTACTCGGCGGTCGAGCGCAGGTCGTCGATCGGCGCGATGTCCTGCTGCAGCGCGGCCACGGCGGTCTCGACCGGCTCGCCCGCGGCCAGCGCGGCCTCGGCGCGGCGCGCGCGCAGCGGCACCGGGCCCACGCTGCCGAGCGCGATCCGCGGCTGCGGTCCCCGCACGCCGCAGAAGACGACCTTGGAGATGGCGTTGGCGGCGCGGGTGCCGACCTTGCGGAAGTACCACTGGCCCGCGCGCGGCGGCGTCGGAATCACGACCGCCTGGATCAGCTCGTCCGGCTGCAACGCGGTGCGGCGGTAGCCGAGGAAGAACTCGGCCACCGGCACGCGGCGCACGCCGGAGACGCTGACGAGTTCGACGACGGCATCGGCCGCGAGCAGCACCGGTGCCGAGTCGGCCGCGGGCGAGGCGTTCGCCAGGTTGCCGGCGATCGTGGCCCGGTTCTGGATCTGCGCCCCGCCGATCTCGCGGGCGGCCGCGCACAACGCGGGCAGCGCCTTGGCGACGCCCTTGTGGTCGCGGATCTCGGCGAACGTGGCGAGCGCGCCGATCCGCAGCCCGCCGTCGCGCTCGACCTTGATGCCGCGCCAGGCGCCGAGCCGCGAGAGGTCGAGGAACGCCCGCGCGGGGCAGGTGCCGAAGTTGAGCGCGACGTAGAGGTCGGTGCCGCCCGCCAGCGGCTGCAGCGGAGCGCGCTCGCGCATCCACTGCAGCGCCTGCGCCGGCGACTCCGGCCGCAGCAGGTGGAGCGCCGAGGCCGCCGTCTTCACCGCTTCGCCTTCTTCTTCGCGCTCTTGCCGCCGCCGCGGGCCGCGGCCACCGCCCGGTAGATCCCGGCGTAGCCCGTGCAGCGGCACAGGTTGCCGGCGAGGCCCTCCTGCACGGCTTCCAGCGACGCGCCGCGCGGCAGCGTGGAGGCGGCGACGACGAAGCCCGGCGTGCAGATCCCGCACTGCGCGCCGCCCTCGGTGACGAACGCCCGCTGCAGCTTGTCGTGGCCGCGCAGGCCCTCGATGGTCGTCACCTTCGCGCCTTCGGCGTGGGCGACCGGCACCAGGCAGGAGTTGACCGGCGCGCCGTCGAGCAGCACCGTGCAGGCGCCGCACTCGCCTTCGCCGCAGCCCTCCTTGGTGCCGGTGAGGCCGCACTCCTCGCGCAGCACGTCGAGCAGCCGCTTCATCGGCGGCGCGTCCACGGCGACGGGCTTGCCGTTCAGCGTGAAGCGCATCGCAGCAGCCTCTCGGGGGTGGCGGGCACCTCGCGCACGTCGAAGCCGGCGTGGCGCAGGGCGTTGACGACGGCGGGCGCCGGGCCGTCCATCGGCAGCTCGCCCAGGCCCTTGGCGCCGAACGGGCCGTGCCGGTAGCCGAGCCCGAGGATCGTCACGTCCATCTCGGGCGTGTCCTTCGTGGTCGGCACCATGTAGTTGGTGAGCTGCGCGTTGGCCATCCGGCCGTCGCGCATCACCACCTCCTCCGACAGCGCCCAGCCCAGGCCCTGGGCGCTGCCGCCTTCCACCTGGCCGCGGGCGAGGCCGGGGTGGATCGCCTTGCCGATCTCCTGCACCGCGGTCAGCTTCAGCGGCCGCACCTCGCGGGTGACCGGGTCGACCTCGAGCTCGACGACGTCGCAGCCCCAGCCGTAGGTGCCGTAGGCGTCGCCGCGGTAGCGCTCTTCGTCCCACTGGATCTCGGCCGGCTTCTCGTACTGCCCGGTGACGACCAGCGCGCCGTGGCGGGCGAGGTACTGCGCGGGCTTCGCGCGGCCCAGCTTGCGCTTCAGCTCGCGGGCCGCCTTCTGCAGGATGCCGCCCACGATCATGCAGGTGCGGGAGGCGACGGTGGGGCCGGAGTCGGGCACGAGGCCGGTGTCGGCGGGCGCCACCTCGACCGCGGACAGCGGCCAGCCCAGGGTGTCGGCCACGATCTGCGCCAGCATCGTGCGGGTGCCCTGGCCGATCTCGGTCGAGGCGACCAGGATCCGCACGCCTTTCGGCGTCAGCTCCAGCGAGGCCTTCGAGGCCAGCCGCACCTCGCCGGCGCCGGTGAAGCCCGAGCCGTGGAAGAAGAGCGACAGGCCGATGCCGCGGCCGGTGCCCGCCCACGCAATGCGCTTGCGGTGGTAGTCGGAGCGGCGCACGGCCTCGCGCAGCACCGGCAGCGCCGCGGTGTCCTTCGGCAGCTTCTGGCCGGTGGCCGTCACGTCGCCGGGGCGGAACGCGTTCTTCTCGCGCAGCTTGACGGGGTCGATCCCGAGCTGCTGCGCGCAGCGGTCCATGTGGGCCTCGATCGCGAACAGCGTCTGCGGCGCGCCGAAGCCGCGGAAGGCGCCGTTGGGCGGCGTGTTGGTCATCACCGCCCGGCCCTCGATGGCGACCGCCGGGCAGCGGTAGGGGCCGGAGGCGTGCAGCACGCCGCGCGAGAGCACGACGGGCGACAGCGTCACGTAGGCGCCGCCGTCCATCACCACCTGGGCCTCCAGCGCCAGCAGCGTGCCGTCGCGGGAGAAGGCGCTGCGCAGGCGCACGATCGAGGGGTGGCGCTTGGTCGTCGCCCGCATGTCCTCGCCGCGGTCGTAGACCATCTTGACCGGCCGCCGCGCCTTGAGTGCCAGCAGCGCCGCGTGGCCGGCGATCACGGAGGGGTAGTCCTCCTTGCCGCCGAAGCCGCCGCCGGTCTCCACCTGGATCACGCGCACCTTGTCGGGCGGCAGTCGCAGCAGCCGGCACAGCGCCTTGTGCACGTAGTAGGGGCACTGCAGCGAGCCGTGGATCGTGATGCCGCCGTTCTCCGGCACCGCGATCACGCCCTGCGGCTCGATGTAGACGTGCTCCTGGGCGCCGGTGCGGTACTCGCCTTCGACCACCACCGGCGCCCTGCGCAGCGCCGCCGCGGCGTCGCCTTTCGCGATCCGGATCTGCTTGAAGACGCGCGGCGAGGCGAGCGGGTCGAACACCGGCGTGCCGGGGATCATGTCGACCTCGGCCGGGATCGCCCACAGCGCCTCGCGGTCGGCGTGGGCGAGCAGCAGCACCGGTTCTTCGGCGTGGCGGATCTCGCCCCAGGCCAGCGCCGGCTGGTCGTCCTCGATGGTGGCGATCACGTTGTCGCCCGGGATGTCGCGGGGCCCGACGACGACCAGGCCGAGGGGGAGCCCGCCGGGGCCGAGCCGCACCGCGCGCAGCCGGCCGCAGGGGTGCGGCGCTCGGATGGTGCGCCCGTGCAGCATGCCGGGGAAGCGCAGGTCGTCGACGTAGCGGGCGCGGCCCTCCACCTTCTCCGGGCCCTCGAGTCGGGGCACGGAGCGGCCGACGTTGCCGGCGCGAGCGCGGGACGCCATTCTCCCCTGGACCTTGGGGCGGGATTGTAGCCGAGGGCGCAACCTGAGCACGGGTCGCGGCCAGGGGGCGAGTGGACGCGCGGAGCGGCGTGCTATTCTGGGCGCCACGCCACCCGCGGAGAGGTGCCGGAGTGGCCGAACGGGCCAGGTTGCTAACCTGTTGTGCGGGGTTAACCTGCACCGGGGGTTCGAATCCCCCCCTCTCCGCCATCCCCACTCGATCCTTCGTATCATCGCGCTCCATGACGAGGAGAGCGGCGTGAGCGGTCGCGTGCGGGTCGGCGTCTTCCTGGGCGGCGCGTCTTCCGAGCGCGAGATCTCGCTGGCCTCCGGCCGGATGATCGCCGAGCACCTGCCGCGCGAGCGCTACGACGTGGTGCTGTTCGACACCCTCGCGCTGATGGCCGGCCACCCGAAGCTCGACGCGGCGCTGCGCGAGAAGGCGCTGGGGCTGCTGGCCCACCGCGCCGCGCACGAGGAGCTCGCCCACAACCGCGAGCTGCCCGAGGCGTTCCAGCGCCAGGTCCGGGATGCCGCGGCCGCGGCCGCGCCCGCGACCGACGCGCTGCAACTCGCGGCCGACGGGCGGCGACCGATCGACGTCGCCTTCATCGCGCTGCACGGCGCGTACGGGGAGGACGGCACGATCCAGGGCCTGCTCGAGCTGCTCGGCATCCCCTACGTCGGCTCCGGCGTGCTGGCCTCCGCGCTGGCGATGGACAAGGCGATGGCGCGGAAGATGTTCGCCGCCGAGGGCATCCCGATCCCGCGCGGCGTGGTCGTCGAGCGCGGCGCCCTCGACGAGGCTGCGGCGCGCGAGCGGGCCCGCGCGCTGGCGCCCGCCGTGGTCAAGCCCTCGCGCCAGGGCTCGAGCGTCGGCATGAGCCTCGCCGACGACGCGGCGGCGGTCGACGCCGGGATCGACCTCGCGTTCGGCTTCGACGAGCGGGTCGTGGTCGAGGAGCGGGTGCGGGGCCGGGAGCTGACGGTCGGCGTCGTCGGGGGCCGCCGGCTGCAGGCGCTGCCGCCCGTCGAGATCGTTCCGAAGCGGGCGTTCTTCGACTTCAAGGCCAAGTACGACCCGGCGCTGTGCGAGGAGATCTGCCCCGCGGAGCTGACCGACGCGGAGCGCGACGCCGCGCAGGACGTCAGCCTGCGCGCCCACCGCGCGCTCGACTGCCGCGGCCTGTCGCGCACCGACCTGATCCTCGCGCCCGGGCGCGGCCCGGTGGTGCTGGAGGTCAACACCCTGCCCGGCATGACCGTCAACAGCCTGCTGCCCAAGGCGGCGCGGGCGGCCGGCATCCCGTTCGGCGAGCTGCTCGACCGCCTGGTCCGCCTCGCGCTCGGCGAGGAGTGACCCGCTCGGCACCGCTCGCCCGCGCCCTCGACGGGCTGGGCCTGCTGCTGATCGCCGGCGCCGCGCTCGGCAGCCTGGCCGCGCTGCACGGGCTGTCGAGCGCGACCGACGCGGCCACGGTCTACGACGAGGGCCTGCTGCTGAGCGGCGCGCGCGCGCTGTCCCGCGGCGCCGTGCCGTACCGCGACTTCTACGCCAACTACCCGCCCGGCGCCTTCGCCCTGCTGGCGGCCGCCTGGGCGATCGCCGGCACCTCCGTCGCCACCCTGCACGCGCTCGCCGCGGCGCTGCAGTGGGCGGTGGCGCTGCTGTGCGGCCGGCTGGCGGGACTGGCCTCGGGAGGCCGCTTCCGGCCGCTCGGCGCCGGCCTCGTGCTGCTGGCGCTGGGGCCGCTCGGCTCGGCTTCGCTCGCCTGGGTGGCCGCGCTCGGCGCCGCCCTGGTCCTCGCGCTGCGGGTGGCGAGCGGTGCGCGCGGCCCGCGTGCGGCGGCCCTCGCGGGGCTGGCGGCGGGCGCGATCGGCGTCTTCCGCCACGACCTCTTCGTCTACGCCTGCGCGGCCGCGGCGGCCGCCCTCTGGTTCGGCCGCGACCGCGTGCGGCTGGAGGCCGCGGAGGCGCGCGCCCTGGCGGCGGGCGCGCTCGCCGTGCTGCTGCCCGTGTGGGTCCCGGTGCTGGCGCTGGCCGGGCCGTGGCAGGTGGTGAACGACCTGGTCGTCGAGCAGATCGTGCACGTGGAGCCGGCGCGGGCGCTGCCGCTGCCGCCGATCGTCACGCCGGTCGCGGCGCCGCCGCTGCCGTTCCCGCTGCCCGGGGCGCTCGCGGGCGCCGGCGGCGCCGCGTTCGCGCTCGCCCTGGCAGGCCCTGCGCTGGCGCTGGCCGCCGGCGTGCGCCGCGGGCTGCCGGCGGCGGGCTGGACCCTCGCGATCGTGGGCGTCGCGCTGGTGCCGCACATGCTGGGGCGCTCCGACGACGTGCACTGCGTGCTGAGCGCTCCGCCGGCGCTGGCGCTGGCCGCGGCCGCGCTGGATCGCGCCGCGCGCGGCGCCGTCCGCCGCCGGCTGCTGGCGGTCCTGGCCACCGCCGCGGTGCTGTTCCCCTGGCGCGGGCAGTGGCCGGGCTTCGAGCGCCCCCCGGCCCCGCCCGCCCTCCACCTGCGCGCAGCCGGCGCACCGCCGTCCCCGGCGCGCGACGCGGCGGTCGCCGCGGTCCACGCGCTGTGCCCGACGGGCGGGCGCGTCTTCGTGGGCAACGTGCAGCACCGGCGCCTGATCTTCAACGACGCCGGCTTCCACTACCACGCCGACCGCGACGCGGCGACGCGGCGCACCCAGTTCGACCCCGGCGTCGTGACCCGCGCGGACGTGCAGGCCCAGATGGTCGCGGAGCTCGAGCGCGCGCGCCCGTGCGCGGCGGTGCTGTTCGCCGCGCCGTGGTGGCCGGAGCCGAACCTCAGCGCCCGCGACGGCGCAACGACGCTCGACGCGCACCTCGCGGCCCGCTACGAGCTCGTCGCGCGGGCCGCCCCCTGGTTCGTGCTGCGCCCGCGCGCCGACTGAGCTACTGGGCGACCGGCTCGTCCGCGAAGTCGTCGGGCTTGAACCCGGAATCCGGCGGCAGGCGCTCGATCTCGCGCTTGACGAGGGCCTGGTGGTGGACCTCCTCCTCGCGCAGCTCGTCGAACAGCTCGCGCACCGCCGGGTCCTGGATGTGGCCGAGCACGCCCACGAAGAAGTCGTGGGCCTTGCACTCGCAGCGCAGCGCGGCCTCCATCGCGTGGCGCGCGGTCATGAACGCGCGCGCCTCGTCGTACTCGGGCGCCTCGACGTCGAAGATCATCGTGGACGAGACGGTCGCCGGCTGGTCCCCGAACAGGCGCGCGCGACGGCCCGCCAGCTCGGCCCGGTGCTTCTCCTCGTTGACCGCCATGAAGCGGAAGAACGACTCCGCCTCGGCGTTGTGGTGGAGCTGCATCTGGTCGGCGAACTCGGTGTAGCGCTCCTTCGCCTCCTCCTCGATCAGGACCGCGAGGTCGAGCGCGTCCTTGAGGGTCAGCTTGCCGTAGTCGAGGCCCTGCACGCGGACGCTCATGCCGCCGTCTCCTTCTTCTTCGCCGCGAACAGCTCGAGGATGCGCTCGCGCGGCAGCGCCTTCTTCTGCTGCTCCGCCTGGCGCTCGCGGACCAGCGCGTCGTAGGTCGAAGGCGGCTGCGGGGCGCGGTAGAGCACGCCCGTGTACAGCTCGGAGCCGTACGCCTGGGCCAGCCGCATCGCCGCGATCACGTCGGAGGCGTCGTGGCCGAGGCTCGCGACCGACTTCATCACCGCCTTGTGCTGCTTGAGCTGCCAGTCGTCCTCGCCGAACGTCACGCACGGCGACTGCACGTTGACGAACGAGAAGCCGGGGTAGCGGATCGCCTCCTCGATCACCGAGGCGAGGCCCGCCATGTCGGCCGGGGTGCCCTGGGCGACGAACGGCGCGCCGTAGGAGAGCACGTAGAGCAGCGGGTTGACCGGGGCCTCGAGCGAGCCGAGATCGGAGGTCACCGTCTTCAGGCCCAGCTTCGAGGTCGGCGAGAGCTGGCCCTTGGTCAGGCCGTAGATCTGGTTGTCCATCACGATGTAGGTGAGGTCCAGGTTGCGGCGGATCGCGTGGGCGACGTGGCCACCGCCGATCGAGAAGCCGTCGCCGTCGCCGCCGGCGCAGAGCACCAGCAGGTCGGGGTTGGCGATCTTGAGGCCCTGGGCGATCGGCAGCGCGCGGCCGTGCACCGAGTTGAAGCCGTACGCGGTGGTGTAGCCGGGGATGCGGCTGGAGCAGCCGATCCCGGAGACGAACGCGATCTCGTGCGGCGGGCGGCCGACCGCGGCGAGCGCGCGGTAGATCGCCTGGACGACCCCGAAGTCGCCGCAGCCCGGGCACCAGATCGGCTTGAGGTCGCTCTTGTAGTCCTTCGGCTGGCAGTTCATCGCGTCACTCCACGGGGGTCAGGGTCTCGGCGCCCTGGCGCTGGACCGCGAGGGCCGTCTCGCGCAGGCGCGCGACCACCTCGGCCGGCTGGAACGGGTTGGCGCCGCTGCGGGCGAAGCTCTGGAGGCCCTTCGGCACGTCGAGCTGCATGCGCAGCAGGCGGTAGAGCTGGCCCTGGTGCGACTGCTCGACGACGAGGCCGCTCTGGACGCCGGCGAAGAAGTCGCGGTAGACCTCCTCGGCGATCGGCCACAAGAGCTTCGGCACCAGCAGCCGGGCGCGCAGGCCCTCCTGGCGGGCGCGCTCCAGCGCCTCGATGCAGACGCCGGCCACGGAGCCCCAGGCGATCAGCGCGAGCGGTGCGCGCGGGTCGCCGTAGGTCTCGAACAGGTCGCGGCGATGCTTGAGCGGATCGAGCTTGCGGAACCGCTTCTCGTTCATCTTCGCGTGCATGCCGCCGCTCGCCGTCGGGTCGCCGTGCTCGTTGTGCTCGATGCCCGAGCCCAGGTAGTTGCCGCCCGGCATCCCGGGCGCGGAGACCGGGCTGATGCCCGACTCGGTGAAGCGGAAGCGCACGTACTTCTCGAGGTCGGCGGCGCTCGGCTGCAGGCGGTCGACCAGCTTGAAGGCGCGGGTGTCGATCGGGTCGCACGACTCCTTGCGCTGCGCGATCTCCTGGTCGGAGAGGATGATCACGGGCGTCTGGTACTGCTCGGCGATGTTGAAGGCCTCGACCGTGACGCCGAAGGTGTCGCGCACCGAGACCGGCGCCAGCACCGGGCGCAGCACGTCGCCGTGGGCCGAGAGCGCCGCCTGGAACAGGTCAGCCTGCTCGGACTTGGTGGGCAGGCCCGTCGACGGGCCGCCGCGCTGGACGTTGACGATCACGAGCGGCAGCTCGCAGATCGTGGCGAGGCCCATGATCTCGCTCTTGAGCGACATGCCCGGGCCCGAGGTCGCGGTCATCGCCTTGACGCCGCCGAAGCTGGCGCCGAGCGCCGCGCCGATGCCGGCGATCTCGTCTTCGGCCTGCAGCACCGCGCCGCCGTGGCGCCACACCTCGCGGGTGAAGAACTGCATGATCTCGGTCGACGGGGTGATCGGGTAGCCGCCGAAGAAGCGGCAGCCCGCGAAGATCGCCGCCGCGGCGCACATGTCGTTGCCGTCCGTCAGCAGCTTGGGCTCGCCGGGGGGCGCCGGCTCCATGAAGCGGGGCTCGCGCAAGGGATGCTCGGCGGCGTAGTTCCGCCCGGCTTCGAAGGCCTTTTCGTTGGCCGCGACCAGTTCCGGACCCTTCTTCGCGAATTTCTTGCGCATCCCGGCGAGGAGATCGTCGGCCGCCAGACCGAACCAGCCCGCCAGCAGGCCCAGGATCACCGTGTTCTTGGCCTTGTCGGTGCCCGCGGTCTGCCGCGCCAGGGCGTCGATCGGAACCGGGTAGACCTCTTCCGGCACGACCGCGCCGAGCGGCAGCTTGTCGGGCGCCACCCCGGTCTTCGCGTCGTAGATCACGACCGTGTTGCCGCCGACCGGCAGCTCGGCCCCGAACTTCAGGAAGTCGTCCCAGTTCAGCGCGACGGCGACGTCGAGCGTGCCGCCCGGGTTCAGCACGGGCTTCGTGGAGATGCGCACGCGGCAGGACGACTCGCCGCCGCGGATCTGCGACCCGAAGCTCTTGGTCATGATCGCCGCGTAGCCCGCTCCGGCGGCGGCAGCGATCAGCGACTCCCCGGCGGAGACGATCCCGTCGCCTCCCGAACCGGCCATCCCGATGACGAGATCGTGGGACATGTCGTCCCCCCTCCTTTGCGGGACACGAGCCCGCGAGGGGGGTCAGAGCAAGGCCGATGCCAGGGCTCGAGGCCGGCGGCGGGTGTAGGCTCTTCTCCGTGGAACCCGACACCACGCCCGAGGCGCACGCCTTCCAGATCGCGGCCTACCGCCGCATGGGGAGCACGGCGCGCTCGGCCATCGCCTTCCGGCTGACGGCCCTCGCGCGGCAGGCGGCCGAGTCCGGCATCCGCGCCCGCCATCCCGACTACGACGAACGCCAGGTCATGCGCGCGCTGCTCCGCCTGAGGCTCGGCGACGAGGCCGCGCGTGCCGTCTGGCCCGACGAGGAACTCGTCGCGCCTTGAGCCCCGAAGAGCGCTGCCTCGCGCAGGTCGCGCAGCTCCTGGAGGCGGCCGGAGTTCCGTACATGATCGCGGGCTCCCTGGCCAGCAGCCATCACGGCCGACCGCGATCGACCGACGACGCCGACATCGTGATCGAGCCCACGCCCGAGACCCTGGGCCGCTTCGTGGCCGCGCTCGCGCAGGCCGGCTTCTACGTGGACCCCGAGCGCGCGCAGGAGGCTCTTCGCCGGCGCCACCAGTTCAACGCGATCGACGGCGAATCGGCCTACAAGGTCGACCTGATCGTGCGCAAGGGCCGGGCGTTCAGCGCGACCGAGTTCGAGCGGCGGCGCCGGGTCGAGTTGCTGCCCGGGCTGTCCGTCACCATCGCCAGTGCCGAGGACACGGTGCTGGCCAAGCTGGAGTGGGCGCAGAAGGCGGGCGGCTCCGAGAAGCAGCTTGCCGACGTCCGGGGAATCCTCGAGGTCCGCCCGGACCTCGACCTCGCCTACATCGAGCGCTGGGCCGCCGAGCTGGGCGTCCTCGAGCTCTGGCAGCGTTCGCGGGTGCGCTGAGGTCGAGCGCGGCGCGCGGGATTCCGGTCGTCAGGGGCCGGCGGTCTCCTTCAGGGGCTCGCCGTCCTTCATCTCGCGCAGGGCCGTGAACGGGCCGGCGACCAGGCGGGTGCCCGCGGCGAGGCCCTCGACCTCGATGTCGAGGCCGCCGATCACGCCGGGGGTGACGGGGCGGAAGCGGGCGACGTCGTTCTCGACGACGAACACGCCCGGGCGCTCGGCGCCGCCCTCGCCCGCGCGCAGCACCACCGCCTGCAGCGGGACCGTGATCGCGTCCTTGCGTTCGCTGGCCAGGATCTTCGCGTCGCAGGTGAGGCCGGGCTTGAGGCCCGCGTCGGCGGCGTCGAGCCGCAGCAGCACGCGGAACTCGCGGGCGGCCGCGCCCTGGCCGACGACCGGCAGCGCGCTGGCGCCGACCTCGATCACGTGGGCCGGGATCTCGCGCCCGGGCAGCGCCTCCAGCGTCACCGTCGCGCTCTGCCCCACCTTCAACCGCAGCACGTCGGCCTCGGCGACCTTGACCTCGGCGTCGAGCGTCGCCAGGTCCGACACCGTCATCAGGATCGTGCCCGGCTGGTTCTGGACGCCGATCACCACCATCTCGCCCTCGCGCACCGCGAGGCGGGTGACGGTGCCGTCCATCGGCGAGGTGATCTCGGTCTTCGACAGCGCGTCGGCCGCGCGCCGGCGCTGGGCCTCGGCCTGCGCCACCCGCTCGCGCAGAGCGCGGAGCTGGGCGCGGGCCGCGTCGCGCGCCGCCAGCGCCGCGTCGAGCTGCGAAGGCGGCAGCAGGCCGTCGCGGGCGAGCTGCTCCGCGCGGCGGGCCGCGCTCTCCGCTTCGACGTCGCGCGCTTCGGCCGCCGCCACCTCGGCGCCGAGCGCCTGCAGCGCCGCGGCCGCCGCGGCCTCGTCGCTCCTCGCCGGCACCGCGTCGAGCCGGGCCAGCACCTGGCCCGCGCGCACGCGGTCGCCCTCCTTCACCCGCAGCTCCACCACGCGGCCCATCGCCGAGCTGCCGAGATCGGCGTAGCGGCTGGCGACGACCTGGCCCGACGCGGTGACGAACGAGCGGAACACCGGCTGGACGCGGGCGGCGGCGACTTCGACCGGCGTCGGACGCGGCCCGCGCCGGCGCAGCGAGAAGACGGCGGCGAGCGCCACGAGCAGGAGGAGGACGGCGATCAGGCGGCGACGGTTCACGGTGGGCTCCTTACCTGGCGCATCATCCTACGGATGCGCGGGCTCGTGTGGGTGCAGGCGTGGATCGAGGCGCTGCGGCAGGCCCGCGACACGGCGCTCGGGCACCCGCTGCGCTCGGCGCTCGGCGCGCTGGCGATCGCGGTCGCCGTCGGCACCGCCGCGCTGGTCGACGCGGCGGTCGGCGGCCTCGGCGAGTTCGCCCGGGTCTCGACGGCCCGCGCGTTCGGCGCCGACACCTTCGTGCTGGCCCAGGTCGCGGCCCCGGGCCAGGTCTCGCGCCGCGAGCTGAAGCGGATGCTGGAGCGCAACCGCCCGCTGCGGCGCACCGACCTGCGCGCGATCGAGGGCACCGCGGGCGACCGCGTGATCTACGCCGCGACGGCGCAGGCGGCGGCCGACGTCGCGGCGATCGGCCGCAAGTTCGAGAACGCGGCGATCAGCGGGACGAGCGCCGCGCTCGCCCAGATCCGCGAGCTCGACGTGCGGCAGGGCCGCTTCTTCTCGAGGGACGAGGAGCGCCGCGGCGCGCTGGTGGCGGTGATCGGCTTCGACGTGGCGGCGGCGCTGTTTCCCGACCGCGACCCGCTCGGCGCCACCCTGCGCCTGGCCGGGCGCGGCTTCACCGTCGTCGGCGTCCAGGGCCGGCAGGGCACCTCCGGAGGCGTCTCGCTCGACCGCTACGTGTGGATCCCGCTGCCGGCCTTCGAGCGCGCGCTGGGCGCACCGCGCACGCTGCAGGTCTCGGGGCGCCCCGCGGACGGCGCCACCTTCGAGGCCGCCGAAGACCGCTCGCGGGCCTCGATGCGCGCCCACCGCGCGCTGCGCCCCGGCGAGGCCGACGACTTCGAGATCCTGAACCCGACCACGGCCCGCGGCTTCGTCACGGCGCTCGCGGGACGCGTCGCCGGCGCTGCCGCGCCGCTGTCGGGCATGGCGCTGCTGGCCGCGATCGTCGTCGTCGCCAACACCACGCTGGTCTCGGTCACCCAGCGCATCCGCGAGATCGGGGTGCGCCGCGCGCTCGGCGCCTCGCGCGCGCAGGTGCGCCGCGAGGTGCTCGCCGAGTCGACGCTCGTGGCGCTGTGCGGCGGCATGGCCGGGCTGGCGATCACGGCCGCGCTGCTGGCCGCGCTGCCGGCGAGCCCCGACTTCCCGCTGGCGCTGCGCGCGAGCGGCGTCGCCTGGAGCGTCGCCGCGGCGGCCGGCGCCGGGCTGCTGGCCGGGCTCTACCCCGCGCTGCGCGCCTCGCGAGTCGACGTGGCCTCGGCGCTGAGGCTCGAGTGAGACACCTGCTGCGCTCGCTGGGCGAGGCGCCGGGCCTCGCCTGGGACTCGGTGCGGCGTGCGCCGCTGCGCGCGTTCCTGGCCGTGCTCGGGATCGTGATCGGCATCGTCACCGTCGTGTTCGTGACCTCGGTGCTGACCGGCCTGCGCAACCAGGTGGCGCTGCTGTTCCGCGAGTTCGGCACCGACAACGTGTTCGCCTACCACCGCACCGGCGACCCCTACCAGCGGCCGAGCGAGGCCGAGGCCAACCGCCTGCCGCTGGACCCGGGGCTGGCCGCGGCGCTGCCGCCGCTGGCGCCGGCGGTGCGCGACGTCGCCGTGCAGATCATCGTCCCCGTCGTGCAGGGCTCGCGCGTGCTCACGGCGCGCGCCGAAGGCAACGAGTCGGACACGATCCTGGTCGAGGGCCAGTCGCCCAACTACCTCGACGTCACGAGCGGCGCGCTGGAGGCCGGCCGCCCGTTCACGGATCTCGAGGACCGCGGCGCGGCGCCGGTCGCGATCGTCGGCGCCAACGTCGAGCGCGCGCTGTTCGGCGCCCGCGGCGCCGTCGGCCGCGAGCTGAGCCTCGGCGGCTTCCGCTTCACGATCGTGGGCGTCCAGGAGAAGCGGCGCGGCGGCTTCTTCGGCGAGAACCGCGGCGACAACGTGATCGCGATCCCGCGCGGCGCCGCGCAGCGGCTGTTCCCCGACGCGAAGGAGACCGTGCTCTACATCCGCGCCGAGCCGGGGCAGCGCGAGCGGGCACTCGCCGAGGCGCGCGCTGCGCTGCGCCTGCTGCGCGGGCTGCGGCCGGGCACCGCGGACGACTTCAATCTCTCGACCGCGGACCAGATCATTGCCCAGTTCGACCGGCTGTCCGCGGTGATCGGCCTCGTCACCGTCGCGCTGGCCGCGGTCAGCCTGGTGATCGGCGGCATCGGGGTCGCCAACGTGATGCTGATCGGGGTCGCCGAACGCACCCGCGAGATCGGCCTGCGCCGGGCGCTGGGCGCCCGCCGCAGCGACGTGCTGCTGCAGTTTCTGATCGAAGCGGCGCTGCTCTCGCTGGCCGGCGGCGCGGTCGGCGTGCTGCTGGCGGGCGGCATCGGCTTCGCGATCTCGCGGGTGGCGCCCACCTTCCCCGCAGTGCCCGCGCCGTGGGTGGTCGCGGCCGGGCTGCTCTCGTCGCTGGGCACCGGCGTGGCGGCCGGCTTCTGGCCCGCCCGCGGCGCCGCCCGCCTCGACCCGGCCGAAGCCCTGCGCCGGGACTGATCCCTTCTAGTCCACCAGCACGTGGCGGTGCTGGCGGTACTCCGCCATGAACAGCCGCACGATCAGCGGGTCGAACGCGGTGCCGGCGGCCTCCTGCAGGCGCTCGAGCGCCTGCTCGGGCGCGAGCGACGGCTCGCCCGAACCCGCGGGCTGGTGAGTCATGCCGTCGAAGGCGTTCGCGACAGCCACGACGCGGGCCCCGCGCGGGATCTCCTCGCCGGCCAGCCCGAGCGGGTAGCCCGTGCCGTCCCAGCGCTCGTGGTGGCCGTGCACCGTCGACAGCAGGCGCTCGAAGCGGGTGATCGGCCGCAGCAGCTCGAGGCCGAGCCGCGGGTGCTCGCGCATCACCCTCTCGCTCTCCTCGCTCGGCGGGCCGTCGAGCACCTCGGGCGGCAGGTGGATCTTGCCGATGTCGTGCAGCAGCGCGCCGAAGTGCAGGTCGCGGCGCTCGTCGTCGCTCATCCCCAGCCGCCGCGAGACCATGTCGGAGAGCGCGGCGACCCGCCGCGAGTGGCCGCGGCCGCTCTGGTCGACGCGGTCGAGGATCGACACCAGCAGCGCCGAGACGTGGGTGAAGAAGTTGTCGGCCTGCTCCAGGGCGCGGGTGCGGTCGAGGGCGACTGCCGCGATCCGGGCCAGGCCGCGCAGCAGCAACTGGTGCTGGGCGTGGAACCCGTCGCGCCGGCCGGCGACGATCAGCGCGCCCTGGATCGAAGCGTGGTGCAGCGGCACCGCCAGCCAGCCGGGCTTGGCGGAGGGCAGCGCGTCGCAGCGCCGCGAGTAGCGCGGGTGGGCCTCGGCGGCCTCGACGCAGACGCCCTCGTCCGACTCCGCGGCGAGCGTCGCGAGGCCCTCGCCGGGAGTCAGCCGCACGCCGCGCACGCCCTCCGTCGCGTCGCCCGCGACCTCCTCGATCAGCACCTCGCGCCCCGGGCGGAAGAGCTGGACCCGCACCCGCTCCGCGCCGGTCAGGCGTCGCGCCGCGTCGACGACCATCTCCAGCAGCCGGTCGGCGTGTTCGGCGCGCGCGATCCCGGTGCCGCGCTCGACCAGCACGCGCAGCAGCTCGTTCGACTCCAGCACGCGGTCGAGCAGCTCCTGGTTGGAGCGCAACAGGCTGCGCCGCTCCTGCGCGGCGCGCACGACCTTCACGAGTTGGGCACCGTCGAAGGCGCCCTTGCGCACGTAGTCGAAGACGCCACGCTGGAGCGCGGCCACCGCCGAGTCGACGCCCTCGTGCCCGGTCAGCACGATCACCTGCGTCAGCGGCCACGCCTTCTGGACCGCGGCGGCCACGTCGAGGCCGGTCAGGCCGGGCATCACCAGGTCGACGACCGCGGCCCCGAACTCCGTCTCGGCGAGGGCCTCCACGGCCACCCTCGGATCGGTCTCGGCGCGGACCTCGTAGCCCGCGTCGCCCAGCAGCTCGGCGACGACGCCCAGCATGCCGGGCTCGTCGTCGACCACCAGCACGCGGCGGGCGGCGGCATCGGCGGCGTCGAGCGGTTCCCAGATCCCGTCCACGAGTGCGACCTCCAGCTTCGATGGGCCGGAGGCATCGTAGCAAAGCGGCACCGCCCCCGCGCCCGGGAAGATCCCCGGGCGCGGGGGCGGAGCGGACCGACCTACTGCTGGTCGGGCGGGGGGCCGGCCGGGCCGCCCGGGTGGTGCCCGCCGTGCCGCGGACCGCCGCGGCGGCCGAACCCGCGACCCTCGCGCTTGCCGAGCTGCTCGCGCTGCTCGTCGGTCAGGATCTTCTCGAGGTCCGCGCGCAGCGCCTGGTGGGCGGCGTGCATCTTCTCCCGGGCCGCCTTCATCGCCAGCGCCGCCTCGCCCACCGTCGCCGGGTCGGCACCTTCGGCGGCGAGCGCCTTGTCGAACGCGCGCCGCGCGGCGCGCGCCTGCTCCATCAGCGGCTGGATCTCCGCCTGCCGCTTCTCGTGCAGCGCCTTCACCTGCTCCTGCTGGGCCTCGGTCAGGTCCAGGCCGCCCAGCGGGCCGAAGCCGCCGTGATGCCGCCCGTGCCCGCGCGGCCCCTGCGCCGCCGCCGCGCCCGCCCACGCCAGGGCCGCGACCGCCGCGACCGCCATCCACTTGTTCGTCTTCATCGCGCTCCTCCTCGTCTCTTCCCCCGGGCTTCGCGGCGACAATGTCGCCGGTGCGTTTCCGCTTTCCGCCTCTGCCCTCACCCGATGAGACGGCGGGGCACCTTGCGAGAACCCTAAGTGACGCCCGGCGCGCTGCTTCAGCGCGGCTTAAGGCGCGCACGCGAGGCTCGTCCCGATGACCCCGCGGATCCTGATCGTCGAGGACGACGAGGCGCTCGGCCGCCAGCTCGCCGACCGCCTGCGCCAGTCGGGCTTCGAGCCGACGTGGCTGCGCGACGGCGGCGCGGCGCTGGCGGTCGACCCGACCGGCTACGCGCTGGTCGTGCTCGACCTGATGCTGCCAGGCGCCCACGGCCTCGACGTGCTGAAGGCCTACCGCGAAGCCGCGGCGGAGACGCCGGTGCTGGTGCTGTCGGCCCGCAACGACACGCCGAGCAAGGTCCGCGCGCTGGAGCTGGGCGCCGACGACTACGTCACCAAGCCGTTCTGGCCCGAGGAGCTGCTGGCGCGCGTGCAGGCCCGGCTGCGGCGGCCCTCGCTGCAGCGGGAGAGCGTGTTCGAGCGCGGCGCCCTGCGGGTCGACCTCGACGCCCGCAGCGTCGCCGTCGGCGGCGCCGCGGTGGAGCTGACGCGGGCCGAGTTCGACCTGCTCGCCGCCCTGGTGCGGCGTCCCGGCTCGGCCGTGTCGCGCCAATGGCTGGTCGAGCACGTGCTCGACCCGGATCGCGAGGGCAGCGCCCGCACCCTCGACGTCCACGTCTCGCGACTGCGCCGCAAGCTGGGGCCCGAGGGCGGCCGCATCGCGACCGTGTGGGGCGTCGGCTACCGGCTGGGGCCGTGATGCGGCTGGGGCTGCGGGGACGGCTGCTGCTGGTGGTGACGGGCGCGGGGATCGCGCTGCTGCTGGCGGTGGCGTCCGCGCACGAGTGGCTGGCGTCGCGGGCGGCAGAGCAGTCGCTGCGCGCCGCGCTGGAGGTCCGCGTCGACGCCCTCGACCGCGAGGCGTGCGAGGCCGGCCGCGCGCCGCTCTTCGGCCGGCCGCCGCGGGGCGCCGGCTTCCACGGGGAGGACTTCCCCCGCCGCACGCACGGGCGCCGGCGCCCGCCGTTCGCGCTCCACGCCTACGCCCGGGACTTCGCCGCGACCAGCGGCGGCCCGCCCTTGCCGGACCGGGTCCGCGACGAACTGGCTGCGGGCGGCGGCTGGAGCGTGGCTGCCGTGGGCGAGCGGGCGCTGGTCGGCGCGATGCCCACGGCGTGGAACGAGGGGCCCTGCGCCTGGGTCGCGCTCACGCTGCAGGCGCCCCCCGCACTGGTGCCTTCGGCCACGTTCGGGTTCACGGCGGTGACGCTGCTGCTGGCTCTCGGCGGCGTCGTGGCGCTGGCCGCCGGCTCGACCGTCGGCCGCATCCGCGCGCTCGCCGCCGAGGTGAGGGCCGTTGCGGAGCGACGCTACGAGACGCGGGTCACGGAGCACGGCGGCGACGAGATCGGCGAGCTGGGCGCCGCCTTCAACGCGGCGGCGGCAGCCGTCCGCGCCCACCTCGACGAGGTGGAGGCGCGCGAGCGGGCGCTGCGCGAGTTCGTCGCCAGCACCACCCACGACGTGGGCGTGCCGCTGTCGGCGCTCGCGGGCCATCTGTCCGACCTGCGCGAGGCCCACGCGCGCGGGGCCGGCCCCGATCCGCGGACGCTGGACTCGGCCGCCCGCGAGACCCACTACATCGGCGCGCTGCTGCGCAACCTCGGCGCCGCCGCGCGGCTGGAGGCGGGCGAGCCGCTGCGCGATGCGGGGGACGTCGACCTGGGCGCGCTCGTCGAGCGGGTCGCGCTGCGCCACGCGGTGCTGGCGCGCGCCGCCGGCGTCGAGCTGGGCCACGCGGTGCCGGAGGAGGCGGTCCTGGCGCGCGGCGACGTCACGCTGCTCGAGCAGGCAGTCGACAACCTGGTCCACAACGCGATCCGCTACAACCGCGCGGGCGGCCACGTCGCGCTGGTCCTGGAGGCCGGCGCGGGCCGCTTCGCGATCCGCGTCCGCGACGACGGCCCCGGCGTCGCGGAGAGCGAGCTGCCGCGGCTCGCCGAGCCGCGTTTCCGCGGCGGCGACGCCCGCACCCGGCGCCCCGAAGGCAGCGGCCTCGGCCTCGCGATCGCGAACGAGGCCGCGGCGCTGCACGGCTTCGAGCTGCGGCTGCGCAACGCGGGCGAAGGCGGCTTCGAGGCGACGCTCGCGGGCCCCGCCGCCTGACGGGCGGCGCGCCCACCTACTTCGGCGAGCTGATCGGCGATCCCTCCGACCGCGGCGTCGCGGTGCCGAGCGTGAGCAGCAGGTACGCACAGAGCAGCCACGCGGACAAGCCGAGGACCTCGACGCCACGCACGCCCAGCACCTGAAGCGGGGTCTCGTAGTTTCCGCTCAGGGACCACAGCCAGTAGCTGGCGAGCACGTAGGCGCCCGACAACGCACCGAAGGCGGCGCACAGGCGCGCCGACAGGACGGCGAGAAAAGGCATGACCCAGACGAACCACTGCACGGAGATCGCGGGTGTGGCCAGGTAGATGCCGAGGCCGAGGACCAGGGCGGCCCGCTGCGGCGGGCCAGGTCGCCACGCCTGGCTCACCATGAAGATCAGGGGCCAGGCCAGGGCGAGGGCTGGCAGCGCCGGGGCGAGAGCGGCGACGAGGCCCTGGCACCCCTCGGCAAGCTCGGACAGGCCCACGATGCGCAGGGCACGCGGGCTGTGCCAGAGCACCAGGCCCCACCCCCAGTTGCCCCAGTCGAAAGCGGGCGCCAGCAGTCGCTCGGGTGCGTGGGCCCGCGCCAGCAGTGGAGCACTCGTGACGACGAACGCCAGCGCGAAGCCGGCCACGCTCGCCAGCCTGCGCGGCAACACGGGAATGAGCGCGAAGAAGTGCTGTCGCACGCCGGTGGCGAGGGCCAGCAGAACGCCCGCCGCCGCGGCGCGCCCCCGCTCCGAAAGCACGATCGCCGCAAAGGCGAAGGCGGTCGCCGTGGTGTGCAGTTGCCCGTGGTAGACCGACAGGACGATCGTGATCGGCGACGCGGTGTAGGCGAGGCTGGCGGCGGCCCCCGATCGTGCGAGCAGCAGCAGGCCGATCCCCAAGTCGCACACGATGGCCAGCAGCTTCAACGCGAAGGCGAGTTCGACCCCCAGCGCCCGCGCGAGCAGCAGGCAGCCGGCGGCCAATGCGTGGTTGAAACCCGGAAAGAACGACGGGTTCCTTCCGGTGTTGGAGGGTTCGAGCACGTCGGTCCCGGCCAGCACCGCTTCGGCCTGGGCGCTGATCTCGCCGACACTCCGGCTGGCTCCGAGTTGTGCGGCCACGAGGATCTTCAGGAGGCAGACGACCACGAGGATCACGCGCCACCGTCGCTGCGTCATCACTGGTCTCATGCGCCCGGGTGAAGCATCCGAGCGATTGTAGTCGCGCGCCCGGGGAGGGCCGGGGAAACGGGCCCCGCCGCCACTTGGCGCAGAGTCCGCTTCAACCAACCCACCGCGGACCACGCGCGAGGGGCCCGAGAAGGGCGACGTCGATGTCGGCAACCCGGCTCACCGGGTGCCCTTTCTGCTGTATCTGCCCGGTGGCTCGCCGGGCGCGATCCACCGGGAGCTGGTGTGGGCAGCGGCCACGTTCGACGTCGCGGTGGCCTTCCTCGCCGGCGAGGTCCAGGCCCACGCGGACGTCAGCCGCATGTTGAGTAAGAGCCGCAGGCGCTGAACTGAACACGCCGTGCTCCCCCGGTGGACCCCGAACGCGAAAGGCCGCCTTGGGGGCGGCCTTCGGTTCGCGGCTAAGTCCTTGATGTGCAAGTGGCTGGGAGACAGGGATTCGAACCCCGATTCACTGGTCCAGAGCCAGTTGTCCTACCGTTGGACGATCTCCCAGCAGGACGGACTTCTGAAGATAACGCGGCCGGCGGGCCTGGGTCAAACCGGTCCCGGACAGCACTAGACTCCCGCCCGATGAGCCTGCGCTTCGACGCCGAACAGCGGTTCGCTTGCGGCTCCTGCGCGCGCTGCTGCCGCGGTCACGAGATCGCGGTCACCGCGGCCGAGGCGGAGGCGCTGCGCGCCGCGCGCGCGGGGCGCTTCTTCCGCGAGGGAGACGGCGCCGACGAGGGCAGCGAGGCCGATCCGTTCGTCGCGAAAGGCGGCGGGCTCGTGATCCGGCGCCGCGCGGACGGGAGCTGCGGCTTCCTCTCGCCCGACGGCCGCTGCCGCATCCACGAGGCGCTGGGGGCGAAGCAGAAGCCGCTCACCTGCCGGATGTTCCCGTTCGCGCTGCGGCCCGGCACGGGCTCCGGCGCCGTGCTGGTCGCGAGCCATGCCTGCCCCAGCGTCGCGCGCGGCGAAGGCCCGCGGCTCGGTGACCAGGCGAAGGAACTGCAGCGGCTGGCCCGCGAGTGGGAGCGCGAGCACCCCGCGACGCCCGCGCGACTGGAGCTGGTGGCCGGACGGGCGCTGGCGCCCACGGCGGCCGAGGCGCTGCGCGCGGCGCTCGGCCGCATGCTCGACGCGGCGACGCTGCGCGAGGCGCTGGCGCGCGTCGCCCGCCACCTCGGCGACCTGACGCGGTGGCGGGCGCTGCGGCTCGGGGACGAACGGCGCAGCGAGTACGTCGTGCTGACCTCCGGCTTCCGGGGCGGCCCGAACGCGCCGGCCGCGGCGCCGCAGCAGGCCGGGCTCGTCTCGCGGCTGCTGTTCCGCGGCTTCCTGTACGCGGTCCTCGCGCTGCGCGAGCGGCGCGCGAACGCCCCCGGCGCACGCCAGAAGCTGCGTCTCGTGGCCCTGCTGCTGCACGCCCACGGCCTGTTCCCCGGCGTCGGCGGCGTGCGACTGGGCGCCGCCCGCGGGGTCCTCGTCGAACCCGACCCCGCGCTCGACGCGCTGCTGCGCCAGTTCCTGCGGCAGGCGGTGGAGACGGCGGGAGGCGGGACCCGGCCGGTCGCGGCCGAACTCGCGTTCGCGGCCGCCCAGGCCCAGGCCGCGCTGCGCCTCGCGCGGATGAGCGCCGGGCTCGCCGGGCGCGGAGCAGCGACTCTCGACGACCTGCGCGAGGGGCTGCTCGCGGCGGCGGACCTCGATCAGGTCGACCACGGCCTCGCGGCGCGGCTGCTGTCGTTCTTCGCGGGCGCGCCCGACGACGCCTGCGACCGCCTCGCGGCCGAGCGCGGCTGACGCCGAGCGTTTTCCGCTATCGGACGGGGACCACCAGCACCGGCACCTTCGCCTTGCGGATCACGCCGGCGGAGATGCTGCCGATCGCCAGGTCGTAAGCGGCGCCGTGGCCGTGCGAGCCGACCACGATCAGCTCGGCTTCGAGGCGCTCCGCCTCCTGAAGCACGGTGTCGACGGTCGGCCCCTGGACGGTGAGGCCGTGGGCGTCGAAGCCCGCCGCGGACAAGGTCGCCGCCCAGCCCTCGACGGCGTGGCGCTCGCGCCGGAAGCCCTCGGCGATCTGGTCGCGGACGACGCCGGGGCCGGTCTTCCAGCCGACGAACTCGGGGTCGGGCTCGGCCACGTGGACGACGTAGACCTCGGCGCCGACGGGGACGACCCGCTTCACGGCGTCGAGCACCCGCTCCGCGGGCTCGGACAGGTCGAGCGCCACCAGGATCGTCATCGCCCCAGCTCCTCGCGCGGGGTGCCTTTCGCCGCGAGCGCCTCGCGCAGGTGGCGGACCAGCGCCCGCGTGAAGCGGTCGGTGTCGGCCGCGCGGATGTGCGACCACTCCGGCAGTTCCACGTCGCGCAGGTCCGCGTGGTCCTCGAAGTGTATGCCCACCGCGTCCGTGGCCTGCAGCAGCGGCTCCCAGGTGTGCTCGCGCGGGAACCCTCCGTTCTCGGCCGCCAGGAACGGGCCGCTCGAGGGGGCGCGGACGAACACGACCTCGCCACCGCGCGCACGGATCCGCCGCACGTTCTCGCCGACCTCCGCCAGCAGCGCCTCGAAGCCCTTCTTCAGGACCTCCGGCGGCACCTCGGGGCGCGGGGCGTTGACGAACGCGAGCCAGGTGTCGCGGGCGATCTTCTGGTACGCCGGGTCGAGTTCGACCCGAGCCCACATGTCGTTCTGGCGCGTGATGCGGGTCGTCGAGAGCTTGCGCACCCGCGGCATCTGCGGCGGCAGCCCCGCTCGCGCGGGCCAAGCCTGCCGGCGGAGCACGGTGAACAGCGCGGTGTCGGGATCGTAGAAGGCGAAGAAGGGCTCCACCAGCCGCATCGAGAGGTGCTGGCTCCAGCGGTCCGCCGGGCTCCACTGCTTCGTCAGCGCGAGCGCGGACATCCGCTCGCCGCCGGGCGGCGGAAAGAACAGCGGAGGCGTGACGCCGACGACCACGAGGCCGGCGAAGCCCGTCTCGCGCGCGACGTGCGAGAAGAACGGGCGCGGACTGGTGCCTTCCAGGCCGAGCTGAATCGGGAGTTGACCGGTTTCTTCGCTCCACGCCTCGAGGTGGACGTCGAACAGCAGCCGCGAGGAGCTGACGATCAGCGTGCCGCGGCCGCCCTCGCTGGCGATGCGCTCGTGGGTCAGCGCCCACAGCCCGTCGCTGTTGCGGTACGACGGGCGGAACCACTGGCTGCGCCAGTACGCCTCCCAGCCGCCGAGCAGCAGGGCGAAGACGAGCACGCCCGCCCAGGCGATCCGCGGCCACGGCCCGGCGGGGACGTCGCGCAGGGGCGAGTGCTGCTGGGGGCTGCCCAGCCCCTTCGGATCAGAACTGGAAGTAGATGAAGGCATTGGAAGAGCCCTGGGAAATCACGACCGAGAACAGCATCGCCCCGACGACGAGCGCGTTCAGCCACCACGGCGCGCGGGCGGCCACGTCCTCGAGCCGGCGCTCGCGCATCAGCCCGTGCGCCAGCAGGATCGCGAAGACGGTGCCGATCACCAGCGCCACGTCCGCGGTGGGCAGCACCCGCGCTCCGTCGCCGAAGGTGAGCATCGAGCGCACCATGCCCCACGCCGTTCCGAACTCGCGAGCCCGGAAGAAGACCCAGGTCAGGTTGACGAGGAAGTAGGTGACCATGGCCAGCGCGACCTGGGCGAGCCAGGTCTGCGCGAAGCGGGTCGGGCCCACCCGCTCGCGCACGAAGCGCTCGACCGCCAGGTAGCTGCCGTGCAGGCCGCCCCACACGACGAAGTTCCACGACGCGCCGTGCCACAGCCCGCCCAGCAGCATCGTGAGCATCAGGTTGACGTAGGTGCGGCCCGGGCCCTTGCGGTTGCCGCCGAGCGGCACGTAGAGGTAGTCGCGCAGCCAGGTGGAGAGGCTGACGTGCCAGCGCCGCCAGAAATCGGAGAAGCCGACCGCGGCATAGGGGTAGCGGAAGTTGTCGCCGATCGAGAAGCCGAGGCACAACGCGCTGCCGATCGCGATCGTCGAGTAGCCGGCGAAGTCGCAGAAGATCTGGCCCGAGAAGGCGAGCGTGCCGAGCCAGGCGTCGCTCCAGTGCAGCGCCTGCCCCGCGCCGAACACCGCGTCGGCCGCGGGGGCGAGCAGGCCGTCGGCGACCGTGACCTTCTGGAACATCCCGAGCGTCATCAGCGACAGGCCCCACGCCAGGCGGCCCGGCACCGGGGCCGGCGGCGCGGCGAACTGCGGCACCAGGTCGACGGGCCGCACGATCGGGCCGGCGACGAGCTGCGGGAAGAAGGTGACGAACAGGCTGAAGTCGAGCAGCGATTTCGTCGGCTCGGCGCGGCGCAGGTAGACGTCGAGCGAGTACGCCATCGTCTGGAACGTGTAGAACGAGATGCCGACCGGCAGCACGATGTCCCACGCCGGCGCCTGCCACGCGACGCCAACGGCCGACATCAGCGCCTGCCAGTTCTCCAGCAGGAAGCCGCCGTACTTGAAGTAGCCGAGGATGCCGAGGTTGGCGCCGACGCTGACGAGCATCCACGTGCGGCGCGCGCCGTGGCTCTCCGCGACGTGGATGCGTTTCGCCACGCGCCAGTCGATGAACGTGGAGATCCAGAGCAGTGCCACGAACGGCGGGTTCCACGCCGCGTAGAAGAGGTAGCTGGCGAGCAGCAGCGCCACCTTCTTCGCGCGCCACGACACGCCCGGGGCGTGGTGGAACGCCAGCACGAGGGCGAAGAACACCCCGAACGTGAGGGAGTTGAAGACCAATGGACCTCCGGGAGAAGCGGGCGGAGTGTGAAGGCGCCCGCCCCCGGCGTCAACTCCGGGCGGCTACCAGAGGGCGTTCAGCAGCGCGTTGTAGGCGGCCCAGGACTGGGCGCGGAACTGGGGCCGGAAGCCGGTGAGCACGACACGGCCGCGGCCGAACGGGACCTCCACGAGTGCGCCCTTGCCCGCGATCCGGCTCTCGCCGTGCAGGAAGCCCGAGGCCAGGACGTCCTTGTCCGCGAAGCGCCCGACGAAGGCCGGCCGCGGCCCGGTCGCCTCCGCGCCGGGCTCGTCGTCGTCCGCCAGCACGTCGAGCACCGGGCCGCCTTCGACGAACACGGCCACCTCCGACGCCAGGCCCCACGCCAGCGGGTGGGCGACGTCGAAGCGGGCGCGCAGCAGCGAACCCGGCGCCGCGTAGTCGCTGCGGGCCACGCCCGCCACGGCGTTGCGGACCGGCAGCGGGAACAACTCGAGCGCGAACTCGCCCGCGGAGTCGAGCGCGACCAGGGTGCCGCCCTGCTCGACGAAGCGCCGCAGCTCGAGCGCGCCCTCGAGACCGAGGCCGCCCGCGTACTCGGGCGGCACGTCGCCTGCGCGGTGGCCGTGGAGCAGCGTGTTGCGCGCCATGTCGGGCACGACCAGGACGTCGAACTTCGAGGCCAGACTGCCAGCGCGCACGTCCTCGTCGCGCACGCTCGTGAACGGCACCTCCAGCCGCTCCAGCAGGAAGCGGGTCCAGCCCTCGTCCATCGAGGCGGTCCAGGGCTTCAGCAGCCCGACCCGCTTCGACGCGAGCGCGCGACGCGCGCCCTCCGGCAGGGCGGCCACCGCGACACCCGCGGCGCCACGCCCGGCGGCCAGCTCCGCGAGTGCCTTGCGGTCGCCGCCTTCGATCGCGAACGCGCCGGGAGCGAAGGTGCGGCCGCCCGCGTCGACGGCCGCCTCGAAGCGCGACACCCGCGCCCCACCGGCCAGCGCGCGGCGTGCCACGAGGTGGGCCACCGGCGACGCTGCGTCGACGATCAGCGTCCCGCCTTCGCCGGAGATGCCGGCGCCGAACGCGGCGGGCGGCGGCTCGAGCGCGGCGAGGGGCGCGAGGTCCGCCCCGAAGCGCGCCGCCACGAACGCGCCGTCGACGCCCATCTGCAACGGCAGCGTCCAGCCGGTGATGTCGTACGGCTGCGCGCCGGCGCGCGCCGGGTACTTCTGCGGCTCCAGCAGGTCCTTCGCGAACGCGCGGAACGCCTGCGCCATCGGCACGACGTAGCTGCCCACGGCGTACTCGCGCTCGCCGACCTTGAACGCGGCCTGCGCCACCGACACTTCGACGCCACCGGCGCGCAGCGCCTCGACCAGCCGCCGCGCGGCGCCCGGGTCGCGCTGCGCCGTCGGGATCACGTAGGCGAACGGCCCGCCGCGCTCTCCCGCGGCGATCTGGTCGCGGGCCATCTGCCAGCGCCCGAACAGCCACTCGAAGCGGCGCTCGGCGGCGAGCTCGAGGACCGCGAGGGAGGCCTCGCGCACGTAGTCCATCGCGTCGCGCAGCCGCCACGCTCCGCCCATCCACGGCAGCGGGTGGAACATCGTCGGCGTCTGGGTGGGCGTGCCGTCGCGGAAGCTCTTCGGCAGCTTCGCCGGGTCGTACGTGCGCGGCGTCGCGTAGCGCCACAGCGCGGTCTCGGTCAGGATGCCGATCTGGTTGTGGAAGTAGGGCGCCGTGCGCAGCCCGCCGTTCCACCACGCGTCGAACGCGATTCGCGACAGCACGCCCGGCTTGCCCTGCCGCTCCAGCCGCGCGGCGATGGCGGTGCCCGCCTCCTGGATCCCGCGCACCACCAGCGGCGGGATGTTGGGGTTCATCGGGTCGGCAAAGGGCGGCACGAAGATGCGGGCGGGGAACGGCGCCGTCTGGTGCTGGTTGTAGACGAGCTGCGGGTGCAGCTCGTGGTAGAGCTGGCGCGCCACCGCCTTCGTCTCGGCGAGGTTGAACATGTACCAGTCGCGGTTGTTGTCGTGGCCCGCGTAGAGCTGGTACAGCTCGACCAGCGGCGCCACCTCGAACGGCGTGCCGAGGTTCTTCCGGTACCAGGCGGCGACCTTCTCCAGCCCGTCCGGGTTGATGCAGGGCACGAGCGCGAGGATCACGTTCTCGCGCACCTCGCGCATCGCCTTGCTGTCGTCGGTGATCACCTTGTAGGCGAGCTCGGGAGCGTGCTGGGCCGGCGCCACTTCGGTCGCGTGCAGGCCGTTGTCGATCCACACGATCGCGCGGCCCTCTTCGGCCAGCGCCCGCGCCTGCGTCTCGTCGAGGCCCCGGCCGAGGGCGAGCTGCCGCGCGACGTCGCGGTGGCGGTCGAGCGCCTTCAGGTTCCGCTCGGAAGAGATGAAGGCGACCAGCAGCGGCCGGCCCTCTTCGCTCCTGCCGAACTCGACCAGCTTCAAGCGGTCGGAGGCCGCGTCGAGGCGTCGGAAGTACTCGTGGATCTGCCCGAAGTCCGCCAGCTTGCGATCGGTTCCCGGGGCGAAGCCGATGACCGACTCGGGAGTCGGAGCCTCGGCCCGCGCGGCCGGAGCGAGCGCGGCGACGAGCAGGGCGACGGCGACAGGGTTCTTCATGTTCCTCCCCGGTGGCAGGCGAAGGCGCTAGCGCCTGGCGCCCAGCTCCTCGAACGCGGCCTGGTGTCGCGCGAGCAGCGCCTGGAGCTCGGCGAAGCGCGTCGAGGCGTCCTGGCCCGGCCGCTGATCGGCGCGGATCAGGTTCGTGTAGAGATACTCGAGCTGGTCCGCGAGCATCGGGCGCGAGTAGCGCTCCGGCGCCGTCGCCACGGCGTCGCGAATGGTCGTCAGGCGAGCCTGGCGCACCGGATCCTTCTCCCCCTTCAGGGCTGCGGCCACGTCCGTGGAAAGCCGCCGCGCCTGCGAGAGCGCGTCGCGAGCCTGGAGTGCCAGCGCGTGCTGGGCCTCGACGTCCGCCGTGGCGACGCCTTCCTTCTCGACCCGCGGGTCGAGGCGCACCTCGAAGCGCACGGCCTTCACCACGTCGCCCGCCACCAGTCGTGCCTGATAGGTCCCCGGCGGCACCAGCGGCCCGCGGCGCCCGGAGCGGAGCGGGTTCGCGTCCCAGGGCCCGGGAGCGCGCAGGTCCCACGTGAAGCGGTGGAGGCCGGCGCTCTTCTCGAGGCGCGGCGTGCCCTGCCGCTCGCGCCGCGGCTCGCGCATGCCGGGGGCCGCGGCCTTCTCCTGCTCGCCCGCGGCCTCGCTGGAGAAGGCCTGGACCACCTTGCCGCCGGCATCGAGGATCTCGAGCCGCAGCTCGCCGGGCAGGTCGTTGCGCAGCGAGTAGTGGATGTTGGCACCCGCGGGCGGGTAGTCGGGGTCCGCGGGGTCCCGCTCCCGGGGGAACTCCGCGAAGCTGCCGCGGTGCAGGCGGAGCGCCGGGCGCGGCGCGAACAGGTGGATCGCGGCGGCGCGCGTCGCGTCCGAGAACTCGTGCAGCGGCGAGACGTCGTACAGGACGTAGAAGCCGCGCCCCATCGTCGACAGGACCAGGTCGTCGCCGACGCGCTTGATGTCGGTGACCGGCGTGACCGGCAGGTCGAGCTGGAACGGCTGCCAGTGCCCGCCGTCGTCGAAGGAGACGAAGATCCCGAACTCGGTGCCGGCGTAGAGCAGGCCGGGACGCGCCGGGTCCTCGCGCACCACGCGCACGGGGAAGTCGGCGGGGATGCCGGTCGTGATCTTCGTCCAGGTGGCGCCGTAGTCCTCGGTCCGGTAGGCGTAGGGAGCGAAGTCGCCGAGCTGATAGCGCAGGATCGACGCGTAGGCCTTGCCCTTGCGGTGGGGCGAGGCCTCGATCGTCTGCACCCGACCGTGGGGGCCGAGGCCCTCGGGCGTGACGTTCGTCCACGTCGCGCCGCCGTCGCGCGTCACGTGGATCGGCCCGTCGTTGGCCCCGGCCCAGACGACGCCCCGCTCGAGCGGCGACTCCTGGATCTCGTAGAGGACGCTGAAGTGCTCTTCGCCCGTCCCGTCGCGGGTGATCGGCTCGCCGGAGACGACCTGCGTCTCGGGCGTGAAGGCCGTGAGGTCGGGCGAGATCGTGCGCCACGTCTTCCCGCCGTCTTCGCTCACGTGCACGAACTGCGAGCCGTGGTAGACGCGGTCCGGGTCGTGCGGCGACACGGCGACGGGGGCCACCCGCTGGAAGCGGTACTTCAGCTCCTTCGGGTTGGTGCCGTAGAGGTTCTCGAAGCCGACGTAGTACTGCTGCTCCTGGCCCGTGCGGCGGTTGTAGACGCCGAAGCGGCCCTTGCAGTTGGCGTAGACGACGTCCGGGTCGCCGGGCCTGGGGATTGCCGGCCCCGTCTCGCAGCCGCCGTGCTGTTCCCACAGCGCCGTCGGGCCGCCCGGCATCTCGCGCGGCGGCAGGCTGGGCACCGAGACCGTGGTGTTGTCCTGCTGGCCAGCGTAGAGCCGGTAGGGGAAGGCGTCGTCGACGTCCACCTGGTACAGCTCGGCGGTCGGCTGGTTGTGCTGCGTCGACCAGGTCGCGCCGCCGTCTCTCGTCACGTTGGCGCCGCCGTCGTTGGCCTGGATCTGGATCCGCGGGTCGTCCGGGTTGATCCACAGGTCGTGGTTGTCGCCGTGCGGCACGCGTTGTGCCCGCCAGGTCCTGCCGCCGTCCTCGGACTTCCAGTGGCCCTCGGCCATCCCCCACAGCGTGTCGGGCTGCGTCGGGTGCGCCTCGAGGTTGGTGTAGTAGAAGGGGCGGTTGCGGATCGGCTGGAAGTCGGTCACCTGCGTGAAGCTCGCGCCGCGGTCGTCGGAGCGGTAGAGGCCGCCCGCCTTGCCCGGCGCCTCGATCAGCACGTAGACGCGCTTCGGATCGGCCGCCGTCACCGCGAGATCGGCCTTGCCGCGCAGGCCGGTCGGCAGCCCCTTCGTGAGCTCGACCCAGGTGTCGCCGCCGTCGCTCGACTTGTAGACGCCGCCTTCCTCGCCGCCGGAGATGATCGTCCAGGGCTTGCGCTCGGCGCGCCACAGCGTGGCGTAGATCAGGCGCGGATCGTCGGGAGCGAACTCGAGGTCGACGGCGCCGGTCCGCTCGGAGACGAACAGCACCTTCTGCCAGCTCTTGCCGCCGTCGCGGGTGCGGAACACCCCGCGCTCGGGGTTGGGCGCGAACGGGTTGCCGATCGCGGCCACGTAGACGAGGTCGGGGTTCTCGGGATGGATCAGGACGGCGCCGATGCTTCCCGTCTTGTCGAGGCCGAGGTGGGTCCAGGTCGCTCCGCCGTCGGTCGACTTGTAGACGCCCTTGCCGATGATCACGTTGCTGCGCAGGCCGTCCGAGCCCGTGCCCACGTAGACCACGTCGGGGTTCGAGTCGGCGACGCGGATCGCGCCGATCGAGGGGCTCGCGAAGTAGCCGTCGGAGACGTTGCGCCAGGTGATGCCGTCGTCGGTCGTCTTCCAGACGCCGCCGCCCGTCGCTCCCATGAAGAAGGTCGAAGGCCGGGCGCGGTGGCCGGCGACGGCGGTGACGCGGCCGCCTCGCGACGGCCCCACGGATCGGTAGGAGAGCCCCGCGAAGTCGGAGCCGGGCCGCTCCTCGGCCGACAGGCTGCCGGCGGAGAGAGCGAGGCTGCACAGGGTCAGCAGGGCGATCCGGGTCTGCATGGTCAGGGTCCTCCCCGGGTGCGGGCGATTGTGATGTCCTGGACGAGGCGGTCGCGCAACCGGCGCGGCCACGCGGTCTCGGGCAGCGCGACCCGCTCGTAGCGCTCGAGGATGTCCCCGAGCGGCTCGCCGAGCGACTCGCGCACGCGGAAGTAGAGCAGCGCCAGCGAAGTCGACAAGACCGGCGCGACGAACACGGAGAAGGCGACGAAGCCGAGCGCGAACAGGCCGAGTGCCACCAGCAGCCCCAGCTCGCGGTGGACGCGGCCGAGCACGACCATGCCCGCGAAGGCGACGGTGACCGAGGCGAGCACGACCGGCAGCGTGCCTGCCGTCTCCAGGTGCTTGAGGCGCGCGTGGGCTTCGCGCGCCAGCACGCGCGAGCGCTCGCGGGCGGCGTGGCGCTCCAGCCCCTCCATCACGACCACCTGCGCCGTGAACATGTAGCGGTCGTAGACCGAGACCACCCAGATCAGGTAGGCGATGGTGAGCGCCAGCACCGCGTAGCGGGCCGGGTGGCCGCGCGGGATCGGCACCAGCGCCGGCGCCACGATCACGACGACCGAGCCGAGGTAGCCCGCCAGCGTGCGGCCGTAGGCGCCGGCCCGCGCCCGTGCGCCCTGGAACAGCAGGCCGAGGCGCGGCGGGCGCAGCGGCGCCACCAGCAACTGCGCGATCAGCGGTTCGCACAAGGCGCCGTTGGCGGCGATCGCCCCCATGAAGCCGAGGATCAGCAGCATGAAGGCGAGCCCCGCGTGGACCCGCTCGAAGGGGAGCGGGAAGCCGAGCGCGGCCGGCAGCGCGGCCACCAGCATCGCCACGGCGGTCGCCAGCATCGGCGCGTGGGCCAGCAGCGACACCCTGAGGAACGGGCCGGGCGAGCTCGCGATCAGGCCGAACACGCGCTGCACGAAGGCCGCTCCGCCCTCGGAGCGGGCGCGGAGCGCGGCGGCGAAGGCCACGGCGGACACCGGCCGGCGCGCCGGGTCCTTGTCGAGGGCCTGGGCCAGCAGCTCGTCGACGGCCTTCGGCACGTCCCGGCGCGCCGCGCGCAGCGACGGGACCGGCGTCTCGCGGTGCTGGCGCAGCACCTCGTCGATCGAGCCGGCGAACGGGGCGCGGCCGGCGAGCAGGCGCCAGCACAGCACGCCGAGGCTGTAGAGGTCTGAGGCGGGCGTCGGCGGCTGCCCCTTCGCCTGCTCGGGCGACATGTAGGCGGGGGTGCCGAGCAGGGTGCCGACCCGTGTCATGCCGGCGCCCTCGCCCGAGCCGGGCCGGACCAGCGTCTCCCGGTCCTCGAGATCGGCGGGCGCCAGCAGCGTCGCTTCGTCGGCGAGCCCGAGCGTGGCTCCGGCGGTCACCGGCGCCACGGGGGTGCCCGGCGGGGCCGCCCGCACGTCGTCATCGCCGGCCAGGCGGGCGAGGCCGAAGTCGAGGACCTTGACGCGGAAGCCGCCGCGGCGGTCGGGTTCGAGCCACAGGTTCTCCGGCTTCAGGTCGCGGTGCACGATGCCGGCCGCGTGCGCCTCGTGCAGCGCGCTCGTCACCTGGTCGACCACCTCGACGACGAAGGACAGCGGCTGCGGCTCGCCGACGACGTCGGCCAGGCTGACGCCGTCGAGCAGCTCCATCACCAGGTAGGGCAGCGCCGCGCCGTCGTGGTCGGCGACGCCGAAGTCGGTGACGTCGACGACGTTCGGGTGGCGCAGCCGTCCCAGAGAGCGCGCCTCGCGGCGGAAGCGCTCGAGGAACTCGGGCCGCGCCGCGTGCTCCGGCGCGATCACCTTGAGCGCCACCGGGCGCTCGGTGCCGAGGTGGATGGCCAGGAACACGGCCCCCATGCCACCACGGCCGAGCGGCTGCTCGAGGCGGTACTTGCGGTCGAGGACCGCGCCGGCCAGGGCGTCCATCGCGCCCGCGGGGGCGTTCATGCGCGTGGCGCAGAGCCTAGCAGGGCCCGGGCACGCGCACGACCGGGCTCGCGCGACCTCCTCGATGGCGCAAACTCGGCCTCGCCGGTCCGCCCCCGGGCCCAGGCCGGTCGACGAGAGGAGGTCGCACATGATCCGCCGTGCCGTCGCACTCAGCCTGCTGTGCCTGTCTCTTCCGGCTTCGGCCCGCGTGGTCCGCGTGGAGGTCACCTCGCGGACCGGCATCGCCTTCGGATACGAGCGGATCGAGGCCCGGGTCCACTTCTCGCTCGATCCCGCGAACCCCCGCAACCAGGCCATCGCCGACCTCGACAAGGCGGACCGCACGGAGATGGCCGCCGACCTGGTCCTGCTCCGACCCACCTGGGGCGGCAACCGGACGCTGCACCTGGAGATCCCCAACCGCGGCGGGCTCGGGCGCAGTTCGGACCCCGCGCGCGACGAGTTCCTGTTCCGCCGCGGCTACACCCTCGCCTGGCTCGGCTGGCAGTTCGACGTGCGGCCGGAGGCCGGGCGGCTGCGCCTGTACCCGCCCGTGGCCCGCGGCGTCCGCGGCCTCGTGCGCTCGGACTTCGTCGTGGAAGCCGCGACCGACGAACACCCGATCGGGCACGTGATCGTCGGCGCGATCGGGGGCACCGGCTACCCCGTCGCCGATCGCGCGGACCCCGCCAACGTGCTGACCGAGCGCGACGACGTGACGGCACCGCGGCGGACGATCCCGCGCAGCCAGTGGCGCTTCACGAGCGACACGACGATCGCGAAGGACGGCGCCTTCCAGCCAGGCCGGATCTACGAGATCGTGTACGCCGCCGCCGACCCCGCGATCGTCGGCACGGGCTTCGCGGCCGTGCGCGACTTCGTCTCCTATCTGAAGCACGATCCCGACGCCGTGGCTCCGGTCGAGGCCGCGTACGGCTTCGGCATCTCGCAGAGCGGCCGCTTCCTGCGCCACTTCCTCCACGACGGGTTCAACGCCGACGAAGAAGGGCGCCAGGTCTTCGACGCGATGCTCGTGCACGTCGCGGGCGCCGGTCGCGGCAACTTCAATCACCGCTTCGCGCAGCCGTCGCGGGACGCGCAGCCGCTGGCGCCTGCGTTCTACCCCGTCGACCTCTTCCCGTTCACCGACCTGCCCACCACCGACCCCGCCAGCGGGCGGACGGCGGGACTGCTCGACCGGGCCATCGCGGAGAACGTCGTCCCGAAGATCTTCTACATGAACACGGCCTACGAGTACTGGTCGCGGGGCGGATCGCTGATCCACACGACGCCCGACGGCAGGGCCGACGTCGCCCTGCCATCGACGACGCGGATCTACGCGCTCGCCGGGCACGGTCACATCGGAGGCCCGTTCCCTCCCGAGCAACCCGCAGGCATCCAGCGCTTGCGGAACCCGCTCGATTACTGGCCGCTGACCCACGCCCTCGTCGACGCGCTCGACGCCTGGGTGAAGCACGGGACGGAGCCTCCGGCCAGCCGCTACCCCCGGATCGCGGACGGCACCCTCGTTTCCCCCTCGACGCTGGCGGGCGCCCCGGCATTCGCGTACGCGCCTTTCCGCGTCGACGGCCGCAGCGAGCCGCCGCAGGTGCTGGGCACGTACGGTGTGCTGGTCCCGCAGGTGGACGCTGACGGCAACGAGCGTGCGGGAGTCCGGATGCCGTTCCTCACCGCGCCCCTGGCGACCTTCACCGGCTGGAACCTGCGCGCCCCGGCGATCGGGTTCCCGGACTACCGCGCGAGTTTCGTCGGCTCGATCGCGCCGTTCTCGAGGACCACGATCGCGGCGCGCTACCGGAGTCGCGACGAGTACCTCGGCCGCTTCACGACGGAAGTGCTGAAGCTCCTGGACGAGCGCTACCTCGCCCGCGAAGACGTCCCCGCCCTGCTCAAGCGCGGCACCGAGATGTGGGACTGGGTCAACGCACAGGCGGAGCAGCCCGCTGCCGGCGCGGGAGCGGTGCGGTGATCCCTCTCACCGTACCGAATCGCGGCGGATCGGCTGGCCCGGCAGGCGGTCGGTGAGGAGCACGCCGGCGTCGACCAGCACCTGGCCGCTCACCAGCACGTAGCGGAAGCCGACCGAGGTCTGCGCGGGCCTGGCGAACGTGGCGCGATCGGACACGGTCGCCGGATCGAAGACGACGATGTCCGCGTCCATGCCCGCCTGGAGGCGGCCCTTCTTCCGCATCTGCGGCACCGACTCCTCGAGCACGCGCGCGGGGTACAGGCTCGCCTTGGCGATCGCCTCGAGCCAGCTCAGCGCCTGGCGCTCGCGGGCGTAGACGCGCAGGAAACGGGCGAAGGTGCCGGCGCTGCGCGGGTGCGACTGCGCGGTCGCGGGCAGCGGCCAGGCGTCGTCGGCCACGGGCTTGCCGTCCACTTCCCAATGGCCGCCGTCCGAGGCGATCGCCCCGCCCGGGAACAGGACCGAGCGGTCGAGGAAGCGCCGGTGGTCCTCGCGATGCTCGACGTCGAGGAAGTGGACCACGATGCCCGTGCCCGGCGCCTTCGCCTGCAGCTCGTCGAAGCGTTGCCGGTCGAGGGGCTGGCCGGCGAGCGTGAACGCGGAGTAGTCGATCCCGCCCATGCGCTCGCGCCAGCCGTCTCCGCGGAACATCGCGGCCCCGATGCCCGTGGCGCCCGCGCCGTAGGGATAGGCCTCCACCGTCAGCTTCACGCCGGCGGCCTGGGCCTTCGCGATCATGTCGGCGATGGCTTCGACGTCGGTCACGCTGATCGAGTTCAGGTGGCACACGTGCATCCGGGCGCCGGTAGCCGCGGCGACCGCGACCATCTCCTGATAGCCCTCGAAGGAGCTGGTCGGCTCGGTGACGCTCAGGTAGCGCGCGTGGGTGAACGTGGGCACGCCACGGGCGGCCGCCAGCGCGTTGACCGCGTGATACTCCTTGCGCCCGGACTTCGGCGCGTAGCCGAGCAGCACTCCGACGCCGAGCCCGCCCTCGTCCAGCCCTTGCGAGACCCGCTTCAGGATCCGCTCGAGTCGTTCGCCCTCGGCCAGCGTCTCCTGCCATCCGCGGTCGCCGAAGTGGCTGAAGAACCAGTCGAGGTCGGGCCGCGGCTCGTCGCCCGTGAACGCCGCGATGCGGGCGTGGGCCCAGCCCGCGGCCGTCCCATAGTGGATCGGCCGCCCTTCTCGCTCGCGCTTCTCGTAGAAGGCCGCCACGGGCAGCACGCCGCCCTCGAGCTCGAGAGAGGTCGTGACGCCGTCCAGCGCCTGCACCCGCCCGGCCAGGATGCTCTGGCCGTGGCCGTGGAGGTCGACGAACCCGGGCGCGACGATGTGCCCGGAGACGTCGAGGGTCCGCGCACCCTGCAGCGGGCGCTCGGACACCGCCTCGATGCGCCCGTTGCGGATGCCGACGTGGCGGACGGCGTCGAGCCCGCTCTCCGGGTCGATCACGCGCCCGTTGTTCAGCACCAGGTCGTAGTCCTGCGCCCCCACCACGGGCGCGAGAGCCAGGACCGCCACGACGAGAGTCTGTTTCACCAGGGTTCACTCCGGCGGAAAAGGGAAGATGCAGCTCGCTGAAAGACCGGGACGTTAGCAGAGCGGCGCGTAGACTGGAGCGATCTTCGCGGGTGAAGCGTGTCCGACCTCGAGCTGTCCATCCTGGCCTCTCTCGACGGGAACGACCTGCGTCTCCTGCCGTACCTTCCGGAGCTGCTGCAGGATCTCGACGACCTGGGCGCGTCCCCCGCGCAGATCGAATCGCTGCTCTCGGCGCAGACCGGCCTTCCCGCCGCGGCGCGCGTGCTCGACCTGGGGTGCGGGAAGGGGTCGGTCGCGCTTCACCTGCTCGAGCGGCATCCGTGGGTGGCGCTCGGGGTGGACGGCATGCCCGCTTTCGTGGAACGGGCGCGGCAGCGGGCGGAGGCGCTGGGGCTGGCGGAGCGCTGTCGCTTCGAGGTGGCGGACATCCGCTCCTGGGCGGGCGCAGGCCGCTTCGACGTCGTCGTGCTCGGAGCCGTCGGTCCGGTCCTGGGAGACGCGGCCGCGGAGAACTGCTGGACGCCATCGCCCGCGCGGGGTTCACCCTCGTCGGGGAGATGCGGGAAGGCCCGGACCACCAGGCCGGCGAGCACCAGGCGATGTTCGAGGCGATCCGCGCGCGGGCCGAGGCGCTGGCCCGGCGACACCCCGAGGACCGCGCCCTGTTCGAAGCCTACGTCGCCGAACAGGCCCGGGAGTTCGAGATCCTCGGCCAGGAGGTCGTGGACGTCCTCTTGCTCCTGGGGCGCGCGCCTGGAGGCTAGTCGCGCAACCAGGCGGCCAGGTCTGGAACCGCGCGCCGCAGCTCGGCCGCCGCGAGATCGCAGACGCGAGTGGCTCCGAGTGCGGACAGGTGGGTGTCGTCCCGCTTGCCCTCGGGCAGGGTTTCGTAGTCGCCGGGCTCGATCCGGCTGAGGTAGAGCGGCTCGGACCGCTGCGGCCCGAGCCGGCGCACGAGGGCGTCGCTCGCGCCGTGCAGCTCGAGCAGCGGGACGCCGAGCCGGGACGCCACCTCGCGCATCACCCCGGGATAGGCGCCGTGCCGATCGAGCAGCTCTCCCTGGGCGTCGAAGTGGCGGCGCACGATCGACGTCGCCAGGATCGGCCGCGCCCCGCGCTCTCGAGCTTCGACGACGTAGCGTTCGAGGTTGCGGCGGTAGTCCGTTTCGGCGTCGGCGAAGCGCGCGGGGTCCTCCCGCTTCTGGTCGTTGTGGCCGAACTGGACGATCACGTAGTCGCCGGGGCGGAGCTGTTCCACCACGCGCGCCCAGTGCCCGAGGTCTCGAAAGCTCCTGGTGCTGCGGCCGTTGACGGCGTGGTTCACGACTCGCACTCCGGCGACGAAGTAGCCCGGGAAGAGCTGACCCCAGCCGCGCTCGGGGTTGGGGCGCCCGGTGGGCTTGTCCGCCATGGTCGAGTCCCCGACCATGTGGATCGTCGGCGGGCGCGGCCCCTCTGTGGTCGCCTGCTGCGCCGCAGCCACACCCGTGGCCAGGGCCAGCGCCACGCTCGTTGCCGCCACCCCCCATCCCCCGCGCCTTGCCGCCATGGCTCCTCCATCCGCCGGAACCTGAATCCTAGGCCCAGCTTGCGGCGGGCGTAGGATTGCGCACGATGTGGCTTCCCTCCTTCACTCTTGCTGCACTGCTCGCGGCTCCGGTCCTGGCCGCCGATCCCGGTCTCGAGGTGGTCCTGCTCGGGCGCTACTCGACCGGCATCGTCGACACCGCCGCGGCCGAGATCAGCGCCTACGACCCGGTCTCGAGGCGGATGTTCACGACCAGTGCCGACGCCCAGCGGCTCGACATCGTCGACCTCTCGAACCCGCGCGCGCCGCGGCTCGTGAAGACGCTCGACTTCCGCGGCGAGAGCACCGGACCCACCAGCGTCACCACGTCCCACGGCCGGATCGCGGTCGCCTTGCCGGGCCCGACCAAGACCGCACCGGGCGCGGTGCTCTTCATCGACGCCGACGGCAATCGGCTCTCGAAAGTGGCGGTCGGCGCGCTGCCGGACATGGTCCGCTTCACGCCCGACGGCAACACGTTGCTGGCAGCGCTCGAGGGCGAACCGGACGACTACTGCGCCCCGGGCCGCGACCCCGAAGGCGGCATCGCGGTGATCGACGTCTCGCGCGGACCCGGGCACGCGACCGGGCGCATCGCCGGCTTCGGCGCCTTCGCCGCCGCGGACGTGCCGGGACTGCGCCTGTCCGGCCCTGGCGCTTCGCTCGCCCAGGACGTCGAGCCCGAGTTCATCGCCATCTCGGACGACGGCCGCACCGCGTGGGCGACGCTGCAGGAGAACAACGCCCTGGCGGTGATCGACGTGGCGGCAGCGAAGGTCACGCGGATCGTGCCGCTCGGCGAGAAGGACCACTCGCGGCCCGGGATGGGCCTCGACGCCTCCGACGTCGACGGCGGGACCCGAATCCGGCCGTGGCCCGTGTGGGGCCAGTACCAGCCGGACGTCATCCGCGCCGCGACGATCGGCGGCCGCACGTGGCTGTTCACCGCCAACGAAGGCGAAGGCCGCGACTGGGAGTGCGGCCTGGAGGCGATCGCGGTCGGCGAGCTGAAGCTCGACCCGACCGCGTTCCCCGACGCGGCGGAACTCCAGAAGCCCGAGAACCTGGGCCGGCTCAAGGTCGACCGCACCCGCGGCGACACCGACGGCGACGGCGACTGGGACCAGCTCCACTCGTTCGGGGCCCGCTCGTTCTCGGTCTGGGACGCGGACGGCGCGCCCGTGTGGGACAGCGGCGACCAGATCGAGCAGGCGATGGCCCGCCTCCTGCCCGCCTTCTTCAATGCCGACAACGTCAGCGGCGTTCGCGACTCCCGCAGCGACGACAAGGGGCCGGAGCCCGAGGGGCTGGCCTCCGGCGTCGTCGGCGACCGGCACTACGTGTTCGTGGGCCTCGAGCGCGCGTCCGCGATCGCCGCCTTCGACGTGAGCGATCCGCTGCGCCCGCGGTTCGTGCGGCTGTTCCACGGCCGCGACCTCGTCAACGGGGGCGGCGACCTGGGGCCGGAGGGCCTGTGGTTCGTCGACGCAGCCGACAGCCCGACGGGCGAAGCGCTGCTGCTCGTCTCCAACGAGCTGTCCGGCACGGTCGGGATCTGGGAGCTGCGAGAGCGGCGTTAGCCGCTACTCGCCCAGCGCCCCGTAGCGGACCAGGCGGAAGCGCGGGCCGCCGGCCGCACGCAGTTTGGCCGCCAGCGCCTCGTGGCGCTCGCTCCACCCCGTCCAGCGCGCGACGAACGCCTCGGCCAGCGCCCGGTCGCCGGCGTGCTGCACGGCCAGCACCTCCTTCAGCAGCGCGGCGACCACTTCCGGGTAGCGCTCGTGGCGGATCGCGAGCGCGTCGCCCTGCCACGAGAGCAGCCCGTGCTCCAGGAACCAGTTCTGCTGCATGAGCTGCATCGTCTGGTACGGCTGGTCGCGGCGCGGGCGGTTGTTCTGCAGCGTGCGCCGCACGCCGGCGGCGTGGAGTGCCTTCAGGGCCGCGTCGTCGTAGTAGCCCCGCGCGCGCAGCGCCGGACCCGCGAACAGCGAGACGAGGTCGGCCTTCATCTCCTCGAGCAGGTCGGCGGCGCCCTGCAGCGCCGCGTCGAGGTCGCGGCCGTCGGCGGTGCGGTCGACGCCGAGGTAGTGCCCGACCTCGTGCCACAGCGTGCGCTGGAACTCGGCGTCGCCGTGCAGCTCGCCGTGGTGCGCGGGCACGGTCGCGGCGCGGAAGGCCGCGAGCTGGGCGTCGAGGATCGGGGCCGCGGTCATCACGTTGCGGCGCAGCAGGATCACCCGCCCGTAGCGCCGCGCGTGCAACGCCTCGTTGGGCAGGATCGTCGCGGTGTTGGTGCCGCGGGCCTGCCCGAAGTCGGCGATCACGTCGTAGACGCCGACCGGGATCTGCTCGCGCACGCGCCGCGGCGGCGCCGGCAGCGCGTCCTGGATCGCCTGCAGCCCGCCCACCGCCTGCGCGACGGCGGCCGAGCGCTCCGCGTCCTTCTTCAGCAGCGACAGCGAGAAGAACGCCTTCACGCCGAACAGCGCGTCGTCGTAGGTCTCGTACGAACCGACCTGGGCGTTGAGGTTGCGGAAGTGGCCGCTGACCCACGCCGCGTCGCCCGCCTCGTAGTCGTTGGCGAGCAGGTCGCGGCCGCGATGGCGCAGGTAGCCCGCGAACTCCGGGTCCTCGTCCGCGACGGCGTCGGCCGCCTCGCGCAGCAGGCGATGCGCTGCCACGAGCTCGTCGGCATGGGCGACCGCCTGCGGCACCGCGTAGAACCCGCCGTCGCGAGGCAGCGCCTGCAGCCGCGCGCGCAGCCCCGGGTGCAGCCCGTCGAGCACCGGGTGGCGGTCGAGCGCCGCGAGGTCGGTGGCGATCGACGCCGCGTCGGCGCGGCGCACGACGCTGCGGGTGTCGAACAGCTCCGCGCGGCGCTCGGGGTGGGCCTGCGCGAGCGCCTCGAGCGCCTCGGACGTCGCGCCGGCGGGGTAGACGTTGCGCTCGGGCGCCTGCGGCGCCACCGCCAGGAACGGCTCGCGGCGGTTGTCGAGGGTGACCGCGATCGGCCCCTGGTTGAGGCGATAGAGGTCGCGCAGCGCGCGCGTCAGCTCGGTGGAGGCCTGGGCATGGCGGGCGTCCAGCGCGGCCTTCGACGCGAGCGCCTGGGGGTGGCGCTGCTGCTCGTAGAGCCCCTGCATCAGCGCCCCGGCCTCGAGCAGCCGGGCGACCGCCGCCCGCTCGCCGGGGCCGAGGCCGGACAGGCCGGGAGCCAGCCGCAACTCCGCCGTCTGGTCGAGGATCGCGCGTGCGCGGGCGAGGTCCCACTCCGGCGCCTGGGCGGCGGCCGTGGTGGCGAAGACGGCGAGGGCGAGGGCCGGCGGCAGCGTGCGCATCGGCGGAATGGTAAGCCCGCGGCCGCGACAACACGGCTCGCGAAGGCGCACAATCTCCCCACGGAGGGTGCCCGATGAAGTGGATGACGAGACTGGCCGTCGCGGCGATCGCGGCGGTGCTGGCGTTCGCGCCGATGGGTGAGGCCGCGGCCCCGCAACCGGCCACGCCCGTGACGGTCGCCAAGGCGGCTCCGGCGCCGGTCGACTTCGCGACGCTGATGGCCGAAGCCGAGGGCTCGGCCGAAGTCACGTGCGGGGACTTCGGCATGTGGGCGGCCGACAAGCGCGACGACTGCAACAAGTCCTGCAAGAAGGGCAAGAAGTGCGTGAAGAAGGAGATGTGCGGCGAGTACCGCTGTCCGGAGCCCGGCTACTGCTGGAAGTGCTCCAACTAGTCCTCTGGCCCGGAAGTTCGGTGACGTAACCTCACGCGACGAGTCTCATGGGTGAGGAGTCCAGTCTTCGGAAGAGCTGGGCGAGATCACGGCGCGTGAATTTCCACTCGAAGGGTCTGGC
>WYBL01000181.1 GCA_011526565.1 Acidobacteriota bacterium | reverse complement strand
GGGATCGGGGCCCAGTACGCGGTCTCGTTGCGGCGCCGGATGTTGCGCTGCACCTGCAGCCCCCACGCCTGGGGGTCCTCCTGTGCCGGGTAGCGGAGGGTGCGGAACGGGATCTCGAACTCCGCGCTCCAGCCGAACTCGCCCGTGGCCGTGCGCACCCGCCACGCGCCGTCCCAGTTGAGGTTGTAGTCGCCGTCGCCCTGGCCCTCGCGCGAGAACTGGGCGTCGTACTCGACCGCCGCCGGGTTGGTCCCGAACACGAAGCCGTTCTGGCGGTCGAAGAAGGTGTCGAGCGCGATCCGCACGCTGTCGGTGTCGTCGAGCGAGGCGTCGCGACGGCTGTCGGACACGACCAGGCGATCGGGCTCCGAGTCGTGGCAGACGATCGCGACGTAGAGCGCGTCGCGGGTGAAGCCGAAGCGCACCTCGGTGCGCTCGGAGGCTGGCGCGCCCGCCTGTGGGGTCGTCTGCCGGAACCCGTCGGCCGCCGGCGCCGCGCTCCAGGCGGGATCGCCGAGCACGTGGCCGTCGAGGGCGGGCGGCGCCGCGAGCGGTACCGCGAGCGCGACGGGTGGCACCAGGCCGGGCTCGGAGGGCGCGGCCACGGCTGCGACGGAGGGGACGAGGGCGAGAAGCGCGGCGACCCACGGGGTGCGGTGGCGCATGACGGCGCGCATTGTCTCAGAGGTCGCGGCGACCCACTTGTCAAACGTCGTGGCGCGGACGCTCGTCAGCCGAGCCAGGCCCTCGCCGCCTCGGCCGTCTTGACCGCGTCGCCGTAGCAGTCGGGGATGCCAGTCGCGCGCAGGCCGGCGCCGGTGAGGAACAGGCCGGGCAGCGTGCCCGTCAGGCGGTCGATCTGTTCCATGCGGCCGAAGTGGCCGACGGTCATCTGCGGCGTGGTCTGCGGCCAGCGGTAGACGCGGCTGAACAGCGGCGCGCCGGACAGGCCGAGGTGGGACCTCATGTCGCCGATCACCGCGGCCACCAGCGAGTGATCGGCCATGCGCAGCACGTCGGGGTCGCGGGCGCCGCCGAGGAAGCCGCGCAGCAGCACGTGGCCCTCGGGGGCGCTGCCGGGGCGCTTGGTGGAGAGGAAGCTCAGCGCCATCGTGGAGATCCGCTGGCCGGCGACGGTGACGAGTCCGTAGCCGTCGAGCGGGTGGGCGACCTGCTCGCGGCGGTAGCCGATCAGCACCGTCGCGGAGGAGACGAACGGGATCGTCTCCAGCAGTTGCACGAGGTCGCGGGCGTGCGGCTGCAGCAGCGGCACGAGCTTCGGCGCCGGGATCGCCAGCACCAGCGCCCGCGCGCGCACGCTCTCGCCGCCGGCGAACGCGAGCGTCCAGCCGCTTTCGTCGCGGGCGATCGACTCGAGCGCGCGGCCGGTGCGGAGCGCGTCGGCGGGCAACCGCGCGACCAGCGCGTCGACCAGCTCGCCGAGGCCCGCCTTGAACGAGAAGAACGGCGCCATCGGGCCGCGGCCGTTGCCGCCCTGGCCGCCCTGTGCGCCGGGCGCGCCGTGCGAGGCGCCCGCGGCGGGGGCCGCCCTCTTCGCGGCCAGCATCGCGCGCAGCAGGCTGCCGTGGTTGCGCTCCATCTCGACGAAGCGCGGGAACGTCGCGGTGATCGAGAGCTGCTCGGGGTCGCCGGCGTGGATGCCGGCGAGCAGCGGCTCGCCGAGCAGCCGCAGCGCCTCCCCGCCCAGGCGGCGGCGCATGAACGAGGCGATCGACTCGTCGCCTTCGCCGCGGCGCGGCGGGATCACCGCGTCGAGCCCCATCCGGATCTTGCCCGGCCACGAGAACACGTCGCTCCTGACGAACGGCCACATTTTCGTGGGAATCGCGAGGGCCAGGCCCTCCGGCATCGGCTTCAGGCGGCCGCCGGTCAGGATGTAGAGCGTGCGCTGCTCCATGTTGGTGCCGACCATGCGGTCCGTCAGGTCGAGCTCGCGGGCCAGCGCCAGGCCTTCCGGTTTCTGGGCCAGGATCGTGTCGGGGCCGCCCTCGAGCACGAAGCCCTCGTGCAGGTCGGTCTGGATCACGCCGCCGAGACGCGGGGCCGCCTCGTACAACCGGAACGGCACGCCGGCCTTGTGCAGGGCGTGGGCCGCCCCTAGGCCGGAGATGCCGCCGCCGACGATCGCGACCGGGAGCGTCTCGGACATCAGGCTATCGCGCGGTGACGGCGTGCACGTGCTCGACCACCGCCTTCACGTTCTCGACCGGAGTGCCCGGCAGGATGCCGTGGCCGAGGTTGAAGACGTGGCCGTCGCGCGAGCGAGCGCGGCTCAGCACGTCGTCGACGCGGGCGAGCAGCCGCTCGCGCGGGGCGAACAGCAGGGTCGGGTCGAGGTTGCCCTGCACGGCGCGGTCGGCACCGATCCGGTTCCAGCCCTCGTCGAGCGGGGTGCGCCAGTCGACGCCGATCACGTCGCCGCCCGCCTCGCGCTGGGCGGCCAGCAGGTGGCCGGTGCCGGTGCCGAAATGGATCGTCGGCACGCCGGTCGTGGCGAGCGCGTCGAAGATCCGCTTCGTGTGCGGCAGGCAGAACTCGCGGTAGTCGGCCTCGTCGAGCGCGCCGACCCACGAGTCGAACACCTGCAGCGCCTGGCAGCCGGCCTCGACCTGCGCCTGCAGGTAGTCGGCGACGATCTCCGCGAACAGCCCGGCCAGCTTGTGCCAGGTCGCGGGGTCCTCGTACATCAGCGACTTGGTCAGCGCGAAGTGGCTGGAGTGGCCGCCCTCGATCGCGTACGAGGCGAGCGTGAACGGCGCCCCCGCGAAGCCGATCAGCGGGATCTGCAGCTCCTTGCGCAGCATCTTGATCGACTCGAGCACCATGCCGAGGTCCTGGCGCGGCTCGAAGCGATGGAGGGCGGCGACGTCGGCCGCCGAGCGCACCGGCTTCTCGATCACCGGCCCCTCGCCCGACTGGAAGTCGAACGGGATGCCCATCGGCGCCAGCGGCAGCAGCAGGTCCGAGAACAGGATCGCGGCGTCGATCCCCAGCGCCTTGACCGGCTGCAGGGTGACCTCGACGGCCAGCTCGGGCGTGCGGCACAGGGTGAGCATCGAGTGCTTCGCCCGCAGCGCGCGGTACTCGGCCATGTAGCGCCCGGCCTGGCGCATGAACCAGACGGGGGTGCGATCCACGGGTTCGCGCCGGCAGGCGCGCAGGAAGCGGTCGTTCATTGCGCCCCCATGTTACCGGAGCGGGCCCGGCGCGCCCGAAATCCGGGGAATGTCCCTCATTTGGGGGAGTGAACGCTTTTCGCGTGGCGACGTGCCGTGGGAGGACAGGGTCGCCATCGTGCGCCGGCACCCGATCCTGTCGCTGGCCCAGAAGGATCCGTTCACTCGCAGGGCCTACACCAAGCCCCGTGGCTACGCGGGAGACGCCGTCCTGATCGACCACATCTACGGGTCCGCACAGCCTGAGTTCCAGCGCCCTCTCGGCCGCGCGATCAACCGATACACGACGGCGTCGCCCGCAACGCGGGCCGTGCGCTTCCGGCGCCAGATCCTCGCCGAACTCATCGACCGCGCGAGTGCCGAAGGCCATGGCCACTGTCGCGTCCTGGCGCTCGCCTGCGGCCACATGCGCGAGCTCGAGCTCTCGGTCGCGATCCGCCGCGGCGATGCCGTGGAGGTCGTCGGCCTCGACCAGGACGCGGACAGCCTCGGCGTAGCCCGCGAGGCCAGCCAGCGCCTCGGGTGTCGCATGGAGACGCACGCGGCCTCGATCCGCGCCTTGATCAAGCGCTCGCTTCGCCTCCGCGACTTCGATCTCGTCTACGCCGCGGGCCTGTTCGACTACCTCGAGGACAACGTCGCCTCGGCGCTCGTCTCGCGCATGCTGGAGGCCGTGCGCCCGGGCGGTCGCGTGCTGATCGCCAACTTCGTCCCCGACATCCCGGACGTCGGCTACATGGAAGCGTGCATGGACTGGCTCCTGAAGTACCGCACGGAGAGCCAGCTCCGCTCCCTGCTCGACGACCTCCCGGTAGAACTCAAGGGCCCGATCCGCACCTTCCACGACCCGGACGAGAACATCGCCTTCCTGGTCGCCACTCGGCCCGGCGACGGCCCGGTGTAGAGGCGAGTCCCGCCGACGCCAACTCGGTCTGGACCGAGTTGGCGCTTTCTCGCGGGTGGGCGCTGGCGCTGTACGGGCGGCCGAGCCTGAGCTCTCGTCAGGCGTCGCTGGCGCTGCGCATGGTGCGGCGCCCGGCCTGCGATGCGGCGCGGTTCGCACGGGTGCGGGATGGAGAGGTGCTCGCTCTGCGCGATGCCTACACGATGCACGACTGAGGCCAGTCGCGCCCGACTCGGTCTGGACCGAGTTGGGTGGACCTTGTGCGGCAAGGGGCTCGACGATGATCCGCGTCGGGGGTCATCGCATTGGAAGGTCACGCTGAGCGCACAAAGGCGCTGCAATCGCTCTCCGACGACGAGTTGCTTCGGGGGCTCGCGCGGTGCATCGGGGAGTCGCGGCGAGTCGAGGCCGAGCTGGTCGCGCACCTGGCCGAGTTGGACGAGCGGCGGCTCTACGCCAGGCGGGCCTTCCCGTCGCTGTTCGCGTACTGCACCGGCGCGCTCCACCTTTCCGAGCACGAGGCGTACTTGCGGATCGCTGTCGCCCGCGCTTCGCGGCGGCAGCCGCTCCTGCTCGCGATGCTGGCCGACGGGCGCCTGCACCTGAGCGGGGCGGCGGAGCTGGTGCCGCTGCTCGCGAGCCTGGACAGCGCCGAACAGGAGGCGCTGCTCGGCCGCGCGACGCACCGGTCGAAGCGGGAGATCGAGGTCCTGGCTCGATCCGTCGCACCGCGCCCGGACGCGGCGTCGCGCATCCGGAAGCTGCCGCAACGGGCGCCCTCCTCGCCGGCGCTGGTCGCGGCTCCGCCTGGAGCAGCCACGTCACTCGGCGACGGGTCCGGGGCGGCGATTGGCATCGGCGCGCCGGCGGCATCCGGCGAATCCGCGACATCATTCGGCGCCGCCCTGCGCGACGAGGCTCACGATCGAAGCCCGGAGGCCGCCCGCCGCCGCGTGACCGTGGCGCCGCTCGCGCCCTCGAGACACCTCGTGCAGTTCACCGCGAGCGACGAGCTGCGCGCGAAGCTGGAGCGTCTGAAGGCGCTGCGGCCCGGCGCCGGCCTCGCGGAGCTGATCGACCAGGCCGTCACCGAGAAGCTCGAGCGGCTCGAGGCGCGGCGCTTCGGCCTCTCGAGAAAGCCCCGGAAGGGCGCTCGGCGCGCCCCGTCCACGGAACCCTCTCCGTCTCGCCACATTCCGGCCGCGGTGCGGCGCGCGGTGTACGCGCGCGACGGCGGCCGCTGCCGCTTCGTCGACGAGACGGGCCGGCGCTGCCCGGCGACGGGAAGCCTGCAGTTCGACCACGGCCGCGTGCCCTGGGCCCGCGGCGGCGAGCACACCGTGGAGAACCTCCGCCTGCTGTGCCCGGCTCACAACGCGCTCGAAGCCGAGCGCGATTACGGGAAGGCCGCGATCGACCGGCATCGGCACCACAACAGGTTCTCGCCTGCGCTGGGGCCGCCCCGGCCTCACTCGACGCCCTGAGCCTCGCAGCGGCCCGGACTCGGTCCGGGCCGAGCTCGAGCCGCCGCGATTTCTTGCGATGTCACCATTTGTTGTGTTGCTAGCCATCTGCGGAGCGATGTGGCGTGCGCGGGAGGCCGCGCATCACCGCCCGCGGCCCTGTCCCTACTGTTCGCAGGCTGTCCGCGCCCGCCGGCTCACACCTCGCGGAGGCGACCGCTCGCGTACTTGTGGAGCAGGCTCGAGATCAAGGTCTGGTAGGGAAGCCCTTCGGCGAGGGCGCGAGCCTGGATCGCCTCGAGGTCCTTGCCCGACAGCCGGATGTTCACGCGGCGGTCCTTGCGGAACGTCGCGCGGGCGTAGCTCGCGTAGCGCGCACGCTCGGTCTTGCCGCCACGGGAGGCCTTCCACTCGCCGCGTTCGACGGACGCCAACAGTTCCTTCTCGTCTTCGCGCTTCACGGTTCGTCCACCTCCGCCCCCAGGTACTCTCGCGTGGCCTTGCGGCTGGGGATGATCGTCTTCAGGAACACGGTTCGCTCGTCCTCGACGAACGGCACGAGGTACACGTAACCGTCATGCCGGATCACGAAGACCCGCTGCCCGCCATACCGTTCGGGACGCGGGTGCTCGAGCACCGCCAGGAGGTCGCCGTGCTCGATCCGGAACACGACTTCCTCGAACGCGATGCCTCGTTCGGCACGCAGCCTCGCGTTCTTCTCTTCGTCCCACGCGAAGTGCTTCACTCTTCGAGAGCAATCTAGCACGATGTGTGCCTCGCAGGCACACAAGCGGCGACGGACCCGGTCGATCGGCCGCTGGAGATCGAGATCACCCGTGCAGCCAGGTATACTTGCCCATATAAGTGGTGGTTCGATGGCCCAGGTGACCCTCTATCTCGACGACCAGACCGCCGAACGGATGAAGAAGGCTGCGCGAGCCGCCGGCTTGTCGCGGAGCCAGTGGCTCGCTCGGCTGGTCCGCCAGGAGGTCGACGATCAGTGGCCGGCTGCCGTCCGGGAGATGGCGGGAGCGTGGCCCGACTTCCCTCTGGCCGAAGAACTGCGGACGGATCAACCCGCCGACACCCGGCGCGAGAAGCTGTGAGCCTGTTCGCGCTCGACACGAACACCGTCTCGTACTACCTCCGCGACCAGGGCCGTGTGGCGCAGCGTCTCCTGGAGCAGAGCCGGACATCGATCGCCCTGCCGGCAGTCGTCGCCTACGAGCTGCAGTACGGCGCGGGTCGCAGTGCGGCCCCGCGCAGCCTGCTGGCTCGCCTGGATGATTTCCTGGCGAACGTGGCCGTGCTGCCGTTCGATCGGGAGGCCGCCCGCGCTTCGGCCCGGGTCCGCCTCGACCTCGAGCGGGTCGGGTCGCCGGTCGGCCCGCTCGACGTCCTGATCGCCGGGTCGGCGCTGGCGCACCGCGCCACTCTCGTCACCCGAAACGTGGCCGAGTTCCGGCGAGTTGCCGGCCTGCGCGTCGTCGACTGGTACTGAGCCCGCCCGATTTGACAGCGGCTCCGGTGAAGCCGCAGACTCCTGCGCATCCGTCGGGGTGCCCCTCGTCGAGGGGGTAAAAGGGAAGCAGGTCGAAAACCTGCGCGGTCCCGCCACTGTAGCCGGGGAGTTCGCCGCCGTGGGGCGCGCTCGCGAGTGTTCGCGAGCAGCGTCCGCCACTCGGGCCCGAGAGGGCGCGGGGAAGGTCGGGGGCGGGCGACGATCCGGGAGCCAGGAAACCTGCCCCGGCACGTACCGTTCCGTGGAGCTTCCTCGCGTGAAGGAGCTGCGGAAAGCCGGCGCGCCGGACCCCGGCCGCGGCTTCCCTGCCGTTCGCGTCGAGCCTCCTGTCAGGAGACTCGCCTTGCCCACCCTCACCCTCCGCGCCGCGTTCGCGGCGGCGCTTTTCGCCTCACTTGGCTCATCCGTTCTCGAGGCCGCGACGCTCGGCGGCCGGCTCGTTTCACCCGCAGGCGAAGCCCTGCCGCAGGTGGTCGTGCACTTGGGCGGCGACGCCGTCGCCGCGCGATCCGTCACCGACGCCACGGGCCACTACCGCTTCGCCGACCTCCCCGCCGGCCGCTACGCGCTCCACGTCGACGTCCCCGGCTTCCGCCTCGAGGGCGCGCCCGCCGCGACGCTCGCGACGGACGAGGATGCGAGGCTCGACCTCACCCTGCAGCCCGCGCCCGTGCGCGAGAGCGTGGTCGTCGCCGCCACCCGCGGCGAGGCCGCGCCGTCCACGCTGGGCGTCAGCGTCGACGCGCTCGACCGCGAGGCGATCGCCGCCCGCGCCCCGTCCGACGTGCTGCACCTGCTGCAGGAGATTCCCGGCGTCGCGGTCGCCCGCACCGGCGGCCTCGGCACCCAGGCCTCGGCCTTCGTGCGCGGCGGCGAGTCGCGCTACGCGCGGGTGCTGGTCGACGGCGTGCCGGTCAACCAGCCGGGCGGCGCCTACGACTTCGGCATGGTGCTGCCGCTGGAGCTGGAGCGGCTCGAGGTCGTGCGCGGCGCGGCCAGCGCGCTCTACGGCACCGACGCGATCGCCGGCGTGATCGCGCTGCAGACCCGCCGCGCGCGGCCCGGCGAGGCCCCCGACTGGCGCGCCGGGGCGGAAGCCGGCAGCTTCGACACCCGCCGCCTCGAGGCCGGCGCCAGCATCGCGGGCGAAGGGATCGACTGGAACCTCGGCGCGCTGCGGGTGGAGTCGGACAACGACGTGCCCAACGGCCGCTTCGAGGAGACGGGCGCCGCGGCCTCGCTCGGGACCCGGCTCGGCACCGCGACCGAGCTGCGCGTGGTGCTGCGCGCGATGACCAGCCGCGCCGGCACCCCGGGCCAGACGGCCTACGGCCGGCCCGACCTCGACGCGTTCATCGAGCGCGACGAGTGGCTGGCGGCGGCCACGCTCACCCACCGCGCCGGCGGCTTCCTCCACACCGTGCGCGTGGGCCACCACGACGGCCACCAGCTCTCCAAGAACCCGCTGGACTCCGGCTTCTTCGAGCCGCGCCTGGGCGACCGCGTGGGCTACGGCTATCCCGACAGCGCCAGCGCCGACGGGTTCCTCAACGACAACCGGCGGCTCTCGGCGGGTTATCAGGTCGAGCGCGCGCTGGGCGGGCGTCACCTGCTGACGTTCGGCGCGGACCTGGAGCGCGAGACGGGCGACGTGGGCCGCGAGAACGCCGCCGACTTCGTGCGCCCCGAGCGCACCAACTTCGGCGCCTACGTGCAGGACCGGGTGGTGCTCGGCGAGTCCGTGTTCCTCACCCTCGGCGGCCGCGTCGAGCGCAACGACAGCTACGGCACCGAGGCCGTGCCGCGGGCCGCGCTGGCCTGGCGCGCGCGCGGCGGCGACGACGCGACGACGCTGCGCGCCTCGTGGGGCAAGGGCATCAAGGAGCCCACCTTCCTCGAGAGCTTCGGCGCCTCGGTCTTCGCCGCCGGCAACCCGGACCTGCTCGCCGAGCGCTCCACGACCTTCGACGTGGGCGTCGAGCAGCGGCTCGCCGGCGGCCGCGCGCGGCTCGGGGCGACCGCGTTCCGCCACGACTACCGCGACCAGATCGGCTACGTGATCGCCTCGTTCGTGCCGTTCCGCGGCACCTACGAGAACGTCGGCGCGGCGCGGGCCCAGGGGCTCGAGCTGTCGCTGGCCGCGGCGCCGAGCGCCGACCTGTCGATCTCCGCGCACTACACCTTCCTCGACTCCGAGGTGGTGACGTCCACGTCCGACTTCGACCCCGTGTACGCGGTGGGCGAGCCGCTGCTGCGGCGGCCGCGCCACTCGGGTGCGATCACGCTCACGGCGACGCCGGGCCGGCTCACGGCGGGCGTCACGCTGGCGCTGGTCGGCGAACGCGCCGACAGCGACTTCGCGGGGCTGGGTCTCACCCGCAACCCGGGCCACGCCCGGCTCGACGCGCGCGCGCGCTGGAGCTTCGGGCGCGGGATCTCCGCGTTCGTCGCCGGCGAGAACCTGACCGACCGCCGCTACGAGGAGGTGCTCGGCTATCCCGCGCTCGGCCGCGCGCTGCGCTTCGGCGTGCGGGTCGCGGCGGCGGACCGCCCGTGACGCGCGCGCTGCTCGCCTGGTCGAGCGGCAAGGACTCGGCCCACGCCCTCCACGTCCTGCGCCAGCGCGGCGACGTGGAGGTCGTGGGGCTGCTGACGACGTTCAACAGCACGCATGACCGCGTTGCGATGCACGCCGTGAGGCGGGACCTGGTGCGGGAGCAGGCCGACGCCGTCGGCCTGCCGTTGCACGAGGTCGAGATCCCGTGGCCGTGTCCGAACGGCGCGTACGAGGCCGCGATGGCCGAGGCCATGGCGCAGGCGAAGGCGCGCGGCGTGCAGGCGGTCGCCTTCGGCGACCTGTTCCTCGAGGACGTGCGCCGCTACCGCGAGGAGAATCTGGCCCCGACGGGGCTGCGGCCCCTCTTCCCGCTGTGGGGCCGCGAGACCCGCACGTTCGCGCGCGAGCTGATCGACGCCGGCACCCGCGCCTGGCTCACCTGCGTCGACCCCAGCGCCCTGCCCCCGCACTTCGTCGGCCGCGCGTACGACGACGCGCTGCTGGCGGAACTGCCCGCGAGTGCCGATCCCTGCGGCGAGAACGGCGAGTTCCACACCTTCGTGTGGGACTCGCCGGAGTTCCGCGCGCCGCTGCGCGTCCGCGTCGGCGAGGTCGTCACCCGCGACGGCTTCGCGTTCGCCGACGTGCGGCCGGAGGCCGCGGCGTGAAGCCGACGCGGCGCCGCTTCGTCGCGACGGCGCTGGCGCTGGGCCTGGCCGCGGCGGGCGCGCCGCCCGCGCGGGCGGCGGAGCCGCAGCGGGTGGCCTCGCTCAACCTCTCCGCCGACGAGGTGCTGGTCGACATCCTGCCGCCCGCGCGCCTGGTCGGCGTCACCCGCTTCGCGGACTCCGCCGAAGACTCGAACGTCGCGGGCCGGGTGCCGGCGACCGCGATCCGCTTCGCGAAAGCGGATCTGGAGCGGCTGGTCGCGCTGCGCGCCGACCTCGTCGTCGTCTCGGAGTACACCGACGCCGACTTCCTGACCCTGCTCGAGCGCACCGGCGTCCGCCACCACCGGATGCGGGGCCTGGGCTCGCTGCCCGGCATTCGCGCGGCGCTGCTGACCCTGGGCGACGCCGTCGGCGAGCGCGAAGGCGCGCAGCGGCTGGTCGCGGAGTACGACCGCAAGCTGCGCGCGCTGGCGCAGGCGCTGGCGGGCGCCGAGCGCCCGCGGGTGCTGTACTGGTCGCAGGGCGTCACCGCCGGCGCGGGCACCACGCTGAGCGCGCTGATCGAGGCCGCGGGCGGGCGCAGCGTGGGCGCCGAGCTGGGCCTCGAGGGCATCGTGCCGCTGGGCGCCGAGCGCGCGTTCGTGTCCGACCCCGACGTCGTGCTGCTCGGCAACTGGCCGGGCGCCGCCGAGTCCCTCGCCGCCGATCCGTTGCTCGGCCAGCTCCGCGCCGTGCGCGAGGGCCGCGCGATCACGCTGCCCAACCGGCTGCTGGTCGCCGTCAGCCACTACACCGCCGACGCGGCGTGGGCGCTCGCCCATCGCCTCCACCCTGCGCGCGTGACCTCGCCCGAGGCGCCGCGGTGAACGAGACCTCTCGCCGACGGGCGACCTTCGCGGCGCTGCTCGCGGCGCTGCCGCTGGCGCTGCTCCTGGGCTGCGCCTCGGGCGCCGTGCCGCTGCCCTTCGCGGGCGTGCTGCGCTACCTGGTCGGGCTCGACTCGGGGCTGCCGCCGGCCGAAAGCGCGATCCTCGCCACGGTGCGCGTGCCGCGCGTGCTGCTGGCCGCCCTGGTCGGCGGCGCGCTGGCGATGGTGGGGGCCGCGCTGCAGGCCGTTTTCCGCAACCCGATGGCCGACTCGGGCCTGCTCGGCGTCGGCGGCGGCGCGGCGCTGGGCGCCGTGATCGCGGTCCGCTTCGGCTGGGCCTCCGAGGTGTACCTCGCGCTGCCGGCCGCCGCGTTCGCGGGCGCGTTGTGCGCCGTGCTGCTCGTCTACGCGCTGGCCGGGCTGATCGGGCGCTCGTCGCTGGCGGGCCTGCTGCTGACCGGGCTCGCCGTCTCCGCGCTGGCGGGAGCGGGCACCTCCGTGCTGCTGGTCGCCACCGAGGAGTTCCGCGTCAAGGCCGTGCTGTTCTGGCTCGCGGGCGGGCTCGAGGGCCGCTCGTGGACCCACCTCGGCCTGTGCGCCGCGCTGGTCGCCGTCGGCGGGGCGCTGCTGCTGGCGCTGGCACGTCCGCTCGACGTGCTCTCGCTCGGCGACGAGGAGGCGGCCTCGCTGGGCCTGCCGGTGCGCGCCGCGCGCCTCGGTGTGCTGGGCGCCGCCGCGCTGCTGGCCGGCGCCGCGACTGCGGCCGCGGGCTCGGTGCCGTTCGTGGGCCTGGTCGCGCCGCACGCGCTGCGGCCGCTGGTCGGGCCCGCGGCGCGGCGGCTGCTGCCGGCTTCGTTCCTCGGCGGCGCGCTGCTGGTCGTGGTCGCCGACCTCGCCGCGCGCTCGTTCAGCGACCGCGTCGACCTGCCGCTCGGCGCGCTGACCGCCCTGGTCGGCGCGCCCTACTTCCTGGTGGCGCTGCGACACGCGCCGGAACGCGCTTGAGCGCGGCGCCTCCGCGGCTCGAGGCGCGCGGGCTGTCGGTGGCCCGCGGCGGCTGCGACGTCGTGCGCGGCGTCGACCTCGCGCTGCGCGCGGGCGAAGCGGTGGCCCTGGTCGGCCCCAACGCGGCCGGCAAGTCGACGCTGGTGCGGGCGCTCGCGGGCCTGCTGCCGCCCTCGTCCGGCGAGGTGCGCTTCGAGGGCGAGCCGCTCGCGACGCTGCCGCGCGGCCGCCTGGCGCGCTTGCTGGCGCTGGTGACGCCCGACGAAGGCGGCGCCGACGCGTTCACGGTCGAGGAGCGGGTGGCGTTGGGCCGCTATCCGTACTGCGGCCCGTTCCGCGCTCTGGACGCGGAGGACCGTCGCGCAGTCGAGCGTGCGCTCGCGCTCACCGGCATCGCCCATCTCGCGGCGCGCCGGATCGGCACGCTGTCGGCCGGCGAGCGGCAACTCGCGGCGCTGGCCCGCGGCCTGGCCCAGCAGCCGAGCGTGCTGCTGCTCGACGAGCCCGCGGCCCACCTCGACGTCGGCCACCAGCTCGCGCTGTTCGCGGCGCTCGACGAGGTCCGCCGCGAGGGCGTCGCGGTGCTGGCGGTCGTCCACGACCTGCCGCGCGCGGCGGCGTGGGCCGAGCGCATGCTGCTCGTCGCCCGCGGCGAGCTGGCGGCGCAGGGAGCGCCCGAGTCGGTGCTCACCGGCGACGCCTGCGCGAGCGCCTTCGGCGTGCGCCTGCGCGCCCACCGCGTCGCGGGCCTCGCCCAGCCGCTCTACTCGGTCGAGCCCTGAGTCGGCGCGCCGGCGAGCTGCGCGTAGCGGGCTCGCTCGTCTTCCCAGCGCGGGCCCCAGGTGGCGCCGCGGGTGCGGGCGCGGTCGAGCGCGGCGAGCGCCTGGCGGTATCGGCCTGCGGCCGCGTGGAGGCGGGCCTCCAGCACGTCGACCGAGGGCGCCTCGGGGCCGAGCGCGCGCGCGCGCCAGCAGCGCGCGGGCCGCGGTCGCGTCGCCATGCGCGAGGCGGACGAGTCCCGCGCCGACCCAGGCGACGACGCGGGCGTCGGGCGCCTCCAGCCGATCGGCCAGCGCGAGCAGCGTCTCGACCTGCGCACGCGCGGCCTGCGCCTCCCCCGCTTCGGCCGCGTACACGGCGAGCGAGGAGCGCAGGAAGGCCTCCGTGTCGTTGTCGCCCGCGGCCTGGGCCGCCACGAGCCCTTCGCTCGCGAGCGTGCGGGCGCCCGCCAGGTCGCCGCGGGCGTAGATCGGGTGATTCCGCGCTGGCGGGTGCGGGGGCGCCGAGCAGCCGCGCGATCCCGAAGTCGAGGATGCGGGGCTCGCCGGACGTGGTCACCATCACGTTTTCGGGCTTGAGGTCGCGGTGGACCACGCCCTCGCGGTGAGCCGCGGCCAGCGCCTCCGCGAGCCGCTCCCCGATCCGCAGCGCCTCGGCGCGCGGCAGGCGCGGACCGGCGAGGACCTGGGCGAGCGAGCGGCCCTCGACGTACTCGAGCATCAGCACGTCGGCGCCGTCGAGCTCGACGACGTCGTGGATGCGGCAGATCCCGGGGTGGTCGAGGCGCGAGAGGGCGCGCGCCTCGCGCAGCAGCCGCTCGCGCGCGCCGGGGCTCGCGTGGCGGTCGCGCCGGAGCGTCTTCACCGCCACCCGTCGAAGGAGGCGCTCGTCGTAGCCGACGTAGACGGTGCCCATGCCGCCGTGGCCGGCGACGCCCTCGATGCGGACGTGGCCCATCCGCTCGGGGACGGGCTCGTCGCGCGGGAGGCTCACGGCGCCCTCGCGCGGCTACCCGCGGCGCAGGGCGCGGCCGGGGCGGGCGCCGGTCGCGCGGCCGCGCTCGACGACGGCGACGCCGTTCACGAAGACGTGGGCGATGCCCTCGGGGTAGCGGTGGGGATCGTCGAAGGTCGCGGTGTCGCGCACCCGCGCGGCGTCGAAGGCGACCAGGTCCGCCGCCTTGCCCGGCGCGATCCGGCCGCGGTCGCGCAGGCCGATCTGGTCGGCCGGCATCGACGTCATCTTGCGCACGGCCTCGGCCAGCGACATCAGCTTGCCGTCGCGCGCGTAGTGGCCGAGCAGGCGCGGGAACGCCCCGTAGGAACGCGGGTGCGGCTTCGTCTTCGCCCACTCGCCGACCGGCGCCAGCACCCGGCCGTCCGAGCCCAGCATCACCAGCGGGTGGCGCAGCACGCGCGCCACGTTCTCCTCGCTCATCGCGTGGCCGACGAAGGAGACGTCGCCCTGCTCGCGCTCGAGCAGCCGCAGCAGTGCCTCGGCGGGCTCGACGCCGAAGCCCTCCGCGATCTGCGCGAGCGAGCGGCCGACCAGCGCCTGGTCCTCCGACTTCGTCATCCGCGCGATCACGATCAGCGCCGGGTCGCCCGGCTCCGCCGCGATCTGGCGCGCGACGGCCGCGCGGATCGCCGGGCGCTGCGCGGGGTCGGCCAGCCGCGCCAGCATCGGCGCGTCGCCGCCCTCCAGCGCCTCGGCCGGCAACTGGATCTTGAGACCCGTGGAGTAGGCGGTGTACGGGTACGCGTCGGCCAGCGCCTCGAGGCCGTCGCGGCGGGCGCCCTCGATCATGTGCAGCGCCGAGGCCTGCTTGTCCCAGTTGACGCGACCCGCGGCCTTGAGGTGCGAGACCTGGACCCGGCAGCCGGCGCGGCGGCCGATCGCGAGCGCCTCGTCGACGGCCTCCAGCAGCCGGGCCTCCTCGTTGCGCACGTGCGAGGCGTAGAGGCCGCCGTGGCGGGCGACGACGCGCGCCATCGCCACCACTTCGTCGGTCGGCGTGTAGCGCCCCGGGGTGTACTCGAGGCCGGTGGACAGGCCGAACGCGCCCTGCTCCAGGCCTTCTTCCACGAGGCGCAGCACGCGCGCGGTCTCGTCGCCCGAAAGCGGCCGGTCGACGAGACCGACGACGTGGCGGCGCAGCGTGCCCTGGCCCAGCAGCAGCGCCTGGTTCAGCGCGACGCCCGCGCGCTCGAGGCTCGCGCCGTACGAGGCGACGTCGCTCCAGTCGACCTGCGGCAGGCCGTCCTTCGCCCACTCGGCTCGCAGCGACGCTTCGTCGACGCCGCCGAAGGGCGCAGCCGAGCTGCCGCAGTTGCCGGTCAGCTCGGTGGTCACGCCCTGCATCACCCGGCTCTCGCCGCCGGGGTGGACGCGCACGTCGCCGTCCGAGTGGGAGTGGATGTCGACGAAGCCGGGTGCCACGTGCAGCCCGGCGACGTCGACGACCTGGCGCGCCCGCTCCGGGGCGATCGCGCCCAGCGCCGCGATGCGCCCGCCGCGCACGCCGACGTCGGCGGCGAACGCCTCCGCGCCGGTGCCGTCGAGCACGAGCCCGCCCTTCAGCAGCAGGTCGAACTCGGACGGCGCCGCGGCGACGCCGCGGGCGAAAGCGAGGCCGGCCGCCGCCAGCGAACCGGCCTTCACGAACTCGCGGCGCCCGTGCGCCATCGCGACCTCCTGCGGCGCGCTGCCGCGGATCAGACCAGCAGCGGGTGGATGACCAGGCCCGACGGCAGCTTGGGGTGGAAGAACGTGCTCTTGGCCGGCATCGACTCCGAGGCCTCGGCCACGTCGACGATCTGCTGCACCGGCGTCGGCCGCATCAGCGCCGCCATCGCGCACTTGCCGTGGGCCAGCGCCTCCGCCGCTTCCTCGAACGAGTGCACGTAGCTGACCACGTCGTCCTGCAGGCCCAGCCGCTTCGGCATCACGCCCTTGTGGAAGAAGTAGGTGTCGAGCGCGCGCAGGCAGGCAGGCGCCTGTTCGTCGAGCAGCGACGCCGCCTCCGGCTTCGCCTCGGCGACCAGCGCGCCGCCCTGTGGCCACGCCAGCGCGAACGCCCACGGCGCCTTCGACTCGCCCGCGAGGCGGGCGCCTTCGGCGGCGTCCTTCGCGTCGGTCAGCGTGAACAGCTCCGAGAGGCGCTGCCGCGCCTCGGTCGGCGTCGGGCCCGCGGTCAGGATGCGGTGGTACGGCAGCACCAGCAGCCCCTCGTTCATCGGCGTGAAGTAGCCGAGCGTGAAGGCGGCGTCCGGGCCGTTGGCGTCGCGGTAGCGCAGCGCCGTCGCGTAGCGGTGGTGGCCGTCCGCGATGTAGCTCTTGACGCCGCCGAGCAGCGCCTGCAGTTCGCCCACCTGCGCCGCGTCGGCGATGCGCCACACGCGGTGGCCGACGCCGCCGTCGTCGGTGTAGGTCCAGGTCGGCGCGCCCGCGGAGACCCTCGTGGCGAGCGCCGCGAAGCGCGACTCGGCGTCGGGGAACATGAGGAAGATCGGGCTGAAGTTGGCCTTCGTCGCGTTCAGCACCTTCCAGCGGTCTTCCTTCGCCGCCGCCCGCGTGTGCTCGTGCGGCAGCACGACGCGCGCGCTGGCGTCGACCGCGCGGAAGCGGGCGAACAGGCCGAAGCGCACGCGCGGCGCGCCGAGGGCCTCGAAGCGCTGCTCGAGCAGGTACAGCGCGGGCTCGGGATCGGGCCCGACCACGCCCTCGCGCTGCAGCTTCGCCCACGTCTCGCCGGCCTCCGCGTAGCCGGCGTCGCCCGGCGTGCGGTTGAGGATCACGCGCACGATGTTGTGCGGGTCGCGGGCGTAGAGCTCGTCCTGGTAGGCGGGCGGGATCACGTCGTAGGGCGGAGCCAGCACCTTCTCGAGGGTGGAGTTCCTGTAGGTGTGGGCGGGGAAGGGTCGGATCTCGGCCACGTTTCTGTTCCTCCTGCGGTGTCGAAGAGCCGCCTTTGGCGGCCTGGCGCGATGGCCCGGCCGTTCAGGCGGAGGCGGTGTAGTCCACCTTGTAGACGAGGCGGGCGGTGCCCAGCCGGATCTCGTCGCCGGTCTTCAGCGCCCCGGTCTCGACCCGGCGGCCGTTGACGAAGCTGCCGTTGCGGCTCTTGAGGTCCACCAGCACGAAGCCCTCCGGCGTGCGGTCGATGCGGGCGTGGAAGCCGGAGACCTTGGGGTCGTTGATGACGATGTCGTTGTTGCGGTGACGGCCCAGCGTGTAGGCGTCGCGGGTCAGCGGGTAGCTCTGCTCGTCGCCGCCTTGCACGAGCACCAGCCGGCTGACGGTGACCTTGGCCGCCTCGCCGAGGTAGCGGAAGGCCATCGAGGACACGACGCCCTTGGAGTCGTCGTCCGGACTCTTGCGGCCCGCCCCGGCCGGGTTCGAGAACTCGACCGACACAGGCCCGCTGCGGCCCGACGCGGGCGGCGCGGGCGCCTGGCCCTCGAGCATCTTGACGGTGCCGTGGCCCTCGCCGCGCGGCGGCAGGTGCGGCACGTGGGTCGGCTGCACCGGCGGCTCGCCCGTCGCCGCCGACGCCACGAGCGTGACGAAGTTGCCGGCCATCAGCCGGTGGATGATCTGCAGCGTCGCGGTGTCGTCCGGGTTGCCGACCAGCCGGCAGATCTCGTTGATCGAGCGGCGGCCGTCGACCAGGAAGAAGACCTGCCACTCCTCGCGGGTGAAGGTCACGCTCTGCTTGACGCGCTCGGGGTTGGCGACCGCCTCGACGATCATGTCGAGGTCGCGGAACACGTCCTTCAGCCGGCCGCGCTCGTCGATCCGGCGCACCCCCTCCATGATCAGGTTCTGGAGGTCCATCTCCAGCGTGATCGCCGAGGCCGGCGGCGGCACCGCGTCGTAGAGCGCGAAGCCGCCGTCCTTCCACTCGAAGGTGTCGAAGATCACCTCGGACACCTGCACCTTCAGGAACTGCGCGAGCTCTTCCTCCCGCAGCACCTTCTCGGTGATCAGGAGCTGGCCCAGGCGGTGGCTGCCGGCGGCGTGGCGCGAGAGCAGGCGATCGAGGTCGCCGGGCTCGAGCCGGCCCTGCTTGACCAGGATCGCGCCCATGCGCAGGTCTTCCTTGGTCGAGGTGGCGAACACCGGGTTGCCGTCGCGCAGGAACAGCTTCGTTTCCTGCTGCGCGTTCTCCATCACCAGCACGCCGGTGCGGCGCCCCATGTTGAGGAAGGTCAGGAGGTCGGGCACCTCGAAGCGAGCCAGCGAACCGTCGAGAATCTTCTCCATGGCCCGGGAACCGGGCCGATTCTAGCGCCCTTTGCCGGGCAGACCCGCCCGGCGACCGCGCCCCGCGCGGCGCCCGCCGCCCCCGCCTCCGCCGCCTCCGGCGGGCAGGGGCACGAGCGCCAGCAGCCCGCACGCCAGCGCAGCCGCCCAGTCCAGCGGGCCCAGCCAGCTCCCGCCGAGCCCGCCGCGCAGGGCGGCTCCGGTGGCCAGCGCAGCGAGGGCCGCAGCGGGCGCCGCGCCGAGCAAGAGCGCGAGCCGGGTCGGACCGGCGTGCAGGGCCAGCAGCCACGGCCCGAGCGCGCACAGCGCCGGCACGGGGTGACGCCAGAGCAGGATCGCGAACAGGGCGGCCGCGAGCAGCCGGGCGGCGAAGAGGGCGCCACCGACCCGCCGGCCCCGCCACAGCAGCGGGGCGACGGCGAGCGCGCCCGCCAGCCAGAGGCCGGCCGGGCCGACGACGTGACCGGCGAGCGCGAACCAGTCGTCTTCGCGCGTCGGCGGCGCGACCCGGGCCGCGACCGCGCGGGCCGCGCCGAGCAGCGCCTGGCCGGCGCGGGCGAGCGCGACGGGGTCGGCCGGACCGGCCGCCGCGCCGGGCTCGCGCCACGAGATCGACGGCGGCCCGTCGGAGACGAGCAAAGCCGGCAGCCCCGCCTCCAGCAGAGGCGCGTCGCCGCCGGGGAGCGGGACGCGGAACGCGCGGGCCAGCGGCTGCTGCAGCGGGCCGAGCAGCGGGCCGTGGACCTCGAACGGCGCGCCGGCGGCGGCGGCGCCGGTGAGCGCCGCCTGCACCAGCCAGCCCGGCGCGGTCGTGCCGCGGCCCGGGCGCAGCGGGTCGGGACGCGGCAGCGGGTGCAGGGTGGGGGTGCCGCCCGCCGCGCCGGCCCCGCCGAGCACCAGCGCGCCGGCCAGCGCGCGCGCGTCGGCGCCCTGCCGGCGCAGCCACTCGCGGGCGCCCGCGGCAGCGTCTTCGCCCTGCGCGGCGCCGGCGTCGAACGAGGCGAACACGAGCGTGCGCGGCGGCCGCGCCGGGTCGTCGTGGAGCGCACGGGCGATCTCGATCAGCACGCCCGCCGGGCCGCCGCCCGCGCCGTCGCCGCCGGGCGCGGAGTCGTGGTGGGCGGCGATCAGCACGAACGCCGGCCCCGGGGCGCGCAGCACGCCGATCACGTTGCGGCCGGTCCGCCCGCCGCTCTCGAACTCCTCGAGCCGCACCTCGCCGAGGCCGGCCCCGCGCAACTCGGCCGCGACGTACTGGGCGGCGAACGCCGTGCGCGGGGCGCCGAAGGGGTGGGGGCCGAGGGCGGCCAGCGCCCGCTCGTGCCGCAGCGCCGCCTCTCCGTCGACGACGGCGAGCAGCGCGGCGGCGGCGAGGAAGGAGAGGACCATTGCGGGGCGGGAATTATATGAGGTGCTAGACTTCCGCACTTCACGCGTAGCCCGGAGGTGCCCTTGCGCGTCGTGCTCTCCGCTCTGCTGCTGGCGGCCTTCGCCGGCGATGCCGCCGCCGCCACCGTGACCGGCCGGGTCGAGATGACCGACCGCAACGGGAAGCCGGTGGCGGACCTCTCCGAGGCCGTCGTCTACGTCGAGGGGGCGAAGGCCCGCGCGACGCCCCTGAAGGTGGCGGTCACCATGAAGGGCAAGGAGTTCCGGCCCCACCTGGTGATCGTCCCGGTGGGCTCGACGGTGACCTTTCCCAACGAGGACCCGATCTTCCACAACGTGTTCTCGGTGTCGGGCGACAACCGCTTCGACCTCGACCTCTACAAGCGGCCCAAGGTCGGCGAGAAGGCGTTCGAGCAGCCGGGCATCGTACGCGTCTACTGCAACATCCACCCGCAGATGAGCGCGATCGTCGTCGTCCGCGACAACCCGTGGTACGCGCAGGCCCGCCGCGACGGGGCGTTCTCGATCGAGGGCGTGCCACCCGGCAGGTACACGCTGACCGCGTGGCACGAGCGCGCGCAGAAGGCGACCAGCATCGAGCTGACGGTCACCGACAAGGGTGTCGCGGACGCGGTGCTCCCACTCGACGGCCGCGGCTTCAAGCGCGTCCAGCACAAGAACAAGTTCGGCAAGGACTACGCCGGGGGCGAGAAGTACTGATGGGCCTGACTCAGAAGATCCTGGCCTTCACCAGCCTGCTGGTGGTCGTGCTGGTCGGCACCACCGTCGGCTTCACCAGCTTCCAGGCCGATCGCCTGGCCCGCGCCGAAATCGAGCAGGCGCTGGTCGACACCCGCGGCGTGTGGGAGACGTTCCAGGCCGACCGCTACGAGAAGCTCAAGCTCGGGGTGCGGGCGCTGGCAAACGACCCCTATTTCAAGCCGCTGGTGGAGACCGAGGACGTCGCCTCGGTCTCCGACCAGCTCTCGGAGCGCGGCAAGGACATCCAGGCCGACTTCTTCATGGCCACCAACCCGGACGGGATGCTGATCGCCCGCTCCGACCGGCCCGGCGTCAGCGGCGACGACCTCTCGCGCGACGACGTGGTGGCGCGGCCGCTGGAAGGCGAGGAGTTCGCCACCGTCTGGCTGCAGGGCGGCAAGCCGTACCACACCGTGTCGATGCCGATGCTGACGACGGGCGAGCTCAAGGGCGTGCTGGTCGCCGGCTACGAGATCGACGAGGCGCTGGCCGCCAGCATCCGCAAGCTGACCCATTCCGAGATCGCGTTCCTGACCCACCGCCAGGCCACCCCGGAGCTGGCCGTGTCTTCGCTGGGACCGCGCGAGCAGGCGCTGCGCGACGCGCTCGCGCAGCCCGAGTTCGGGGCCGCGGCGCCGACCACGCCGTTCTCGCTGGACCTGGGCGGGGAGCCGTTCGTCGGCGTGCGGGTGCCGCTCAAGGCGGCCGGCGGCAACGTGGTCGGCTCGCTGGTCGCGCTGCGCAGCCTGGCGGTCGAGATGGCGGCCTTCCGCCAGTACCGGCAGAGCCTGCTGGTCGTCGGCCTGATCGTGATGGGCCTCGGCCTCGGCGCGGCGTTCCTGATGGCCTCGCGGATCACCGGCCCGGTCAAGCTGCTGGTCTCGCTGGTGCAGCGGGCGCGCGACGGGTCGTACTCGGGCGCGGTCGCCGTCGCCACCCAGGACGAGATCGGCGTGCTGGCCCGCGCCTTCAACAGCCTGCTCGCCGACCTGCGCGAGAAGGAGCAGTTGATCGGCTTCCTGCGCGACGGGATGACGGCGATGAAGCGCGCCCCGGCCGCTCCCGACGCCACGGCGCTCGACCTCGGCACCGCGACGACCGCGGCGATGAGCGCGGTCGGAACCCAGCTCCAGGCGCTGGCGCTGCAGTCCGGCGCGGTGTTCGCCGGCCGCTACGAGATCCACGAGACGATCGGCAAGGGCGGGATGGGCGTCGTCTATCGCGCCCGCGACCGCCAGCTCGACGAGGAGGTGGCGCTCAAGCTGCTGCGGCCCGACGTCATCCAGGACGACCCCACCCACCTCGAGCGCTTCAAGCAGGAGATCAAGCTGGCGCGCCGGATCACCCACAAGAACGTGCTGCGCACCCACGACTTCGGCGACGCCGACGGCACGCCCTACATCTCGATGGAGTTCCTCGAGGGCGTCACGCTCAAGGACCTGGTGCGCAGCAAGGGCGCCCTGCCGCTGGGCGTCGGCATGCGGATCGCCAAGCAGATGTGCCTCGGCCTCGAGGCCGCCCACGAGCAGGGTGTCGTGCACCGCGACATCAAGCCGCAGAACATGCTGATCCTGCCCGAGACCGGCGAGCTGAAGATCATGGACTTCGGCATCGCGAGGGTCTCCAACGTGAAGCAGGGCTCGGGCGGCGACTCCGGCCTGACCACCGCGGGAACGGTGATGGGAACGCCCGACTACATGCCGCCGGAGCAGGCCCAGGGCCAGCCCGCCGACTTCCGCTCCGACGTCTACTCGCTGGGCGTCGTGCTCTACGAGATCTTCACGGGCGCCCTGCCGTTCCGCGGCGACACCGCGATGGCCGTGGTGCTCAGCCACATCCAGTCGCCGCCACCGCGCCCGCGCGAGCTGAACCCGCGGCTGCCCGCGGCGCTCGAGACGGTGATCCTGCGCTGCCTCGAGAAGAGCCCGCTGCGCCGCTACGCGAAGGTCGAAGAGCTCCTGTCGGACCTGACCGACGTCTCGGCGCAACTGGAGTCGGCGGCGTGACCCGCGCCGCGGCGCTGCTGTTCGCCGCCTGCGCGGCGGCGGCCGCGGGCCAGGCGCCGCCGGCCACTCCCGGCGACGCCAGCACGGTGTTCGCGACGGCATCACCTTCGGTCGTGGTGGTGCTGGCCCTCGATGCTGCAGGCACCGTCACCGGCCAGGGCAGCGGCGTGGTCGTGGCTCCCGGGCTGGTGGTGACCAACCGCCACGTCGTCCAGGGCGCGACCTCGGTCCGCCTCCAGCAGGCGGGCCGCACCCGCACCGCGCACGTGCTCGAGCAGCACGCCACCCACGACCTCGCGCTGCTGCGGGCGCCGCTCAAGGCGCCACCCGCGTCGATCCGCGCCTCGAAGGAGCTGGCCGTCGGCGAGCGGGTGTTCGCGATCGGCGCGCCGCAGGGCCTCGAGCTGTCGATTTCCGACGGCCTCGTCGCCCAGCTCCGGCCGGAGGCCGGCTCGGTCCGCATCCAGACGACCGCGGCGATCTCGCCGGGCTCGTCCGGCGGAGGGCTGTTCGACGAGCGCGGGGCGCTGGTCGGCATCACCTCGTACTCGGCGCTGCGCGGGCAGAACCTCAACTTCGCGCTGCCGACCGAGTGGTTCGAGCCGCTGCTGCGCTCCGCCCAGGGCCGCGCCGCGGTCCCGACCCGGGTCCTGATGCGGCCCGAGCGGCGCACCGGCGCGACCCGGATCGTGATCGAGGGCGACGGGGCACCGCTGCGCTACGCGTGGCGCTCGTCCGACGCCCGCGGCGCCGTGCTCGAGCTGGAAGACGTCGACGCCAGCGCCGTGGACACCCACGTGGACGTCGGCTCGGCCGAGGTCGAGCACGTGCTGGTCGAGACGCTCGAGCAGGACGGGCGGCAGGTCACCCGCTTCGAGTTCTGCCTGATGGCGCCGATGCGGCAGCGCGTCTATCCCGAGGGCGCGAACCTGAACCTGGTGTTCGAGCGGGTCCCGCCCGTGGCTGCGGCGAACCCGAGCCCGGCCGCTTCCCCCGAGCCCCCCTCCCCCGCGTCGTCGGCGGCGACCCCGACCGCGCCGCCGGCGCCAGGGCGGCTGGCCGCCGTGCAGGTGGAAACGGAGGACGGCGGGGCCGCGGTGTGGCTCGCGACGGGCCCCGGCGCGGCGTTCCGCGACTTCGTGCTGCGGGGGCCGGAGCGGATCGTGATCGACCTGCTCGGCTTCACGGCCGCGGTCCGGGCGGCCACGGGCGCGGCCGCGATCGTCGAGCGGGTGCGGATCGCGCGCCACTCGCTGACGCCGCCGGTGGTGCGGGTGGTGCTCGACCTCGCGCGGCCGGCGCTGCACACCGTCAGCGCCGAAGGCGACGGCCTGCGCGTGCGGCTGACGCCGGCTCCCTGAGCGGGAGCCGGCGTTCCTCGACTCCCTAGCAGGCCGTTGAAAAAGCCCCCGAGAGCACCTCTCGGCGGCTGTTGAAGTGGAGAGCCGAGGCGGAACGGGAGGGCATGGTGACCTCCGCACGCTCCGAATGGAGCGTGGCCCGACCACTCAT
>WYBL01000180.1 GCA_011526565.1 Acidobacteriota bacterium | reverse complement strand
TCCTGGGGAGTGAGCTTGATTGAGAATGGGCTCGTTCTTGCCATTCAGGCCCCAGATGCCCGGCGTGAATGCCGACAGCATCTGTGGCTCAGTATACGTCAACGTATTTATGGACCTAAGGACTAGTGTCCTCTTCCGATGAATCGGAAGCAGGAGTGATGCGGCGGGAGAGGCGGGGGGAATGCTCCGAAAAGCGAGGCGGCCGGGGTTTCTTAGCTCCTGAAAACTGTCACCCAGGCAAACCAGCCGGCCGCCGATCCGGCAGCCAGTTCTCAGGGCAGTAGTCGTACGGCAACCTCCGGCGCCGGCGGCGCCGCGTCGGATCGCACCAGCCCCCAGCCGGCAGCCACGCGGTGAAGCCGCGGCGCCCCCCACAGCGTAAACCTTCCTGCAGCGTTGCGAAGAAGTCGGCGACTTCGGCGCGAGGACGAGACTCACCCCCTCGACCGACCCGCGAGGAGGCCGACCGGGGGCTGCGAAGGTTTGAGCGATGGCCCGTTTACTGTATGCGCTCCACCGCCCGCCTGCAGGCGCGCTGGAGGTCCGCGTACTCGCCGGCCTCCTCGAGTTCCTCGCGAGTGGCAATCGTCGATATCTCGCGTGTGTACTGGATGATGTTCAGCAACCGCGGCAGCGCCTTGCGTCCGCCGCGACCCAGCGAGCCGAGCGCGTCCGCTGCGGCGATGCGCACCGTGTAGCTCTTGTCGTTGACGAGCGCGTAGATCAGCCAGTCGACCGACTCGCCACCGGCCTTGCGGGCCAGCTCGCGCGCCGCCTTGGCGCGCTCCGAGGGGCCGCCGCGACTGATCTTCTCCTGCAGGTCCGCGATCTCTTCGGCCTTGGCGCGCTCGGCCTCCAACTGCTTCATTTCTTCTTCGCTGAGCGCCGCCGCGGCGCCGCTGGCCATCGCCTTGTCGAGGCGGTCGAGGTTCTCGAACAGCCGGGTGTCGTTGCGGCCGGCAGCCTTGGCCTTGTCGGCCGCGGCCCGCGCCTGCGCCGCGTCGCGCTTGAACACGTAGGCCCAGCCGATGCCGTTGTAGGCCTCGCCGGCGACCTTCGCGTCCAGGCTGATCGCCTTCTGGAAGGCGGCGATCGAGTCGTCGTACGACTTCTGGTAGGAGTAGGCCCAGCCCATGCCCAGCGCGGCCTGGGCCAGCTTGGCATCGAGTTCGAGCGCCTTCTTGTACGCGGCGACCGACTCCTCCGTCTTGCGCGGGCTCATGTTGCGGTAGATCCAGCCGAGGTTGGCCCAGGCCGCCGCGTCCTTGTAGCCGGGCGTCTCCACCACCTTGCGCAGCTCGGCCGCGCCTTCGTCGTGGCGGCCCATCACGCCCAGCACCAGGCCCAGATTGGTGCGCCAGACGACGTTCTTGGGATCGAGCGCGACCGCCTTCTTGTACTCCTCGAGCGCCTCGTCGTTCTGGCCGGTGAACTGGTAGGCCATGCCGAGCATGCCGCGCGCCTCGTGCGAGTTGGGCGCGGAGGCGATGCCCTCGGAGAGCGGCTTGACGGCCGCCGCGAAGTCGCCCTTGCGGGCCAGCGCGCGGCCCAGCAACAGCTTGGCGGCCGGGCTCGTGGGCGAGGCGTCGACCAGCTTGCGGGCGGCGGCCAGCGCCGCGTCGGTCTCGCCCTTGCGGAGCTGGAGGTCGATCACGGCGACCTGCGCGGGCGCGAAGCCGGGGTCGATCCTCGCGGCCTGCTCGAAGGCCAGCACGGCCTGGTTGAGGTTGCCGTCTTCCGCGAAGATGCGGCCGACGGCGAGCAGCACGTCGGGATTGCTCTCCTGCAGGAAGCGGCCCTGCTGCGCCTGGGCGATCGCCTCGTTGAAGTTCTTGCTGGAGGCGTAGATCGCCAGGCCCTCGACGGCCAGCGCCTCGGCCGCGTTGGCGTCGGCGGCCACGGCCGCCTTGGCCTGGGCCAGCGCGTCCGCGACCTTGCCCGCCGCCAGCAGGGCGGCGGCGCGGCCCGTCATCGCCTCGATCGACTTCGCGTCGAGCGCCAGCGCCTTGTCGAAGGCGGCGACCGCGTCGGCGGTCTTGCCGCCCGCCGTCAGCGCCCGGCCGCGGGCGGCGTGCGCGTTGGCGGAGTTCGCGTTGGCGGCGACGGCCCTGTCGGCCGCCTCGAGCGCCTTCGCCGGGTCCTGCCGGCGGACCAGAGCGCGGGCCAGCGCCGCCAGCGCGTCGGCGTTGGCCTCGGCCGCGACCGCCTTGTCGGCGTAGCCCTGGGCGGCCTGGCCGGACCCGACCAGCAGCGTCGTCTCGGCAAGGGCCGTGAACACGGCGGACTGGACGGCCGGTGCGGCGGCGCCAGCCGCGTCGGCAGCCGACTTGAGGGTGGCCGCCGCGTCCGCGATCTGGCCGGTCCGGCGCTGGAATCGGCCCATCGCCAAGAGCGCCTCGGGATGGCCGGGGTTCTGCGAGACGAGCTTGTCGAGCGTCTTGCGGGCGTCTTCGACCTTGCCCTTCTGGAGCTGCTCTTCGGCCTTGGCGACCGCGTCGTCGATCTTCTTGTCGCCCCAGGCGGGCATCGCCAGGGAAAGCGCCAGCAGCGCCGCGATCTTCGTCCTCATCGGCCTTTGTCCCCTCTCGTCAAGCACTTGCCGCTCACTGATCGCCCCGGGCAACGGCGCCGGGCCGAGGGCTTCCCCCGTGGGTGATAGTATCCGCAGTCCCGAACCCGGTTCCACCCGATGAACGATCTTCACGAGATCTGTCAGGCCTGTCAGCGGCCGGCCAGCCCCGCGGCGCTCGCGTACCGCAAGGGCGACCGCCTCGTCTCGCACGACAGCTTCCTGCAGTGCGACGTCTGCGAGCGGCTGCTGTGTGCGGACTGCCTTGCGACACCGCGCGAGGGATTCGCTGAATACCGAACCAGCGTTCGGATTTAATCCCTTTGAAATCAGCGAGTTGACAATAATTCACAGAAATGCGACGACCGGCATACGGCTTGCTACGTCTATAATCGCGACGTCATACAGCAAGGCGGGGACGCTCTCCTACTGAACATCCCATCCGATTTCGATCGACACCCCGCTAAAAAATCCTACCCCCCTAAAGAGGGGATCATCCACGACGTACCCCGAGGGCGCCTTCCCAAGGCGCCCTCAGTCTTTTGGGGCCTTCCGCTGCCGCGCTGCCTCGACCGCGCGCCGCGCGTCGACCACGCCGAAGCCCTGGCGGTCGACCGCGACGTGGGGCAGGCGTCGGGCCGTCTCGATCAGCACCTGCCGCGCCTCGCGCGCGCTCAGCGTCGGGCAGGCCTCGAAGAGCTGCGCGGCCAGCGACGAGACGATCGGTGCCGAGAAGCTGGTGCCGTCGACGTGCTTGTAGGAGCCGGAGATCACGTTCTGGTCCCGGGCGCGGATCTCGACGAGCTGGCGGATCAGGTAGGGCTCGAGCCCTAGCGCCGCGTCGAGCTGCTCGTCGACGCCCGGGCTCTCGCGCAGGATCGCCTTCAGCTCGTCCTCGCGCGCCCCTTGCAGGCGGGCGACCAGCGCGGCCTGGTCAGCGGTCGGGGTCCCGGGCAGGATCGGCGCGGCCACCCAGATGCCGGGCGCCAGCAGGTCCGGCTTCTGGAGCCCGTCGAGCGTCGGGCCGTAGCTCGAGTGGTACATGTCCCAGCCCGTGGTCTCGCGCCGGTTCTTGTCGTCGAGGCCGCCGACGGCCAGCACGGAAGGCGCCGAGGCGGGCGGCACGACCGGGTGCCGCGGGTGCAGCCCGGCGTTGCCGGCCGCGGCCACGACCAGCAGCCCCTCGCGAGCGGCGCGCTCGGCCGACTGCGAGAGCGCGTCGGTCAGGTACGAGGCCTCGTAGTCGCCGCCGCAGGAGACGTTGACGACCCGGATGCCGTAACGCCGGCGATTGCGGATCACCCAGTCGAGGCCCTTGCGGATATCGTCGTGGGCGATCCGCTTGGCGCTGCCGACCTTGACCAGGACCAGCTTCGCGCGCGAGGCGAGGCCGCGATAGACGCCATCCGAGAGGTGTCCGTCCCCGCAGGCGACGACCGAGGTCATCATCCCGTGCCAGCTCGAGACGTCGGGCTTGCGCAGCTCCTCGCGCCGCGCGCCGGGGCGCGTGACGTCGACGTAGCGCACGATCCGCGTGCCGAGGTCGGGGTGGGCGTAGAAGCCGGAGTCGAGGAACGCGATCGTGACGCCCGCGCCCGTCAGCCCCGGGTCGGCGCCCAGCCGCAGCGGGGTGGGCAGGATCGGCACGCCGCGCCAGTCGGGGCGGCGGCGGAGCTCGGCCAGCGCGTCCGCGAAGCGCTGCACGCACTCGAGGCACAGGGGCTGGTCGGGGTGCCAGCCGCGGGCGTTGGCGATCGCCACCGCCGCGACTTCCGCCTCCAGCGTGCGCCCCGGCAGCAGCGGGACCTCCTCGCTGCGGCAGGCGGGACAGGCGAGCGGTGCGGCGTCTTTCGACATGGGCCGGCAACGCTAGCAAATCGCTCCCTATAATCGAAGCGAAGCCCGCGCCTCCTTCGCGCGGGCACGAGGAGTCCGCCCATGATGCGTTCGGCCAACCCCGCGCTTTCCGACAACGCCTTCCGCTCCGCCGGCGTCGCCTTCGGCAGCGAGGCGATGACGATCGACGGCGCCGTCCACAAGACCGGCATCTCGCTGCTGGTGCTGCTCTTCGCCGCGGCGTTCGTGTGGAACGGCGGGCTGGGTGCCGCCACGCCGCTGGCGGTGATGGGCGGCGCGATCGGCGGCCTGGTGCTGGCGCTCGTCACCGTCTTCAAGAAGACGTGGGCGCCGATCACGACCCCGCTCTACGCGGCGGCCCAGGGCCTGTTCCTCGGCGGCATCTCGGCGATGTACGAGGCGCGCTACCCCGGGATCGTGATCAACGCGGTGGGACTGACGATGGGCACGCTGGCCGCGCTGCTGCTCGCGTACCGCTCGGGCCTGATCCGTGCCACCGAAAACTTCAAGCTCGGCGTCTTCGCGGCGACCGGCGCGATCGGGCTCGTCTACCTGGTCTCGATCGGGCTCGGCTTCTTCGGCATCCAGATCCCGCTGATCCACGGCAGCGGCATCGTGGGCATCGGCTTCAGCCTGTTCGTGGTCGCCATCGCCGCGCTCAACCTCGTGATGGACTTCGACTTCATCGAGAACGCGGCCGGCCGCGCGCCGAAGTACATGGAGTGGTACGCGGCCTTCGGCCTGCTTGTGACGCTGGTCTGGCTCTACATCGAGATCCTGCGCCTGCTCGCCAAACTCCAGGGCCGAGATCGGCGCTAGTTCCTGCCCGGGCCCTTCAGGAACTTCAAGAGCTCAGAGTCCGTGGACAGCACCACGGTCGAGCCCTCGTTGAGGGTCGCTTCCAGCGTCTCCATCGACTTCACGAACTGGTAGAAGTCGGGGTCCTTGCCGTAGGCGCGGGCGTAGATCGCGGTGGCCTGGGCGTCGGCCTTGCCCTTGAGCTCCTGGGCCTGGCGATAGCCGACCGAGGTGGCGGCCAGCACGTCGCGCTCCTTCTGGCCGCGGATCTCGGCGGCCCGGCCCTGGCCCTCCGAGCGGCTGCGCTCGGCGATCCGGCGCCGCTCCGAGATCATCCGCTCGAACACCTTCTGCTGCACCGAGTCGACGTAGTTGATGCGCTTGAAGCGGACGTCCACCAGCTCGACGCCGAACTCGGGCGTGATCTTGGCCGCCTTCTCGAGCACGATCTGCTGGATCTTCTCGCGCCCGGTCTCGGTCGCCGCCATCGCCTCGGCCGACCCGATTCCGGCCAGCTCCTCGTTCAACTGGAACTCGCGGTTGGAGGTGCGCACCACCTCGAGCAGGTCGAACGAGGCGACCGCGTTGCGGGTCTCGCCGTCGACGACGCCGTCGAGCCGCACCTGGGCGCCGCGCTCGTCGCGCACGGCCTGGAAGAAGCGCAGCGGGTCGGAGATCCGCCACCGCGCGTAGGTGTCGACCCAGATGTACTTCTTGTCCTTGGTCGGGATCTCGTTGGAGTCGCCGTCGAACTCCAGCCAGCGCTTGTCGAAGCGGTGGACCACCCAGACGAACGGCACCTTGAAGTGCAGCCCGGGCTCGGTGACGAGGCCGCCGACGGGCCGGCCGAACTGGGTCAGGATCGCCTGCTCGGTCTCCTGCAGCGTGTAGGTGGACGACAGGCCGCAGAAGAGCAGCACCAGGACCAGGATCAGGCGGGTCGAGGCGTTCACTGCTGCTTCTCCTTCCCGGCGGCGCTCAGTTGCAGGAACGGCAGCACGCTCTTCGCCTGCTCGTCGACCACGACCTGCTGGCCGAGCTTCGGCGCGATGCGGCCCATCGCCTCCAGGTACAGCCGGCGCCTGGTGACCTGCGGCGCCTTGCGGTACTCCTCGTACATCGACTCGAAGCGCTTGGCGTCGCCTTCGGCGCGGTTGACGCGCTCGGTCGCGTAGCCCTCGGCCGCGCGCACGAGCTGCTCGGCCTCGCCCTTGGCGCGCGGCACTTCCTTGTTGTAGTCGGCCCACGCCTCGTTGGTCGCGCGCTCCTTCTCCTGGATCGCCTGGTTGACCTCGTTGAAGGCGGGCTTGACCGGGTCGGGCGGGTTGACGTCCTGCAGCACGAGCTGCTGGACGTCGATGCCGATCTCGTAGCGGTTGCAGAGATCCTGCAGCTCGACCTTGGCCAGTCGCGCGATCTCCTCGCGGCCGACCGTGATCACCTCGTCGACGCTGTGGTCGCCGACCACCTTGCGCATGGCCGCCTCCGACATGTAGCGGAAGGTCAGCTCCGGGTCCCGCACCTTGAACAGGTACTTGACCGGGTCGGAGATGCGGTACTGGACGATCCACTCGACCGTGGCGACGTTGAGGTCGCCGGTCAGCATCAGCGCTTCGGCGTCGGCCTCGGCGTCGCTCGCGGCGTACTGGGTGCGGCCCGCCGCGGAACGCAGCGAGCGGAAGCCGAACTCCATGTTGAGCTGGCGCTGCACCGGCACCTTGCGCACGGTCTCGATCGGCCACGGCAGCTTCAGATGGGGGCCGGGATCGGTCGTGCGCACGTGGGCCCCGAAGCGCTGCACGACGCCCACCTCGTCCGGCTCGATCTGGTAGTAGCCGGTGACCAGCAGGAAGAGGACCCCCAGCACGATCGCGAACAGCCGGATCGTCGCCGGGGAGGGGGGCTTGGGCACGCGGAAGTCCGCGACCTGCGCCTCGATGTCGATGGGGCCGTCGCCCCAGCCGCGTCTCGCCATGCCCGCAATATAGGCGGCGCAGCGGATGCGCGCAACCTGTATCGGTTTTCTCTATTGACGGGCTTCGCTCAGTCGTCGAACCCCTCGGGCAACGCCGTCTCCGGTCGGATGAAGCTCCACTCGCCAGCCCCGGCGTGGATCTGCTCCACCGCGTCGGCGCCGAGCAGCTCGGCAGCACGCACCGCTTCTTCGAGCGCGCTGGTTCGGGAAACCGTCGTGTTGTCGGTGCACAACGCGACCGGGATGCCTGCCTCGAGGAAGGCGTGGATCGGGTGTCGCTCGCCGGGCTTGACCGCGCCGGTGTGGGCGTTGCTCGACAGGCAGCACTCGACGAGCACCTTGTCGCGCGCCAGCCGCCGCATCAGCTCCTTGTCCTTCACCGCCGCGCAGCCGTGGCCCACGCGGGTCACGCCGAGGGTGTCGATCGCCTGCCAGATGTAGTCCGGCGGCCCTTCTTCGCCCGCGTGTGCGGTCAGCCCCAGCCGGCCGAGGCGGGCGATCTCGTAGGCGCTCTTGAACAGCCGCGGGGGGTTGCCGCGCTCGGGGCCGGCGATGTCGAAGCCGACCACGCCGGTGCGGGCGTGCAGGTGCTGGGCCTCGGCGATCGCCTGGCGAGCCAGGATCTTGGCGATGTGCGGCCCGTGCTGGCGCATCGCGATCACGATCAGCCCCAGCTTCATCTCCGGGTGCCGCTTCTTCGCGTGGTTCATGCCGGAGAGCACGGCGCGGATCGACTGGCGCGGCGTCAGGCCGGCGAAGGTGTGGATGACGGGCGAGTAACGCAGCTCGAGCGTGCGCACGCCCGCGGCCGCGGCCGTGGTCAGGATCGCCTCGGTGACCCGGACGATGTTCTCGTAGAACTGGGTGATCCACAGCGGGTAGTGCATCTTGTCGAGGTAGGCGAGCAGGCTGCCCTCCTCGCCGGGCTGGATCTCCAGCCGCCGCCGCAGTTCGTCGAGGCTGTCGACCGGCTGCAGCCGGTTCTTCCGCATCAGCTCCCAGGTCACCTCGGCGGGGATCGACCCGTCGACGTGCTGGTGCAGCTCGACCTTGGGGAGCGGCGCCAGGCGCGCCCGCAGTTCGCTGTGGTCCATGGGCGAGTCTAGCTTGGCAGGCTTCGTGCTTTTTCGGCCGCTGCACGGCTGCGCCGCAAGAGGTGCGCCGGGGAGAGGACATCATGGGCAAGTACCGCATCGCCTGGCTGCCGGGCGACGGCATCGGGATCGAGGTCATGGACGCCACCCGCCTGGTCCTGGACCGGCTGGGGCTGGACGCCGAGTACATCCACGGCGACATCGGCTGGGAGTTCTGGTGCAAGGAGGCCGACGCGCTGCCCGCCCGCACCGTCGACCTGCTGAAGAACGTCGACGCGGCGCTGTTCGGCGCCATCACCTCCAAGCCGGTCAAGGACTCCGAGGCGGAGCTCGTCCCCGAGCTGCGCGGCAAGGGGCTCGTCTACCGCTCGCCGATCGTGCGCATGCGGCAGATGTTCGACCTCTACACCTGCCTGCGGCCGTGCAAGGCGTACCCGGGCAACCCGCTCAACCACAAGGAGGGCATCGACCTCGTCGTGTTCCGCGAGAACACCGAGGACCTCTACGCGGGGGTGGAGTTCAATCCCGTGCCCGACGAGCTGGCGGCGACCCTGCGCAAGCTCTCGAAGCCGTTCGCGGCCTTCGACGGGCTCGCCAGCGACCAGTACGCGGTGTCGTGCAAGATCAACACGAAGAAGGGCTCCGAGCGGATCGTGCGCGCGGCCTACGAGTTCGCCGCGAAGCACGGCCGCAAGAAGGTGACGATCGTCCACAAGGCCAACGTCGTGCGCGCGACCGACGGCCTGTTCCTCGAGGAGGCGAAGAAGGTCGCGAAGCAGTTCCCGGGCATCGAGACCGACGACGCCAACATCGACGCGATCGGCATGTGGCTGCTGAAGAACCCCTTCAACTACGACGTGCTGGTGGCGCCCAACCTCTACGGCGACATCATCTCGGACCTGTGCGCGCAGATGGTCGGCGGCCTGGGCTTCGGCTGCTCCGGCAACATCGGCCTGAAGCTCGGCGTGTTCGAGCCCACCCACGGCTCGGCGCCGAAGCACGCGGGCAAGCAGAAGGCCAACCCGATCGCGACGATCCTCGCGGCCAAGATGATGCTCGACTGGCTGGGCGAGACCGCGATGGGCGCCCGCGTCGAGGCGGCCACCGCGGCGGTGATCGCCGAGGGCAAGGTCCGCACCTACGACATGGGCGGCAGCTCGACCACGATGGAGATGGGCCGGGCGATCGCCGACAAGTTGTGAACGCCCTCGTCGTCCACGAGGTCGGCCTGCGGGACGGCCTGCAGATGGAGAAGCAGGTCGTCCCCACCGAGCAGAAGATCCGCTGGATCGAGGCGCTGTGTGCCTCGGGCGTCGACGTCGTCCAGGTCGGCTCCTTCGTCCATCCCGAGAAAGTGCCGCAGATGGCGGACACCGACCGCCTGTTCGCCCACTTTGCAGCACCCGGCCGCAAGCCGGCCGGCGTCTCCCTGTCGGGTCTCGTGCTGAACGAAAAGGGGCTCGAGCGCGGCCTCGCGTGCGGGGTCGAGATGTTCTGCATGGGCGTCTCGGCCTCCGAGACGCACAGCCGCAAGAACACCGGCATGCCGATCGCCGACGCCAACGCCCGCATCGTCGCGATGGCGAAGCGCGCGCTCGCCGAGGGCAAGCGCATCCAGGTCTCCGTGCAGTCGGCGTTCGGCTGCGGCTACGAGGGCCGGGTGCCGAAGGATCGCGTCGTCGAGATCGTGAAGACCTTCGTCGACGCCGGGCTGCCGGCGCTGAGCCTGGCCGACACCGCGGGCCACGCCACGCCCGACGACGTCGAGGAGCTCTACGGCCGGGTTCGCGCGCTGGACCCGGGCGTCGAGTGGACCTGCCACTTCCACGACACCTACGGCCTGGCGCTCGCCAACTGCTACGCGGCGCGACGCGCGGGCGTCACGGTCTTCGAGGCCTCGGTCGCCGGCCTCGGCGGCTGCCCGTTCACGAAGGTCGCGGGAGGCAACACCTGCACCGAGGACCTGGTGCACGCGCTGCAGCGCACCGGCGTGCGCACCGACATCCGGCTGGGCGCGCTGCTCGAGGTGGCGGGCGAGGTCGCCTCGTTCCTCGGCCACGAGCTGCCCGGCCGCATCCACCGCACGGGCCCGATCGCGGAGCCCGCGGCGGCGCACTGAGAGGCCCACCATGGGAGCGCTCACCGGCGTCCGCGTGCTCGATCTGACCAACGTCCTCTCCGGGCCCTTCTGCACGCTGCACCTGGCGCTGCTCGGCGCCGAGGTGATCAAGGTCGAGAACCCGAAGGGCGGCGACCTGGCTCGCGTGCTGGGCAACGTGCCCGCGTACAACAAGAAGCTGATGGGCACCAGCTTCCTGGCCCAGAACGCCAACAAGAAGTCGCTGAGCCTCAACCTGAAGACCGAGGACGGCCGCGTGGTGTTCCGGCGCCTGGTCGAGACGGCGGACGTCGTCGTCGAGAACTTCCGTCCCGGCGTGATGGACCGCCTCGGCCTCGGCTGGGAGACGCTGCGCGCGCTCAACCCGAAGCTCGTCTACTGCGCGATCTCGGGCTTTGGCCAGACCGGGCCCGACGCCGACAAGCCCGCCTACGACCAGATCATCCAGGGCCTGTCGGGCGAGATGGACGTCAACGGCGACGAGCGGCTCCACCCGCTGCGCGCGGGCTTTCCGGTGTGCGACACGGTCGGCGGCCTCAACGCGGCGTTCGCGGTGATGGCGGCGCTGTTCCACCGCGAGCGCACGGGAGAGGGCCAGTTCATCGACGTGGCGCTGCTCGACTCGATCCTGCCGCTGATGGGCTGGGTCGCGGCGAACCTGCTGATCGGCGGAGCCGACCCGGTGCCGATGGGCAACGACAACTTCACCGCGGCGCCCTCGGGCAGCTTCGCGACGCAGGACGGCTTCATCAACATCGCCGCCAACAAGCAGGAGCAGTGGGAGGCGGTCGCCGACGTGCTCGGCGTGCCGGAGCTGAAGGCCGACCCGCGCTTCCAGGAGCGCGATGCCCGCAAGAAGAACCGCCACGCGCTGACGCCGCTGCTGGAGGAGAAGCTGAAGACGCGCGACACCGCGCACTGGGTCGAGGCGCTCAACGCCCGCGACGTGCCGTCGGGCGAGATCCTGAGCCTGCGCCAGGCGCTGTCGCAGCCGCAGCTCGAGCACCGCAGGACGCTGCGCGAGGTGCGCGTCGACGAGGAGATCGGCGCCATCAGGGTGTTCGGCCTGTCCGCCCGGATGGGCGCGACGCCGGGCGAGATCACGGCGCCGCCGCCGAAGCTGGGCGCCCACACCGACGAGGTGCTGGACGGCCTCGGCTACGACCAGACCGCGATCGCCGATCTGCGGGCGCGCGGCGTCATCTGAGAACCACTTTCCCGGAGCTTTGCATGGGCAGAACGGTTGTCGAGAAGATCCTGGCGCGGGCGTCGGGCCGCGCGTCCGTCAGCGCCGGCGACGTCGTCGAGCCGCGCGTCGACCTGGCGATGTCGCACGAGAACGCCGCGCTGGTGCTGAACCAGTTCCACGCGGTGTTCCTCGGCACCGACCTCGAGCCGAAGATCTGGGACCCGTCGCGGATCGCCATCATCTTCGACCACCGGGTGCCGGCCGAGTCGCCGAAGACCGCGAGCAACCAGAAGAAGGTCCGCGAGTTCGTGGCGAAGCACGGGATCACCCGCTTCCACGACGTGCGCGGCGACGAAGGCGGGATCTGCCACCAGATCCTGCCCGAGAACGGCTACGTGCGCCCCGGCGCGGTGGTCGTCGGCACCGACTCCCACACCACGAGCCACGGTGCCCTGAACGCGTTCGCGTTCGGCATCGGCGCGACCGAGATGGCCAGCGTGTGGTCGCTCGGCGTCGCCCTCAACATCGAGGTGCCGCAGACGATCAAGGTCGTCGTCGACGGCAAGTTCGCTCCCGAGGTCGGCCCCAAGGACCTGATCCTGCACCTCGTCGGCCTGCTCACCGCCGAGGGCGCCAACTACCGCGTGATCGAGTTCCACGGCGAGACGATTCGCGACATGCCGACCTCGGGCCGGCTGACGCTGTGCAACATGTCGGTCGAAGCGGGCGCCACCTCCGGCATCGTGCCGGGCGACGCCGAGACGCTGCGCTACCTGCGCGAGGAGGCGCGCGTCACGGACGACGTGATCGAGATGGTGCTGCCGGACGCCGACGCGGTGTACGAGCGCGTGGTCGAGATCGACGCGGCGAAGCTCGCGCCGCAGATCGCCTGCCCGCACACGGTCGACAACGTGAAGCCGGTCGACGCCGTGGTGGGGACCAGGGTGCACCAGGTCGTGATCGGCTCCTGCACCAACGGCCGCCTCGACGACATCGAGGTCGCGGCCCGCATCCTCAAGGGGCGGCGCGTCGCCAAGGGCACCCGCATGCTGGTGTTCCCGGCTTCCGGTCGCATCTTCCAGGAGGCGATCGAGCGCGGCTACGTCAGCGAGCTGATGAAGGCGGGCGCCGTGGTGATGAACTCCGGCTGCGGCCCGTGCCTCGGCGTGCACGAGGGCGCGCTGGGCGACGGCGAGACGGCGCTGTCGACCACCAACCGCAACTTCAAGGGCCGGATGGGCAACCCGACCTCCGACGTCTACCTGTGTTCGCCCGCGGTGGCTGCCGCCTCCGCGCTCACCGGCGTGATCACCGACCCGAGGGTGGGGGTGTAGCGATGGCCACCGTGTTCTTCAAGACCGGCGACGACATCTCGACCGACGTCATCTACCCGGGCCGCTACATGGCGACCGTGCTGCCGACCGAGACCCCGCAGTTCGCGTTCGCGGACAACGCGGAGGTGAACGGCAAGCTGAAGGCGAAGCAGGTGGCGCCGGGCAGCGTTATCGTCGCGGGCAAGAACTTCGGCTGCGGCAGCTCGCGCGAGCAGGCCTGCTCGTGCCTCAAGGGCTACGAGCTGACGATCGTGGCGAAGGGCTTCGCGCGGATCTTCCTGCAGAACTCGATCAACCTCGGCCTCAACCTGATCACGGCCCCGGACATCGAGGCCAACGAAGGCGACGAGCTGGAGATCACGGGCGACAAGGTGGTCAACAAGACCACGGGCAAGACCTTCGCGACGATCCCGCTGCCGGCCGCCCGCCAGGCCATCATCGACGCCGGCGGCCTGATCGCCTACACCCGCAAGCGCGTGGTGGAGAACGCCGCCCGCGCCTGACCGGTTTCTCGCTGCTGGGTCCCGGATCGTGCCTGAGATCGCGGTCCGGGTCGCTCTCGCCGGGTCCTTCACCGCTCGAGGCAGGAGTGGTGGGGGTCTTTGGGATCGACGTAGACCGGCACGGTGTCGCCCTCGCGGTAGCGCTCCGCGGTCAGGCGAGGGGACTCGGGCGACCCCGAGCCCGTCGGGTGGCCCTCGCTGCGGATCTCGTCGGCGATGTCGACCACGTTGTTGCTGTAGCGCCGGCCGCCCACGAAGTACTCGTACCAGACGACGGCCCGCTGGGCGCCGACGGCGTGCGAACTCTCGTGGCGGAAGACATCTTGCAGCGCCGAAGCGGTGATGCGCCCTTCGACCGACGGCCAGTTCCGCGCCATGGCCCGCAGGGCCTCGATCTGCCGTCGCCGCCTGCGCCAGCCGAGCAGGGACGGCAGCAGCATCAGGGCTGCCACGGCAACGATCACGAGCACCTCGGTCACGGGACCAGCCTACGACAATCGAACGCGCCGAGAACAGGGGCGGCTCCCGCGCGAACCGTGGTCGAATCCCGGGTGGAGGGGATTGCGATGCACGTTCTCATTCGACCCGCGGCGGCGATCCCGCCCTGGTCGTGAGCCTCTCGTGGTTCACCGCGCTGTGGGTGGTCGCGATCGCCATCGCGCTGGTGACCGGCGAGGCCTACTTCAGGGGCAGCGTCCGCCGCGACGCGGACCCGCGCCAGTACTGGGTGACGATCGGCTGCTACGCCGCCCTGGCGCTGCTCGAGCCGGTGCTGGTGGCGCTCCGCTGGTTCCGCTGAGCCCGACTTCGTGCGGCCCGGCTATTCCGCGCGCAGCGCGACCAGCGGCGAGTGGTGAACGAAGCAGGCGTGTTCATCGGATTGGATGATCCTCGGGACAACGCCTCGAGTGCGGACTACGAGGATGCCGCCACCGGGGTTCCGCGGGAGCCGCTCCATTCATGCGAGGGGAAGCGCAGCTCGATCGCGAGGCGGTGACGCGTGCGCTCGGCAGCGCGCGCCCATGATTGCCGTCGAGTCTCGTGGTGCGCCTGATGTTCCAGCGGAGCAGCGGCAACCGATTCCCCGACAACGACCGCGATGCGCGTGCGACCACGATGGCGGCAGGTGTCGTGCACCAGTGTGGTGGGTGAGCCGCGCCCGTGAACGTGAGGCCCTGCCCTGGGCTCGTCGCACGTGCTGCGCGGCGGGCGGGCATGGCGATTGCACCGATTGCAGGGCGAGCCTGCCGCGCCGGCGGGCCCCGGGTGGCCGCTCTCAGGCCTCGAGGAGAGCCAGCATGTCGACGACCACGATGATCGTGAAGTTCCCCGGCGGGAAGAGGGTGGACGCGGAGTACAAGGGCTTCGAGATCCGGACCGACCAGTCGCCGAAGGGCGGCGGCGAGGGCTCTGCGCCCGAGCCGTTCACCCTGTTCCTCGCCTCGATCGCGACCTGCGCGGGGATCTACGTCAAGGGCTACTGCGATGCCCGCGAGATCCCGACCGACGGCCTGGGACTCGAGATGCAGATCGAGCGGGACGAGGAGCGGCGCCGGATCGCGAAACTCGTGCTCGACATCCGCCTCCCCGAGGGGTTCCCGGAGAAGCATCGCGACGCCGTGATCCGCGCGGCCGAACTCTGCAGCGTGAAGAAGCACATCTTCGAGCCCCCCGCGTTCGAGGTCCGCGCGAGCGGCGTCGTGGCCGCCTAGAGGGCCGGGCATCGGCCGACCGGCGGGGTGCGAGACGCATTACACTCCGCGCCAGTGACTCCCGCCGATGCGCGTCGCCGACTGATCCGCCAGCTCCAGGGCGCCTACTCGGGCGAGCGCGCCGCGGGCCACGCCTACGCCGGGCACTGGCGCGCGAGCGGCGATCCCGACGAGCGCTCCCGCATCCGCGAGATCGAGGCCGAGGAGTGGCAACACCGGCGCCAGGTCGGCGAGATGCTGCAGGCGCTGGGCGCGCAGCCGTCGCGCTGGCGCGAGGTCGTGTTCCTCGTCATCGGCGGAATCCTCGGCCCCTTGTGCCACCTGACGCCCTGGTTCTTCCCGATGTGGGGCGCAGGCCGGCTCGAGCGCGGCAACGTCGGCGAGTACGAGGTCGCCGCCCGCTACGCCGTGGCGGCAGGCCATCCCGAGATGGTCGAGTGCCTGCTCGAGATGGCCGAGGTCGAGTGGGAGCACGAGCGCTACTTCCGCGAACGGATCGCCGGACACCCGCTGCTGAAGCTGTTCCCGCTGTGGCCGGCCCTGCCGGAGAAGCGGGCGATCCGCGCCCGCCACCGCGAAGCGGCCTGAGCGGCGTTCAGGCCGCGGGCGCCGCCGAGCGCAGCCGGGCCAGCGCGCGCGCCTCGACGCCGGCCAGCACGCCCACGAACACGGCCTCGCCGGCGAGGTAGGCGAAGCCCAGAGCGGTCGCGGAGTCGCGGACCCAGGCGACCAGCGCGAGGCTGACCAGCGGCCACGCCGCGTTGGCGGCGATCAGCCAGGGGATTGCCCCCGCGGACGCCGGAAAGCGTGCCGCGATCGCCAGCGCGAAGCAGCCGTAGCCGAAGTTGGCCGCCGCCAGGCCGCGCGCGAAGGGCAGCGAGTAGCCGAAGAGCGGCGCCAGCGGGACCGCGAGGGCGAACAGCGCGAGCCCGACGGCGAGCCCGGCCACGGCGTCGAACCACAACAGGCGGCGCATGTCCCGAGGCTAGCCTGATAACCTCGCGGTCTCCCATGGCGACGAAGAAGCGACGGAGCGCGGAGGTGCGGCGCGAGCCCCTGCCGGCGGCGGAGCGGCGCAAGGCGATCGCCCACCTGCGGGCGTGCGACCCGGTGATGGCGCGGGTGATCGAGAAGGTCGGCCCGTGCCGGATGGAGATCGACCGCAGTTCGACGCTGTTCGCGGCGCTCTCGCGCTCGATCCTCTACCAGCAGATCAGCGGCAGCGCGGCGGCGGCGATCCACGAGCGCATGATCGCGCTGTGCGGCGGCCACGAGCCGCACCCCGAGGACGTGCTCGCCCACTCCACGGACGAGTTGCGCGGCATCGGCCTCTCGCGCCAGAAGGCGGCCTACATGCACTCGCTGGCGGAGCACGTGCACGCGGGGCTGTCGCTCGCCTCGGTGCGGCGGGTGGACGACGAAGAGGCGATCCGCCGGCTGACCGCGGTCAAGGGCGTCGGCCGCTGGACGGCGGAGATCCTGCTGATGTTCCGCCTCGGCCGCCTCGACCTGCTGCCGGTGGCCGACTACGGCATCCAGAAGGCGATGAAGGAGGCCTACGGCATGCGCTCGCTGCCGAAGCCCAGGCGCATGCGCCGCGTGGCGGAACCCTGGCGCCCCTACCGCACGGTCGCCTGCTGGTACCTGTGGCGCTTCATCGACGGCGAAGCCGCGGTGTGAGACCTACCAGCCGAACCCTTGACGCGCGTCACGTGACACGTTAGCCTCGAGCAGTGATCCGGACGTTCGCGGACAGTCACACCCGGGAGCTGTACGAGACGGGCAAGTCGCGTCGGCTCCCGCCCGACATCGCGAGGCGAGCGACACGCAAGCTCGAGTACATCGACCTGGCGACCTGCCTCGACGACCTGAAGGCGCCTCCTGGCAACCGCCTGCACCGGCTCGAACGCGACCGAAAAGGACAGCACGCGATCGCGGTCAACGACCAGTGGCGGGTGTGCTTCCGCTTCGTCGACGGGGACGCCTACGACGTCGAGATCGCCGATTACCACTGAGGATGAGGCTTGAGATGAGCTTTCCGAACACTGGCCGGAGGAAGATCCAGCCCACCCATCCCGGCGAGATGCTCCGGGAGGATTTCCTGCCGGACTACGGTCTGACCACCTCCGGCCTTGCCGAGGCCATGGGCGTTTCACGCCAGACGGTGAACGAACTGCTGCGCGAGCGCCGAGCCGTGAGCCCCGAGATGGCGCTTCGGCTCTCGCGGCTGTTCGGCAACACGGCCGAGTTCTGGCTCGATGCGCAGCGCGCCGTGGACCTCTGGCATGCGGCGCAGGCGATCAAGACGGAGGTCCAGCGCATCAAGCCCCTGCGCGTCGCATAGGACATCCGCCTCCGCGGACGAGCCTAGGAGGGCTGCACCGTCACGCCCGCTGCACGCCGGTAACGGGCGGGTGCAGCGGTCGCGCCGGCGCAGCCGGGTCGTGAAGGCTTCGCCCGGTCCGGTGGCGGCGACAGTCTCTCGCTGGGGCGCGGCGCCGGGCTCAGTTGTGGAGCGGGTGCGGCTGCGCCGATAACGCCGCATTCTGCAACCCAGGCGCACAGGCGCGCGCGGTAACGGCGCCGCGCGACGGGCGCCTGGGTCAAGCTCCGCGCGCCGGCTTCAGGCTCCGCGGCATTCAGCCGCTCCGCATAGCCTTCCCGCGCTCCGTACGGAACGCGGTCGTTATCCGCTCCGCCGCACCCGCCGGTTCAGTACGGCCCGGCGCCGCGACGGTCTGTAGCTCGGCGCCGCCACCGGCTCCCGCGCGCCAGGGCCACCCGGCCTGGCACTCGGCGTGCCCTCGTTCACCGGCAACGGCACGCCGACCGCCAGGCCGCTCACGCGCGCCAATCAGAGGAAAGAAACCGTCCCTGTGTCCACGAGCGCGGCCTGGCCCGAGCGGAGCCACGCTCGCGGCTCGCTGCGCACACTCCCGAGCTGCAGCCGCGCTATGCCCCTTCGAGCGGTCTCGCTACATCACCTCGGGTGCGTCGTGCCCCCTGAAGAATGCCAGCGCATCTTCGTAGAGCGCTTGGAAGCGCCGCAGCAGGTAGGCGTTGCGACCGCGCATCAGGTCAGGGCGGCGGGCGTAGCAGTAGTTGCGCAACGCTTCGTCGCGCCACTCGTCGAGCGCGATCTTCTCGGCCAGAAGGCGCTGGAGACTCTGGCCGGCGTGGAGGTCCTCCTCAAGCGCTTCGAGTTCGCCGATCGAGACTGCCTGGAGTCGCAACGTCCCTCGCTGCCGTAGTAGCCCCTTCCCTTCCACCTCCTCGACCACGTACTTGTGCAACGGCCGCGTCATGCCCACATCCTCGTGCGTCACCACGACCGCGATGAAGGAGTTGATGTGCGCCGGATCGACGCCCTCCGGTCGCAAGTCGCCCGCCTGAATGGCGTCAATGGTGGCGTGCAGCTGCTCAGCCGCGTCCACGAGGATGTCCTGCCGCAGTCGTTGAAACTGCTTCCAGTTCCTTGCCGCGCGGATGTCCAGCGGAAACAGCGTCGCCTTCACTTCGATGAGCACGACCGCGTCCCCGTACAGAATCACACCGTCGCAGTGCTTGCCGTTGATCCTCGCCTTAAGGGTCGCCTCGCCGATGTAACGGTTACTCAGTCGCGGGTAGAGACGTGCCATGAGCGCAGCAACGTAGTCCTCGAAGACGGAGCCCATGTAGGTCAGAAATCGGTCGCGCTCCTCCTTCGTCGTGCGATCTTGGTCCAAGAAGACGTGGTAGAAGCCCCGAGTAAGCTTGTCGGCGAGCAGTTTGCTCGACGACAAGTACACCATCTGCCCCAGCGCAATCAGCGGGGCGCGCGCCAGCGGAAGGACGTCGAGGGGCTCCAGGCGCTCTAGCGTGTACCGTTCGCGGATGGCCTGTTGCACACCGACTGCATCCGCGGAGCACAGGCGAAAGAAGCTCTCGACCTCGGCCCCGGCGAACGAATAGTGCGTCGTGAAGTAGCGGGTCCGATCAATCCCGCCGTTCGTCTCGTAGACGTTCTTCTCGTCGATGGTTCGCCAGTGCGCCGCGAACGCAAAGAGAATGGCCCACAGGGTTTGAGGATCCATGCCTGTCAGCGCCCGCACACGCGCAGGCAGATCGACGTAGGCGGGCTCCCCATGCAGGTGTGGCCGATCCATCAGGTACAGCTCGAAACAGCGCGCCAAGTCGTTCCGCCATGTACCTCCACCGTGGAAGAGATGGTTGGCCAGGAGCATTTGCTGCCACTCCGGAGGTATCGGCGCTGTCCGATCGAGCGGAACGGGGGGCTCCACTTGAGCCCACATCAGGTCGTTGACCATCAGCATGGCTTCGCCCAGGTCTGCCAGATCCTCCGACGAAGGCCGGTCGTCGGGCGGCATGCAGAGCAGGGCCACCTTCACCACATTGATGAGCTGGAGTTCGCCAAAGAGAGTGACCGTCCTCACCTCTGGCCGCCCCTCTCGATGACGAATCACGGCCCGCCACACTTCGGCGCCGCGCGCCGCACCGAAGAAGCCATCGACCAGCCGCTTCTGCGCCTCGACCTCCCGCAGCTCGCTTTCAACGTTGGCCAGGAGGGCACTGATCCGCGTCGTCACGTCCAGCACGGCGCGGAGACTGTAGCGACTGAGTCGCGTGCGCACCTCGTCCCACGTCGCCTGCTGGCCGAACAGCTCCGAGTATCCGAGCTGAACGACCCAGAAGCGCACCGGGTTGTCATCCGGCTGCCTCCGCTCCCCGACATCAACGAGATGGGTCGGAATCCACAAGATCGGCACGGGCGCTTCTCCCCGGGCAAAGGTTACATTCGACCTCGCACGTTCCCGGCTCGGCCCTGCGTGCTCCTCACTCTCCGAGGAGCACGCAGGGCGAGCCGGGCACCACTCGAGAGCGCCACGCACAACGACCACGAGCCGGGACTGCCAGCGGCCGTGACAGCGGCGCACACTGCACGTTGCCGGCGCCGCTGGCGCGGACGCTGCCCGCGGCGAGCGGACTCAGGATCACCGCCGAGGCCTCCGCCGTGACCGGGCCTCGGCGCTCCGCACAGGCCGTGCCCCGCGAGCGGAGCCCGTGGGCCGGCACGCCGGGGAATCACGTGGCCACGGCGCGACGGAGCACGGGCGCAGCGAGCGACTCGACGACGACGGCCGACGCGCAGCGGCGGCCCACAGCAAAGGTCCGTGCGGGGCCGTTCCACCACCACCGGCCGGGCGAGCAAGAGGCCATAAGCACTTATGGCCAGCAGGCGCGCTCAAGACGATGTGGCCTCGCGTTAATCGACCAGGCCGCCGCCGCCGTGACCATCGGCGGCTACACCAGACGCGAGGCCGCCACCACCAGCGCGCCGGCCCGCGGGCCAAAGCGCCCCGCTGCCGATAATCCCTCGGGGATTATCGGCCGGAGGGAGCGAAGCGACCGGAGGGTACAGCGGGGGGACCCGGCATGACTCGTGCCCCGCACTACTCTTCGGAGAAACCGTCAGCACGAGGCATGACGGGCGCGACGCCCGCGGGGCGACTTGCTCGCCCGGCTCCGCAACTACCACCGGCGGCCCCGCACTCAGAGACGATCGCTGGGCTCGTGGTGCGCGTTCGCCCGTGACCGGCGCGCACCACGAGGCCAGCGCACCGCTCGAGCCGTTGCGCGGCGAGGTGCTGCGCGGCGCGGCGCATGCCGCTACCGAGTCACCCTGCATGCGCCGTGACGCGCTGGACCTCGCCGCGCACTCAACGACACCGGCCGGATGGCGCCTGCCTTGCCCGCCGTACCGATGCAAGGCGGGTGACAGCCGGCCGCCCACCGAATGACTCCTCTCGTCGGCCAGTGGGCGTTCCTCACAGGGCTCGCAGTCGACGAATGAATCCCCTGTACTCATCACAGACGGCGTCCTGGCTGACACAGATCTCTCGGTCGGCGGCGACGATCAGCGCTTCGCGCTCGCGGCCGTGCCCCAGAAGATGCTGAAGCGCTATTGCACGGTACCAGTGGCCGGGGTCGCCTCGACCAACCAGGTCCCAGGCCGATTCCAAGGACTCCAGAGATGCGTTCGGGCGCAACCGCTCGAGGGCGTTCTCGATTGCCAGAAGTACTTCTTCGGCTGTCGCAGGCGGCTGTTGCCAGGCCAGATAGCCCTTGCCGAGAACATACCCGACATTCCCGCCAATGGTGCCCAGCCATTGGTCGTCCTGTAGCTCCATCAATTGTGACACCAGACGCTCGAGAGCATCACACCTGAGCCCCACGAAGGGCGCGATATCGGACCGCTTACTGAGGGGACCCGTGTCGACCCAGAAGGAGAATCCAGGGGACAGGGCCAGGTGATGCATCCTGTCACTACGTCGATAGCCACGCCGGACCAACTCGTCCGAAACGATTCGTCGAAAGGTCATTGCCCTAGTAGAGTTGGAGTTTCGTCCCAGACATCACCTTGAAACACTACTCGGATCTTCTGCCCAGCGCGAAGCGATCCGGCGCGCCGCCCAATTTCGGCGACGAGACCACCGTCCCCCGACCGGACGAGTTCAGGGATAACGATCCGCTGGTGATCGGTGTAGGGCGCCCGCCCTGAGAACTTCGTCTCCACGTATACATGCACGCTCGAGCCTTGCTCGCGCGTCAGGACATCGGCGCGAACTGCAACCTTCTTCCCGTCTATCGTGAAAATGAGATCGACCTCCTCTCCGATGATGTGCTCGCCTCTCGCGACTGCCGCTTCGCGGCTCCAACTCTTGGCCAGCTCTCCCTTCTGATTAGGCGGAAGCGACTTGAATGGCGAAGACTTCTTGCCGGCGCGCGCCTGCGCACGAACGGCACGCCCCACTGTCTCGCGTGTCCCTCGAACGGCTGCCGTTGTGCCCTTCGAGCCCAGCGCCAGATCCACCGCGATCCGGGCAGCCTGCTCGTTCACTTCGGCGATGGCGCGGTGGTCGCCGCGCATCGCCGCCTCATGCGTTTCCTGCGCCGAGTTCAGCGCACGCGTCGCGACACCCAGCGGGTCCGTCGACACGACCTTCCAGGCCTTCTCGGTGGCGGAGTACGACTCGCCGAGTTCGACCGCAGCCTCTTGACCTAGCGTGGACTCCTGTGCGAGCCCAAGCGCGACGACGTTGATGCCGAAGTTCGTGGCTCCGACCACGTCGCTGGCCGCGCCTACCAGCCCTGCCAACCGCCCCGTGTGCTCGGCGATCTTCCGGTCGAGGCCGAATGTTCGCAACGCTTGATTCCGCCCCGCGTACTCCGCGAATGCCGTGCCCCTGTCGACGATCCCCTGCTTGAACTCGTCGATGCGCTTCTGGAAGTTCGAGAGAACGACGATGTTGCCCGTCGGATCGACGAAGTACGTCGGCCGGTTGTGGGCCCAGGTGTACCGATGGATGGATGGCGGGTTGTCGATCTCGCCCAGGTACGTGTCCTGGCTCAGGAATCTCCCGAGGCCTGGATCGAAGTACCTGGCTTTGGCGTAGTAGGTGCCGGTTTCCCGGTCGAAGAGGTGCCCTGTGAAACCGAATCGGTTCTTGGAGGCTTCGAGTTCTTCTGGATTTCTGTAGTTGCCCCAGGCATCTAGG
>WYBL01000179.1 GCA_011526565.1 Acidobacteriota bacterium | reverse complement strand
GGATGCGGCTCGGGCTCGGCACGGACGGCGCCGCCAGCAACAACGACCTCGACATGTTCGAGGAGATGCTGACCGCGGCGCTGCTCGCCAAGCAGACGAGCAACGACCCGACCGTGGCGCCGGCCGCCGCGGTGCTCGAGATGGCGACGCTGGGCGGCGCCCGCGCGCTCGGCCTCGAGGACCGGATCGGATCGCTCGAGCCGGGCAAGCGCGCCGACCTGATCGTCGTCGGGTTCGACGAGGCGCGGGCCCGGCCCGTCTACGACCCCGTCTCCCACCTCGTCTACGCGGCCAAGGGCGCCGACGTGCGCCACAGCGTGATCGAGGGGCGGATCGTGATGCGGGACCGCAAGGTGCTGACGCTCGACGCGGCGCGAGTGCGGCGCGAGGCCGCCGCCTTCGAGGGCGGCGTGCGGGCGAGCGTCGGGCGATGAAGGCGAAGCCGCCCGCGGACCGCTGGATGCGGCTGCTCACCGAGAGCCGCAACCCGCGCAGCCGGCAGCTCGACACGATGTCCACGGCCCGGGTCGTCGGCCTTCTGCTCGACGAGGACCGGCGGGCGCTGCTGGCGGCGGCGAAGGCGCAGCGCGCGATCGCCCGCGCCGCCGACCTCGCGGCGGCCGCGTTGTCCGCCGGCGGCCGCGTCGTGTTCCTGGGCGCGGGCACCAGCGGACGGCTGGCGATCCTGGAAGCCGCGGAGTGCCCGCCGACCTTCGGCAGCGACCCGGAGCGCATCGTCGGGATCATGGCCGGCGGCGAGGCCGCCGTGTTCCGCGCGGTCGAGGGCGCCGAGGACCGGGGCGAGGACGGCGTGACGGCCGTCGCTTCGCTCGGCCCGCGCGACCTGCTCTGCGGCATCTCGGCCAGCTCCGTGACCCCGTTCGTCCACGGCGCGCTGGCCGCGGCGCGGGCGCGCGGGGCGCGGACCGTGCTCGTCACCTGCGCGCCGGGCCGCGGCCTGTCGAAGCTGGCGGACGTCGCGGTGGTGATGGCGACCGGGCCCGAGGTGCTGACGGGCTCGACCCGGCTCAAGGCGGGCTCGGCGACCAAGGCCGCGCTCAACGCGATCACGACGGCGGCCATGGTGAAGCTCGGCAAGGCCTACGAGAACCTGATGGTCGACCTGCGCCAGAACTCGGCGAAGCTGGTCAGCCGCGCCCGGCGCATCGTGTCGGTCGCGGGCGGCGTCGACGCCGCGCGCGCCGCGGAGCTGCTCGACGCGGCCGGCGGCGAGGCGAAGACGGCCATCGTGATGGCCCGCCTCGGGCTCGACGCCGCCGCCGCGCGCGAGCGCCTCGCGGCCGTCGGCGGCCACGTCCGGCGCGCGCTCGCGCCGCGCCGGGCACCACGTCCCTAGAACCGCGGGCGGCTCACTCCCCCGCGGCCGCGCGGTCGGCCAGCACGCTCAGGTCGGCGTGGTCGTGCAGCAGCGAGCAGGGCCACTCGAGGCTCGGGCGCCCCGCCCGCAGCTCGCGCAGCGCGCGGGCCTTGGACGCGCCCGTCGCCAGCAGCACCAGTCGGCGCGCGGCGCGGATGGTGCCGAGCCCCATCGTGATCGCCCGCAGCGGGCGCTGCCCCGCGTCGACCCCGAGCGAGTCGGCCAGCCCGTCAGGCAGTCGCACCAGGTGGGTGCGCGCCTCCCCGTCGCCGGGCAGGTTGTAGGCGATGTGGCCGTCCGCGCCGACGCCGAGCAGCGCGAGGTCGAGGCCGCCCGCGTCCGCGATCGCCGCCTCGTAGCGGCGACACTCGGCCTCCGGGTCGGCCGCCGCGCAGTCGGGGATGTCGCAGCGCCCGCGGTCGAGGCCGATCCGCCCCCACGCGTGGCGCTCCATGAAGGCGCGGAACGTGCGCTCGTCGTCGCGCGGCAGCAGCAGCTCGTCGAGGTTGAAGCCGCGGGCGCGCGACGGGTCGAAGGTGCCGGCGGCGTGGCGCCGCGCGAGCTCGGCGTAGGTCGGAATCGGCGTGCGGCCGGTCGGCAGCGCGAGCACCAGCGCGGGAGCCGCGGCCACGGCGGCGGCCAGCACGTCGGCTGCCGCGCGGGCGACCTGCTCGGGCCCGGCGAACACCTCGAGCTTCACGGTTGCCCGAAGTGGACGAGGGTCACGCCGGCGCGCTCGACGGCCTGCCGCGCCGCCGGGTCGGTCAGCACCGCGAGCTCGCGCTCGCGCGGCGCCGCGTAGCCGGACGAGCCGCGCAGCTCGTCGTCGACCACGGCCGGGTGGCACATCAGCTCCGTCGTGCCTTCGCCCAGCGCGGCGACGATCGCCTCGAGGTTCGCCAGCGTGGCGCCGTGGTCGAAGAAGCGCTCCACGAAGTGGTCGTTGCGGCGCACGCCCGCCGCCGCCAGCCGCTCGCCCATGTCGCCGCCGGAGTTGCGCACGGGGAGCCCGTGCTCGCGCGCCAGCGCCGTGATCGCCCGGAACACGGGCTCGAGGCGGTGCGAGTGGTGATGGCTGTCGAGGTGAGTCGGCTTCCGGCCGAAGAGCTCGACGAAACGCGCGAACTGGGCGCGGGCCTCGGCCAGCGCCTCCTCCTCGCGCGGCGCCGCGTGGCCCTCGGGCTTGGCCGGGAAGCGCCCGTCGACGCCGACCAGCGAGGGCACCTGCGCCGGCCCCAGCAGCGGGGCGCCGCCCGAGAGCTGGACGTGGAGGCCGAGGCCGAGGTCAGGGTTTTCGCGCGCGAGGCGCGCCGCCTCGGCCGCGGCCGGGTAGGCGACCATCACCGTCGCGCTGGTCACGATCCCTTCGCGGTGGGCGCGGAACACGCCGGCGTTGATGCCCGGGGTCCGCCCCAGGTCGTCCGCGTTCACGATCAGTCGCTTCATCAGCTCCTCGGCAGCAGGTCGATGGCCAGCGCGACGGCCCCCACCGCCGGCTCGACGGTCAGCGGGATCAGGCGGGCGTGCGGCAGCTCGAGTCGGGCGCCGAGCCGCTCCGCCAGGCTGGGGCTGGCCTTGAACACGCCGCCGGCGAGCACCACGGGGAACTCGCCGCCGTCGAAGCCGAGCTGGCGGGCGACCGAGCGAGCGCCGAGCGCGAGCTCGAGGGCGGCGGCATCCAGCAGCTCGTCGGCGACGCGGTCGCCGGCCGCCGCGGCCTGCTCGACGAGCCCGGCCAGCGCCGCGATCTCGTGGCGCGCCATCGGCTTCTCGTAGACGACGGGGATCAGCCGCGCGACGCTGTCGACGCCGAGCGCGCCGAACACCGCCTCGCGCAGGGCGGTCTGCGGTCCGCGTCCGTCGGCGTCGCGCACCGCCGCGCGCAATGCCTCGCGGCCCAGCCAGTAGCCCGACCCTTCGTCCGAGAGGATCCAGCCCTCTCCGGAGGAGCGCGCGGTGCGGCCCTCGGCGTCGATGCCGTAGCAGATCGCCCCGGTGCCGGCCAGCACGACGACGCCGGTGCGGGTCGGCGAGCCCGCGACCAGGGCCACGATCGCGTCGTTGGTGACCCGGGCCCGCTCGCGGTGGCCGAGGCGGCGCAGGATGCCGCGGATGACCGCCTCGTCGTGCGGGCGATCGACTCCCGCGATGCCGAGGCAGACCGCGTGCACCGGGTGCCTCGAGACCAGCGGGTCGAGCACCGCGTCGAACACCTTCTCGACGCCCAGCTCGCCGTGGACGTGGAGGTTGGCTCCGCCGCCCCGGGCCTCGTCCAGGATGCGCCCGGCCTCGTCGGCCAGCAGCCCGACCGTCTTGGTGCCCCCGGCATCGATGCCGACGACGTAGCGCACGCGCTCCCCCGGGGCTCAGGCCCCGTAGACGGCGATGTGGGGCAGGTTGCGGAACTTCTCGTTGTAGTCGAGGCCGTAGCCGACCACGAACAGGTCCTCGATCGTGAAGCCGACGTAGTCGACCGGGATCTCGACCAGCCGCCGCGACGGCTTGGAGAGCAGGCTCGCCACCTTCATCGAGCGCGGACCGCGGGTGCGCAGCAGGTTCAGCAGGTAGTTGAGGGTGAGCCCGGTGTCCACGATGTCCTCGACGATCAGCACGTCGCGGCCCTCGAGGCTCTGATCCAGATCCTTGAGCATCCGCACCTCGCCCGAGGTCTTCGTGGCCGCCCCGTACGAGGACACCGCCATGTAGTCGAGCGAGAGTGGCAGCTCGATCTCGCGGGCGAGGTCGGTGAGGAAGGTGCAGCCCCCCTTGAGCACGCACACGAGGTGCGGCTCGCGGCCGGCGTAGTCGCGCGTGATCTGCTGGCCCAGCTCGCGGACCCGGGCCTGGATCTCGTCACGGGAAAGTAACACCTTCATCGCCGCAGCACCTCGCTCCCGCGCCGATTATACGGGCGCGGGAGCCCGCTCCCGGGCGCCGGCATTTCATTGACTTGGCCTCGCGGCAGGGGGTACGATCCGCGCGTTTTCTGCAGTATCGAAGCCGCGCGGCCCCCGCTCCGCGCCCTCACTGATGGGCGCCCTGCCGCTGGCCACGGATTCGAGACTCGGAGTCGGAGTTCAGGAACTGGAGAGCAAGAAGATATGAAAGCAGCGTTCAGGGCGATCGTGGCCCTTGGTCTGGTCCTGGGGCTCGCCGGCAAGGCGTCGGCCCAGGGCGTGACCACGGGCTCCATCAACGGCACGGTGGTCGACGAACAGGGCCAGGTGGTGCCCGGCGCCTCCATCGTGGCCGTGCACGTCCCGTCGGGTTCGAAGTACGAGACGGTCACCCGCGGCGACGGCGGCTTCTCCATTCCCGGCATGCGCGTCGGCGGTCCGTACACCGTCACCGCCAGCCTGTCCGGCTTCACGGACGGAGTGCAGAAGGAGATCTACGTCGTCCTCGGCGGCACCCGCGACCTCTCGCTGACGCTCCGCACGGGCGGCGTGGCCGAAGAGATCACCGTCACCGCCGCGGTCGACCCGATCTTCAGCTCGGGCCGCACCGGCGCGGCCACGTCGGTCGATCGCGAGGTGCTCGACTCGCTGCCGACCGTTTCCGACCGCATCAACGACTTCGCGCGCCTGACGCCGCAGTACACGGGCGGCCCGTTCGGCGGCTCGTTCGTCGGCCAGGACAACCGCCTGAACAACGTCACGATCGACGGCTCCTACTTCAACAACTCGTTCGGTCTGGCCGGCGCCCCCGGCGACCGCACGGGCGTCGCGCCGATCGCGATGGCCGCGATCGAGGCCGTGCAGGTCAACATCGCGCCCTACGACGTGCGCCAGGGCAACTTCGTCGGCGCCGGCGTCAACTCGGTCACCCGCTCGGGCGGCAACGAGTTCCGCGGCTCGGCGTACTACTGGTTCCGCGACGAGAGCCTGGTCGGCACCGAGGCCGGCGAGTCCACGATCAACCCGGGCACCTTCGACTTCAAGAAGATCGGCGGCTGGATCTCCGGCCCGATCGTCAAGGACAAGCTGTTCTTCTTCGGTTCCGTCGAGGACGAGACGCTGACTTCGCCCGGCACGACCTTCCGCGCGAACGCGGGCGGAGAGGCGATCGGCGGCAACACCACCCGCGTGCTGGCCTCCGACCTCGATGCCCTGTCCTCCTTCCTGTCCAGCCGCTTCCAGTACGAGACCGGCCCGTACCAGGACTACGACCACGAGACCCCGGCCCGCCGCTACCTGGCCAAGATCGACTGGAACGTGTCGAACACCAACAAGGTGGTCCTGCGCTACAACCACCTCGACTCGAACACGGACGTACTGCTGTCGAACTCCACCTCGCTGGGCTTTGGGAACCGCCGCACGAGTCTCAACGGATTGAACTTCCAGAACTCCAACTACCTGATCCTGGAGAACATTCGCTCGTTCATCGGCGAGTGGAACTCGATCATCGGCAGCAACAACTCGAACACGCTGATCGCGGGCTACACCAAGCAGGACGAGAGCCGCGACTCGCGCGGCACGATCTTCCCGATGGTCGACGTGCTGTCCGGCGGTTCGGTCTACACGACGTTCGGCTTCGAGCCGTTCACGCCGAACAACGAACTCCGCTACAACACGTTCCAGGCCCAGAACAACTTCACGATGCACCGCGGGAAGCACGCGATCACGTTCGGTGCCAGCGTCCAGCGCTACGAGTCCGAGAACGTGTTCTTCCCCGGGTCGCAGAGCGTCTACGTCTACAACTCGCTGGCCGACTTCTACACCGACGCCAACGGCTACCTGGCGAACCCCAACCGCACCGCCTCGCCGGTGACCCTGCGTACCTTCCAGGTCCGCTGGATGAATATCCCGGGCCTCGACAAGCCGGTGCAGCCCCTCGAGGCCTGGAACTCGGGCATCTACGCCCAGGACGAGTGGGAGGCCAGCCGCAGCTTGAAGGTAACCTACGGCCTGCGCGTCGATTTCGCCCAATTCGGCGACACGGCCTTCACCAACACCGCGGCCGACGGTCTCACCTTCCGCGACGAGACCGGGAACGGCGTGCAGTATCAGACCGGCAAGCTGCCCGATGCGACCCCGCTCTGGTCGCCCCGCGTCGGCGTCAACTGGGACGTCACCGGTGACCGCAGCCTGCAGGTCCGTGGTGGCACCGGCGTCTTCACGGGCCCGCCGCCCTACGTCTGGATCTCCAACCAGATCGGCAACACGGGCGTGCTGACCGGCTTCGAGTCGCTCTCGAACACCACCGCCCGGCCGTTCCACCCGGACCCGAACCGCTACAAGCCGACCAACGTGACCGGTGCCCCGGCCACCTCGTACGAGCTGGCGCTGACCGACCCCGACTTCAAGTTCCCGCAGGTCTGGCGCACCAACCTGGCCGTCGACAAGAAGCTGCCGTGGAACATGGTCGGTACCGCCGAGCTGATCCACAGCCGCGACGTCAACGGCGTCTACTACATCAACGCCAACCTACCGGCCGCGCAGTCGGCCTTCCAGGGCGTCGACAACCGCCCGCGCTGGACCAGCAACCGCATCCACTCGAACATCTCGAACGCGGTCGTCCTGAAGAACCAGAACGAGGGCCACTCGACCCACGTGTCCGGCACCCTCGAGAAGCGCTTCGACGCCGGATTCGTGCGTGCTTCCTACGGCTGGGGCACCGCCAAGAACACCGTCGACCCGGGCTCGATCGCATTCGGCTCCTGGAACGGCAACCAGCACGTCAACGGGCCGAACACCCCTGGCGTAGCCTACTCCTCGGCTCGCCCGGGCCACCGCGTGTTCGTGGCAGGCTCCTACAAGCTCGACTGGCTCAAGTTCGGGTCGACGACAGTGAGCCTCTTCTGGGAAGGCTCGAACAACGGCACCCAGACCTACATCTTCTCGGGTGACCTCAACGGTGACGGCGGATCCGGGAACGACCTGCTCTACGTGCACCGCGACCAGTCCGAGATGAACTTCGTGGCCTACTCGTCCGGTGGCCGCACGTTCTCGGCGGCCGAGCAAGCCGCGGCCTGGGACGCCTACATCGCCCAGGACCCCTACCTCAGCAAGCGCCGCGGCCAGTACGCCGAGCGCAACGGCGTGCTGCTCCCGATGGTCTGGCGCGCCGACCTGTCCGTGACCCAGGACCTGTTCACGGACATCGGCGGCAAGAAGCACTCGCTGCAGTTCCGCGCCGACATCCTGAACTTCAGCAACCTGATCAACAAGAACTGGGGCCTCAGCCAGTTCCTGACCAGCTCCTCGCCGCTGGTGGTGCCGAACTCTTCCGCGGGCGGTCCGATCGACGCCAACGGCCGGCCGCGCTACACGCTGCGCAACATCGGCGGCCAGTTGATGAACACGTCGTTCCAGAAGTCGGCGAGCATCAACGACGTCTACCGTGTCCAGTTCAGCCTGCGCTACAACTTCAACTAGCGTCGGCTGCGGCCTTCGGGCCAAGGGGGCGCCTTCGGGCGCCCCCCTTTTTTTTTCGCTCCGGACGTCCCGGCGCCTCCAAAACCCTGGATGAGGCGGGCGGCGTCTCAAGATCGGGGGATCTTTTCGCCGGTTCGGATCGTTCCTCCCTTCGGCGACATATACTTTCGTGTTTCGCGCCGGGCCGGGACGCGCACGGGAGCGCGCGGCGGCCCCGAGGCGCCTGGAGGTCTGCGATCCACATGAGTCCGCTGCGGCCCGTCCTTCTCGCCGTCGGGGCCTGCCTGGCCCTGTCCGGTCCCGCCACCGCGCAGGAACCCTCGCGTCCGACCCTCGAACTGGGCCTCGAAGACGCGGTCAAGCGCGCACTGGAGAACAACGTCGACATCGCCGTCGGCAAGTACGACCCCGAGGCCGCCGAGCAGGACGTGTTCGGGGCCCGCGGCGCCTACGACCCGCTCTTCACCTCGGCGCTGTCGAAGCGCTCCATCACCTCCGAGGCCCAGAACGTCTTCGCCGGCGCCGACAAGCCGGAGACGGACGTGATGACCTACAACTTCGGGGTCCGGCAGTTCCTGCCCACCGGCGCGACGTTCCAGCTCGACTTCAACAACGCGAAGACCGACACCAACAGCATCTTCGCGAGCTTCAACCCGGAGTACGAGTCGACCCTGGACCTGCGGCTGACCCAGCCCCTGCTGCGCAATCGCGCGACCGACACCCAGCGCAACCAGATCCGCGTCGCCAAGAACAACAAGGCGATCTCGGACCTGACCTTCCGCCAGACGGTGCTGTCGACGGTCGCATCCGTCAAGAAGTCCTACTACAACCTGATCGCTGCCATCGACAACCTCGAGGCGCGCCGCAAGAACCTGGAACTCGCCAAGAAGCTGCTCGAGGAGAACCAGATCAAGGTCCGGGTCGGCACCATGGCGCCGCTCGACGTCGTGGCGGCCGAAGCCGAGGTGGCCTCCCGCGAGGAGCAGGTGATCCAGGCCGAGAACCAGCTCGGCAACGCCGAGGACGCCCTCAAGCGCCAGATCTTCCCTGCCACCAGCGCCGAGGTGTGGCCGCTGCGGATCGTGCCCACCGACCAGCCCTCTGCCCAGGAGACCCGGATCGACGGCGACGCCGCGCTGAAGACGGCGTTCGAGAACCGCAGCGACCTGCAGGCCGCCCGCAAGCGGCTGGAGAACGCCTCGTTCTCGGCGGAGCTGGCGAGTTCCGGCGCGCTGCCGGCGATCGACCTGGTGGCGACCTACGGCAACTCCGGCATCGGCGGCACCCAGTTCGTGCGCGAGGGGTTCGGCGGCGAGGTCACGGAGATCATCGAGGGCGGTTACGGCGATGCCGTGTCGAAGGTCTTCGGCCGCGACAACCCGACCTGGTCGCTGGGCGTGAACGTCTCCTACGCGATCGGCAACCGCTCGGCGCGCGCCCAGAAGGCGCGGGCCCAGGTCGCCCGCCAGCAGCAGGAGGCGACGGTGCGCCGGCTGGAGATGGCGGTCGCCACCGAGGTGCGCCAGGCCGCGCGCGCGGTCGAGACCAACTACAAGCGCGTCCAGTCCACCCGCTCCTCGCGGGTGCTGGCCGAGCGCCGCCTCGACGCCGAGCAGAAGAAGTTCGAGGCCGGCATGTCGACGAACTTCTTCGTCACCCAGGCCCAGCGCGACCTCGCCGACGCCCGCGTCGCCGAGCTGACGGCGATCGCCGACTACCGCAAGAGCCTGGTCGACTTCGAGCTGGTCCAGGAGGCCGGGATCGGCGGCGGCGGCTCGTTCGCGACGGTCTCGCTCGGCTCGGGCGCGACGGCCCCCTAGCCGACGCTTCCGCTTCAGGAATCCGCAAGGAAGAGGGGCGCTGCGGCGCCCCTTTTCGTCTTTTTACCCGTGCCCGGCGCGCGCGGACCGGCGCCACCGCGAGGGCCGCCGTACACTTCCCGCATGAAGCATCGGGGGCTGTTGTTGGCGGGAGGCGCGCTGCTGGTCGCTGCGGGTGCCTGGGCGGCACTGCGCGGCGACAAGGCGGCCACGGGCTGGACGACGGCGGTGGTCCAGCGCGGTGACGTCGTCGAGGTCGTGGGCGCCACCGGCACGCTCCAGGCCGTGACGACGGTCCAGGTCGGCTCCCAGGTGTCCGGCACCATCGCCCGCCTGCACGCCGACTTCAACGACACCGTGCGCGCCGGCCAGCTCGTGGCCGAGCTGGACCCGTCGCTGTTCGAGGCGCGCCTGCGGCAGGCCGAAGCGAACCTGGCCAGCGCGGCGGCCAACCTGGAGCGCTCGCGGGCCGCGCTCGACGACGCCCGCCAGAAGCGCGAGCGGGCCGAGGAGCTCTGGAAGGCGCAGCTTCTCCCGGAGACCGAGCTCGAGACGGCACGGGCCAACGCTCGCTCCGCCGAGGCCCAGGTGAAGTCCAGCGCGGCCGCGGTCAGCCAGGCCGAGGCGTCCGTCAACCAGGCCCAGGTCGACCTCGGCCACACGATCATCCGCGCCCCGATCGACGGAGTGGTGATCGGCCGCAACGTCGACGTCGGCCAGACGGTGGCGGCCTCGCTGCAGGCGCCGACGCTGTTCGTGATCGCCAACGACCTGCGCCGGATGCAGGTGCGGGCCGGCATCGACGAAGCCGACGTGGGCCGCGTCCGCGAGGGCATGGCCGCCACCTTCCGGGTCGACGCCCACCCGGAGGAGGTCTTCCCCGCGCGCGTCGAGCAGGTCCGGCTGCAGCCCCAGGTCGTGTCGAACGTCGTCACGTACGACACGCTGCTGAGCGTCGACAACGACGCCCAGAAGCTCAAGCCGGGGATGACCGCGACGGTGTCGCTCGAGGTGCGGCGGGCCGACGACGTGATGCGGGTGCCGGCCGCGGCCCTGCGCTTCCGGCCCGAAGGCGCCGCGCCGACGGCGGGGCGGCGGCCCGGGGCCGACGGTGCGCGGATGGGCGGCGGCGGACGCCCTGGTGAAGCGGGCGGCGCGCCGGGCGGTGGACGTGGCGACCGCGCGGGCGGTCCTGGGGGCGGCCGCCGCTCCGAGGCCGGACCGGGCGAAGCCGCGGGCGGCGAAGGACAGGGACGGCGCGGCCGCCCCGCGACGCTCTACGTGCCGGGTACGGACGGCAAGCCGGCTCCCGTCGAAGTCCGACTCGGTATCTCGGACGGGCAGTGGGTCGAGGTTCGCTCCGGGCTGGAGGAGGGCGCCACCGTGATCACGGGCGTCGCGCTCCCCGGCGCGGCGCCTTCAGCCAACGGCCGGCCGAACGCCTCGCCGACCAGCAACCCGTTCCAGCCCCAGTTCCAGCGCCGCCAGCGCTGATCCCGCGAAATGGCCCTGATCCGCCTGGTCGACCTGCGCAAGAGCTACCGCGTCGGCGACGTGACCGTGCACGCGCTCCGCGGCCTCAGCCTGGACGTCGAGCGCGGCTCGTTCGTCTGCGTCGTCGGCGCCTCGGGCAGCGGCAAATCGACCTTGATGAACGTCCTGGGCCTGCTCGACCGGCCGACGTCGGGCCACTACTACCTCGAGGGCGAGGACGTGTCGGGCTTCGACAAGGACCGTCGCGCCCACCTGCGCAACCGCAAGATCGGCTTCGTGTTCCAGAACTTCAACCTGCTGCCGCGCACCAGCGCGCTGGAGAACGTGGAACTGCCGCTGCTCTACGGCGGGCGCGCGCTGCCGCCTGCGGAGCGCCACGCCCGCGCCCGCGGCCTGCTGGAGGCGGTCGGCCTCGGCTCGCGCCTCGACCACACGCCGCAGCAGCTCTCCGGCGGGCAGCAGCAGCGGGTGGCGATCGCCCGCGCGCTGGTCAACGAGCCGGAACTGCTGCTGGCCGACGAACCGACCGGAAACCTCGACAGCCGCACGAGCGTCGAGATCATGGAGATCCTGCAGCGGCTGGTCCGCGAGCGCGGCATCACGGTCGTGCTGATCACCCACGAGCACGACATCGCCGAGTACGGCACCCGCGTGGTCACGGTGCGCGACGGGCGCGTCACCAGCGACACGCCGGTGCAGAACCGGCGCGACGCCGCGGCGGAGCGGGCGGCGCTGCCGCCGCTGGAACTCGAGGTGGAACCGGAGCCGGCCGAAGCCGGGGCGGAGGCCTGAGATGGGCGGCTGGAACATCCTGCGCGTGGCGCTGATCGCGATCCGCCGCAACCCGGTGCGCTCGGGGCTCACGATGCTCGGAGTGATCATCGGCGTGGCGTCCGTGATCGCCATGGTCGCGTTGGGCTCCGGGGCCCGCGCCTCGATCGACGAGCAGATCTCGAGCCAGGGCGTGAACCTGATCTACCTCAGCGCGGGGAGCTGGGGCCGCGGCCCCGGCACGGCGCGCGGGGGCGCGGGGTCGACCACCAGCCTGACGGTCGAGGATGCCGACGCGGTCCGCGCCCAGGTGCCGCTGGTGGCGCGCGTCTCGCCGGGGGTCCGCGGCCGGGCCCAGGTCATCGCGGGCAACCAGAACTGGAACACGTCGATCGAGGGCGGCAACGAGGAGTACCTCGAGATCCGCTCCTGGCGCGTCGTCGCCGGCGAGAACTTCACCGCCCGACACGTGCTGGTGGCGGACAAGGTCTGCCTGCTCGGCAAGACGGTCGCCGACCTGCTGTTCCCCGGCGAAGACCCGGTCGGCCAGATCGTGCGCGTGCGCAACCTCCCGTTCCGCGTGATCGGCGTGCTGGCCCCCAAGGGACAGGGCCAGTGGGGTGACGACCAGGACGACATCGTGATCGCGCCCTACACGACGCTGCAGAAGAAGCTGCTCGGCATCACCCACCTGAACCGCGTCACGATCTCGGCCGTCAGCCAGGACCGCGTCGAGCAGGCCGCGATCGAGATCACGCGGCTGATGCGCCAGCGCCACCGCATCACCAACCCGGACGACGACGACTTCACCGTGCGCACCGTCGAGGAGATGGCCCAGACCCGGCTGGACGTCGCCAACACGATGAACTCGCTGCTGATGAGCGTCGCCTCGGTCAGCCTGCTGGTCGGCGGCATCGGGATCATGAACATCATGCTGGTCTCGGTCACCGAGCGCACCCGCGAGATCGGGTTGCGGCTGGCCGTCGGCGCCCGCTCCCGCGACATCCTCAGCCAGTTCCTGGCCGAGGCGGTGACGCTGTCGGTGTTCGGCGGGCTGCTCGGGATCGCGCTCGGGATCGGCATCTCCGAGACGATCGTGCGCAGCCTGGGCTGGCCGATGCAGGTGACCACCGAGGCGATCGCGCTGGCCTTCGGCTTCGCGGCCGCGGTCGGCGTCTTCTTCGGCTGGTACCCCGCGCGCCGCGCCGCCTCGCTCGACCCGATCGACGCCCTGCGCTACGAGTAGACGCTAGCGGCGGGGCGCCACCCCGAGCCCCGGCGCCTCCGGCGGCAGGACGCGACCGTCCACCAGCGTCGCGCCCGTGAACGGGTCCTCGGCCAGCAGCAGCGCGCCGTCGAGGTCGGCGTGGTCGACCAGCGGCGAGACGTGGGCCGCAGCGGTGATCGCCACCGACGACTCGATCATGCAGCCGAGCATCACGCCCATGCCGTGGGCGCGGGCGACCGCGATCATGCGCAGCGCCTCGGCGATGCCGCCGCACTTCATCAGCTTGATGTTGATGCCGTCGAACGCGCCCGCCAGCTTCGGGATGTCGGCGGCGCGGTGCACGCTCTCGTCGGCGTAGAAAGGAAGCGGGCTGTGCCGGCGCAGCTCGCGCGTCTCCGCCAGCATCGCCGCCGGCAACGGCTGCTCGACGTACTCGACGCCGAGCTGCGCCAGCCAGGCGAGCCGCTCGAGCGCGGTGTCCGGGGTCCAGCCCTCGTTGGCGTCGACGCGCAGCCGCTGGCGAGTCGTGTCGCGCACCGCGCCGAGGATCTCGCGGTCGTTGTCGCCGCCCAGCTTGATCTTCAGCACCTCGAACGCCGAGGCCTCGCGCACCTTGGCCACGACGACCTCCGGGGTGTCGATGCCGATCGTGAACGAGGTCGCCGGCACCCGCCGCCGGTCGAGCCCCAGCATCTCGAACAGCGGCACGCCGCAGCGCTGCGCCGCCAGGTCGTGCAGGGCGATGTCGAGCGCGGCCTCGGCGGCCGCCTGGCCGGGCACGGCGGCCTCGCGGGCCGCGGAGGCGAAGTGCCGCGGCTCGCCGAGCTTCGCCGCCATCGCCCGAACCGCGGCCGACGCCGAGGCCTGGTCTTCACCGTAGCGCAGGATCGGTGCGGCCTCGCCGCGGCCCAGCCGGCCGTCCTGCTCGGCTTCGACCAGCACGTTGAAGCGGGAGTCGGAAGCGCCACGCGCGATGCGGAACGTGTGGCGCAGCCGCAGCTCGAGGGGGCGGGCGACGACGCGGAGCGCGCTCATGACGGGCCGATGATAAGCCCGCCGCGGTTGACCCCCCGGGAGGCCTGTTCAATGATGCGGCGTGCTCCAGGAGCCGATCGCGGTACTCGCCTGGCTCGCCGGCGTGGTGGCGCTCGTGCAGCGCCTGTCGCGCTGGCCCCGGCTCGACTTCGTCTTCGACCGCCTGCCCGCGGTGTTCTGGGTCTACTTCCTGCCGATGCTGTCGACGTCGGCCGGGCTGACCCCCGCCGAGAGCCCGGTCTACCCCGCGCTTGCCCGCTACCTGCTCCCCTGCTGCCTGGCCTTGATGCTGCTCTCCGCCGACCTGCCGGCGATCGCACGCCTCGGCCGCACCGCGCTGCTCGTGATGGCCGCGGGCGCCGTCGGCACCGCCACCGGCGCGGTGGTCGCCTTCGAGGTGTTCCGCTCCTGGCTGCCGGCCGAAGGCTGGAAGGCGATGGCGGCGCTGACCGCGACCTGGATCGGCGGCAGCGCCAACCTGGTCGCCGTCGCCACGACCCTGCAGCTCTCGCCCGAGCTGCAGGGCGTGATGATCCTGGTCGACACCCTCGTCGGCTACTCGTGGATGGGGCTGCTGATCGCGCTGGCCGGCCGCCAGCAGGGTTTCGACGCCTGGAACCGCGCCGACCGCCGGCTGGTCGACGAGATCGGGACCCACCTGCAGAAGCTGCGGGCGGAGACGGCTCACCCGATCTCCGTCGGCGACGCCAGCCAGATGGTCGGGCTGGCGCTGGGGCTCACCGCCGTCTGCCTGTGGGCGGGAGCGCAACTGCCGCCGGTGGGCCGCGTGCTGAACGCGTTCTCGTGGAGCGTCGTGCTGGTCACCACGATCTCGCTGCTGCTGTCGACGACCCGGCTCGCGCGCCTCGAGGGCGCCGGCGCCTCGGCCCTCGGCTACACGGGCTTCTACCTGCTGCTCGCGGGCATCGGCGCCCAGGCCGACCTCCGCCAGATCGCGGCGTGGCCGCAGTTCGTGCTGATCGGCCTGGTGGTGATCGCCGTCCACGGCGCCTTCCTGTTCACGGCGATCCGGCTGCTGCGGGCGCCGCTGTTCTTCTTCGGCTCGGCCAGCCAGGCCTGCGTCGGGGGCTACTCGTCGGCGCCGGTCGTGGCCGCGATCTACCACCCCGCGATGGCTCCGGTGGGCCTGCTGCTGGCCGTCGTCGGCAACGTCGCCGGCACCTACGTCGGCCTGCTGGTCGGGGAGTTGCTGGCGCCGTGACCGCGCCCGCGCTGCTGCTCGCCGCGGCCCTGGCGGCCGCGCCCGAGACGCTGGTGGTCGGCCTGCTGGCGGACCCGGTGTCCCTCGCGCCGCACCGCGCGACCGACCTGGTGTCTGCGGGCGTCGTCGTCAACGTCTGCGAGACGCTGGTCCGACAGCGCGATGCCGGCGAGCGCTTCGAGCCGCTGCTGGCCACGTCGTGGGCGACGGCCGACGCGCGCTCCTGGACCTTCACGCTGCGCGACGGCGTGCGCTTCCACGACGGGACCCGGTTCGACGCCGACGCGGTGGTCGCCAACGTCGAGTTGCTGCGCCGCGAGCGCGCGTTCCCCGGGCGCGCGCGGCGCGGCGGCCCGCTGCTGGTCTCGATCGAGCTCGAGGCGCCGAACGCGGCGCTGCTCGCCACGCTGTCGCAGCCGTTCTTCGCGATGCAGAGCCCGCGCGAGCTCGGAGCCGCTGCGGGTCGGCCCGTGGGCACCGGCCCGTTCGCCTTCCGCGACGCCGCCCCGGGGCGCGTCCGGCTCGCCGCGCACTCCCGCTACTGGGGCGGCCGGCCGCGGCTGGCCGCGATCGAGTTCCGCCGCCATGCGGACGAGGCCGCCCTGCTGCGCGCGCTGCTGCGGGGCGAGGTCGACGTCACCCAGGCGCTGGGCCACGAGCGCGTCGAGTCGCTGCACGACGCCCGGGGCCTGGCGTTCGACTTCCAGGTGGGCTCCAACGTCGCCTTCCTCGCCCCCAACCACGAGCGCGGCCCGTTCCACGACGTGCGCATCCGCCGTGCGCTGGCGCTGGCGATCGACCGTCCTGCCCTCGTCGAGCACGTGCTGGGTGGCCACGGCGCGCCCGCCCGCAACCCGCTGCCGCCGGGCCTGTGGGGCTACGCTCCGCGCACGCGCGAGCTGATCCGCGACCTGTCCCAGGCCCGCCGCCTGTTGCGGGAGGCCGGTTTTCCCCAGGGTCTCGACACCACGCTCCTGGAGCCGCCCGTGTCCCGGCCCTACCTGCCCCGGCCCGCGGAGCTGACCCGGCGCATTGCGGCCGACCTGGCGGACGCGGGCATCCGCGCCCGTCGGGTGACGGTCCGCGACTGGGGCGAGTACCTCGAGCGGATCGGACGCGGCGACTTCGAGCTGGCGGTGCTCGGCTGGCAGGCCGACACCACCGACCCCAACGACTTCCTGACAGCGCTGCTGGACTCGGAGTCGATCCCCGCCACGAACCGCGTGCGTTACGCGAGCCCGCAGATGGACGCGCTGTTGCGCCGCGCCCGTCGCCGCGGCCCGGCGGCAGAACGCCTCGCCCTCTACCGCGAGGCCCAGGAGCTGTTCCAGCGCGACATGCCGTGGGCGCCGCTGTTCCACGTGTCGAGCGTCACGGTTCACCGCGACGGCGTGGCCGGGCTGCGGGTCAGCGCCGCGGGCCTCGTCCTCTACGGCGGAGCATGGAAGACCCGATGAAGAGCTGGTCGATTCTCCTCGCCTTCTCCCTGCCGCTGGCAGCGGCTCCCATCTCCACCCCCGAGGCCGTGCTCTGGCAGAAGCTCGAGGCCCGGGTCGCCCTCGTCGACCAGGGACTCGACGGCGTGCTCGGTGTGGCGGTCGTCGACCTGAACACGGGCGCCCGCATCGTTCTCCGCGGCGACCAGCCTTTCCCCCAGGCGTCGAGCATCAAGCTCGCCATCCTGTACGAGGCCTGGCGACAGGCGGCCGAAGGGCGGCTCGACCTGGCCGCCGTCACCACTCCCCCGGCCGCCCACCGCGTCGGCGGTGCCGGGGTCCTGAAGGCGCTGGGCGGCAAGGTGAGCCTCACGTGGCGCGACCTCGCCGTCCTGATGATGGGCTGGTCCGACAACGAGGCCACCAACCTGCTGATCGACCGCGTCGGGCTCGACTCGGTCAACGCACGGCTCGACGGGCTGGGCCTGCCGGCGACGCGGCTGCGACGGCGGATGATGGACCTCGATGCGGCGCGGCAGGGGCGCGAGAACGTGTCGACGCCGGCCGAGATGGCTCGGCTGATGGAGCTGCTGCGGGCCGGCCACGATCTCTCGCCCGCCGCCGGGAGCGATCTGCTCGCCGTCGCCTCGGTGGACAAGGACTCCTGGTTCCGCGACGGGCTGCCGCCGGGGCTGCGGGTCGTCGACAAGCCGGGAGCCCTGGAGGGGGTGCGCTGCGTCACCGCCTTCGTCGATCTCCCGGGGCGTCCCTACGTCGCCGCGCTGATGACGACCGCGTTGCGCCGCGACGCCGACGGCGAGGCCGCGATCCGGGATCTTTCACGCGCCCTGTTCGAGACCTTCGACCGCCTGGCCCGATCCTCGGAGCTCGGCCGCGTGATCAGCGAGCGCTGATCAGCCGTCGACCTCGGCGGCCAGCAGGTCGGCCAGCGTCTCGCGGCGCCGCGCCAGCCGCGCGACGCCGGCTTCGACCAGCACCTCGGCTGGCCGCGGCCGCAGGTTGTAGTTGGAGGCCATGCTGAAGCCGTAGGCGCCGGTGTCGCGCACGGCGACGAGATCGCCGGGCTCCACGGCCTCCATCTCGCGCGAGCGCGCGAAGAAGTCGCCCGTCTCGCACACCGGGCCCACGACGTCGACCTCCGCGCGCGGCCGGCCGCGCTCGACGACCGGTTCGATGCGGTGGAAGGCCTCGTAGAGCGAAGGGCGCAGCAGGTCGTTCATGCCGGCGTCGAGGATCACGAAGCGCTTGCCGCGGTTCTCCTTGACGTAGAGCACGCGCGCCAGCAGCGTGCCTGCCGCGGCGACCAGCGAGCGGCCCGGCTCCAGCATCAGCAGCAGCTTCCGCGGCAGGCCCTCGAGCGCGGGCAGCACGCGGGCGGCCAGCGCCCGCGGGTCGGGCGCACCTTCGCCGGTGTAGTCGATGCCGAGGCCGCCGCCGAGGTCGATGCTGCGCAGCGCGAAACCCTCGGCGAGGAGCTCGCGCGACAGCGCCGCCACGGCGCGCGCGGCGGCTGCCACGGGCTCGAGGTCGGTCATCTGCGAGCCGATGTGGCACTGGACGCCCGCCACCTCGATGCCCGGCAGGGCACGCGCGCGGCGCAGCAGCTCCGGCGCCAGCGCCAGGTCGACGCCGAACTTGTTCTCGCGCAGGCCAGTCGAGATGTAGGGATGGGACCGCGGGTCGATGTCCGGATTCACGCGCAGCGTGACGTGGGCGACGCGCCCGGCCCGCCGGGCCAGCGCCGAGAGCCGGCGGATCTCCTCCTCGCTCTCGGCGTTGAACTCGCCGATCCCGGCGTCGAGCCCGGCCTGCAGCTCGGCATCCGTCTTGCCGACACCGGAGAACACGATGCGCTCGGCCGGGAAGCCGGCCCGAAGCGCCGCCGCCAGCTCCCCGCCCGAGACGATGTCGGCTCCGGCCCCCCACGCGGCCAGCCGCCGCAGCAGCGCGCCGTTCGAGTTGGCCTTCAGCGCGTAGCAGATCCGGTGCGGGACGGCGGCGAAGGCGGCGTCGTAGGCCCTGTAGGCCGCCTCGACCGACGCCGCGGAGTACACGTAGAGCGGCGTGCCGAAGCGCTCGGCCAGCTCGCCGAGCGCGACGCCGTCGCAGCGCAGCAGGCCATCGGTGCGGGAAAAGCCGGCGCTCACCGCTTGCTCCCCCGCAGCACGGCCGCGGCCACGCCCGACAGGCCGATCACGCCGACGAGGTTCGGAAAGATCTGCAGTCCGTTCATCAGGTCGCCCCACGCCCACACGGTGTCCACCCTGGAGACGGCGCCGAGCACGATCAGGCCGCAGTAGGTCCAGCGGTACGGAACCACCACCCGCGGGCCGAACACGTACTCGAGGAACTGCTCGCCGTAGTACGCCCAGCCGATCAGCGTCGTGTACCCGAACAGGAACACGCACAACGCCACCACCAGCCCCCCGAACGGCAGCGCCGAGTCGAAGGCCTCGGCCACGATCGCCGCGCCCGTGTTCTGCGAGCTGCGCCAGACGCCCGAGAGCAGGATCGTGAAGGCGCTGATCGAGGAGGTGACGAACGAGACGATGAACACCTCCATCACCGCGGCCAGCCCCTGCCGCCGCGGGTCTTCGCTCTGCGCGGTGCCATAGGCCACCGCGGCGGTGCCGTAGCCGGCCTCGTTCGCGTAGATGCCGCGGGCGATGCCGTAACGCATCGCCACCATGATCCCGACGCCGGCCGTGCCACCCGCCACCGAGCCGATCGAGAACGCCTCGCGGAACACGAGCTCGAGCACGGCCGGGATCTGCCCGGCGTGGGACGCGATCACCCACACACCGCCCAGCAGGTAGAGGCCGACCTTGAGCGGCGACAGCTTCTCCATGGCGAGGCCGATCGCGCGGATGCCGCCGATGATGACGAGCCACGCGAGCACCGCGATCGCGATGCCCGACCACAGGGTCGGCACGCCGAGCTGCGATCGCCACACGTCCGCGATCGAGTTCGGCTGCGTGAACGGCGTCGTGGTCAGGGCCGCGACGCCGGCGATCACCGCGTAGGCCATCGCCAGGCGCGGGGAGCGCAGGCCGTCGCGCAGGTAGTGCATCGGGCCCGCCGACAGCCCGCTGCCGCCGTCGAGCCGGCGGTACTTCATGCCGAGCACGGCCTCGGCGAACTTGATGGAGGTCGCGAAGAAGCCGTAGCACCAGATCCAGAACAGCGCCCCGGGCCCGCCGGAGACGATCGCCGTGGCGACCCCGGCGATGTTGCCGGTGCCGATCGAGGCCGCCAGCGCCGTCATGAACGCCTGGAACGGGGTGAGCGCGCCGGCGCCGTCGCTGTCCCGGCTCGGCACCAGCGCCTGCAGCGCCTCGCGGAAGCAGCGCACCTGCACGAAGCCGAAGCGCAGGGTCAGGAACAGGCCGGTCCCGAACAGCAGCAGGGCGAGGATCGAGGGCAGCGTCACTCCCCCGATGCGGATCGGCCCCCACAGCACGTCGTCGGCGAAGAAGTGGATGGCGCGCGCGAGCGCCGCGAGGGCTTCGGACATGGAGCGGCATGCTAGCATCGCGCCCACTGCGATTTATGGCCGCGCGAGAGCTGATCACGGCCGACGACGTGCGAGGGGTGCCCGAGGGCGGCGAGCTGTTCGCCGGGCCCGGCGCCATCGTCACCCCCTGGGCGCGCGAGATCGCCGAGTCCCGCGGCGTCCGCATCACGCTGGAGGCGCGCCCGCGGGCCGCCGCGGTGGCGCTCGGCGCCGACCACGGCGGGTTCGCTCTGAAGGAGGCGCTGAAGGCCCGGCTCGAGCGCAGCGGGCGCGCGGTGCGCGACCTCGGCACCCACTCGACGGAGCCCGTCGACTACCCCGACCTCGCGCTCGCCGTGGCGCGGTCGGTGGCCGCGGGCGAGGCGCGCTTCGGCGTGGTGATCGACGGCGCCGGGATCGGCTCGGCGATGGCGGCCAACAAGGTGCCCGGCATCCGCGCCGCCGCCTGCAACACGCTGGACCTGGCCCGCAACGCCCGCGAGCACAACGACGCCAACGTGCTGACGCTGGGGGCCCGCTTCCTGTCGCCCGAGCAGGCGCTCGAGATCGTCGAGGCCTTCACGGCGCTGCGCTGCGCCGAGGAGCGCCACCTGAAGCGGGTCGCGAAGATCGTGCAGATCGAGGAGAGCTACGGCCGCCGGCCCGCGCGGCGGGGAGCGACGGAGAGATGAACCAGCAGCAGCTCGTCGAAGCGGTCGTCCGCGCGGTGCTCGCGCAGATCCAGGTCGAGGAGCCGGCGTGCGTCTGCCACGGCACTCCGGGCGGCGGCTGCCCGTCGCGGCTGGACGGCTTCGTCGGCCAGGGCGCCGCCCGCTTCGGCCTGCGCGCCGGCGCCGCCTACCCGCGCGAGATCGCCCGCACGATCGACCACACGCTGCTGAAGGCCGACGCCACCCGCGCCCAGATCGAGCAGCTCTGTCGCGAGGCCCGCGAGTTCGGCTTCGCGACCGTCTGCGTCAACCCCTCGTGGGTGCCGCTCTCGGCGCGCCTGCTGCGCGGCTCGGAGACGGGCGTCTGCACGGTCGTCGGCTTCCCGCTCGGCGCCACGTTCCCCGAGGTCAAGGCCCACGAGGCCGCTCGCGTCGTCGAAGAAGGCGCGGGCGAGGTCGACATGGTGGTCAACGTGGGCGCCCTCAAGTCCGGCGACTACGCGCTCGTCGAGCGCGACATCGCGGCGGTCGTCGAGGCCAGCCGCCGCGGTGGCGCGATCGTCAAGGTGATCCTCGAGACCGCGCTGCTGAACGACGAGGAGAAGGTCCGCGGCTGCGTGCTGAGCCGCGCGGCAGGTGCCGACTTCGTGAAGACCTCGACCGGCTTCGGCCCGGCCGGGGCGACCGTCGAGGACGTGACGCTGATGCGGCGCGTCGTCGGCCCCGCGATGGGCGTCAAGGCGGCCGGCGGCGTCCGCGACTACGCGCAGGCGCAGGCGATGATCGCGGCGGGCGCCGACCGCATCGGCGCCAGCGTCGGCGTCAAGATCGTGCAGGAGAGCCGCGGCGGCGCGGCCGACCCGGCCGCCCACCCCGCACCCGCTACGAAGGCCGGCTCCTACTAGCGCTATCGCTCGAGCCGCACCCGCGACAGGTACGACTCGACCGTGCGCCGGACGTCGAGACCCAGGTAGCGGGCGTACTCTCCGAGGAAGCCCTTGAGGTAGACGAGCGCCGGCAGGTCCGCGTGGCGATCGGCCTCGATGTACTCGAGGAAGCGCACGCCCACCTTGGTGCGCGCCGAGATGTCGGCGAGCGCGACGCCACGCTCTTCCCGGAAGCGCTTCAGCGTGGCCCCCGTGACCGGCTCCGGCAGCAGCGCGGGGCGCGACGGCGGGCGCGGAGCTGGCAGCGCAGGACGCGGCGGGGGGGGCGGCGGCGGCTCGGGCGCGGGTGGGGCCGCGGAAGCCACGGGTGGAGCCTCCGGCGCGGGCGGCGGGGCTTCGCCTGCGCCAGCCGTGGCGGGGCGCGGCTCGGCGCCTGCCGCCTCGTCCGCCCGCGGCGCCTCGCGCCCGGCGTCGTAGGCCCTGCGGCGCTCCGGGTCGGACAGCGCCTCGTAGGCGGCGCGCACCCGCGCTCGCGCGGCCGCCGCCTCCTCCGGCTCGAGCAGCGAGTAGGTCGCCAGGGCGCCTTCCGCGTAGAGCGCCTCGAGGAAGCGGTAGGCGCGCTCGACCTCCTCGGGTGTCGCCCCGGGCCCCAGCCCCAGCGCCTCGTAGTGGTCCGCGGGGTTCACGCCCATGGCAGCGGCAGCGTCTCGCCCTGCAGCAGGGCGCCGGTCAGGCGCCGGATGTGCTCCGCCGCCCGCGACTCCGCGGCCTCGGCCATGAACAGCCGGCGGCGGCGGACGGCGCGCCAGACGGCGTCTTCGTACGGCACGTAACCCACGTACGACGAGCGCACGCCGAGGTGGCGGGCGCAGGCCGCCACGAGCTGGTGGCCGACGCGCTGGTCGGCCTCGTCGCGCACCTGGTTGACGACGAAGCGCGGGTGGAACGTCGCCACCTCGCGTCGCATGTCCGCTTCCGCGTCCGGGTGGCGCTCGGCGACCACCCGCAGCAGGTCGAGCGGGGTGCGGATCCCCGCCTCGTTCTTGGCGTCGAGCGCGGAGTCGACGAGCTGGCGCACGGTCTCGTTGCCGGCCACCCCGCGCAACCGCCGGTAGAGCGCGCTCTTGATGAAGCGGTAGCCGTTCTCGATCGAGGTCGGCTCCGGGATCACCGTCAGCAGCGAGACGTCGGAGATCAGGAAGAAATCGATGATGTTGAAGGAACTGCCGGCGCCGAGATCGAGCAGCACCACGTCCACGTCGAGCCCGCGCAGGCGGTTGAGGATGCGGACCTTCTGCACGTGCTTGATGTTGGCGGCGGCCAGGAAGTCGGAGGCGCCGCTGACCAGCCGCAGGCCCGGAACGCCCGTGTCGACCAGCACGTCCTCGATGCGCTCGACGCGACGCTGCAGGAAGTCGCCCAGCGTCAGCGCGGGCATCTCGAGCCCCAGGCAGGTGTGCAGGTTGGACCCGCCGAGGTCGGCGTCGACCAGCACGACCCGGCGCCCGCTGCGGGCGAGCTGATAGCCGAGCGAGGCGGCCAGCAGCGACTTGCCGATCCCGCCCTTGCCGCCCCCCAGCGACCAGATCTGCCGCCGCGAGGGCTTCGCCGCGGGCGGGACGGCGGCGAGCTCGGCCGGCGCGGCCGCGGTCAACGCAGGCCGACGCTGGACAGCACGGCGGCCGCCAGGTCGCGCAGGCGGGGGGAGTTCTTCCAGTCGCGGGCGGGTGCCATCTGCACCACGCACAGCGAGGCGCCCTGGCCGACGAGGCTCAGCGAGCGCTGCCGCCACTCGCGCGCGCCGCGCGTCACGGCGTCGTAGCGGACGCGGTAGGCACTGTCGAGCGCGGCGCGGCCCAGGACGCGGCCGCCCACGTAGTCGTACTCGTAGTTGACCTCGGCGTCGAGCTCCAGCGCGGGCGCCAGCCGCTCCAGCAGGCACTGCCCGTGGAAGGCGTCGGGCGGCAGCTCGGTCGCGTGGAACGAGAGCCGGAACACCAGCTTGTCGCCCGCGACGTCGAACGCGTCGGCCCGGCCTGCGACCGGGGCCACCTGCCACCCCTCCGGCGCGCGCAGGAAGACGGCCCCGTCGAAGAGCCGGTGTTCCTGCGCGAGCGAGGGCGGTTCCGCGGCCGGCGCCGCCGCGTGGGCAGCCAGCAGCGCGAGCCCGGCAAGGCAGCAGCGACGGGCGACGCGGTTCAAGTTCTCCTCGGCCTCGGATCCCGGCAGGACGATAGCGTGGCCCGGGGACCGCCGGCAAGGGGGCGGATTGGCTACACTTGCGACCGATGAGACTGCGCACCGCGCTCCTCCTCCCCGTCCTCGCCTCGGTCGCCTGCGGCGGCACCAGTTGCCTGATGGGCCGTCCCGAGTCGCCCGACTGGCAGTTCCAGCAGGACACCGACGGCACCCGCTGCCGGGTCGTGACCCGCGAGACGCAGACCACCTGGTACCGGATGGACGGCTCGCTGCAGAAGGTGCTGCTCGACACCAACCGCGACGGCCGCCCCGACCTGTGGGCCTACCACCTGGGCGACCCGAAGCCGAAGCGGATCGAGATCGACGTCGACTACGACGGCGAGGCGGACCGCTTCGAGGAACTGGCCCCCGACGGCTCGCTGCGCAGGGTCGGGTTCCGCGAAGGCCGCGGCCGCCGCTTCGCGACGCCGGGCGCCGACGGCCTGCCGGTGCTCGTCGAACACGACTCGGACGGGGACGGCCGGATCGACCGCACGGAGCGCCTCGAGCGCGGATCGCCCGTCGCGATCGAGATCGACGGCGACCGTGACGGGCGGGTCGACCGCTGGCAGCGGTTCTCCGGGCGTCGCCTGACGAGCGAAGAACTCGACACCGACGCCGACGGCAAGCCGGATCGCCGGCTGCGCTACGACGCGCAGGGCGAACTCGAGGGCATCGAGTCCATCAGGTGATCCCCGTCTCCGAGCGCGACGGGCTGTCGGGCTGGCTGCGCTGGACCCTGCTGCTGCTGGCCAGCGTGATGCCGCTCGCCTTCGGCGCTGGCAGCCCCGGCCTCTACCTGCCGGCCTTCACGATCGTGTACCTGCTGTCGGCCGCCTCGTGGGTGCGCGCCCGCTTCGACCGCTCGCTCGGGCGCGGGGCGCCGCCCGTGCCGGGCGCCCGGCTGTTGTGGGCCATCGTGGCCCTCGCCACCCTGCAACTGGTGCCGCTGCCGCCCGCGCTGCTGGGCGTGATCAGCCCGGCGTCGTGGGCGTTCCACCACCTCGGCAAGGAAGAGCTGCTGTGGGAGCCGCTCTCGCTCAGCCCCGGGGCCACGGGCCGCGGCCTGTTCTGCGTGGGTGCCGTGATGGCCCTCTACGCCTTCGCCTGCCGCGAGTACCGCTCCGAGGCCTGGCGGCGCCGCGCGCTGGCCACGCTGGCCGTGGCGGCCGCGGCGCTGGGCACGGTCGGGCTGGTGCAGGCGGCCAGCGAGGCGCCCAGCCGCATCTACGGGGTGATCGACGTCGACTTCCAGCGCGCGTGGGCCATCTGGGGCCCGTACATGAACCGCAATCACTTCGCGGGGTACGTGGCGATGATGGTCCCGCTGGGCGTCGGCCTGGCCGTCGCCGGCACGGCCGAGTTCCGCCACCTGCGTCGCCGCTTCGGCTTCGGCCGCGCCCTCGGCGACGCCTCGTTCCCGCGAGCCCTCCAATGGAGCGCGTTCGCCCTCTACCTCGCCGTCGCCAGCCAGGCCCCGCAGACCCGCGGCGGCCTGCTCTGCCTCGGCGCCGGCCTTGCCGCCCTGCTTCTGCTCGCGGGGCATGCGCGGGTCGTGCTGACCGCCAGTGCCCTGCTCGGGCTCGGCGCGCTCTCGCTGCTCGACTTCTCGAACGTCTCGTCCGCCTTCGAGGGGCGCGGCATGAACCGGCTCGGGATCTGGAAGGCGATGCTGCCGATGCTGCAGGACTTCCCCGTCTTCGGCACCGGGCTCAACACCTTCCTGGTCGCCTTCAGGCCCTACCAGGTCGACTTCCGCTCCTACTGGGTCACCGCGGCGCACAACGACTACCTGCAGGTCGTGGCCGACCTGGGCCTGCTGGGCGCCGCGCTGGCGGTGCCGCTCGGCCTCGGCCTGGTCCGGGCGATGCTCGCGGCCCGCGGCGACGCGCTGCTGGCGGCCGCTGCGGCCGGCGTCGCGGGCGCGGCGGCCCACGCCGTGTTCGACTACGCGCTCCAGGTGCCGGCCAATGCCGCGGCCTTCGCAATCCTGTGCGGAGTGCTCGCGGGGGGCGTCGGCCTGCAGCGCCGGCAGCCTTGAACGCCGTGGAAGCGCCGCCTACAATCCTCTGGCGCCCGTCTCTTCAGTTCACGCTGGCAAGGAAGCCCTCGTCTCGATGATCTGCCCGTCCTGCAAGGCCCAGAACGACGCCAGCGCCGAGAGCTGCTTCACCTGCGGCAAGAGCCTCGGCACGCTGACGCTGGGCTCCATCGTCGGCAACCGCTACGAGATCCTCGACTACATCGGCCGTGGCGGCATGGGCATGATCTACAAGGCCCACGACCGCGTGCTCGACGAGATCGTGGCGCTCAAGACCCTGCGCCCGCAGATCGCCAACGACCAGGACATGGTCAAGCGCTTCGTGGCGGAGATCAAGCTCGCCCGCAAGATCCGCCACCGGAACGTCTGCGCGATCCACGACTACGGCCAGGACGGGTCGCTGATCTACATCTCGATGGAATACATCGAGGGCATCGACCTCAAGAAGATCCTGACGGAGAAGGGGCCGTTCCCGCCGCAGGAGGCGTTCGAGATCGCGATCCAGGTGGCCAAGGGCCTGGAGGCGATCCACGAGGCCGGCGTCATCCACCGCGACCTGAAGACCCACAACCTGATGCGGGACTCCAGGGGCGTCGTCAAGCTGCTCGACTTCGGCATCGCCAAGCAGCAGGACAAGGAAAGCGGGATGACGGGCACCGGCCAGCTCGTCGGCACGCCCGAGTACATGAGCCCGGAGCAGGTGCGCGGCAAGGCGATCGACCACCGCAGCGACCTGTACGCGCTCGGCATCGTCGTGTTCGAGGCGTTCACGGGCCAGGTACCGTTCCACGGCGACACGCCGATCATCACGCTGTTCAAGCACCTCGAGGAGCCGCCCCCGCTGACCGGCCCGCGCGCGCGCCTGCTGCCCCACGCCGCCGTGCCCGTGCTGGCGCGGATGCTGGCGAAGGCGCCGGCCGACCGCTACGCGGGGGCCGGCGACATCATCGAGGCGCTGCGCCAGGCGCGAACCGAGGCCTTCCCCGAGGCGCTCGCGACGCCGGCACCGTTCGCCGCGCCCGCGATGCCCGACATGCCGTCCGGCGTGGTGGCGCGCCCCGCGATGCCGACGCCGCTGCCGCAGGCGATCGACGCGTTGCAGCAGCCTCTGCAGGCGCGGGCCGCGGCGACGCCGGTCCCGCCGAAGCCGACGCCGTCCGCACCGACGCCACCGCCGATCCCGGCCGTCGTGCCCGCGCCGACGCCCATCCCGGCGGCGCCGCCGGGGCCCGCGGCCCCGGAAGAGCTCGAGGCGACGATCCGCCGGCCGCCGCCGCGGCCAGCGCCGCCTGCTGCGCCACCCTCACCGGTGCAGGCCCCGCCGGTCGCGGCCCCGCCGCCGCCGACTCCGCCGGGCGTGGCACGCGTGGCACCGCCGCCCGCCTCGATTCCCGAGCCTGCGACCGCCTCGCCCGTCACGGATGCCGAGGCGACGGTCGCACAGCCCCCCGCCGAGCCTCGACGAAGGGCCGAACCCACCATGCCGGCCCGACGGGCCGAAGGGACGCACGACGGCGGCACGCGTACGCTGCCCGCGCCTCCCCCGCCCAGGCCGGAACCCGCGGCGCCGCCCGTGGCGGCTGCGGCTCCGACGCCCCCTCAGCCCGAGGCGCCGCCCGCGGTGCCGCGGCCGGCGGCCCAGCCGGCGACCTCGTCGCGAGGACCGCTGATCGGTGTCGCGGCCGCCGTGGTCGTCGCGGCGGGGGTGGGTGGGGTGTTCCTGATGCGCTCGGGCCCGGACACCCCGCCGGCGACCTCGGCGGCTTCGCTCGCCCCTTCGGGCCCGGTCGTGCAGGACGTGGTCGTGCCGGGGAGCACGCCGAGCGCACCCGCCGTCCGCATCGAGGACGCGGAGGCCGTGCCGATCGAGCCCGCTGGCTCGGGCGCGACCGACGTGTCTCCCGTCGCGACCCCGGCACCGACCCTCGCGGCCCGCACCGAGCCGGTGCAGCCGGCCACCACCCGGCCACCGGCCCCACCCACGGGAGCCGGACCGCGGCCCACACTCGGGTCCGCGCCGGTGCCGGCGCCAACCTCTGCCGCCCCGGGCGGCCCACCCGCGACGACGGCAGCGGCGCCAGCCCAGCCGAAGGTGCCGGCGGGCCCCACCCGCTCGTTCCAGCCCGGGCGCTCCCGGATCGACTCGCTGCGCGCGGCCAAGGGCGGCGGGCCCAAGGGGTTCGACCTGGGCGACGCCGCGGTCAAGTCTTCCGCGGAGTTCGAGGGCACGCTCGACTTCGAGTTCTCGCCGGCCACACCCAGGGCCGGGGAGCCCTTCTCGGTCAAGATCTTCCTGAACAACACCGGCAAGAAGGACGCTGACATCAAGATCTTCACGCTGTCGCCGATCGTCAACGGGTCGCGCTCGACGCAGAACCCGAAGCCGCTGGTCGACGAGGTCAAGAAGGGGTCGCGCGCTTTGGTCTACGAGTACTCGGGCACCTGGAAGGACGAAAAGTCCTGGGAACTCGAGGCGATCGTGACCACGACCAAGCAGGACGTCTGCCGGAACCGCCTCAGCTGGAAGTGATCCGGCCGAGGGCGCGGCGCCAGCAGGGCGCTGCCCCCGAAACCCGCTCGTAGCCCGCCGCTCGCGCTGCCTCTGTCGCGCCCGGCTCCTGCGTGCCTCGCGGGTGCGCGCTCCAATGCTTTCCGACGCTCACGCCGGCCCAACCGCGGCGGCCGAGCTCCCCGCAAGAACGAAAGGCCGGCTGGCGACAGCGCCAGCCGGCCTTTTCGTCGTCCCAGCCTGTCCGGTCAGTGCCGGGCAGGCTGGGCTTCGGTGACTAACCCTACGGAAGGACCGGGCAGGTGTTCTGGTCGACGGAGCAGAACGGATCGGCGTCGCAGAGGGCCTTCAGCGCGCCCGAGATCTGCCAACCCATCACGACTTCGATGGGCACGAAGACGTTGTCGTTGACGATCGGATCGGGGGCCTGGAACCCGAAGCTGCAGGAGTTGGTCGTGGTGTCGACGGTGCCACGCTGGCCCACGCGGAGGCCGATGGTGCCGAGCTGACGGAAGCCCGCCGAGTCGATCCTGCAGCTGCACAGGATCGGGGTCCACGCTTCCTGGCCCGGCAGACTCGGATCCTCGGAGACCGTTCCGTTGCTCGACGTCGTGACCACGATGTCGCCGAACTGTCCGGCCGAGGTGAGCGCATTCGGGGACACGGCGCGGAGGCAGTTGGCGATGATCGGGAAGGTCTGGTTGGAGCCCGGGCCGGTAGCGGTGGGCGCCACCTTGCATTCGGCAGCGACGTTCACCACGGGCGGCGGCGGCGGCGCCACCGTCGTCGTGGTCGTGGTGGTGGTGGTCGTCGTCGTGGTGGTGGTCGTGCCGCCCGTCGTGGCGATCGCAGCGCCGCCGAGCAGCGCACCGCCGAGGCCGATGAGGGCGCCGGTGCCGAGCAGCGCGCCGCCGGCGGCGAACCCGGCCGGCAGGCCTGCGGCCGCGCCGGTCGAGGCCGAGAACAGCGTCACGCCGCCGGCCGGAGGCGGACCCACCGGGGCGACCTTCTTGTCGGAGGGACACTCCTCGGCCTGCTCGACCACCTCGGACGAGATCTCCGGGGTCCGGCTCTCGCCGAAGTCGGTCGTCGTCGCCTGGATGTAGTAGGTGATCGGGCTCGCGGCCATCGTCGGCCGCGGCAGGACGCCGGTGAACACGCCGTCCGCCTGCGTCATCTCGACGTAGTACCACTCGTCGGAGAGCACGGACTTGAAGTAGACGCGGGCCCGCACCACGCTGGCGGCCGGCTCGATCTTGGCCTCGAAGTAGGGGAACTCGTTGGCGACGAGGCAGCCGATGGCCTCGTGGCCGACGTTCGCGCCGGCTGCTGGGGCCGGGTCCTGCAGCGCAGCGGTCAGCGCCACCATCTCGACGCTGGCCGAGGCGACCTTGCCGGACTCGACGCTGACGAGCGTCGGGCCGCGACCGACGGACAGCCCGCCGCGGCTGCGGCTGGCGATCACGTACGAGCCGGGCGCGAGGCGCGCTTCGAACGAGCCGTCGGCAGCGGTGCGCACGGTGTGGACGGCGCCCGTCGCGACGTCGACGAGCGTCACTTCCAGGCCGGCGAGGGCACGGCCGTCGAGGCTGACCTGCCCCTTGACCAAACCAGTCGAGGGCGCCGCGAACACGCCGGGTGGGAACACGAGCGATGCGGCGAGCAGAGCTGCCAGTCTCGATTTCATGGAAATCCTCCGGGCGCAATCGTAGGAGCGCCCACGACGGGTGTCAAGGGTTGATTCAAGCCCGGCCAGCATTTACCGGCCACATTGTGCTTCGGTCGGGCTCGCTCAGCTGCGGTGTCCCCGCCGCGAGGGAGGAGCAGGCGCCTCCGGCGCCGGCCGGCCGCCGGCGTCCGAGTAGTAGCTGCGGTAGTACTCGCCGTAGTACTTGCCGAAGTAGAAGGAGTTTCGCTCCAGGTCCACCCGATTCAGGATGGTGCCGGCGACCCGCCCGCCCACCGCGGCGAGCTGGTCGACGACGCGGGCGAGCCCCGATTGCGGAGTGCGCTCGGAGGCGACGACCAGGATCACGCCGTCGACCGCCGGGGAGAGCACGGCCGCGTCGGCCATCGCCAGGAACGGCGGCGCGTCGACCACGACCCAGTCGTAGTCGGCCCGCAGGCGGTTCAGGAACTCGCGCATCCGGGTGGAGCCCAGCAGCTCCGCGGGGTTCGGCGGCAGGTAGCCGCAGGCCACCAGGTCGAGCTTGTCGACGCCGCTCGGGCGCACGACCTCGTCGAGCGCACCCTTGCCGATCACGAACTCCGAGAGGCCCGGCGCGCTGGGCAGGCCGAAGAGCGTGTGGAGCACGGGCCGCCGCAGGTCCGCGTCGATCAGCACCACGCGGTGGCCGTTGAAGGCCAGCGAGGCGGCGACGTTGGCCGAGGTCGTCGACTTGCCCTCGGCGGGGCTCACGCTGCTCACCAGCACCACCTGGCCCCGCCCCTCCTCGGGCACCGAGAACAGCAGGTTGGTGCGGATCACGCGGTACGACTCCGCCAGCGTCGAGCGCGGGTTCTTCGTGATCAGGACGACCGGGGGCGAGGTCGAGCCGCGGGCCGGCACCACCTCCGGGACCATGCCGAGGAACGGCAGGTCGAAGTGGGCCTTCAGGTCCTCGGGCGTCTTGATCGTGCCGTCGAGCTGCTCGATCAACAGCGCCAGCAGCACACCCGCCACCAGACCGCCGAGCACGGCGATCTGCAGGTTGCGCATCCGCTGCGGCGACTCGGGCCGGGTCGGCGCCTCGGGTGGCTCGACGACCTCGACGTTCTCGAGCTTCAGCGCCGAGGCCACGTTGGCCTCGGTCGCCCGCCCCATCAGGCGGTTGAACATCTGCTCGTTGGCCTCGACCTCGCTCCGCAGCAGGCTCTGCTCGCCGGTGCGGCGGCGCAGGTCCGCGAGCTGGTCCTGGAGCGGCGCGATGGCGGCCTGGGCCGCTTCTTCCTTGCGGCGCGCCTCGGCCACCGCACCCTCGAGCGAGCCCGTGGCGCGCTTGACCTCCGCGGCGAGCGCGGCTTCCGCCTCGGCCTGGGCCTCGTTCAGCCGCACCATGTCCGGGTGGCGATCGCCGAGGTTCTCGGACAGCTTCTCGCGCTGCCGCTCGAGTTCCGCGATCCGGTCCTGCAGCCGCTGCACGGCCCGCTGCGACTGGACCGAAGGCAGCGCCGCCGCCTCCTGCGGCGACATCCGCCGCGCGCGCTCCAGGTCGCTCTCGCGCGTCATGCGCTCGGTCTGGGCGTCGAGCAGCGAGCGGTTCATCATCGCCATTTGCTGCTCGACCTGCCGGATCTTCTCCTGGAGCCCCGCCAGCCCGGAGCGCTCCTCGTACTCGCGCAGGGCGGCCTTGGCCGCCTCGACGCGGCGGCGTTGCTCCTCGAGCCGCTCGCCGAGCCAGGACGAGGCCTGGGTGCCGGCCAGCGCCATCTGGTCGGTCAGCGACTCCTGGTAGAGGCGGATCAACGCGGCCAGCGCCTTGTGGGTGAGGCTCGGGTCGTAGGCCCGGAAACCGAGCGTCAGCACGCCGGTCTCCACGTCGGCATCGACCCAGAGGCGCGAGCGGAACACCTGGACGGCGGGCGACACGGGCAGCCCGTCGTCGTCGGCGTCGACCTCCGGCGGGCCCTGCGGCAGCATGCGGCGCAGCCGCTCCCACGGGGTCAGCACGGGGCCCGCACGGAGATCGGGGTGCTTCTGCAGCTCGAGCTCCTCGACCACCCGGGCGGCGAGCCGACGGCTGCGCAGGATCTGGACCTGCTCGCGCAGCTTGGCGGCCGCCTGCTGCGGTCGCACGCCGGCCACGGAGCGAGTGTCGATCACGTCGGCCGACCCGGCGGTGATCTGCAGCACCGCCCGCGAGCGGTACACAGGCCGGGTCGTGTAGTTGTAGATCGTGGCCACCAGCACGCTGGCCACCAGGACGGCGAAGACGAGGCCCCGGCGCCTGTGGAGGATGGCCAGCGTCTGGCCGAGGTCGCCGGCGGCTCCATGAGGGCGCACGGCTAGAAGAACCGCTCGGGAACGACGAGCGTGTCCTCGGGCAGCAGCACCTCGTCGAGCCGCGGCTTCAGCTCCACGCGGCGACCGGCGACCATCCGCACCAGCTTGACGCGGCCGGCGGCACCGCGGTTCGTCACGCCGCCCGCCAGCGCCAGCGCCTTCTCGACGGTCAGCCCCTCCTCGAAGCGGATCGGACCCGGCCGCCCCACCTGACCCTGCAGGTAGACCTGCGACGCCTTCGGCGCGAACACCGTGTCGCCGGCCTTGAGCACGAGGTTCTTGTCCATCGCGCCCATCTCGATCTCGCGGCGCACGACCTTGAACAGCTCGGTGCCTGGCACGTCGGCGCCGGGCACGTCGATGCGGCCGGGGACGTCGACCGGCGGCGCGTTGCGGGCCGGGTCGCCGGCGAGGCGCTCCATGTCCTGGAGGCGCGAGGCGGGGGGCCGGATCACCCACACCACGTGCCCGGCCGTCGGCAGCAGCGGACCCTGGCCGTCCGTGAGGAGGGTCAGGATCGAGCCGTCGCCCTTGAGCCCCTGCGGCCCAGGCCGACTCACCTCGCCGGTCAGGTACACCTTCTGGCTGCGGAACTCCTTGACCCAGACCGAGACCTGGGGCCGCCTCAGGTAGCCGTCGGAGAGCAGCGTGACCAGCTTGCGCTCGATCTCCCCGGTGGTCTGCCCCGCGGCCATCACCCGCCCCAGCAGCGGGTAGTTGATCATGCCGTCGGGCTCGACCTCGAAGTCGCCCGAGAAGTCCTTCTGGCCGGCGACCGAGACCTGCAGCAGGTCCTCCGGGCCGACCTCGTAGTCGGGGTTCCGGGCCTGCGCGTGGAGCGACGCGGCCAGCACGAGGGCCGCGAGGGACAGGGACACGTATCGCTTCAGCATTCGTGGAAGGATGATTGTCCCCGCGGCCGGTCGCTGCTGTCAACGCAGCAGCCCGACGGCGAGCCGGAGCGGCCTCCCTTCTAGGGAGCCTCGCGCAGCCGGCCCGGCAGCGGCGCCTTCAGCGATCCGACCTGCCCGGGCGGCACGCCGCGGCGCACCGCGATCAGCTCGGCGAGGATCGACACCGCGATCTCCTCCGGCGTGCGGGCCCCGATGCCCAGGCCCATCGGCACGTGGACCCTCTCCAGCTCGGCGGGCGCCACGCCGCGCTGCTTCAGCTCGGCGAACACGTGCACCATCTTGGGGCGGCTGCCGAGCAGCCCGACGTAGCGCAGCCCGCGCCCGAGGACCGCGTGCAGGGCGTCGGCGTCTCCGCGGTGGCCCCGGGTGACGACGACCGCATAGGCGGCGGGGCCCAGCGACATGCGGGCGGCGGCCGCGCCCATCTCCTCGACGACGATGGCGCGGGCGTCGGGAAAGCGCTCGGCGTTGGCGAACTGGGCGCGGTCGTCCGCGACCTCGACCTGGAAGCCGGCCATCCGCGCCATCCGGCACAACGGCACCGCCACGTGGCCGGCGCCGAACACCAGCAGCACGGGCTCCGGCTCCAGCGGGTCGACGAACACCTGCATCCTCCCCCCGCACACGAGCCCATCCTCTCCGGCCTGGTCGGCGGTGAGCTCGTAGCTGGCCAGTTCCGGGCGGCGACGGGCGATCGCCAGCCGCGCGCGGCGCACCATCTCGTTCTCGACGCAGCCGCCGCCGATCGTGCCCACGCAGGTGCCGTCCTCGCGGACGAGCATGCAGGCGCCCGCCTTCTGCGGGGTCGAGCCCTCGGTGCCGACGACCGTGACCAGCGCGGCCCCGACGCCCTCGCGCTCCGCGGCCAGCGCCGCCTCGCACACCGACTTCAGCATCGGGACGAGGATAGCGCGCGAACCACGCCGCGCAGCGCGTCGCCCGCGACGACGCGCTGGTAGTGGCCGGCGAGGCGCGTGGCGAGCTCGGCCGAGCGCTCCGGCGGGGCGCCCGCCTCGACGACGAACAGCACGCGACGCGACGCGGCGCCCACCGAGCCGTACCCGCCGGGCCCGAAGGCCGCGGCCAGCACGTCGACGTCGATCGCCTCCCCACGCCGCCGCCCCGAGAGCGCGAGCACCCGCTCCAGCCGGTGCACGCCCTTCTCGTCGAGGCGGCCGCCGAGCGCGGCCAGCGAGCACACCGCCACCACCACCGTGCAGGGCCGCGGCAGCAGCGGCTCGTGGTCGCCCGGCGCCTTCAGGCGGCGGCCGCGCGCGCCGTCCGCCTCGGCGATCACCAGGTCGGCGTGGGCGGCCAGCGCGCCGACGGCCTCGGGGGCGAGCCCGCGCGCCCGGCCTCGTTCTCCCACCGCCGCCACGACCTGCACCGCCCCGAGGCGGCCGAGCGCATCGGCGACCGCCGCTTCGCCCGCGCCCGCGGCCAGCGTCAGGGTGTCGCCCAGCACCCCGCAGTGGGTGGTGGCGGTGAGCGCGACGCGCAGCCCCGAGGCCAGCGCCGCATCGCGCAGCGCGCGCGCGAGCGTGGACTTGCCGCCGGCGCCGCACAGCGCCACGACGTCGCCGCGGCCGAGCCCGAGTGCCGCCAGCAGCTCGCTCACCGCGCGGTGTCACCTCCCGCGGCCTGCCACGCCAGGTGACCGCCGGCCAGGTCCGAAACCGCGGCGAAGCCGGCGGCGCGCAGCAGCCCCGCCGCCCGCGCGGAGCGCCCCCCGACCTCGCAGTAGACGACCAGCGGGCCGCGTCCGCGCAGTTCCTCGAGGCGCGACCCGAGTTCGTCGACCGGCACCAGCAGCGCCCCCGGCAGGTGGCCGCGAGCGTACTCGGCGGCCGTGCGCACGTCGACGAGCAGCGGCGGCGACTCGCCCGAGAGCCGCGCGCGCAGCTCGGCGACGGAGATCGGCGGCGGGCCACAGGCCTCGGCGGGGAGCGCGAGCTCTTCCGGCCGCCGCGTGTCCCCGCAGGCCGGGCACGCCGGGTCGCGCTCGAGCCACAACTCGTCGAAGCTGCCCGCCAGCGCGTCGTAGATCAGCATCCGCCGCTCCAGCGGTCGTCCCAGACCCAGCAGCAGCTTCAGGGCCTCGGCGGCCTGCAGGGTCCCGATCACTCCCGGCAGCACGCCGAGCACCCCCGCCTCGGCGCAGTTGGCGTAGAGACCCGGCGGCGGCGGCTCCGGGTGCAGGCAGCGGTAGCACGGCCCGCCCGAGAGCCCCAGCACCGCGAGCTGGCCCTGGAAGCGGTGCACCGCGCCGAAGACGTACGGGCGGCCCGCGGCCACGCAGGCGTCGCTCAAGAGGTAGCGGGTCGCGAAGTTGTCGCTGCCGTCGACGACGACGTCGAAACGCGCCACGGTCGCGGGCGCGTTGGCGGCGTGGAGGTGGCCCAGTTCCTCGATCTCCACGTGGGGGTTGCGCGCGCCGAGCGCGTCGCGGGCCGAGGCCGTCTTCGGCCGCCCGAGGTCGGCCTCGGTGTGCAGCACCTGACGTTGCAGGTTGCTGCGGTCGACGCGGTCGCCGTCGGCGATCGCGACGTGACCGACGCCCGCCGCGACGAGGTAGAGCGCGGCCGGCGACCCCAATCCGCCCGCGCCGACGATCAGCACCCGCCCTGCGCGCAGCCGGCGCTGCCCCTCGACCCCGACCTCGGGCAGCGCCAGGTGGCGGGCGTAGCGCTCGCGTTCGAGGGGACCGAGATCGCTCAACCGGCCTCCACGACCGCGGCGGGCTCGGCGCAGGCTGCTTCCAGGGCGCGCACCAGGGCGTCCCGCTCGACGGGCCGCGCGACGCAGGCCCGGAACAGCCGCGCACGCGCGCCGAGCGGCGCCGGCTCCGAGAGCGCGAGCAGCGGCACGGCCCGCGTGGACTCCTGCTCGGCGAGCCGCTCGGCGACCTCCTCGCCGCGCAGCCGCGGCAGCAGGTGGTCGAGCAGCGCGACGTCCGGCAGCAGCCGGCGCACGGCCTCGAGCGCCTCCACGCCGTCGCCCGCCTCGTGGACTTCGTAACCGCGGGCCTGGGCGATCGCCCGCACCTCGCGCAGCGTGGCGGCGTCCGCGGCCGCCACCAGCAGCACCGGGCGCCGCGCGGAGACGCCCGTGAACAGCGGCAGCGCGAAGCGCACCCGGGTTCCGCCGCCGTCGCGACCGTCGAGCTCGAGCCGCGCCCCGTGCGCGCGCAGGATGCGATCGCAGATGTAGAGGCCGAGGCCGGACCCCTCGATGCCGGCCGTCTCGGGCCGGCGCAGCCGCGAGAAGGGGCGCAGCAGCCGCGGGCGCTCGGCGGCGGGGATGCCGACGCCGCGGTCCGCGACCTCGACCGCGACGCGGCCGTCCGCGCGGGTGGCGCGCAGCCCGATCGCGCCGCCGCCTGGCGAGTACTTGACCGCGTTGGAGAGCAGGTTGTCGGCGACCTCGGCGAGCCGCTCGCGGTCGCCCCACACCGGCAGCGGCTCCTCCGGCAACTCGAGCTCCAGCGGCCGCGCGGGGTCGGACTGCCAGCGCTCGGCCGCGGCGCACAACAGCGGGCCGAGGTCGAGCACGCCGAAGTCGAACGGGAAGTGGCCGCTCTCCAGCCGCGTGGTCGCCAGCGTCTTGTCGACGAGCGCCGCCATGTGCCGCGCGGCCGCGGCGATGGCACCGGCGTGCTCCGCAGCCGCGGGCTCGCCCAGCAGCAGCTCGGCTCGCCCCAGCACCCCGAACAGCGGCGAGCGGATGTCGTGGGCGACGATGTTGACCACCTCGCTCTTGGTGCGGTCCAGCTCGATCAGCCGCTCGTGCGAGGCCTCGAGCGCGCGGAACAGCTCGGCGTTGCGCAGCGTGATGCCGATGCCGTCGGCCAGCGTCTCCATCATCAGGACGACGCCGTGGTCGAAGGCGTCGGGCCGGTCGCTCTCGAGGTCGAGCACCGCCACCACGTCGTCGCCGGAGAGCACCGGGACCAGCAGCTCGCTGCGCATCCCCGGCACCATCTCGAGGTAGCCGGGCTCCCGGCTGACGTCCGCCGCGTGCACGGTGCGCCGCCCGTGCAGCACCCTCGCGGTGAGGCCCGCGTCGAGCGGGAAGTGCGGGAAGCTCCCGCGGCGGGGCGGGTCGCACGCCGCGCAGGCCACGCGGTTCACGCCCGCGGCCGGGTCGGGCACGACGGCCAGCACCACCGAGAAGCGGAATGCCTCCTGGATGCGGCGCACCGCGACCTCCAGCACGCGCTCGGGCGACAGGCTGGTCGCGATCTCGCGCAGCACGCGATTGACGAGGCCGAGCTGCTCGGAGCGGCGGCGCTCGGCCGCGAACGCCGAGGCGTTGGCCGCGGCGACCTGGAGCTGGCCCGCGAAGCGCATTAGGCCGTCGAAGTCCTCGGGCGTGAACGGCGGCGCGCCCGGGCGCCGGGTCGCGTTGAGCACGCCGAACGTCGCGCTGCGGCCGGCCTCGGGCTCGAAATAGGTGAGCGGCACGCAGAGCAGCCTCGACACGGGGTTGCCGCGCTCGACGAAGCCGGGTTCGCGCGCCGCGTCGTTGACCAGCGCCGGCACCCCGTCGCGGGCGACGCGGCCGAGCACGCCCTCGCCGAGCGCGAAGCGCGGGTCGCCGTAGGGCTCGACGGTGCGGTCCCGGGCCCAGCCCGCGAACAGCCGCAGGTCGCCGCCGGCGGAGTCGAGGCGGAACACCGACGCGTGGTCGGCTCCGATCAGTCGCCCGGCCTCCTCCGTCGCACGCTCGAAGAGGGCCCGCAGGTCGCGCAGCGCCGCCGTCTCCAGCCCGAGCTCGTAGAGCGTCGCCATCTGCCGGGCCAGCCGCTCGGCCTCGGCCAGGCCCGCCGCCTTCTCGAGGCCGACGGCGAGCTGGTCGGCGAGACCGCCCAGCAGGTCGATCTCGAGTTCCTCGAACGCATGCTCCTTCTCGACCTCGAGCACCCCGAGGGCGCGGGCGCCGGCCCGCACCGGCACGGCCACGGCGTGGCGGCCGGGGGGCGCCGCCAGCGGGCGACGGCCCTGGAGCGCCCACTTCAGCCAGTCGGCGTCCCCGCTGCCCGCGGCGCCAGCCTCCAGCTCGGGCACCAGCACCGCGCCCTGCACGGCGTGGAAGGCCACCCGCGGGTAGCCGTGGCCGCGGCGCAGGCCGCCGACGGCGGTCTCCACCAGGGCGCCGCGACCGTGGGTGGCGGCCATCGAGGCCATCAGCCGCGCGGTCTGCTCCTGGCGCGCCGCGTGCCGCCGCTGCTGCTCGTAGATCTGGCGGCTGCGCAGGAAGGTCGCCGCCGGACCGGCGAAGATCGACACCACCTGGGCGTCGTCCTCGTCGAACCCGCCCGCCTTGTTGCAGGCGGCGATCAGGCCGAGCACCCGGCCCTCGGCCAGCATCGGCACCAGCAGCGCCTGCTCGACGCCGGCGATCTCGGCCAGCTCGGGGGCCAGCCGCGGGTCGCGCCGGGCGTCCGCCGTGACGTAGGGCCGGCCCGCGCGCAGGTTCCACAGGCCGCGGTGCTCGGGGCGCAGCTCCAGCCGCATCCGCCGCACGACCTCCGGAGCGAGGCCGAAGGCGGGAACGGCGCCGGCCAGCGAGCGGCTCGCCGGGTCGTAGAGCGCCAGCAGGCAGACCGGGGCGCCGATCAGCCTCGCCAGCCGCTCGCACACCATGCCGACGAACTCCTCGGGGCGTGCCATCAGCGACCAGTCGCGGCCGATCTCGTGCAGCCGGGCGAGTGCTCGCGCGCGTGCCTCGGCCTCGCGGCTGGCCTGCTCGCTGCGCTCGAACAGCGCGCGCAGCCGCAGCAGGGCGCGCAGCTTCAGGACCAGGCCGCGCGGGTCGGGCGGCTTGGCGAGGAAGTCGTCGGCACCGGCCGCGTAGCCGCGCTGCAACGCGTCGGCGTCGGCCGCCGCGGTCAGCAGCAGCACCGGCAACGCCGGCCCGAGGCGCGCGCGGATGCGGCGGCACACCTCGATGCCGTCGATGCCCGGCAGCCGCACGTCGAGCAGCACCAGGTCGACGGGCTCGGCCTCGAGCCGCTCCAGGGCAGCCTCGCCGCTGCCGGCGCTCGTGCACTCGAGTCCGTGCTGGCCGAGCAGCCGCTCGAGAAACGTGAGGATTTCCGGGTCGTCGTCGACGACGAGGACGCGCGCCATCGCCGCCCCGGAGCCGCCGCTCAGCGGATGACCGGCAGCTCGCGCCGTCCCGGAACGGGAGCGGCAGGCGGGGTCTCGACCTCCGCGACGACCTGGCCGTAGCGGCTGTGGAACGAGAGCTGGCGGCGCCAGCAGCGCCGTTCCTTGAGGTCGTACGCGACGCACGACTCGATCGGCCGGCTGTAGAGGTGCAGCGACACCGCCGGCTCGCGGCCCTGGACCACGACCTGGTGGATGGTGTGGGTCTTGTCCACGGTGGCGACCGGCCCGCCGGGAGCGCACTCGTGCACCGGCCCGCGGTCGAGGTGGATCTCGGTCGCGCCAGCGAGGCAGTCGAGGCCGGAGACCTGCTGGTTCTGCGGCGCGTTGCAGCCGACGTACTTGTACTCGACGACCGCCAGTGCGCCGCGCACCGTCACCATCCACCCGAGCTGGCCGTTGTGGGAGTGGATCGGCGTGCGCTGCCCCGGCTGCCAGCACAGGACCATCAGCTCGAACACGTCGTCGACGTGGACCAGGTTGCGGGTGTAGCGGTCGGGGCTGAAGTGGGCGTAGGGCTCGAGGCTCGCCCGCTCGACCTCGACGCCCGACAGGAAGTCGAGGATGCGGTCGCGGGTGAACGGTTCCGACTCGAACCCGCGCAACGTCTCGACGACGTCACCGACGGAGACGACTTTCGGGGGCACGAAGGCGAGTGTCCCGCGCGCGCCCGCGGGGTGTCAAGGATGGCGCTTACAATCCGCGGATGTCCCGCGCGCTCGCCGTCGGCGGCCTGGTGCTGTGCGCCGCCACGGTCCTGGCCGCCACGGCCGCCCCACCCGCGCTGACCGTCGAGGCCGACGGCCTGCGGCTCGTCTACCCCGCGGTGCGCACGGGCGGTGCGCTCGTGGCGGCGCTGGCGCTGGGTGCGGCCGCCGCGCTCGCCGGTGGGTGGCGCTGGCGCGGGCTGCTGGCGGCGGTCGCGGCCGGCTGCGCGCTGCACGCGGCTGCCTCCGCCGCCTGGCTGATCGCCGCCGATGGCGCGGCGCTCCGCGAGCGGCGCCTGACCGGCTCCCGCGTCGTCGCCTGGACCGACGTCGTGGAGGCCGTCAACGGGCCCGAGGGCGTCCGCCTCAGCACGCGGGACGGGGGCTCGGTCGTGGTCGACGTGCTCGCGCTCGAGCCCCATCAGCGGGCGGCGCTGGAGCGCTCGATCGCCCGCCGCATCGAGGACGCCCGCCGACGCTGACGCCCGGACCGGAAGGCTCCCCCTAGATGAAGAGGTGGTCGTCCTCGGCGTCGACGCGACGGGCACGCGCGCGACGCGAGTCGTCGCCCAGCGAGCCGAACTGGCGGTACACCTCGACGCCCTTGCGGATCCCGCGCAGGAACGCCACGAGATCGGCCAGTGGCCCCAGCGGGCGCAGCACGAGGCGCTGGATCTGGGTCGTCGTGTCCTGCACCTTCTCGAGCGTGTCGGCCAGCAGGTCGTCGACCCGCCGCGCCTGGATCACGGCCAGGTCCGAGACCTCCTCCAGGTTGCGGGACACGCGGGCGAAGCTGGCCAGCGCGGGCGACAGCTCACGGTCGATCCGCTGCTGCAACTGGTCGATCCGCTGCGACAAGCCGCGGCCCCAGAACGCGAGCGCGATCAGGAATGCCGCCTGGACCACCGAGGCCAGCGCGATCACGCCGAGGAATGCGGTCGCCCAGTCGCCCACCGTGTTCTCCCCTTTCCGTCGTGCCTAGACCGAGCCCTCGCCGCGGTCCTTGTTCTCGTGGTACGCCTGCCGCCCCGCCTCGACGGCTGCAGCCAGCCGGTCCTTGCGCTTCTCGATCGAGTCGCGGCCGCGGTCGACGGCTTCCGACGCCTCGTCGACCAGCTCGCGCCCGCGCCGCACGGCGCGATCGCGCAGGTCGCGGCCCCGCTCGGCTCCCTCGCGCAACCGCTCACCCAGCATCTCGCGCGTCTCGCGCCCGGAGCGGGGCGCGAACAGGGTGGCCAGCACCGCGCCGGTCAGGCCGCCGACGAGGAACAGCAGCACTCCAGAGGCCCCCGAGTGGCGATCGTCGTACATCGTTCCGCCTCCTTCACTCTTCACTCGCGCGTGGTGCGCCCTTCGAGGTTAGCACCAACCGCCGCCGGGGCCGAACCTGTCGGCGGCGCGAGCAGCAGGTCGGCAGGCCACGCCGCAGGCCCCACGACCTCGATCGCGCGCAGCAGCCAGCCGGCGACGAAGGCGAGGTAGTCGCGGGCCATCTCGTGGTTGTCCTCGAGCACGTCGATCAGCGCCTCCGCGTGCCCCTGCAGCGCCACCAGGGGGGTGAGGGCGCGGGCGCCGAACCAGCGCGGCCGCTCGGCGACCGACTCGAGCGCGCCGAGCGGCGCCCCGGGGCCGGCGTCGAAGCAGTAGCCGTCGGCGGAAGCGCAACGGACCTGGCCGTCCACGACCATCAGCAGCGGCCCGCTCGGCGCTCCTTCCGCCCACAGCTCCGCGCCGGCGGGCAGTCGCAGCTCGTGCAGCGAGCGCGACAGCTCGGCCAGCGCGTTGAGGCTCGCGCGCGAGAACGCCGGCGAGTGGCGCAGGATCAGGATCCGCTCGACGAGGTCGAGCTCGCCGCGCACGGCGGGCAGCGCCGCGGCGCGACCCGGCGGACCGCACTGCTGCAGGTGGCGCTGGACGTCGATCAACCGCCCGCAGGTCGCGCGCAGCAGGTCGCGCAGCATCGGGAAGCGGTCCTCGAACAGCTCCGCCGCGTCGTCGGCGTCGAGCGAGAGACACAGCGACGGCTCCAGCGCCCAGGCGGCGAAGCCCTCGGGGCAGCGCGCCAGGAAGGCCAGCCCGCCGACCACCGCGCCCGGCAGCGCCTCGGCCAGCGCGCCGCCGCGGCGCTCGACGCGGACGCGGCCTTCGACCAGGAAGTGCAGCCCGCCCACCGGCTCGCCCGCGGCCAGCAGCGGCTCGCCGGGCTCGAGCTCGCGCTCGGCGAGCCGCTCGACGAGCAGCGCCAGGTCCGCGGGCGAGAAACCGGAGACCAGCGGCACCCGCCGCAGCGCGAGCAACCGCTCGCCGTGCCCGATGCGTCCTCCACGCGCGCTCACGACGCCTCCTCTGCCGGCCGCGGCCGCGCGAGCAGCGCCAGCGCCCGATCGACCACCCGCTCGAGGAAGAAGCTGCGCCCCTCGGCCCGCACCTCTTCCAGCCGCGGGCGCAGGCCGCCGAGGCCCAGCTCGCCCACGTGATAGGCGGCGAGACAGCGCACGGTCTCGGAGCTCTCGGCGAGCAGCGCCGCCAGCAGTTCTTCGTAGCCCGCGGGCGCAGGCTCCAGCAGCGGCCCGGCATGGAACAGGCGCTGGGCCTCGGGCGCGTCGTCGACCAGCGCGAGCAGCGCCTCGCGCAGCGGCGGTTCGACGAGGTGCTCGAGCAGCTCGCGGCTACCCGCGCGAACCTTGATCGACGCGCTCGTCAGGCCGCGGTAGATCCGGCGATAGTCCTCCCCCGGGTCCTGGAGCTGGAGCAGGCGGAACAGCCGCTCGACGGCGTGCGACTCCTTGTCGCGCAGCAGGTCCACCAGCAGCCCGTGGCCCGGTGTCGCGCGCCCGGGCGCCTCGCCCGCGCCGCGCTGCAGGGTGACCCGCCACGAGAGCGCCTTGAGCGCCGCGGCCGCGGTGCGCTGCGCGGCCGTCGCCAGCGTCGCGCGGTCGAGTTCGAGCCCGGGATTGTCGGCGGCCAGCCGGTTCAGCCCGCGCAGGATCTTGAAGCGGACCATGCCGTCGGGCTCGTCGAGCAGGTGCGCCATCAGCACCCGCGCCGCGGCGGCGGGCTCGAACTGGCTGATCGTGCGCGGCAGGTGGCGGCGGATCTCGTGCGGCAGCGCATGGTCGCCGAGCGCACGGTCGAGATGGCGCAGGGCGGCCTCGCCCTGGGCGACCAGCGCGGCCCGCGCGGCGGGTCGCACCTCGTGCTGGGTGAGCAGGTGCAGCAGCGGGCCGAGGAAGACCGGGGACGGGCAGGCCGCCATTCCGCCCGCGACCTCGACGAGCAGTTCCGCGTCGCCCCCCTCGGCCAGGGTCAGCAGCAGCGGCTCGCACGCGGGCGAAGGGCGGCGGCGCATCGCGCGCGCCAGCGCGAGGCGCGCGGGCCGGCCGCCGTCGCGCAGCAGGTCGTCCAGCGTCTGCTGGGCCTCGTCCGACACCCAGCCTCCCGCCACCAGGCCGACGATCGCCGTCGCGCGAACGAGCGGGTCGGGATCGGCCGTAGCGCGGCGCAGCGGCTTCTCCTCGGGCCGCGCCGCGCTGCGGGCGCGCAGCGCGGCCGCCCGCACCTCGGGGTCGGGGCCCGCGAGCAGCCGGTCCGCGATCGGCACGAAGTCGTCGCGCCCGGAGTCCGCCAGCAGGTCGAGGGCGCGCAGCACGACCGCGCGCGAGGGGTGATACAGGATCAACGCGGGAATCACGCGCAGCCGCCCGCTGGCGGCGAGCAGGTCCATCGCGCCGACGACCTCGGCGTCGTCGCTCGAGTTGAAGGCGGCGACCAGTGCCTCGAGGTCGGCCACGTCCAGCTCCGAAAGCTCCGGCCGCTCGCCGAGCACGCCCTCCCGCAGCGCCGCCCGGAACAGCTCGAGGTAGTGCTGGCGCAGGTCGGCGGCCAGCGCGATCCACAGCAGCGCGAGCGCGGCGGTTGCGGCTGCCAGCGCCACGTCGCCGCGGCCGAGCACCACTTCCGAGAGGATCACGAGCGACGCCAGCGCCTGTCCGCCGCGCTGCCCGACGACGTCGACCAGCGGCTTGACCCGCCCCCGCAGCGCGTCCGGCAGCGGCATCGCCAGCAGCTCGCTGGTCGTGCGGTGCAGCGAGTGGCGCAGCGTGCCGTCGGCGCCCTTGAGCAGCAGCGCGGCGATCACCCCGCCGCCGAGGGCGAGGCCCGTGGCGCCCAGCGCCAGCAGCGCGGGCAGCACCCACAGCGCGCGGTGCAGGCCCATCACCCGCATCAGCGGCGCCAGCAGCAGCAACTGGCTGGCCAGCGCGAGGCCGTTGAGCAGCACGTAGAAGCTCGCGAAGAACTCCGGCAGCTCCGCCGCCGGCACGGCCCGCGCGACCGCGCTCTTGAACACGTAGTCGGCCAGGGTGAGGGTCACCGTCGAGACCAGGGTCAGCCCCAGCAGGCCGCGCACGTAGGGCTCGCGGCGCAGCAGCCGCAGCGCCCGGCCCGGGTGGGTCAGCGGCGCCCCGCTGCCCGGCCCGCGCGCGGACTCGGGGCGGCGCAGCAGCAGCGCGGGCCCGAGCGCGGTCGCGAGCAGCACCAGCGCCGCGGCCAGCACGAGCTGCGGCGCCTCGGCCCGGCCCGCCACCACCCGCGCCAGCGCGGCGCCGCTGACGGCGCCCAGCAGGCTGCCGAGCGCGATCAGGCGGTAAAGCCGCTTGGCCTGGGTCACGGTGTACGACTCGCCGAGGATCAGCCAGAACTCGAGCGCCGCCAGCGTGCCCACGATGCCGGTCCACACGTAGAGCGCGCGCAGCACCCAGGTCTGCTGCCATGCCGCGAGCAGCCAGAAGCCGAAGGTGACCGCGGCGCACCCGGCGAGCAGCGCGGAGAGCGTGCGCCCCGCGCGCAACCCCGGCAGCCGGCCCTGGACCTGCGACAGCCCCACGGCCACGGCGGCCATCGCCAGGTAGACCCACGGCAACTGCGAGGCAGGCAGGCGGGCCAGGAACAGCGCGTCGCGCGCGATCTCGAGCAGCGTGTGCGCCGCGAGGATGCCGAACAGCGTCAGGAACGCCGCGGCAGCGCCGCGCCGCTCCTCGGGTCGGACGTCGGAGGGCAGCAGTCGCACGCTCATGCCGCCGGGTCGAGTACAGCCATCGGTGAAGTCCCATTGTGCCCGAGCCACGCCGCTGCTCCGTCACTGCGGCGCTTGCGCGATACTGAGCGCATGATCGTCGTCATCGCGTGCCAGGACCTGATGTTCCGGACCCGCATCGGCGAAGCGGCCCGTGGCGCGGGCGTCGAGGTGCGCCCTGCGCCGCCCGGACGCCTCGCCGAGACCTGCCGCGCGGCCGGCCCCCGCCTCGTGATCGCCGACCTCGACGACCGCCGGCGCGACGCGCTGGCCGAACTCGGCGAGCTGAAGGCGGACCCGGCGTTGGCTGCCGTGTGCGTCGTCGGGTTCCTGAGCCACGTCGACGCGGAGCGCGCCGGCGCGGCGCGCGCGGCGGGCGTCGACCGGGTGATGGCCCGCAGCGCGTTCGTCCGCGAGCTGCCGGCACTGCTGGCCGGGGCGCAGGCGTGAACGCCCTCGCCCTCGCGCTGCTGCTCTCGGGCGCTGCCCCCGCGCCGCCGGCGGCGGCCGAGGTGACGCTGGTCGCGTTCTCCGACTATCACTCGCACGCGGTTCCCTTCTACTCCGAGGGCGCGCCCGGCCAGGCGGGGCTGGCCCGCGCCGTGGCCTACCTGCGCCGGGCGCGGAACGAGGCGAACGCGGTGATCGTCTCCGGCGGCGACATGATGAACCTCGGCACCCCGGCCTGGAGCGACGAGTACCGCTGCCGCGACTGGGCGTTCTTCGACGGCCTGGTCGACGCGATGGCGCTCGGCAACCACGAGTACGACTACGGGGCCCTTGCCTTCGACGCCTGCCGCGCGTCGGTCTCGTTCCCCGTGCTCGCGGCCAACCTGCACGGTGCCGACGGCCGCCCGCTGCTGACCCACGGCGGCAAGCCCTACCTCGTGAAGGAGGTCGCGGGCCGGCGGCTGGGGCTGATCGCCGTGGCGGGCCCGGACTTCGTGCGGCTGGTGAAGACCGAGTGGCTGCCGCCCGGCGCCCGCTTCGCCGATCCGGTGGCCACGGCGCGGGAACTGGTCGGCCGGCTGCGGCGCGACGAGAAGGTCGACGCCGTGATCCTGATCGGCCACCAGCACCGCGAAGACGACTTCGCGCTGGCCCGCGCGGTCAGCGGCATCGACCTCGTGCTCGGCACCCACTCCCATCACAAGGGCGAGCTGCAGGTGATCCCGGGCACCCGCACCTGGTACGTCTCGCCCTTCCAGTACCTCACCTACGTCTCGCGGCTCACGCTGCGCTTCGAGGGCCGGAGGCTGGCCGCCGTCGGCGGCGGGCTCGTGAAGATGGACGCCGCACTGCCCGAGGACCCCGCGGTGGCGGCCGAGGTCGCGCGCTGGCAGGCGCAGCTCGAGCAGAGCCGGCCCGAGCGCTTCGCGGTCGTCGGCCGCGCGGCCGTCGCCCTCACCGACGACGGCGCGCAGTCCGGCGAATCGGTGATCGGCAACTGGGCGACGGAGGTGCTGCGCCGCGCCACCGGCGCCCACGTCTTCTTCAACACCGCGTCGAGCTTCCGCGGGACGATCCCGCCCGGGGAGGTCACCGCCGAGTCGTTCGCGCGGGCGATCCCGTACAAGAACCGCCTGGTCCGCGCGACGTTCACCGGGGCCCAGGTGCTGAATCTGCTCCAGGCCTCGATCGACCGCCGCGGCTCGGACGGGTTCAGCCAGCAGACGGGGCTGCGCTATCGGCTGCACGAGGGGCGGCCCGTCCAGGTCGAGGTCCTCGCCGACCCGGCCCGGCGCGAGGCGGGCTTCGTGCCGCTCGACCCGACCGCGACGTACGCGGTCGGCACGACCGACTTCCAGGCCAAGGTCGCGAACGGATACCGCGACCTGTTCGCGGCCGGCTCGGGACTCGTGGTCACGGACCAGGACGCCCAGGCGCTGCTGCTCGAGGACCTGAAGCAGGGCGCGGCGGCCGCGCTCGACGGCCGCGACGGCGGGCGCTAGCGCGGTTCGCCCGCCTCCACCGGCAACCCCGGGTCGGAGCTCCACTCGCTCCACGACCCGGCGTACAGCCGGCCCCGGAGCCCCGCGAGCTCCAGCGCCAGCAAGGCGTGGCAGGCGTTGACGCCGGAGCCGCAGTAGACGACCGGGGCGGTCTCGACCGCGCCCAGCGCCGCGTAACGCGCGCGGAGTTCGGCGGCGCTGCGGAACACCGGCGTCGCCGTCGCCGTCAGGTTGCCGGCGAGCGGTGCGCTCTTCGCGCCGGGCACGTGGCCCGCCCGGGGGTCGATCGGCTCGACCTCGCCGCGGTAGCGCTCGGCGGCGCGGGCGTCGAGGACCAGGGCCGGCGGCCGCGCCAGCAGCTCGGCCTTGTCGACGACGAGGGCCGGATCGAAGCGGGGCACGAACCGCCCCGGCGCGACCGTCGGCGCGACCGTCTCGAGCGCCCGCCCCTCGGCCAGCCACTTGACGATGCCGCCGTCGAGCACGGCGACGCGGGCGTGACCGTGGGCCCGAAGCAGGTACCAGAGCCGCGCGGCGGTGGCGCCGGCCGCGTCGTCGTAGGCGACGACTTCCGTCTCCTCGCCGATTCCCAGCCGCTCCATCGCCGCGGCGAAGTGCTCGGGCGAGGGCCACGGGTGACGCCCGAGCGGCCCGCCGCGCCGTCCGCCCGGGCCGGCCAGCTCCCGCTCGAGGTCGCAGAAAACGGCACCGGGCAGGTGGCCGGCGTCGTACGCGTCGCGCCCGCGCTTGGCCGGGTCGAGGTACCAGCGCACGTCGACGACGCGCAGGTCCGGCGCGCCGAGGCCGGCGGCGAGGTCGCCGGTCGCGACGAGCGGGCCCGTCACGACCGGCGACGGCACGGCTACTTCAGCTCCTTCGCCAGCTTCTTGAGCGGGCTCTCGACCCGCTTGTAACCGGCGGGAGCCGCGAACACGCTGGCGGGGATCGCCCCCTCCTTGACCTCGACGGCCTCGTTGGTGAAGGTCGAGCGGCGGCCCATCATCTCGAACGAGGTGGTCTCGGCCAGCGACAGCCCCTCGATCTTGGAAAGCTCCTCGAACGCCTTCGTGTAGCGCTGCATCATCGGGTTGGCCATCGCGAACGCCTGCCGCGCCTGGAACATCGGGACCGGCGGCTTCAGCGCGGTCGTGGCCCAGGTCTCCAGGGTGAGCGCCTCGCCCATCGCGATCACGTACTTCGTGCAGTCGTAGCCGGCGATCTTGCGGGTCTCGGCCGTCTTCGTCACCTTCACGGCGCCGGCGGGGCCCATGCCCGGCACGCTCTTCAGCATCTTCTCGAGCATCGGGTTGCCCTTCGCCTGCTCGAGCTGCTTCTCCACCTCGGCCATCTTGGCGGCCATCGCGTCGGAGGCGGCCTTCATGTCGGCGGCGGTCGCCTCCCAGTACTGCTTCTTGCCGTGCTCGACGACGGTCAGCTTGCCGGAGGCGTACTCGAAGATCGACTCGGTCTGCGCGTCGGCGTGCTTGAACGCGGACGCCCCGTAGTAGGCGGTGCTGGTGCCGCCCTGTCCGCCGGTCTGCTTCTGGGTGATCGTGAGTTCGCCCGCGCCGGCGGGCAGGGCCGCCAGGGCGGCGGCGGCCAACAGCCTGAGAATGGTCAAGACGAATCCTCCAAGTGGGATCAACGTGCGGCGTCGACTATCGGGAACGGCGCTCGCCGCCACTGCGCCGGGGCCGCTGCCGCAGCAGCGCGGCGACCCCGCGGTGGCGACGCGCCAGGGCGCGAAGGAACTGCTCGGGCTCCACCCGTCCCTCGCGCAGGAAGACGCCCACCTCGCGGGCGTACTGCTCGACCGCGTCGGGCGCGTTGGAAGCCTGCGCGTGGACCACGGTGCGCGAGTGGAGCCGTCCCTGCTCGATCAGGCGGCGCACGAGCAGCACCCGCGCCGGGCTCCACAGGCGGTGCCCGTTGCGGTCGCGGGTCGGCTCCGGCACCCGCTTGTCCCGCAGCCAGTTGAGCAGGGTCTGCTTGCTGACTCCGAACTCGCGCGCCGCCTGCAACGTCGTGAGGTATTTCACGGTGCGCGCCGATTGTCGCGCGAGCGAGCCGCCCAGGACAAGCCGCCGTCGCGCTTCAGCGCGACCAGCTCACCCCCACGCGCCAGGTCGAGCCGACCGCGAGGTTTCGCTCGCGCATCGCGCCGTCCAGGTCGAGCTGCACCGCGACGCCCCGCCCCAGACGGGCGATGGCGGTCGGGCCGAACGCCAGGTAGCCGACCCCGTCACCGACGCCGACCGGGCTGCCCAGCGCCACCTCGCGCGCTCGCGCGCTCCAGGGTTCGATGCCGCGCAGGTTCCAGGCGAGCACGAGGCGCGGGTGCGCGTTCCAGCCGACCTGCGCCTCGTAGACGAAGCCGTCGCGCAACAGCTCGCGGAACTGGTGCCCCGCCTCGGCGAAGAAGTACCCGCGGCCGCCGCCGAGCGAGCGTCCCGCCGCCAACCGGAGTTCCCCTTCCCAGACGCCGCTTCCGGTCGGCAGGATGCCCGCGGCGCGGGTCTCGTCGCCGGTCGGCGCCTGAACGACGCCCCGCGTCGCGAGCACCCAGCCGCCGTGGCGGCCGAGCTGCCACTGCACGCCGATCGCCACGTCGCCCAGGCCCGACTCGCGCCCGAAGTCCTCGAGGTCGGAGCGACGCAGCGGCACCGACGCGCTCAGCGTCACCCGCTCCGACACGCCGATCGCGGCGTAGGCGTGCAGGTCGTCCTTGACGAAGCGCGGGATCGTGACCTGCGAGCCGTCGGGATTCGCGAGCGTGTCGGAGTCGAGGCGCCCGTAGCCGAGCTTCAGGTAGACGTGGCCCGGGCCGAGCGCCCAGGGCCCGGCCAGCGCCGAGGGCGCCGCGACCGCCAACAGGCCGGCCAGGGCCCACGGCCGTGCAGCGTTCACTGGAGTTCCCCCAGCCCGATCGGGATGCGGAAGGGCCGGCACCAGATGACGACGAATCCGTACTGCGACCCCGCGTCCGGCAGGTCGTAGCTCTGCTCGCCGCGGGTGGAGCGCAAGTCGCCGAGGTTGAGGTCGGCAGCGGTCACGGTATCCGACTGCCGGGCGAGGTACACGTCGTTGTTTCCGCTGTCGATCCGGAAGTCGGCGAGGAACTCGAGCCGGTGGCGGCCGTTCTCGCGCACGATGCGCACGTTCCCGCTGGCCGCGTGCCCCGCAGCCCCGCGGATCCGCGCGGTGCGCAGCACGCTGAAGCCCGCTTCCGGCGTCGGCGTCGGGGCGGCGACCGGGGTCGGGCTCGGAGTCGCCGCCGGGGTGGGGGTTGCGGCCGCCTGGGGCGGGCCCGTGGGCGCGCTCGGCGAGCTTCCACCGCAGCCGACGAGCAGGAAGACCAGGATCGAAGCCAGCGGCGCTTTCGTCGGCATGCACTCCTCCGCCTCTGGACAACGCGAGCAGTGACGATCCGATTCCCGCGCCGTGCCACAATGGCGGAGCGGCGCCTTGATGAAATCCCCGGGAATGATTCGGTCGCGGTGCGCGTTCCCCTCGCAGGAGCCGGTTTCCGCTTGAATCGCGAAGAGCGCTTCCTCGAGGAGGCCCGGCCCCACTTTCGCGCCATGTACGGCACTGCCCTGCGCCTCACCCGCAACCCGGCCGACGCCGAGGACCTGGTCCAGGAGACGCTGCTGCGCGCCTTTCGCGGGCTCGACGGCTACACGCCCGGCACCAACGCGCGGGCCTGGCTCTTCACGATCCTGCATCGCGCCCGTCTCGACGCGGTGCGCCGCGACGCGCGGCGGCCCGTGGCCGTCGAGCTCGAGGAGGCCGACGCCCCGGTGCCGCCGCCCCAGGACCTGCTGGCCCGCGGCCACGAGGAGGTCGAGGCGGCGCTGGGCCGCGTTCCCGAGGTCTACCGCGCGGCGCTGCTGCTGCGCGACGTCGAGGAGTTGAGCTACGAGGAGATCGCCCGCATGCTCGACGTGCCGGCCGGCACGGTGATGTCGCGCATCCACCGCGGCCGCCGCCTGCTGCGGGCCGCACTGGCCCCCCGGGAGACGCCATGAAGTGCGACCCCGAGAAGGTCACGGCCCTGGTCGACGACGCGCTGGATGCCGCCGAGCGCGTCGTCGTCGAGGCCCACGTGGCTGCGTGCCCCGCCTGCGCGGAGCAGGCCGACGCCGAGCGCACGCTGCGCGCGCGCCTGCGGGAGTTGCCCGCCCCCGAGCTCCCGCCCGGCTTCGAGCCGCGCGCGCAGCGGGCGCTGCGGCCTCGCCGCCTGCCGCTGGTGGCCGCGCTGCTGCCGCTGGCGGCGATGCTGGTGGTCGCCCTCTGGGCCCGCGGCGCCGCGCCGCTCGTCTCGCTGGCGCTCGCCCTCGACCACGACAAGTGCTTCTCGCACGACCCGCTGCCCGCGAAGGTCTGGAGCGACGACCCTTCGGTGATCGCGGCGTGGTTCGAGGAGCGCGGCTCGCGGCTGCCGGTGATGCCGCGCACCGCCGCCGGGCTGGAGCTGGTCGGGGCGCGCTATTGCCCGCTGATCACGCTGGCCCGCGCGCCGCATCTGTACTACGCGTCGGACGAGCAGCAGGTCTCGCTGTTCGTCGTGCCCCATGGCGTGCGGGTGCCGCCTTCGCTGCGCGGCGCCGCGATGCGCGGCCGCGTCGTGTCGCTGCTGCGGGTCGCCGGCACCACTGTCGGCATCGTGGGCGCCCGCGAGGAGGACGTCGCCGCCTTCCGCCGCTCCTTCGAGCAGATGGTGGCGCAGCGACTCGGGCCGGAAGCCCTCGAGCCGCTCTGAGCCCGCCCCGCGGTTGACCGCGGGGGCCCGGAAAGGCTATAAAGATGTTCCTCGTGCGTGGGGCTGTGGCGCAGTTGGGAGCGCGCGTGAATGGCATTCACGAGGTCACGGGTTCGAACCCCGTCAGCTCCACCAATCTCCCCGACAAGCGACGATCCGGACGGCGCCGGGCGTAGAGGCCGCTAGAACAGGGCCTTCTCCAGCGCTGTGCCGAGCCGCGTCAGCCCGGCCTGCGGGTCGCCGTGCAGGTGGACGCGCAGCGCGCGTCGGCCACGGGCGGCCAGCACCTCGAAGTCGCCGCGGGCCTGGGCCGACTTCACGACCCCGAAGGTCGCGCGCTGGCCAGGCACCGGCAGGTCCTCCGCGTCGTCAGCGGTGATCTGCACGAACACGCCGCTGCCGGGGCCGCCCTTGTAGGCCTGGCCAGTGGAGTGCAGGAAGCGGGGCCCGAAACCGACGCAGGTCGCGTGGCCCGACGCCGCCAGCAGCCGTGCCCGCATCGCGAGCAGCGCTGCTTCGTGCGCGCTGCTCCGGTCGAGGTAGGCGAGCAGGCCGACGTAGTCGCCAGGACGCAGCGTCGCGAAGTGCGCGCGCAGCCAGCCAGCGAGGTCGGCGGAACCGCCGAGCGCCGCCGCGTGGGCCGCCGGCGCGTGGAGCGACACGCCGTCCCCGCTCCACAGCGCCGTCTCCGCGGGCAACGCGCCCGTGCGGTCGTACTCCTCGGTCAGCCGCCTGGTTTCGACCTTGCTGGCCTCGACGTCGGGCTGGTCGAAGGGATGCACGGCCATCACGGCACCCGCGACGGCGGTCGCGACTTCCCAGCGGAAGAACTCGGCGAACAGGCGCTCGCGCTCGGCGACCTCGATCCGCACGACGGGGTGGCCCGCCTGCTGCAGGGCCTGCACCGCTGCGGCGGCCGGATCCGGCTCGCCCTTCAGGGCCACGTGCACGAACAGCCGGTCGGCGCCGTAGCGGCCCGCGGCGACGAGCGGTTCGCCGTCGACGGGGATGATCGCGCGGCCGCGCTTGCCCGTGCTCTCGGCCACGAGTTGCTCGAGCCACGCACCGAGCGCGCGCAGCGCGGGCGACAACACGAGCGTCAGCTTGTCGCGGCCGAGGTTCGCGGCGTGGCCCAGCACCAGCCCCAGCGCCACGCCCGGGTTGTCGAGTGCCGCCCGCTCCGGCGCGCACGAAGCGGCCATCGCCTCGGCGTGGGCCAGCAGCAGCCGGGCGTCGTGCCCACACAGCGCCGCCGGCACCAGGCCGAACGGTGACAGCGCGGAGAAACGCCCGCCGACGCTCTTGATCCCGGGGATCACGTGCCGGTAGCCGTCGGCGCGTGCCGCCGCCTCGAGCTTCGAGCCGGGGTCGGTGACCGCAACGCAGTGGCGGCCCGCCTGGTCGCCGAGCGCCGCCTTCAGCCACGCGAAGAAATGAAGCCGCAGGATCTCGGGCTCGAGCGTGCTGCCCGACTTGCTGGCGACCAGCACCAGCGTGTGCGCCGGGTCGAGGCCAGCGGCCACCCGCCGCACCTGGGCCGGCACCGTGCTGTCCAGCACGTGGAGCCGGGGCGCGCCGGCCACGGGCGGGAGCGTGGCGGCGACGACCTCGGGGCCGAGGCTGGAGCCGCCCATGCCGAGCAGCAGCACGTCGCGGAAGCCGCGCGCGTCTTCGGCCAGCGCTCGCAGGGCTTCCGTCGCGATCCCCGGCGCTTGCGGCAGGTCGAGCCAGCCGAGCCAGGCCGCCTCGTCGCCACCCGTCCACAGCGAGGCGTCGCGCGCCCACAGCCGCGCCGTGCCGCGCCGCGCGTCCCAGTCCTCCGCGCCGCGCTCGACCGCCTCGCGCAGTTCCGCGCCCAGTCCGGCCGTGATCGCGCCGCTCATGCTCCCTCCCGCATCGCGCGTTCGAGCGCCAGCACCTTGGCCAGCCGCTTGGCGTGGCGCTCCTCCCGGGTGTAGCGCGCGTCGACGAACGCGCGCAGCACTTCCTGGGCGACGGCGGCGCCGACCACGCGCGCGCCCATCACCAGCACGTTGACGTCGTCGTGCTCGACGCACTGGTGGCCCGAGTAGGTGTCGTGGCACAGCCCGGCGCGGGCCCCGAACACCTTGTTGGCCGCCACGCAGGCGCCGACCCCGCTGCCGCACAGCACCACGCCGCGCTCCGCTCGCCCCTCCACGACAGCGCGGGCGACGGCCGCGGCGAAGTCGGGATAGTCGCAGGGGGCCGTCGAGTCGGTGCCCAGGTCGTCGACGACGTGGCCCCAGCGCGCCAGGTCCGCGGCCAGCATCTGCTTCAACTCGAAGCCGGCGTGGTCCGCGCCGATCGCGATCTTCACGGCACCCCCCTAGTAGTAGACGGTGACGCGGAAGCTGCCGCTGTTGTCCTGCAGGAAGTCGTCGTTGACCCCGAGGTACAGCCGGCCGCTGCCGCGCACCTCGATCGGGCCCTGGTCCGAGCCGATGAAGAACGGGTCGCGGCCGATGCGCCCGATCAGCGCGCCACCCGGGCGGCTGGGGATCGGCCGGTTGGCGTTGTAGTGATTGCCGCCTTCGCCGTTGGGCCCGTCGCGCCGGTCGCGGCCCCAGGTCACGCGGCCCGAGGCGTCGAACCACAGCCGCTGGCCGCGGCGGACCTCGATCCCGGTGTCCGTCCACGCCTCGGCTGCGGCGACGGAGAACGAGCGCTCGCGCAGGCCGCTCGGGCGGCCGCCGCCGGAGCCGGAACCCGAGCCAGCCCAGCCGCTCCTCTCGAACTCGACGCGGGCGACCTCCTCGCGGTCGTAACGCTCGACGCGGCCGCGGGAGTCCTCGAACTCGATGCGCCCCGAGCGGTAGCCGACGAGCTCGCCCTCGACCCGCCGCCCGTTGCGCAGCACCAGCGTGTCCGCGCACAGCGGGCCCGCGACGAAACCCAGGACCAGCAGCGCACGTGTCGCACGACTTGCCTTCATCACCTGTCTCCTCGGCCAACAAGACTACTGCATACTGCGCCCCGCGTGCGCCGACCCGCGGCGCCGAAGGAGGGCGACGGTGGTCAAGGAGTTCGTGGCGTTCCTGAAGAACTACGGCGTGGTCGGTCTGGCGATCGCCGTGATCATCGGCGGCAAGCTCAACGAGCTGGTGAGCTCGGTCGTCAACGACCTGCTGATGCCGCTCGTGCTCCAGCCCGCGCTGCAGGCCGCGCAGGTGGACGACATCCGCAAGCTCTCGGCGGGGGGCGTGCTCTACGGAAAGGTGCTCGGAGCCACCCTCGACTTCCTGATCGTCGCGGGGCTCGTCTTCCTGTTCGCGAAGCTGGTGCTGAAGGAGGAGACGGTCACCAAGAAATAGGCCCGGCGACCGCGAGCGCGGTCCACACGCCGCCGACCGCGACGGTCGCGACACCCGCCGCCAGCAGCAGCGCGCGTGCGGCCCGTGGCCGCTCCCCGGCGGCGCGGGCGCTCACCTCTCCCACCGCCGCCGCGAAGCCCGCCATCGCGGCGACGGTGCCGACGGCGAAGGCGGCCAGGTACACCGCTGCCGGCACGAGCCCCGGCAGCGCCACCGCCGGCAGCACGCCGAGCAGGTGGGCCGTGCCTGCGAAGCCGTGCAGCGTGCCGGCCACGAACGCGGTGTGCTCGTGGCGGTGCGCCGAGGCTGCCTTCGCGTGCTCGCCCGGCTCGCCGGCCGGGTTGCCGACGTGGGCGTGGAGGTGGACGTGGGGGCCGCCCTCGTGGACGTGCGGGTGGGCGTGCAGCTTCAGCCGCAGCGCCGTGCGCACGGCCTGGCCGCCGATCACGACCAGCACCAGGCCGACCACGGCCTCGGCGCGGTGCGACAGCGCCTCGACGTCGAAGGCGCCCTCGAGCGCCAGCGCCGCGGCGCCGACCACGAGCACGCCGCCGCTGTGCCCCAGCCCCCAGCGCACGCCGGCGCGGAATGCGGTCCAGCGCCTTCCGACCGAGAGCGGCAGCAGCGCGGCGAGGTGGTCGATGCCGGTGACGACGTGCGCGGCGCCGGCCGCCAATCCCGACAGGGCGACGAGGGCCAGCGCGGCGCTCACGTGTAGAGCCCCTCGATCTCGGCCGCATACTTCTCGGCGATCGGCTTGCGGCGCAGCTTGAGGGTGGGTGTCAGCTCCCCGCCTTCGACCGTGAACTCCGCCGGCAGCAGCGCGAAGCGCCTCACGCTCTCGAAGCGCGCGAGTTCGCCGTTGAGCTTCTCGACGTGGCGCTCGACGAAGGCGCGGAACTGCGGCGAAGCGGCGGCCGCTGCGGCGTCGAGGCCCGGGCAGCCCGCCGCCTGGAGCGCGGACGGCAGCCGCTGCGGGTCGAGCGCGAGCAGCGCCGCCAGGTACGGGCGGCGGTCGCCGATGGCGACGGCCTGGCCCACGCCCGGGATCTGCTTGAGCCGCGCCTCGATCGGGGCCGGCGCCACGTTCTTGCCGCCGGAGGTGATCAGGAGCTCCTTCTTGCGGTCCGTCACCGACAGGTAGCCGTCCGCGTCGAGCGTGCCGACATCGCCGGTGTGGTACCAGCCCTCGGCGTCCAGCACCTCGCGGGTGGCGGCCTCGTCCTTGAGGTAGCCGCGGAACACGTTGGGGCCGCGGACCAGGATCTCGCCGTCGTCGGCGAGCTTGACCTCGGTGCCGGCGATCGGCAGGCCGACGGTGCCCAGCCGATAGTTCGGCGGCATCGACACCGTCGCCGGGCCGCTGACCTCGCTCGCGCCGTAGATCTCCGAAATCAGCACGCCGAGGCTCATGAAGTACTCGAGCGTCTCCTTCGGCATCGGCGCCGCCGACACGGCCATCAGCTTGACCTGGTCGAAGCCGAGCCGCTCCCGCACCCGCGAGAACACCAGCCGGTCCGCGAGGCGGTACACGAACGGCGCCGGCGCCCCGCACGCGATCGCGGGGCCGTGCGCCGCGCCGACCGAGCGGGCCCACGCGGCCAGACGCCGCCGCAGCGCGGGCGCCGTGGCGCCCGCCGCCTGCATCGCGGCCTGCATCTTCTCGTAGACGCGCGGCACGCCGAGGAACATCGTCGGCCGCACCTGGCGCAGCGCCTCGGGCAGCGCCTCCATCGCCTCCACGAAGTGGACCTGGGCGCCGGAGGTGAGCGGCGCGTAGAGCGAGTTGGCCTGCTCGGCGATGTGGGACAGCGGCAGGTACGAGAGCAGCCGGTCGTCGGGGCCGAGCCGCGCGTGGCGCGCGACCTCGCGCCCGACCCACAGCGCGTTCGCGTGGGTGATCATCACCGCCTTGGGCTGGCCGGTGGTGCCCGAGGTGTAGATCAGCGCCGCGACGTCGTCCTCGCGCTGCTCCGCGAGCCGCGCCTCGAGCGCCGCCTCGGGCACCGCGTCGCCGCTGTCGAGGAACGCGGCCCACGACATCGCGCCGTCCGCGGCGCCGTCGAGCAGCACGCGGCAGCCGAGCCGCGGCAGGTCCGGGCCCGGTGCCACCGCATCCAGGTCTCGCGCCGAGATCAGCACGGCCACCCGCGCGTCGCAGTGGCCGGCGACGTAACGGGTCTGCTCGCGGGTCGAGGTCGCATAGATGCCCGCGGGCCGCGCGCCCGCCAACGCGGCGCCCAGCGCCGCCACGTACCACTCGGGGCGGTTGGCGCCGCGGATCACGACGCCCTCGTCCTTCTTCAACCCGGCGGCCAGGAACGCGCGCGCGGCCCGGCGCACGTCGCGGCCGTACTCGGCCCACGAGATCGGCTGCCAGCGCTCGCCGGCACGCACGTGGTGGGCGGGCCGCGAGCCCCAGCGCTCGGCCGCCTGCAGCAGGGCCTCGCCGACCGTGGCCGGCGGCTTCAACAGGGAGTCTCCATGCGGGCGAAGCCTAGCAGGGCCCGCCGCCGAGTTCAGCGGCCGGCCAGCTCCGACAACGCGAGCGCCAGTTCGGCCAGCGTGCGGGTCGCGACGCCGGTGGGCCCGTCGGCCCGCCATGGCCGCGCCTCGGGCCACGACGTGCCCGCGATGTCGAGGTGAACGAACGGCCGGCCCGCCGTGAACTCCCGCAGGAACGCGGCCCCGATCGATGCGCCGCCCGCCGCACCGTCGCCTTCGACGAGATCGGCAACCAGGCTCTTGCGCACCCGCCGCGTGAACTCCTCGTCGAGCGGCAGCCGCCACACGGGCTCGCCGGCCCGGCGCGCGGCCCGCTCGACCGCAGTGAAGAGCGCGTCGTCGGTCGCGAACGCGCCGGTGTAGTCGGTGCCCAGGGCGCGCACGACGCTGCCGGTCAGCGTCGCGACGTCGACCAGGTGGGTCGCGCCCTGGCTGACCGCGTAGGCCAGCGCGTCCGACAGGATCAGCCGTCCTTCGGCGTCGGTGCTCATCACCTCGACCGTCTTGCCGCCCGGGCCGCGGAACACGTCGCCCGGCTTCTGTGCGGTGCCCGAGGGCATGTTCTCGACGGCGGGCACGATGCCGATCACCTCGATGGCGGGCCGCAGCCGCGCGATCGCGCCCATCGCCTGGATCACGGCCGCGCCGCCGGCCATGTCGCCCTTCATGCGGTACATGCCCTCGCCGTCCTTCAGCGAGATGCCGCCGGAGTCGAAGCAGACTCCCTTGCCGGCCAGGGCCAGCTTCACCTTCGAGGGCGCGGCGGGCACGTAACGCAGCACGATGAAGCGCGGCGCCTGGGCGCTGCCCTTGCCGACCGCGACGGTGCCGGCGAGTTGCAGCCGCTCGAGCTCGGCGCCCTCGAAGACCTCGACCTGGAGGCCGGTCTCCGCGGCCACCTCGCGCGCCTCGCGCGCCATCACCTCGGGCGTCACGACGTTGGCGGGCTCGACGATCAGCCGCCGCGCGCGGTTCTGGGCGCGGCCGAGCCACAGCCCGCGCTGGACGTGCGTTTCGGCGGCGGCGCCGGTCGCTCCGGCGAGCCTGATCTCCGCGAGGTCGCGGCGCTCGGGGGCGGTCTTGTGCAGTCCCGGCTCGAAATGCCCCACGAGCGCGCCTTCGACCGCAGCAGAGGTCGCATCCGGTCCCGTCTCGGGCAGCCACAGCGAGAGCGTGCGCGCGCGCGGCGGCGCCTGCCGCACGGCTGTGCCCGCGAAGCGCCGCAGCCGCTCCTGGTCCCAGCCCTCGCGCGGCCCGACGCCGACGACCAGGAGCGAGCGCGCGGCGAGGCCGGCCGGGGCGGGCAGCAAGAGCGAGGAACCTGGCTTCCCGGGCCAGCTCCCCTGTTCGCGGGCCGTGCGCAGGGCGGCGGCCAGCGCGGGCGAAGCCGCGGCGAGCGCCGCCGGCTCGGGCTCGTCGGCGAACGCGGGAACGGCCAGCGCGTCGGCGGCCAGCGCCGGCAGCGCCGCAGGGTCGAGGCGGAACGCCGGCTCGGAAGCGAGCGCCGGCAGGGCAAGCAGGCACATCACGGCGTGGGCAAGAGTCTTCACGCGTCGAAACCTCCGGTCGATCTCCCTCGCGGGGAACGGCAAACGACGCCACAGAGTCACAGAGAACACAGAGACGCACAGAGGGCCGTCGCACACTCCCTGCTACTCCCCAGCGCCCTCAGATCTCTGTGCCTCTGTGCCTCGGTGGCGCCGTTCCCGGCCGTCGACGGCAAACGACGCCACAGAGTCACCGAGACACAGAGACGCACAGAGGGGGCTGGAACTCACCCGCGTCCGTGAAATCTCTGTGCCTCTGTGCCTCGGTGGCGCCGTTCCGGCGGCGGTTCCGCCCGGGCGGGCGTCAGCGCTTGGCGGCGGGAGCGAGATAGAGCGTGCGCGCCGTCAGCTCGCGCGACTCGAGGCCGGCGGCCTTGCCGAGCAGCTCGAGGGTCTCCGGCATCTGCGGCCGGAACTTCCACTCGTCGTCGCGTCCGCCGGCGGACTTGAACGCCTTGGCCCACGCGGGCCACCACGGCGAGGCCTTCTTGGCCAGTGGCTCCAGGATCAGCACCCGCGCGCCGGCCTTGGCATTGTCCAGCAGCCGGGGCAGCAGCGCGTCGCGCACCGGGTCGTCGAGCTCGTTGATGGAGAACGCGAGCACGATGCCGCAGGCGCCCGGCGCGACCTTGGTGTCGAGCACGTCGCCCGGCGTCGCGCGGCCGCGCAGCCCGAGCTGCGCCAGCGTCCAGCGCGTCTCCGAGAGCGCCCAGCGCGAGCGGTCGACCGAGAGGATCTCCGGGCGCGGCGCCATCTCCAGCGCCCAGGCAACGCCCGCGACGCCGGTGCCGCAGCCGAGGTCGGCCACCCGCGGCAGCGTCGGCTTGGTGGCGCCCAGCGCGCGCACGACCTCGCGCACGAGCAGGAAGTGGCGGGCGCCGTAGTAGAGCGCGAAGGCGGCCCGCTTGCCGGCGCCGTCGAGCGCGCCGCCGTCGACCAGCTTCGACCGCCTCTCGACGTAGACGGACGAGAGGGCTTGCAGGGAGCGGCGGACTTCCTGGAAGCTGAGGCTCGCGCGGTGACGGGCCTCGAGGGCCGCGAACCAGGCGTTGAACGGGTCCTCGGGTGCGGTCGGGGCGGTCACCGGCGCAGGGCGGGACCACCCTTCCACGGTCGATTCTGCTCGTCTCACTCTCGTCATTCTAGCAGAGCGGCGGGCACGAATCCCGCATGCGGGTGTCCGTTGCCCCCGAGCCGCGCAGCCGCTGCGCCGAGCAGGCCTCCGCAGTCGGCGCTCCACTTCGCGTGGAGCAGGGCGTCGGCCCGCGTGCGGCCCAGGTTGACGGCCGCCACCGGCCGCCCCGCCTCCCGCGCCGCCAGGCACAGGCGATAACCCGACCACGTCGTGAGCGACGATCCGACGACCAGCAGCGCGTCGCTGTCGCGGGCCAGCTCGAGCGATCGCGCCGCGCGGGGTGCGGGCACGTTCTCCCCGAAGAAGACGACGTCGGGCTTGAGCAGCCCGCCGCAGTCGGGGCACTCCGGCACGCGCAGTCCGTCGAACCCGCTTTCGACGCGGGCGTCGCCGTCGGGCAGCGGCTCGGCGCGCCGCGCGACCTCGACGAGCCACGGGTTCCAGCACAGCAGCAGGTCCTGCACGTCGGCGCGCGAGAGACGGCGGTCGCACGCGAGGCACGCGACCCGGTCGAGCCGGCCGTGGAGGTCGACGACGTCGCGCGAGCCCGCCTTCTGGTGCAGTCCGTCGACGTTCTGCGTCACCACCCGCAGCGGCCAGCCGCCGGCCGCGAGCGCCGCCAGCGCTCGGTGGGCATCGCCCGGGGTGGCCGCAGCGACCCGCGGCCAGCCGGCGGCCGAGCGAGCCCAGTAGCGCGCGCGCACGGCCGGCCGCGTGACGAAGTCGTGGAAGCGGACCGGCGGGCGGCTCTTCCACGCGCCGTCGTGGTCGCGGTAGGCCGGGATGCCGCAGGCTTCGCTGCAGCCCGCACCGGTGACGACGAGCAGCCGCGGATGGCGGTCGAAGAAGCGAGCGAGCGCCTCGGAGTCGTCTGCGGCCATGGCCGTCCAAGTGTAGTGCCGCGGCTCGTTGCCCGGGCGTATCATCGGGCAGCCTGGAAAGGAGGACACCGTGCGTCTCGTCACCCGTGGCGACCTCGACGGCCTCACCTGCGCGGTGCTCATCACGAGCTGCGAGGAGATCGAGGAGATCGACCTCGTCCACCCCCAGGACATCACGCAGAAGCGCATCCACATCGGCGACGACGACATCCTCGCCAACCTGCCCTACGACCGCGGCTGCGGCAAGTGGTTCGACCATCACCAGCTCACCCAGGTCGGCGATCCCCCGCCCGATCGCTTCGAGGGCCGCTACGGGCTCTCGCCCTCGGCGGCACGCGTGGTGTTCGAGTACTACATGTGCCAGCACCCGGAGATCCGGCGCTACGCCCGGCTGCTGGCGGAAACGGACCGCTTCGACTCGGCGCAGCTCGACCTCGACGACGTGCTCGACCCGCGCGAGTACGTGCTGCTCGGCTTCACGCTCGATCCTCGCACCGGCCTGCGCGGCTTCCGCGAGTACTTCTTCCAGTTGCTCGAGGCGTTCAAGGCGGGCAAGTCGATCGAGGAGATCCTGGCCCTGCCCGAGGTCAAGGAGCGGGTGCTGGTGATGCGAGCGGCGGACGAACAGTTCCGGCAGCTCACGCGCGAGCGCTCGCGGATCGACGGCAACGTGGTGATCACCGACTTCCGCGGCCTGCCGACGCCGCCGGTGGGCAACCGCTTCATCGTCTACACGCTGTTCCCCCAGGCCAACATCTCGTTGCGGATCCACGGCGGCCCCACGTCGGAGCAGGTCGCCGTCGCGGTCGGGCGGTCGATCTTCAACCGCACCAGCCGCACCAACGTCGGCCAGTTGATGGCCGGGTTCGGGGGCGGCGGGCACAAGGGGGCGGGGACCTGCCTGCTGCTCGCGACCACCGCGAACGACGAGATCGACTTCATGGTCGAGCAGATGAAGAAGGACGGCTGACCAGTTTTGACATCTTTCTAGTTGAGAATAGTTCTCATCTAGTTTAGGTTCACGTCCATGGATCTGAGGCCCCACGCTCACGACGGCGAACGCCTCGCCACGGCCTGCCGCGAGGCAGGCCTGAAGGCCACGCCGCAGCGCCTCGCCGTGCTGAAGGCGCTCCTGACGTCGCGCGAGCACCCGGGCCCCGAGGCGGTGTTCCGCCAGGTTCGCGGCGAGCTGTCGTCGATCTCGCTCGCCACCGTGTACAAGACCCTCGACGCGCTGGAGGCCGCCGGCCTCGTCGAGCGCGTCACGCCGCTGTCGGACGGGCGGCGCTACGACGCCAACCGCACGCCGCACCACCACCTCGTCTGCACCACGTGCGGGCGGATCGAGGATCACGAGGACCCCGCGCTGGCCCCGCCGGTGCCGCCGCAGCTCGGCGGCTTCCAGGCGCGCTCGGTGCGGGTGGAAGTGCTGGGAGTCTGCGCCGCCTGTCGGCGCGAGGCGTAGTTCTCTTTCGGACGTTTTCAGGTAAGGAGTCGATACCGATGTCGAAGCTTGCGGGCACCAAGACCCACCAGAATCTCAAGGACGCCTTCGCCGGCGAGTCGCAGGCGAACCGTCGCTACCTCTACTTCGCCAAGGTGGCGGACATCGAGGGCTACCCGGAGATCGCCGGCAACTTCCGCGAGACCGCGGACGGCGAGACCGGCCACGCGCACGGCCACCTCGACTACCTGAAGCAGGTCGGGGACCCGGCGACGGGCCTGCCGATGGGCGACACCGCGACCAACCTCAAGGCGTCGGTCGCCGGCGAGACCCACGAGTACACGGACATGTACCCGGGCATGGCCAAGAGCGCGCGCGAGGAGGGCTTCCCCGAGATCGCCGACTGGTTCGAGACGCTCGCCAAGGCCGAGAAGTCGCACGCGGGCCGCTTCCAGAAGCTGCTCGACTCGATCTCCTAGGAATACCGGGTTCCGGCGCCGGAGTGAATCCGGCGCCGGTCCCGCGGGGGCTCCGTCGGAGGCGTAGCCTCCTCCGCCCCCGCACCCCCAGGGCCGTCCCCTCCGCCGTCCCCGCTCTTCATCCGCGCGCCAAGCGCCAGGCAGGACTCCATGAGCGAACCCCACAACATCTCCTACAAGCCGACCGACGGCCTGACCTACGATCCCTCGGAGCCGAAGTACTGGGATGCCGGGGCGCTGCAGAAGGAAATCACCCGCGTCTTCGAGGTCTGCCACGGCTGCCGCATGTGCTTCAAGTACTGCGACAGCTTCCCGATCCTGTTCGAGCTGATCGACACGAAGTACGACGGGGACGTCACGAAGATCCTGCCCGGCGAGACGCAGCGGGTGATGGACCAGTGCTTCCAGTGCAAGCTGTGCGAGGTCCAGTGCCCTTACACGCCGCGCGAGAACCACGAGTTCCAGCTCGACTTCCCCAAGCTCGTGCACCGCTACCAGGCGCAGCGGATCAAGGTCGAAGGCGTGCCGCTGCGGGAGAAGGTGCTCGGCAACCCGGATCTCGCGGCGCAGATGGCACGGCTGTCGTTCGGCATGGCCAACGTGATGAACCGCAACTCCGTGCACCGCTTCTTCTTCGAGAAGCTGCTCGGCATCCACCGCGACAAGCAGCTCCCCGACTTCGCCTCGGAGACGTTCGAGGACTGGGCGGACAAGACGGGCCGCAGCGTCGACAAGCCGACCGGCGAGGTCGTGCTGTTCGAGACCTGCTACGTGAACAACAACGAGCCCGAGGTCGGCCAGGACACCGTGAAGGTGCTGGAGAAGAACGGGGTCAAGGTCGACTGCCGGCGCGGCTTCGCGTGCTGCGGCATGCCGAAGTGGGAGCACGGCGACCTCGAGGGTCTGCGCGCGCAGGCGAAGCGGAACCTCGACATGCTCGAGCCCCACGTCGACGCCGGGCAGAAGGTGCTGGCGATCAACCCCACCTGCTCGATGATGCTGCGCCGGGAGTACCCGGAGCTGGTCGCACCCGAGGACAAGGAGCGCGCGAAGAAGGTCGCCGCCGCGACGATGGACCCCTCGGAGTTCCTGTGGTCGATCCGCGACCAGGAGCGCTTCAACACCGACTTCAAGTCGACCCCCGGCGGCACCGTGGCGTACCACGCGCCCTGCCACCTGCGGGCCCAGGGCGTCGGCTTCAAGGGCCGCGACCTGATGCGCAAGATCCCCGGCGTCAAGCCGGCGATGGTCATGGAGTGCTGCGGCCACGACGGCACCTACGCGATGAAGGTCGAGAGCTTCGAGGCCTCGCAGCGGATCGGCAAGAAGGCGTTCGACGGCATGAAGGACGCGAGCGAGGCCAAGGAGTGGTCGACCGACTGCCCGCTGGCCGCCATCCAGTTCGAGCAGCACGCCGGCAGGAAGCCGCTGCACCCGATGACGATCCTGCGCCGGGCCTACGAAGAAGACGGCTTCGCGCAGAAGGTCGAGCCGAAGAAGAAGGAGGAGTAGACGTGAACGCGAGCACGATGCAGCCGGTCCGCCGCGAGGAGATCCTCGACTACGTCACCTACGGCGAGCAGCGCGAGCAGATCCGCGCCGCGGTGCTGAAGATCAAGGAGCCGCGGCGCATCCACCTGGGCCCGCACATGACCTTCCTGTTCGAGAACCGCGACACCGTGCGCTACCAGATCCAGGAGATGGTGCGGGTCGAGCGGCTGGTCAAGGAGTCCGAGATCCAGCACGAGATCGAGACCTACAACGAACTGCTGGGCGGCCCCGGCGAGCTCGGCGCCTCGCTGCTGATCGAGATCGACGACCCGGCGCAGCGCGCCGTCAAGCTGGTCGCCTGGCGCAACCTGATGGACCACGTCTACGCCCGGCTCGAGGACGGACAGAAGGTGATGGTCAGCTACGACCGCCGCCAGGTCGGCGACGAGCGCCTCTCCTCCGTCCAGTACGTGCGCTTCGCCACGGGTGGCCGGGTGCCCGTGGCGCTCGGCTCGGATCATCCCGACTACGCGCACGAGGACAAGCTGACCGACGGGCAGCGGCGGGCGCTGGCGGAGGATCTCGGCCAGTAGGACGCGTCCGCGAGCGGCGTCCCGCGCCCGCGCCGCGAGCGCCGGGACGCCGTCGCCGCGGTCAGGCGCCCGGCGTCACCTGACCGTTGAGGCAGCCTTTCACGCCGCGAACGGTGGCGCACAGCCGGAACGAGCCGGTCGCCAGCCCCTTCACGTCCTTGTTGAACACGGTCACGCCGGAGTTGGTGACCTCGACGAGGCCGTGCCCCGACTCCAGCGCCCAGTCGCAGTTGGGGCCGTGGATCGACTCCGGAACGTCGTGGCCCGCGGCGTCCTTCGGCGTGGCGGTCACGAAGCCACGGCAGCCCACCGGCAACTCGCCCAGTCCGTTGCGGGGCACCGTGACGCCGGCGGGGCAACTGAATCCGAAGAAGCCCACGCGCACGTGGTGGATGGAGGTCCCGACCGGCGGCGTCGGGGTCGGCGTCGGCGTCGAGCCCGGCGCGGGCGTCGGACCGGGGCTCGAGGGCGTCGGCGTCGGCGCGGGAGCCGCGGTCGGCGCCGGGGTCGGCCCGGGCGTCGGCAGCGTCGTCGGCGTGACCACGACCGGGACGGCGACGGGCGTCGGGGTCGAGACGTTGCCCGAGGCCTGCGTCGGGAGCTCCTCGTAGATCGTGGTGCAGCCGCCGACGAGGAGGAGCAGCAGCGCGAGTCCGTAGCGAGCCTGCACGACATCCCCCCTGATCAAAGTGCTACTTGAATTGGCAGCAACGAAAGTCTCGCCGTTCCTCGCTTTCGCTGTCAAGCCCGCGGCTCGCCGAGCCGCCGGGCAGCGACCTGCTGGTCGAGTTCGGCCTGGAGCTGGGACGCCAACGCGCGCAGCCGCTCGAGGGCCGGCGCATCGACGTCCTTGCGGCGCGCGGCCTGCTCGATGTCGGAGCAGGCGGCCGCCAGGTCGTGGCCACCGAGGTTGCCGGCCGCGCCCCGCAGCGCGTGGGCGGCGTGCCCGAGGCCGGCCAGGTCCTCCGCGGCCGCCAGCTCGGCGATCCGCGACAGGCGCGCCGGCAGGTCCTGCAGGAAGCGCTCGGCCAGCTCGGCGGCAAAGCCGTCTCCGCCCAGGTCGTCGAGCTGCGCGAAACGAAGGGCGACGCGGTTGCGGACCGCGGGCGGCGCGGGGACGGGCGGCTCGGCGGCGCGGGGCGCCGCGGCCGGCCGCGCCGCGCCGAACTGCTCGAGAGCGGCCCGCAGCTCCTCGATCATCAGCGGCTTCCCGATGTGGCCGTCCATGCCGGCCTCGAGGCACGCCTCCCGATCCCCCTCGAGCGCGCTGGCCGTCAGCGCGACGATGCGCGGTCCGGCGTCGCCGAACCGCTCGCGGATGCGTCGCGCCGCGGTCAGGCCGTCCATTTCCGGCATCTGCACGTCCATCAGGACCAGGTCGTAGGGCTGCCGCTCCAGGGCCTGGAGCACTTCCAGGCCGTTGGCGGCCACGTCGGCGCGCTGGCCGAGCCGCTCCAGGAAGCGCACTGCGACCTTCTGGTTCACCGGGTTGTCCTCCGCGACCAGGATGCGCAGCGGCGCGCCGAGCGGTTCGCTCGACGCGCGGGCGGGGACCGCCTCGTCGATCGGCCGCCCGATCGCGGCGCGCAGCGCGCGCAGCAGCGGCGCGGCGCGCAGCGGCCGGCTCAGCACGCCGCGCACGGTCGGCGCGCGTCCCATCAGGCGGGCCGCCGCGCGGGTGTCGAGCGGTGTCAGCAGCACCACCGGCAGGTCCGGGCGCAACGCGGCGAGCTCCGCGACCAGCGGCGGCAGGTCGCTGCCCGCGCGCTCGAGGCCGACGAGGCAGGCGTCGAAGGGCCGTCGCTCGCGCAGCCACTGCACGGCGTCCTCCGGGCTGGCGGCGACGGTCCACTCCATGCCGAACGCCTCGGCCAGCCGCGCGGCCAGCCGCGCGGTGAGCCGTCCCGGCTCGGCGATCAGCAGCCGCAATCCCGAGAGGTGGTCGTCGCGGCGCGGTCCCTCGGCCTGCGGCACGCCCTCGGCCTGCAGGGTGAACGAGAAGATGGTGCCGCGACCCGAGCCGCTCTCGACCCACAGCCGCCCGCCCATCAGCTCGACCAGGCGCTTGCAGATGGCGAGCCCGAGCCCCGTGCCCCCGTACTTGCGCGAGGTGCTGGCGTCGGCCTGGGTGAACGACTCGAACAGCCTGCCGAGCCGGTCCTCGGGGATGCCGATGCCCGTGTCGCGCACCGCGAAGGTGAGCTCGTGGCGGTTGCCGCCCAGCGGGCGCGCGGCGACGCTGACCTGGACCTCGCCGTGGGCCGTGAACTTGACCGCGTTCGACACCAGGTTGACGAGCACCTGGCGCAGCCGCGCGGCGTCGCCGACGATCGCCTCGGGCGCGTCGAGGCCGAGGTCGTAGGCCATCTCCAGGCCCTTCTCGGCGGCGGCCGTCGCCAGCAGCTCGAGGGTGTCCTCGACGCACGCGCGCAGGTCGAAGGGCTGCTGCTCGAGCTCCAGCCGGCCCGACTCGATCTTCGAGAAGTCGAGGATGTCGTTGATGATCGTCAGCAGCGCGTCGCCGCTCTGGCGGATCGTCTCCACGTAGTCCCGCTGCTCCGCCGTCAGCGTGGTGCCGAGCAGCAGGCCCGTCATCCCGATCACGCCGTTCATCGGGGTGCGGATCTCGTGGCTCATCACCGCCAGGAAGGCGCTGCGGGCGCGGGCCGCCTCCTCGGCCTTCGCCTTGGCGTCGGCCAGCTCGTCCACGAGCTGGGCGAGGTAGGTGGCGTTCGACTCGAAGGCCTCCTTGGTGCGCTCCAGGTCGCGGGCGTAGCGCCGCCGCTCCTCCTCGGTCCGCTTCTGCTCGGACACGTCGCGCACGACCGCCGCCAGCGCCGCCGGCGCGCCGGCGCCGCGCCGCAGCAGGAACATCGACGCCTCGGCGTCGATCGCCGCCCGCGTCCACGGGTGGCGCAACTGCAGCTCGCCCTCCCAGCGGCCGCGGGCCAGCACCGTCGGGATCACGGCCGCCGCCAGTTGCCCGCGGCTGTCGGGCGTGAACAGGTCGCCGATGCTGAGCCGCTCGATGTCCTCGGCGTTGCCGAGGCCCAGCCGGCGGCGCCCGGACTCGTTCACGAAGCTGAGCCGGCCGTCGAGGCTGGCCAGCGCCACCAGGTCGGAGCTGCCCTCGACGAGGGCGACGAAGGTGTCGCGTTCCTCGCGCACGCGGCCCAGCGCCTCGGCCAGCCCGGGGCTCGCCGGCGGCAGTTCGGCCGGCTCCTCTTCGGACTCGAGCGAGGCCAGCGGGTCCGGCTCGTCGCCGGCCGCGGGCGACGCCAGCAGCAGCATCCCGCCGTCGGGCAGAGACACCGCCGTGACCGGCAGCAGCCCCTGGCCGTCGCGCAGGTCGAGCTGGAGGTCGGCGCCCGACTCCCAGCCGGTCAGCTCGACGCGGTCGCCGAGGGCCAGCCCGGGCGAGGCCGCGACGCGGCCGGCGAGACCGGGGCCCGCGTGGACCAGGTTCAGGCCGCGGTCGAGCAGCACGTAGTCGCTGCACGCGGCGTCGAGCGCCTCCAGGGAAACGGCGACTGCCTCGTCGCTCATCGTCGCGCCCAGCGGGACATCGCGAGCGACAGCATACCGCCTCCGGGCAGCCGCGGTCCGCGGTTACACTTGGCGCCCGAAATGGCCACGATCCTCGTCACCGGCGGCGCCGGCTTCATCGGCTCGAACTTCGTGCGGGGCCTGCTGGCGCAGCGCCCGCAGCACCGCGTCGTCGTGCTCGACGCCCTGACCTACGCGGGCAACCTGCTGAGCCTGAAGGGCCTGGAGCAGGAACCCCGGTTCGCCTTCGTCGAGGCGGACATCGCGGACCGCGACGCCGTGCGGGCGGCCTTCGCGGCCCACGCGCCCGACGCGGTCGTCAACTTCGCCGCGGAGTCCCACGTCGACCGCTCGATCGACGGCCCCGGCGCATTCGTGCGCACGAACGTGACCGGCACCTTCGAACTGCTCGAGGCCGCACGCGGCCACTGGGGCGCGCTTGCAGGCGAAGCCCGGGAGCGCTTCCGCTTCCTGCACGTGTCGACCGACGAGGTCTACGGCTCGCTCGGGCCGGAGGGCCGCTTCCGCGAGGACAGCCCCTACGCCCCCAACTCGCCGTACGCCGCCTCGAAGGCGGGCGCCGACCACCTGGTGCGCGCCTGGCACGAGACCTACGGCCTGCCGACGCTGCTCACCAACTGCTCGAACAACTACGGGCCGCGCCAGTTCCCCGAGAAGCTGATCCCGCTGATGATCCTCAACGCGGCCGAAGCGCGGCCGCTGCCGATCTACGGCGACGGCGGCAACGTGCGCGACTGGATCCACGTCGAGGACCACTGCGAGGGCGTGCTGCTGGCCCTGGAGCGCGGCGTCCCGGGCGGCCGCTACAACCTCGGAGCCGACAGCGAGCGAACCAACCTGCAGGTCGTCGACGCGCTGTGCGCGGCGCTCGAGGAGTTGCGCCCCGCCCGCGACAACGCGGCCCTGAAGGCGGCCGGCAAGGCCTCCTACCTCGAGCTGAAGACGTTCGTGAAGGACCGGCCCGGGCACGACCGCCGCTACGCGATCGACTCCAGCCACGCGCGCGCGAGCCTCGGCTTCGTGCCGCGATTCGGGTTCGAGGACGGGCTGCGGCAGACGGTGCGCTGGTATCTCGAGAACGCCGACTGGTGCGAGGCCGTGCAGAGCGGCCGCTACCGGCGCGAGCGGCTCGGGCTCGCGGAGGGAGCGCGCGCGTGAAGGGCATCATCCTCGCCGGCGGTTCCGGCACCCGGCTCTATCCGCTGACCCGCGCGGTCAGCAAGCAACTGGTGCCGATCTACGACAAGCCGATGGTCTACTACCCGCTGACGACGCTGATGCTGGCGGGCATCCGCGAGATCCTCGTGATCTCGACCCCGGACGACCTGCCCGGCTTCCGGCGCCTGCTCCAGGACGGCTCGGACTGGGGCCTGTCGATCTCCTACGCCGAGCAGCCGAGCCCGGACGGCCTGGCCCAGGCGTTCCTGATCGGCCGCGACTTCGTCGGCAAGGACTCCGTGGCCCTCGCGCTGGGCGACAACGTGTTCTACGGCGCCGGCTTCGCCGACTCGCTGGCCGCGGCCGGCCAGCGCCGGACGGGCGCGACCGTGTTCGCCTACCGCGTGGCCGACCCCGAGCGCTACGGCGTCGTCTGGTTCGGCGCGGACGGCCGCGCCGAGGGCCTCGAGGAGAAGCCGAAGCAGCCGAAGTCGCACTTCGCGGTGACCGGCCTGTACTTCTACGACAACCGCGTGCTCGACATCGCGGCGAGCCTCACGCCCTCGCCGCGCGGCGAGCTGGAGATCACGGACGTCAACCTGGCCTACCTGCGCCAGGGCGAGCTCCACGTCGAGGTGCTCGGCCGTGGCACCGCCTGGCTCGACACCGGCACCCACGAGTCGCTGCTGCAGGCCTCCACGTTCATCCAGGCGATCGAGACCCGGCAGGGCCTCAAGGTCGCCTGCCCCGAGGAGGTCGCGCTGCGCATGGGCTACATCGACGCGGCCCAGGTGCTGAAGCTGGCCCAGCCGATGGCCAAGAACGAGTACGGGCGCTACCTGATCCGGCTGGTCGAGGAGCGCGAGGAGCGCGGGTGAAGGTCCACGCGACCCCGCTCGACGGGCTGCTGCTGATCGAGCCGCAGGTCCACCGCGACGCGCGCGGCTACTTCCTCGAGACCCACCACCAGGGCCGCTACGCCGAGGCCGGCGTCGTCGGGCCCTTCGTGCAGGACAACCTCTCCTACTCGGTGAAGGGCACCCTGCGCGGACTCCACGCCCAGCTCGCCCCGCACGCCCAGGGCAAGCTGGTGCGCGCCGTCGACGGCGAGCTGTTCGACGTCGCGGTCGACGTCCGCCGCGGCTCCCCCACTTTCGGGCGCTGGTACGGCACGGTGCTGTCGGGCGCGAACATGCACCAGCTCTGGGTCCCGCCCGGCTTCGCCCACGGCTTCTGCGTGCTGTCCGAGCGCGTCCACGTCGAGTACAAGTGCACCGACTACTACGCGCCCGCCCACGAGATCGTGATCCGCTGGGACGACCCCGAGATCGGCGTGGGCTGGCCCGCGGGCGAGCGGCTGCTCTCGCCGCGCGACGCGGCGGCGCCGCGCCTGTCGGAACTGCTCGACCGGCTGCCGGCCTACTGAGCCCCCAGCTCGCTCTCGACCGCGCGCCACACGCGGTCGACGGCGATGCGGTCCATGCAGTCGATCGTCCGGCACCGCTTGACGTAGCCGAAGATCGAGCACGGCCGGCACGGCACCGGCTCGGACACCGCCTGCCCCAGCGCCGGCGGCCCCCACTTGCGCTCGTCCGAGGCGCCGAACAGCACGACGCAGCGCACGCCGAGCGCCTGCGCGACGTGGGTCACCCCCGTGTCGCAACCCACGTAGAGCCGGGCGCCCGCGACCACGGCCGCGGTGTCGCGCAGCGACAGCCGGCCCACCAGGTCGAGCACGGCCGCGCGCGACGGCAGCCCTGCCAGCACCTCCGACGCCCTCGCGCGCGCGTCGGCGCCGCCGACCAGGGCCACCTCGTGGCCCGCGGCCAGCAGCCGCCGCACGAGCTCGGTCCAGCGCGGCGTCGGCCACTCCTTGCCACGCCCGCCGCCGTACGGGAACACGACCACCCGCCGCGCGCTGTGCGCTACCCCGTCGACCCGCGTGGGCAGCCGTGAGCGATCGAGCACGCCCGCCAGCTCCGGCGTCCCCGCGGGCGGCCCGCACAGCGGCTCGAACAGCCGCCCGAAGGCCAACGACTCGTGCAGGTCCATCGGATAGTCGACGAGGTGGGTGTAGAGCTCGTTGCGGGCCGGGTTGATCTTGAACCCGATCCGCGCGGGCGCGCCGGACAGCAGCGCGAACACGGCGGACGAGTAGTGAAACTGCTCGCTGTCGACGGCCACGTCGTGGCCGCGGCGCAGCGCGCGCGCGAAGGCGGCCGGCGGGCCGTCGAAGCAGGCCACGCGGTCGAAGGCGCCGGAGATCTCGGCCAGCGAGGCGTTGCGGCGCTGGGCGATCAGGGTCAGTTCCAGGCCCGGCAGCGCCGCCCGCAGGCGCCTGACCGCCGGCAGCAGCAGCAGCAGGTCGCCGATGCCACCCGGCCGCACGAGCAGCACCCGCCGCACGGCCCGCGGGTCGATCTCGACGAACGGCGGGCCCGGCCGCAGGTGATGGTGCGCGAGCCCCAGCCCGCGCACCGCCAGGCCGCCGCCGACGCGGTCGGCCCACTTGAACAGCGTGGTCGCCAGGCTCATGGCTCGAACCTCCGCAGGACCCGCGGCCAGAGCAGCAGGCCGGCGATCGCGAGCAGCGTCAGCGCCCGCCCGGCGTGATCGGCCGCCGTCGACCCGTAGCGCAGCGTCACCTCGCGCCCGCGCGGGTAGACGACCTGGAAGTGGGGCGTGGTCAGGAACGGCCCGTCCGCGCCCTCGGCCCGCCAGTTCGGGAAGTGCGACTGCTTCACGAGGTGCGGCTGCCCCGGGCAGTCCGTGGTGAAGCGCACCTCGCGGTCGTCGAAGCGCTGCACCTCGACCCTGCATCCGGTCCGCGCGGGGCGCGACGCTGGCGGTGCCGGCAGCGCCGCACCGTCGAGCGGCGCGCCCGGCGACAGCCCCGCCACCGGCGCGCCGCCCGGTGCCGTGACCCGCGCCGCGAACATCGCGGCCCCACCCCGCTGCGACACCTTCAGCAGCAGATCGTTGCGGCCCGCCGAGACCGAAACGGGCAGGCGCACGGCGTCGCGCGGGTCGCGGCGAGCCACCCGGCCCAGGTCGCGCCCGTTCCAGAAGACGCGCGCCTCGTCGTCGACGCCGATCCAGAGTTCGGCGGGCGCCGGCGCCGTGGCGTGCAGCGCGACGTGGGCGTAGGCGACCACCTGCAGGGCCGGGTTGAGCAGCGCGTCGAGCAGGATCGCGCGGTCGCGCAACGCGGGCCGCCACCCGCGGCCGGCGATCGTCTCCGCGCCGGGTCGCAGCGATGCCTCGTCGCGCCCGAGCGGGTTCCACGCGAGCGGGTCGGCCAGCGACGCCGCGTGCGGAAACGGACCCAGCAGGCTCCAGGCCAGCGGCTCCGCCGGGTCCCCTCGGGCCGAGGCCAGCAGCGCGGCGAACTCGCGAAGGTCGATCTCGGGCCCGGCCTCGGCCGGGAGCAGTTGCCCCGCGGCCGCCAGGATCACGGGGCGCTCCAGCAGCGCGGGCTGCGCGAACCACTCGACGGCGCGCTCCTTCCAGGCCCCGCCCCGCAGGACCAGCGGGTGCGCGGGCAGCACCTCGACGAGCGGCGCCGGGCCGCCGTCGCGGGCGAACACCTCGTAGTCGTCCGCCACCGCGGCGCGCGACCAGCCGCCGGCGGCCGCGAGGTCCCGCTTCAGGGTCGCGGAGTGGACGACGACGTGGGACACCGCGAACAGGTCCGCGTGGCGCAGCCCGCTGGCGAGGTCGTAGCCCGGCGGCGACACCAGCTTGGGGAACCCGGCGCACTCCTGGGAGAGCTCGCACTGCACGGTGTACGCGAAGAGGGCGCCAGTGGCGGAGTTGACGATGCCGCCGGCGAGGAACGGCTTGCCGATCGTCGCCGGCAGCGCCTCGAAGACGCGGTCGGACCCGAAGCGGCGGCCGGAGGCCCCCTGTTCGGAGACGAAGCGCCCGGGCGTGCCGCGCATCGCCGCGGCGATCGCGTCGAGCTGGGAGGCGGCCGGCATCGCCTCCGCGCCGCGCATGTTCCAGCGGTACCAGCCACCCTCGTCGAGGTCCGGGCGGGCGACTCCCGCGGCGGCGAAGGCTGCGGCAGCGACCGCCAGCCAGGCCCCGCCCCCGAGGCGGCCGAGCACGCGCGCGAGCCCGAGTGCCGCCAGCATCACCAGGGCGAAGAACAGGAACGGCCAGAAGCGCACGTTCGGAAAGCTGGCGTTGAGGCGGCCGCCGAGCTGGTAGAGCACGAGCGAGGCGCCCAGCATCAGCGCCATCAACTGCTCGAGCCGGCCCCCGCGCGCGGCGGCGGCGAGCCCGGCCAGCGCGCCGAGCGCGAGCCCGGGCGCGTAGCCCGGCAGCGTGCCCAACAGGGGGGTGTCCCAGTCGCCGCCGAACTCGACCGACCAGCCGGTCTTCAGCACCAGCGGCAGCAGCCAGAAGCCGGCCAGCGCGAAGCCCGCGGCCTGCGGCAGCAGCAGCGCCGGCAGCCGCCGCGCCGCGCCGCGGCCCCACGCGGACAGCAGCAGCCACAGCGAGGCCGCCGCGACCAGCGTGGTGAAGAAATGGGACAGGCACAGCGCCGCCGTCAGCAGCGCCGTCCGCCGCCGCGGCCGGCCCGCTTCCAGGTCCGCGACCGCGTGGCCGAGCAGGACGCAGAACAGCGCGAACGACCATGAGTTGGCGATCATGCCGGCGAGCGTGGAGCGCACGTTCACGCCCCACATCGAGTGGGTGTCGACGAACAGCAGCGGCACGGCCGCGGCGACCGCCAGCGCCGGCTGCAGGCCGTGGCCCGCGCGCCGCGCCATCAGCCACAGCGCCAGCGGCAGCGCCCAGACGCCGGCCATCGACGCCACCTTGAACACGAGGTTCTGCGGCAGCGCCCACGAGAAGAGCGCCATCACGACGTAGGGCAGCGGGAAGTAGAACTGGAACATCGGGAAGCCGGCCCACCAGCCGCCGGCCCAGGAGATCACGGTGCCCTCGCGCAGCGACCCGGCGAGGTGGGTCACGAGATAGTTGTGGGCCGGCGTGTCGCCGCCCGTCGGCGTGGTCGGCGAGAGCAGCGCGCCCGGCGGGAAGGCGACGCCGAGCACGACGTAGACGATCGCCAGCGCCGCGACGCCGGCGGCCCGCTCGCCGGGGCCGAGCAGCGCCGCGAAGCTGGCGGCCCACGCCTCGGCCCGCTGCGGCCAGCGGCGCCGAGCCAGCGGCCACAGCAGGCCGAGCGCGAGGCAGGCCGCAGCGAGGCCGAGCAGCGGCCGGCGCAGGGCGCCGAGCGGCGCGCTCGCGTGGACCCGCGCCAGCGTGGTCGCCCCGCGCACGTCGACCTGCGGGCTGCCGTGCTGCTCGAGCAGCACGAACACGGGGTAGCTGGCGCCTGGCAGCGGCCCCGCGTCGGTCACCTCGAGGATGCGGGTGAGGCCGTCGGGGCCCAGCTCGACCTCGAAACGCTCGGGCTCGACCCGCAGTTCGCGCGGGGCGAGAACCCGGGCCTGCAGCCGGCGCGGACGCCCGTCGAGGTTCACCACGTCGATCCGCCAGCGCGCCGACCCCGTCAGGTCGAGCGGCCCGGCGCTCACGTCGTAGCCCGGGTCCGGCAGCGACGGCTGGCCCACCACCAGCCCCTTCACGTCCACCCCGGAGAGCGGCCAGCCGTTGCGGTCGCGCCACGACAGCCGCAGCAGCAGCGGGTAGGTGCCGGGCGGCCCGACCTCCGCCGGCACGTCGAGCGCGAGCTCGCGACGTCCCCCCGGGCCCAGCGACGCCGGCGGGAACGCCTGCTGGCGCCCCGCGAGTTCGACGCTCAGGGCGAGGTCGCGGGCCTCGGCATCGCCCTTGTTGACGAGCACGACGCTGGCCCGGCCGGCCTCGACCTGCAACCGGCTCTCGATCGCGATCTGCTCGGCGGCCGCGGGCGCCGACAGGAGTCCCGCGAGAAGCAGCCGGGCGGCCGCGCGCCGCGGCCCGCTCATGCGGACAGCTTCCCCATCCGCGCCGCGAGTTCCTTGCAGAGCTTCGCGCAGACCACGGCGGAGACGCCGGCCACGTCCTGCGCGGGGTTGAGCTCCACCAGGTCCGCGGCGACGACGGGCGCGCGCAACGCGTGAATCACGCGCAGCGCCTGGCGCACGGACAGCCCGCCCGGCTCGCGGTGCGAGACGCCGGGCGCGAAGGCCGGGTCGAGCGCGTCGAGGTCGAAGCTGACGTAGCAGGGCCCCTCGAGGTCGGGCACCCAACGGTCCCAGTCGTCGACGGGCACGATCTCGACGCCGAAGCGCGCGGCCTGCTCCCGCTGGTGGCCGTTGAGGGTGCGGATGCCGAACTGCACCAGCCGGCGGGCCAGGCCCGCCTCCATCACGCGCGCGAACGGGCAGGCGTGCGAGTGCGGGTCGCCGTCGTAGCGGTCGTAGAGGTCGGGGTGAGCGTCGAAGTGCAGGATCGAGACGGGACCGTGTCGGCGCGCCACCGCGCGCATCACCGGGAACGTCACCGAGTGGTCGCCGCCGAGGAACAGCGCCGGACCGGCGAGAGAGCGCTCCGCGGCGGCGGTGATCGCGTCGAGCGCGGCGTCGCCGGTCCCGGGGTCGACGTCGCCCAGGTCCTCGAGGAAGCCCTCGAGGTCGGTGCCGTCCTCCGCCCACAGGTTGGAGGCTCCCGAGTGCAGGGCCGCGCGGATCGCCGGCGGCGCCGCGGCCGCCCCGCGCAGATGGGACGAGCGCTCGTCGTAGCGGAGCCCCAGCAGCCGCACCCGTGTCGTCACCGTGCGGAGGATAGCCGCCCCGCGGCGTTCTACAATCGCCGCTCCTTGCGCCGCGTCTCCACGTCCGCCTGGCTGCTCGCGGCACTCGCCCCGCTCGTGGCGCTCCTCCAGTGGATGGCCTTCCGGCACGTCCTCCTCGACGACGCCTACATCAGCTACCGGTACGCCGAGAACCTCGTCCTCGGCCGCGGCTTCGTCTTCAACCCCGGCGAGTGGCGGCTCGGCTCCACGGCGCCCGGCCACGTGCTGCTCGCGGCCGCGCTGCGCGCGATCGTCGGCCACGACGCGCTGCCGGCAGCCATGGCCCTGGCGGGTTGCCTCGGCTGGACCGCACAGGCCGGGTTGCTGCTGCCGCTTCTCGCACCGCGACTGGGGGACTGGACCGCGCGGGTGGTCGCGACTGGCGTGGCCCTGGGCGGCGCCACCAGCGGCAGCTTCGTGTCGCTCGAGACCAACCTCGTGGCCGCGCTGGTGCTGGCGAGCGCGCTCGCGGCGGAGCGCAACCGGCCGGCGCTGGCAGGCGGCCTCGCCGGCCTCGCCGTGCTGACCCGGCCCGACGCCCTGGCCTGGGCCGGCCTGCTCGCGCTCTGGGGCCTGCGCGGGCTGCTGTCGGGGTCGGGCCGACCCGGGTGGCGTGCCGCGCTGGAGCCCGTGGCTGCGTTCCTCGCTCCCCTGCTGCCGTGGACGCTGTTCGCGCTCCACGCGTTCGGCTCGCCGCTGCCGGCATCGGCAGCGGCCAAGTACCACCAGACGCCACTCGGCGACTACGCCGTGCACCTGCTGCGGGTGGGGCCCGGCCGGCTCGCCCCCGGCGACGCGGGACCGGCGCTGCTGGCGATCGCGGGCCTCGCGGCCTACGGGGCGACGCGCTGGGTCCGGGCGGGGGGCGCCGGCCCCGTGCTGGTCGCGTGGGCGGCGGGTCACGGCCTGTGCTACCTCGCGCTGCGCCCGCTCACGCTGTTTCTCTGGCACGCGTATCCGATCATGCTGCTGGTCGTGACCTGCGCGTTCGCGGGCGCGGTGGGCCTGGCAACGCATCCGTCGCTGCGCCCGCCCGTCCGCCGCCTGGCGCGGCTCGCGGTGGCGCTGCTGCTGGCCGTCGTCGTCCAGCGCGGACACGCCACGGTGACACGCTTCGAGTCGAACTACTGGGGCGGACAGCGCACCCGCGTCTACCTGCAGGTTGCCGACTGGCTGCGCGCCCACGTGCCGTCGAGCGGCCGCGTGGCGCTGATGGAGGTCGGGCTGATCGCGTGGCACTCCGACGTGCGCGTGCACGACCTCGCCGGCCTGGTCACGCCGCGCACGCAAAGGATGCCACCTGACGTGACCCACGTGGTGGCGCTCACCCACTTCCCGCGCGACTTCAACCCCGGCCGCGCGCCCGTCGCGGCCTACCGCGACGGGCGCTTCGGCGCCTGGATCTTCGACCTGCGGTCGCCGGCCGGCCGCTGAACGTCAGCAGCGCGGCGGCTCTGCCGGCTTCTCGTCCTCGCCCGCCGACCGGCGGGGCTGCGGCACGGCTCAGGTGGGCACCCCGAGCCGCGGCAGCACGACGGCCTGCAGCAGGAACCTGACGGTTTTCAGCAGCTAAGGACCCCCGCCGCCTGAGTTTTTCAGGAGCTTTCCCCCCCTGGGCGGGGAGATTTTCAGGAGCTTTCCCCCCCGCCGCGTGACCTGTCGGCTATGACCGTTTTCG
>WYBL01000178.1 GCA_011526565.1 Acidobacteriota bacterium | reverse complement strand
CCTTCAGGCCCGGCGATCGGTGGTTCTGCGCGCTGGCGGGTGTCAGCAGGAGGAGGATCGCCGGGCCGAGGAGGGTGCGGCCGGCGTTCGGCGCACGCCCGCACCGCCACCGATGCGTTGCGCATGGCAGGCTCCAAGACGTGCGTCAGCCGAGTACGACATGGCAGGAGTCTAGCAAGGCCGGACAGAGCTGGGACCAGGACCCCGTTTTCACGATATGGAACGCGGGACCTGACCCCATTCCGCCGGACCCCATTCCGCCGCTGGCCGGTTCGCGCAGCACCTCGCGCCGCTTCTCGCAGATGCGGCGCGCCGCCGTCAACTGGCCCTTCAAGGCCGGGTCTCGCGGGCGGGCATCATGGCGGGCTGGGGCCCCGAACCGTCAGAGCCATGTCCCGAATCGCCCGCCCTTACTGCGGCTCCTTCTCGAACGTCAACAGCTCGCTCGGCCGCAGCCGGATCCGTGCCAGGCACTCGCCCTTGACATCGGTGAACTTGGTCAGCTCGCCCATCACACAGCGGTCGCCGCCGCCGACGCGCAACGCCGCGATCTCGCCGCACGCGATGCCGCCGAACAGCACCCGACGCAGGTTGCGGTCGCCCGGGCGCAGCGGGCCGAAGTCGACCGTCCGGGCGCTGTAGGCCACGCTGCCGTCGCGGTAGACCGTGAACTCCGGCGTCAGCATCCTGATCTCGTAGCCCAGGGTGTTGACCATCCCCATCTCGAACCGGCAGCCGGCAGGCTCGTCGGCACGGCCTTGCAGGAACAGCTCGGCCTGCGCGGGCGGCTTCGCCGGCTGCGCCGCCGCACTGTCCCCGCTCGCCTGCTCGGCCGCGGCGGGCGTATCCACGTAGCGCCAGGTGCCGTTGTCCTCGAGCAGCACGCGCCGTCCATCCGGGGTCGTCGCTTCCACGGCCGCGCGGGCCGCCCCGGCCAGCACCAGGCCCATCGCCGCCATTGCCAGCATGGCCTTGCCGGCCCATCCCGCAGGCACGGACTGCCCCGCTCCAGACCTCAAAGCTTGCATGCATCGCATCGCTCGCGCTCCACTTCATCGATCGAAAGGTCCATCACGGCCATTGTGCGACGCGGGGTCAGGTCCCGCGTTCCACATGGCGAGACACGGGACCTGACCCCACAACTTCACGCTTTCATTCGCCGCCGAGCGCCACGTTGTCGAGCGCTCCCAGGTAGCGCGCGCCGCCGTACTCGCCGCGGATGCGCAGGCTGCGCAGCGTCGACAGGACCTGGCGGATGTCGGCGTCGGTCGCCTCGCGCCGGTCGCTGAGGCTGCCGCGGCCGGCCACCCACCAGCGCGCCGACGCGTCGAGCGCGATCGTGTAGCGCTGCCAAGCCGTGCCGGGCTCGACATGGTCGGCCTGCATCTGCACCAGGTGCAGCGGCTGGCCGGCGGCGTCGTTGCCGCTGATGACGACGAAAGGCAGACCGGGCTGCGGGTTGGCCCCGGCGAAGTCGGTGCGCAGGTCGAACGACAGCGTGCGCCCGAGCGCGAAGCTGCGGTCTCCCGCATAGCGCGGCGACGACGTCCTGAAGTACCACCAGTCGCCGATGCTGCCCTGCCAGTAGAGGTGCCCACCCGGGTTGCCGCCGTCGCCCGAATAGCTCGCCACATCGCGGAAGCCGAGCCCCGCGTCGGCGCCGAACTCGTCCGTCATGACGCCGACGCCCCAGCGGTCGTCGATCTCGGCGCGCGCGCTGTCGAAGTCGCTGACGATCGCGACAGGGGCCGGCGTGACGTCGTCGCCGACGAAGATCGACCACGAGCGCCGCACCGTCGAGCCCTGCGCATCGGTCACGGTCAGGGTCACCGTGTAGCGGCCGTCGGCCGCGTAGGTGTGCCGCCCCCTGAACGTGCCCCACTCGCTGCCACCGCGCTGTTCGGCCCCATCGCCCCAGTTCACGACACCGCTGTAGCGGCCGAAGCCCCCCGAGACATCGAACACCCAGTTGCCCTGCTCGCCAGCCCCGAGCGTGCGCGGGCCGTCCAGCGAGACATCGAGCGCGTCCGCCGAGCGCTGCACCCGGACCTCCAGCATGCGCGCGTGGACCTCGCCGGGCAGGTTGTCGGCCTCGACGCTGACGCGGACCGTGTACCGCGCCTCGTCCTGGCCGGCGGGCAGCGCGAAGACGTGCGAGCGGGTGCCGTTGCCGAACGGGGACTCGCCGGGGTCGTCGCCCCAGACCAGGCGCTCGTCGACACTGCCGTCGCCCCAGTCGATCGTGATCGTCGTGCGCCCGGCGCGCGAGCCCGCCGCCGGCGACGTCTCGCCGACGGCGAAGGCAAACCAGGCCGCCTCGCCGGCGGTCAGCGTCGTGCCCTCGACCGCCTGCAGCTGCAGCACCCGCGCGTGCGAGATCCGCCCGGCGAGCTCCTGCAGCCGCCGGCAATCGAACCGGCTGTCGTCGATCGACTGGCCACAGATCCGCTCGGCCACCCAGCGTATCCGGTCCCACAGCGTCCTGATGGACTCGGCCTCGTCCTGCACCGCCTGCGG
>WYBL01000177.1 GCA_011526565.1 Acidobacteriota bacterium | reverse complement strand
GCAGCAGGAACTTCGTGCCCTCGCGCAACTCCGCGATCTCGTGGACGATCTGCTGCGCCGACTGCTGCGAGACCGCCCGCCCGCACTGGTGGCAGGTCAGGCGCCCGACCCGCGCCCACAGCACGCGAAGGTAGTCGTGGATCTCGGTCACGGTGCCGACCGTCGAGCGCGGGTTGCCGGAGGCCGGCGTGCTCGTCTGGCGACACATTCGTGGACGCGGCGGGGCCGACCTGATGGCCTGTGCAGGGCCGCCGATGGGACCGGCAGCGGGCCTCGCCGAAGGCTCGGTGCGCGGTGGGTGAGTGCACTCCAGGCCGTCCCGCGTCGCGCCGCAGTCGAGGCTGCGGGCTGCCTCAACACTCATCGATCGCGGCGCCGTTCGCGGCACCAGCACGGTACCGGCGGCGTGGCGTCACGCGGGAACTCGGGCAGGGCTGTCTGCGTCCCCGGCCGATGTCGTGCGTCACCCTCTCGCCGGCCCCGCGGCGGGGCCACAACCGGTCGGCCGATGGCGACTCCGTGTCGCACCGGACGAACGAGTGGACGCTGGACTTCGGTGCGCTTGGCGCCGTCGACCGGGCACTGGAGTTCGTCGTGATGAGCGCCGACTTCGAGCTGACGCAGGCCCAGCTCGAGCGCCCGCCGGATCGCCGCCTGCGACGTGATCTCGTCACGCAAGGCGACCGCGACCACACGCTCACGCGTCTCCCGCGAGAGGTGCAGGTCGTCTTTCATGCACGCCGCGACGGTTCACGGATCGGCTCCCCGATGGGCGCACGTTGGGGGAGCGTGGTAGAGCGCGGACGGGGGACGCCGCGCGCCCGGCAGCGGTGATCCCAGTCGGCCTGGAAGAGCAGCTCGAGGCGTCCGGCATGCGCCGTCCGGGCGCGCTCGTTGAGCGCTCCACGGGCGTGCGAATGGAGGAACGCGGCGAGCGCCGGGATGTCCGACACGGCGACGCCGAAAGCACCGAGCAGGGCCTCCGGTCCGCCCAGCCGAGCGCGCACATCACACCAGCGTTCGTCGCGTTTCCGGGGCGAGCCGCAGCGTCGAGACCGAGCCGCATGAGCGCGCGCAGAGTGGCCGTCGATAGTGGTCGGCAGTTGCCGCCGCCGGCTGGTCACGGCCCGCCCTGAGCGGCCCTCATCCTCCCGATAACGCCGCCCGCTCGAAGTCCCGGGATGTCGGGTGAGTGCGCTCGATCGCGGCGGCGCGTTCACACCGATTCACTTGACCTTGGACCTGAGTCCAAGGTCTATGTTGAGCATGAAACGCATGTCCGACGGATTGAAGATCGGCGAACTGGCGGAGCGAAGCGGGGTCTCGCGGGACACCATCCGCTTCTACGAGCGCGAAGGGCTTCTCCCGCGCCCACAGCGGACTGCGACCCACTACCGGATCTACACGGACGAAGACGTCGACCGCGTTCTCTTCGTCCGCCAGGCGCAGGCCATCGGCCTGACCCTCGACGGCATCCGGGAACTCATCCGCCTGGAAACCCTGCGCACGCCCGGCGAGTGCCGGCGTGTCGCCGCCCTGCTCCGCGAGCGCATCGAGGCCATCGACAGGAAGCTCGCTGACCTCAAGGCGCTTCGACGGCGGCTCGCGGAGAGCCTGGAGCGCTGCGACCGCGCGGACAGCGACGCGTGCCCCGTGGTTCTCGACCTTTCCCCACGCAAACCGCGGGTGAGGACGGAGGTGTCGCGGTGAGGATCGAGCGGGCGACGGCGGCGGGCTCCGTGGTGAGCGGTATCCTGGCATCCGCCTGCTGCATCGGCCCGGTCGTCTTCGCGATGCTCGGCATCTCGGGCGCGGCGATGGCGCAGGAGCTCGAGCCGTTCCGGCCCTACCTGCTCGTCGCCACCTACGCGCTGCTCGGATCCGGCTTCTACTTCACGTACCGGCCCTCGTCGGCCCGCTGTGGTCCTGACGGTACCTGCGACATGCCTCGCACGAATAGGCTCGGGAAGGCCCTGCTCTGGCTTGCCGCTCTTGCCGTCGTTCTTGCGACCACGTTCCCGTATTACGTCGAATACCTGCCGCTCTGAAGGAGACGCCCACCATGCGAAGAGTCATGTTCCTGGTTGTCGGTTGGGCCGTCCTACTCGCGCCGGCCGTTTCTGCCGCGGACCTGCAGAAGACCGCGCTCACCATCGAAGGGATGACGTGCGGCGGATGCGCTGCCGCGGTGAAGCTGCAGCTCAAGCGCACCGAGGGCGTCACCGCCTGCGAGGTCAGCTACGAGAGCAAGCGCGCCGAGGTCACGTACGACCCCGAAGTGACCACCGCTGCGAAGATCGCGGAGTCGCTCGCCGCGCAGACAGGCTACCGAGTCACCGTTGCCTCGCCCGCGAAGGACAAGGCAGTCGCGACCCCGCACCACGCGGGCGGTAAGTGCGATGGGAACTGCTGCCGCCGGCCTCCGGCCGCGACGCAAGCAACGGCGGGTCAGGACCTGATCTCGCTCCTGTGGATCGACGACCACGCGCGCCGGCCGGTTGAGGGCAGCCTGACCGAGCAGGTCCGTCTTCCCCAGCGACCAGCAGACCGCGCGAGTCGGTGAGATGGGATCCAGCAACATGGGAGACTGCTGCATCACGACGACGAGCGCGCCGGACACGCGATGTCCGGGCTGCGACGCCAAGAGCCGACCCGTAGACCGCATCACGCTCAAGGCGTTGTTGCGGCCGGAAGCCCTGGCTCGTATGTCGCCCGGCGCCTACCGCTTCTGCGGGACTCCGGAGTGTTCGATCGTCTACTTCCGTCCGGACTCCACGTTCGAGCGCGGCGATCTCGCGGTTCCGGTCTTCCAGAAAGAACGGCCTGGCACGCGTACAGTCTGCTACTGTCTCGCGATCACGGAAGAGGACATCGCCCGCGAGTTGACGGAGAGGGGTCGGTCGTCGGCGACGGAGCGCGTGACCCAGCTTGTCAAGGACGAGCGTTGCGCGTGCGAAGTCAGGAATCCCCAGGGTACTTGTTGCCTCGGAAACGTGGCCTCGGCGATGACCGCGCTTGCCGCGTCTGCCCCGGACGAGATCGCGCGCAATGCCTGACCTCATGCGCTCGGAGCTGGATCTGGTCAGCAGGAAGACCAGCGCGACGCTGCTGTGGGGGCTCCCTCTCGTCGCCGTCATCGTCACCGGTGCCGCGCCCGTCGGCACCATGGCTCGCACGATCACGTGGACCGTAGCGCTGCTGGCGGCCGGTATCGGGTGCGCTGTCAATGCCCGCCGGTCGGGCCGGCTCCACTGCCACATCACCGGGCCGCGCATAGGTGAAACGAGCACGCTTCGGTGAGAACCCTTCGTGCGGAGAGGCGCTCCTATGGGTGCTCGGCAGCGCGGCCGCGTCGGCGGGATCCACCCGAAGAGGTTGCCATGGACCGGCTCCGGG
>WYBL01000176.1 GCA_011526565.1 Acidobacteriota bacterium | reverse complement strand
CCTGACCCGACACGGCCGAGGCGGCGAGGTTCGCTTCGGGATCTTGGCCTGCATCCGGCTCCTCCCGAAGCAGGCCGTGGCGGCGAAGGTGCCTGCCGATGCGGCGGATCGCGCGTGCGAGCAGCGCACCGTGAATGACGTTGCGCGCGATGGTCCTCGGTCGGGCGAGCGTTCGGGCAGTTCGGTGGGTTCGCCGAATCGCGCCGACGGTGCCGTCCCCGTACGGTCGCTTGAGGACGATGCGGATCTGGCCGTCTTGATGTGGCGCGAGCTTGCCCTGGCCGACGGGAGCGCAGAGCGGACGCGGACAGCGCCACGTCCAATGCCGCACGCGCGTCGTCGGCGGCGAGATCGAGCGAGGCCGCGGCCTCAGAGCCGGTGGAGAGCGCCGCCGCTGATCGAGAGATCGGGGCGCACTTCGGCCTCGCCGCGGACGATGCGCTGGCGCAGCACCAGGAAGGCCGGGAACGCGATGATCCAGAACAGGAGCACTCGCAAGGCGACCTGGATCGACGGCCGCGCCATCCAGCCCTCGTAGCGGTCCACCTCGAGCCGCTCGGCCTCGCGATACGCCCAGCCGGTCGTGAGCAGGACCACCGGGATCAACGCGGGCACACCGTTCGCTTCGAACAGGGCCGCGGCGCCACCGAGCCCGAGAGTGCCAAGGACGGCAAAAGCATGGGGATTCATCCGCTTTTCTCCTCCCTTACAGACGCGCAGCAAGCCGACGAAACGGTCAGCGTGTTGTTCGCGCTACCGCTTCAGGTTGCAGACTCCGTAGAAGCTGCTGTTCTGGTCCAGCGACAGGCCGAACTTGCCGGGGCCCAGGATGCGCGAATAGGTGCCTCGCAGCGAGCCGCTCTCGAACGTGACCTGGTCGCCGGCCACGCGGTAGCGGCCGGACTGGCCGCCGCGGTCGCTGTAGGTGCGTCCGTCGACGATGGTGACGGGGAACTGGCCCGCGCCCGGCATCGAGCAGGTGTAGCGCCCCGCCGGAAGCGAGCCGCCCGCGGTCCGCGGCGCTGCCGTCGGCTGGGGTCGCGGACGCGGAACGGCGACCGGGGCCGGCTCGTCGTCGTCGACGGGCGGTGCCGGACGCGGCGCGGCCGGCGTGGCAGATCGATGCGGCGAGCAACGCTGCTGTGTGCCGGCCACGTACAGCTTCCAGGTCGAGGGGTCGTACCACTCGCCGCGCGGGCTCCACGAGAAGGAAACGCGGTACCAGCCGACGTGCGGCGACTCGCTGCCGATCTCCTCGATCGTGCCGGTGCCGCCCCCGTTCTCGCTGACCACCCGTGTGCCCGGCCCGCAATAGACGGTCTGGGCGGCCGCAGTCGCCGCGGGGCCGGTGACGGCGAAGAGGCAGAGCAGGAATGCGCGATGGGTAGCCCGGTTCATGGATTCGACTCCTCTTTTATGCTTCATGCGGTACGCTAATGGCGGCCCCGGGTTGGACCGCGACCGCGACCTGCTCGCTCGCTTCCACCATGGCCTCGAGGTCGGCGCGCAACTGGGTTGCACTCGCCAGGCCGCCTTCGAAACAGGCTTCCACCTCGCCGCGGGAGGGATGCGAGGTGAACGACGTCAGGGCCGGGCGCGTCTCGAACAAGGAGGGGAGCGAGAGTGCGGCCAGCCGCTCCTGCCACTCCGGCGGCGTTGAGAGGCGCGCGGCGTCTTCCGCATCGCGGTCGAGGGTCCAGGCCACGGCAGCGCACGGGATGGCGAGTCGGGACGAGTAGCTCGGACCTCGGTATCGACCGCCGCCGAAGAACGTCACGACCACGGCCTGCCCGCGCCAGCTGCCCCGCCACTCGTCGCCGAAGTCCCGGGCCTCGATCAAGGCGAGCATCTCCTCTTTCGCGGCTCGCGCCCGGGCGTCCCTGCGAGCGAGTGCCCGCGCCAGGAGGACCAGCCCGGGCAGCGCCGCGAGGGCGCTGGCCCCCAGGTTCTCCCGGAACAGCGTCATCGCCAGGCCGAACGAGAGGCAGGAGAGCAGCGGCCAGAGCGCCCGCTCGAAGGCGCGTTCCACCAACAGTCGATGCAGGAACGTCTGCCAGCGCTGCGGCCACCGCCACCAGCCGAACAGGTTCGCGTAGTACGCATAGACCCAGCCGGCGAGCAGGGCGTTGCCGAACCACGCGCGCGCCAGCCCGGCCTGGGCCTGCGACGGCGACTGGAGCGCGAACAGCAGCCAGAACCCGCCCAGCACGAAGGCGCTCCCGATCTGCAGGAAGTCCCGCCAGAAGCGGCCGACGTAGATGAGCACGCTGGCGAGAGCCAGGGTCGCGAAGGCCCAGGCGAGCCCGCTCCAGCCCACCAGGGCCGAGGCGGCGGTCCCGAGCAGGGCCAGGCCGCAAGCCCGGTTGGGATTCGCGAGCCACAGCCGGCCGCATCGCGCCAGGAGCTTCACTGGCTGCGAGCGGCTATTTCAAAGGCGTCATGACTCATATTCGAGGGCTCCTCACGAAGAGACGCGCAGGAAAGGCGCCCGGCGGACAGATCCTGGGCGAGGAGCCCGTGGCAGCTCGGGTCGAGTTCTCGGCCTGCCAGCTTCCCGGCGTCGAGGGCGAGGCGCGCTGTGGAACCCTGTCTGTTCCCGAGCGGCGCGACCAGACTGGCGGCTGCCGGATCGACCTCGAGATCGTGCTCCTGCCCGCCACCGGCGCCACGCGAGCCAAGGCCAGGGACGCCATCACCTTCCTCGCTGGTGGTGGCGTGATGCCGGCGAAGCGTTACGCGCCGTTCCTGGCGCGGGTGCTGGGACTTCCTCCGCATCCTCGTGAGCCGCCTGTCGAGCACGCGGGACGGCGTCGGCATCCCGGCGTTGATCACGCAGGCCCATGCCGGTGACTATTCCGGCCTGATCGCCAGCCTGGACAACCGCCCGTCGCTGCGCATAGGTGAAACGAGCACGCTTCGGTGAGAACCCCTCGTGCGGAGAGGCGCTCCTATGGGTGCTCGGCAGCGCGGCCGCGTCGGCGGGATCCACCCGAAGAGGTTGCCATGGACCGGCTCCGGG
>WYBL01000175.1 GCA_011526565.1 Acidobacteriota bacterium | reverse complement strand
TCGGGCAGCCGCAGCGCCCACCAGCCGGCGTGGGTCTCGGGGTGGCGCTCGTCGAGGTGGGAGTAGAGGTCGAGGGTGAAGACGTGGCGTTCCGCGTCGCGGACCCGCGTGCGCAGGTCGATCGTCGCCCGGCGCGAGGCGAGGTCCACGCTGCGCTGGAGCGGCTGGATGCGGCGCATGGTCGGGCGCAGGATAACAAACGACCCCGACTCGACCGTTGACACTGCGGCCCTGCCGTGAGAGGTTTCGGCGCAAGGTCTTTCGTCCGTTGGGGGGGTCGTGAAGGTTCTCGTCGTCGGCAACGGGGGTCGCGAGCACGCGCTCGTCTGGAAGATCCGCCAGAGCCCGCTCGTCAAGGAAGTGTTCTGCGCGCCGGGCAACGCCGGCATCGCGAAGATCGCCACCTGCCTGCCGATCGAGACCTCGGACATCGTCGAGCTGGCCGACTTCGCGCAGGACGCGCGGGTCGGGCTGACCGTGGTCGGCCCCGAGCTGCCGATGGTGCTCGGCATCGCCGACGAGTTCGCGCGCCGCGGACTGCCGATCTTCGCGCCCACCCGGGCCGCCGCGGAGATCGAGGGTTCGAAGGCGTTCGCCCGCGAGTTCATGACCCGCCACAAGGTGCCCTCGCCGCGTTACGAGGTCTGCAACTCGCTCGACGAGGCGCTCGACTGCTGCGCACGCGCGCCGTTCGGCTTCCCGCTCGTGCTGAAGGCCGACGGCCTCGCGTCGGGCAAGGGCGCGGTGGTGGCGCACGACCGCTCCGAGGCCGAGGCCGCCGCCCGCGCGCTGATGAGCGACAAGCGCCTCGGGCAGGCCACGGCGAAGATCGTGATCGAGGAGTTCCTGCCGGGCGAGGAGGTCTCCTTCCTCGTCTTCTCCGACGGCCAGAAGGCGCTGCCGATGGTCTCGGTGCAGGACCACAAGCGGATCGGAGACGGCGACACCGGCCCCAACACCGGCGGCATGGGCACCGTCTCGCCCGCCACCCACCTCACGCTCGACCTGCACAAGCAGATCATGGCGGAGGTGATCCTGCCGACGATCGGCGGGCTCGAGAAGGAGGGCCGCCGTTTCCAGGGCGTGCTCTACGCGGGCCTGATGATCACGGACAAGGGCCCGAAGGTGCTGGAGTTCAACGCCCGCTTCGGCGACCCGGAGGCGCAGGTGATCCTGGCCCGGCTCAAGAGCGACCTGGTGCCGGTGCTGCAGGGCGTGGCCGCGGGCCAGCTCAAGGAAGTGAAGCTGGAGTGGGCCAAGGAGGCCGCGGCCTGCGTCGTGCTGGCTTCGGCGGGCTACCCCGACGCGGCGCAGACCGGCCAGGAGATCCGCGGGCTGGAGGCGCTGGACGGCCAGTCCGACGTGGTCGCATTCCACGCCGCCACGGCCCAGCGCGACGGCAAGGTGGTGACGGTCGGCGGCCGGGTGTTGGGGATCACGGCGCTCGGCGCCAGCCTGCCGGCCGCGGTGCAGCGCGCCTACGAGGCGACCACGAAGGTCTCGTTCGACGGGATGGCCTTCCGCAAGGACATCGGCGCCCGCTCGATCGCCCGCCTCGGGGCCACCACCGCCCGCTGACAAGTCGCGCCGGGCACTCGCGCCCGGCGGCGTTCACATCGCCACGCGGAAGCGGAACAGCTCGGCGACGTCGGCCGGACGGGTGCCGCCCGGCCGCGCGACCAGCGGCTGGCCCGCGACGTCGGTGATGCCCGGCAGCAGCACCACCTCGAGCACGCGCCCCGGCATCAGCGCGTCGCCGGGGTCGACGGTGAGCGCCTTGCGTCCGCCGTCGTAGGTGAGGCGCAGGCCGACGAAGGCGCGGTCGCCCGGCCGCGGCGGCCCCGCGTAGCGCAGCAGGACGCGCCCCGCGAAGGTGCGCTCGTCCATGTCACGGGAGAACTGCAGCACGGGCTGGCCGTCCTGCGCGATCGGTTCGCCTTCCACCGGGAGCGTGAACACGACGGCTGCCGGCAGCGCGGGCCGCGGCGCGGGAGGCGGCGTGGGCGCCGCCTGGGCCTTCGCCTTGTCGGCCGAAGGCGCGGTCCCGAGCAGGACCCGCACGGCGTCGAGGTAGACGATGCCGTTGCGGGTCGTCGGCCGGCCCCAGACCTGCACCCACTTCGCGGTGTCGCGCTTCGACTCGACGTCGAGGTCGAAGCCCTCGCCCTTCGGCTTGCGTCCGGAGACCCAGACCGACCACGCGTCGTCCTTGATCACCCAGTCCTTGCGGTCGCGCATCGAGCGCGAGGGCAGGTCGCCGTACAGGTTGCGGCCGCGGAACTGGCCGCGCACGTGGACCATCTTCCCGTCCCAGCGCCCCGGGTTGTCCGCGAGGCGCTCGAGCGACACGTCCTCGGCACGGATCTCGCCCTTGACGTCCTCTGGCGGCCCTGTGAAGCGCCAGAACTGGATGTAGTAGCGGGCATCCCCGGCGCCGCCCTGGGACTGCGCCTGCTGGAAGACGCCGACCACCTCGACTTCCTTGCCCATCCACGTGCGCGCGGCCTGCTCCCAGTCGAACTGGATCTCCTGGACCGGGTAGAGCTGGATCAGTTGCGAGAACATCAGCGTGCGGAACGCGTAGCGGCCGAGTTCGATCAGTTCCAGCCGTGCCTTGGTGCGGATCGCGCGCCCCTCGTAGGCCGCGCCCGAGCTGATCAGGTCGTCGACGTGGACGTCGGCGGGCCGCCCGTACATCCCCTCGTAGCCGTCGTAGCCCGACTGGGCGGCAGCCGGGCTGGCGGCGCAGGCGGCGGCGAAGGCCAGGGCGGCGAGGCGGCGCGCGACGGGGACCATCCCGGCCAGTATAGGGTTGCCGGCGCGTCGCGTTGCGCCTCCCGGGGCCCGCGGCTACGATCCCGCGTCCGCGCCCCTTTCCGGGGCGCCTCGACCCCGCAGGTCCACGGCCGGAGGAGCGAATGTCCCAGGAGCGAGCCGTCGCCGATTTCAAGCCCTACATCCCGGATGCGTCGCCGGTGCCGGAGTTCACCGTGCGCGCCATCGTCGTCGGCATGCTGTTCGGCATCATCTTCGGCGCGGTCACGGTCTACGTCGGCCTGCGCGCCGGGCTCACGGTGTCGGCCTCGATCCCGATCGCGGTGCTCTCGATCAGCCTGCTGCGCGCGCTGGGCAAGGCCACCATCCTCGAGAACAACATCGTCCAGACCACGGGCTCGGCCGGCGAGTCGGTCGCGGCCGGCGTGATCTTCACGCTGCCCGCGCTGATCTTCCTCGGCTTCTCGCTCGAGTACTCGCGGATCTTCCTGCTGGCGCTGATCGGCGGCTGGCTCGGCGTGCTGTTCATGATCCCGCTGCGCCGGCAGCTCATCGTCCAGGAGCACGGCAACCTGCTGTACCCGGAGGGCACGGCCTGCGCCGACGTGCTGGTGGCCGGCGAGAAGGGCGGCAGCTTCGCCTCGCGCGTCTTCTACGGCCTCGGGCTGGGCGGCGTCTACACCCTGCTGCAGAACGGCAACGCGATCGGGCTGCTGAAGGAGACGCCGACCTACAACCCCGCGTTCCTGCCCGGCGCCTCGGTCCGCGCCTCGATCACCTCCGAGTACCTCGGGGTCGGCTACATCATCGGGCCCAAGGTGGCGGGCGTGATCTTCGCCGGCGGCGTGTTCTCGTGGCTGGTGATGATGCCGACGATCAAGTTCTTCGGCTCGATGGTGCCGGAGCCGATCTACCCCAGCCCGATCCCGATCGCGCAGATGACCTCCGACCAGCTCTGGAACTACTACATCCGCTACATCGGCGCCGGCGCCGTGGCCGCCGCGGGCCTGATCACGCTGGTCAAGACGATCCCCACGATCGTCGCCGCGCTCAAGGCGGGCTTCGCCAAGAAGGACGGCGCGGCCGGCGCCGGCGCCTCGGTCGGCGCCCGCATCGACCGCGACCTGCCGGGCACCGTGGTGCTCGGCGGCTCGGCGCTGATCGTGCTCCTGATGTGGTCGCTGCTCACCTTCAAGCCGGTCCCGGGCGCCGTGACCTCGTGGTTCCACAACGCGGTCGCGGCGCTGCTGGTGGTCGTCTTCGGCTTCCTGTTCGTCACCGTGTCCTCGCGCATCTGCGGCCTGATCGGCACCTCGGCCAACCCGGTCTCGGGCATGACGATCGCGACGCTGATGGCGACCTGCGCGCTGTTCTTCGCGGCGGGCTGGACGGCCCCGGCCTACGGCGCGCTGGCGCTCTCGATCGGCGGCGTCGTCTGCATCGCGGCCGCCAACGCGGGGGCCACCTCGCAGGACCTGAAGACGGGCTTCCTGGTCGGCGCCACCCCCTCCTACCAGCAGATCGCGCTGGCCGCGGGCGTCACCGCCTCGGCGGTCGTGATCGGCCTGACCCTGATCGCGATGAACACCGGGCTGCAGAAGTTCGAGAAGGTCTCGATCGCGATGAACGCCAACGCGCTCACCGAGGGGGCCGTGATCGAGGGCGAGAAGGAGCACGCGGGCCAGACCTGGACCCTGATCAACGTGATCGGCTCCAAGACCGTGCCCGAGGGCAAGTACCTGGCCGACAAGACGACCGGCGACGTCGCCTACCTGTGGACCCAGGGCATCGGCAGCCAGGACGCGCCGGCCCCGCAGGCGCGCCTGATGTCGGTGGTGATCAACGGCATCCTCAACCAGAAGCTGCCCTGGGGCCTGGTGCTGCTCGGCGTGTTCCTGGTGATCACGATCGAGCTGCTGGGCATCCGCTCGCTCTCGTTCGCGGTCGGCTCCTACCTCTCGATCGGCACCACGGCGGCGATCTTCTGCGGCGGCCTCGTCAAGTCGCTGGCCGAGCGCGGCATGAAGCAGACGGACGAGGGAGAAGCCAGCCCCGGCGCGCTCTACGCCTCGGGCCTGATCGCGGCGGGCGGCATCGTCGGGCTGCTGGCGATCGGGATCAAGCTGATGGAAGCGCAGGAGCTGATCCCCAAGGACGCGATCAAGTTCGGCCCGGCGCTGGGCCTGGCGGGCAGCGACCTGTTCGGCCTGCTCGTCTTCTTCGGGCTCGCGTACTCGCTCTACCACTTCGCCCGCAAGCCGCTCTAACGCCGGGATTTGGGTTTGACAGCCGTGCGAGGAGCGTGTTACGTTCCTCGCACGCGCTTTCCTCCAAAATCAACGCCCTGAATCACTTGGAGCCGAAGGCAGCGCTTCAACGATGAAGTTCAAGGTCCTCGGCTGCTACGGCGGCAACGTCCAGACGATCGGGATGACGGCCTTCCTGGTCAACGACGTGCTCGGCCTCGACGGAGGGTGGGTCACCGGCGCGCTGAGCCTGCCGGAGCAGGAGAAGGTGCGCGACATCCTCATCTCGCACGCCCATCTCGACCACACCTGCAGCCTGCCCTTCATCGTCGACAACAACTTTGCCGTGCCGGGCTTCTGCCTGCGCATCCACGCCCTGCCCGAGGTCGTGGACGCGCTGCAGAACCACCTGTTCAACAACTCGACCTGGCCCGACTTCACCTGCCTGCCCAACGACAAGAACCCGGTGCTGCGCCTGCTCGAGGTGCACGACGAGCAGCCCTTCTACGTCGCCGGGCTGACGGCGCGCGCGATCCGCGTCTCGCACCTGGTGCCGACCGCGGGCTTCATCGTCGAAGACGGCCAGTCCGCGCTCGCGTTCTCGGCCGACACCGGTCCCACCCACCGCTTCTGGGAGATCGTCAACGACACCCCGAACCTGAAGGCGATCATCACCGAGTGCTCGTTCCCCAACGAGTTGCAGCGGATCGCCGACATCTCGGGCCACCTCTCGCCGCAGACGCTGGGCGAGGAGGTGAAGAAGATCAAGCGCGACGTGCCGATCTACCTCTACGGCTTCAAGCCGCGCTTCATCCCCGTGCTCACCGAACAGGTGAAGGCGCTGTCCGACCGACGCCTGACGCTGCTGGAGCAGGGCCGCACCTACGAGTTGTAGTCCCCCGCGGATGGCACGGCTCAAGCAGCAGGCAATCGGGGACCTGGTGCGCCGGCTGCGGGAGCAGCGCGGCCACAGCCTGCGCGCCTTCGCGGCGCTGACCGGGTTCTCGCCGAGCTTCATCTCGCAGCTCGAGAACGGCCAGGTTTCACCGTCGATCGACTCGATGGAGCGCATCGCCAGCACGCTGGGAGTCACGCTCGGCGAGTTCTTCGCCGCGCTGGGCTCGGCCGAGAGCGGCGTGGTCGTGCGCGCGACGGAGCGCGCGCAACTGCTCAGCCAGTGGTCGAACGCGACGATCGAGGCGCTGAGCCCGATGGTCCGCGGGCGCCTGCTGGAGCCCCTGATGATCACCCTCGAGCCCGGCGGGCGCAGCGGAAGGCACCCCACGGCCCAGCCCCGCGAGGAGTTCGCGCTGGTCGTCGAAGGAGCCGTCCGTCTGCGGCTCGGACCCGACACCTTCGACCTCGCGCCGGGCGACTCGGTCAGCATCCTGCGCGGCGAGAACCGGCTGTGGACCAACGAGTCGAGCGCGCGGGCCCGCGTGCTGCTCGTCGCCGTCACCTGAGCCGGACGATCGTCGGGACTGAACGCCGCGTGCACCAAACTCGCACGCGGCGCCACGCACAATGGCGCGTGCACGAACGAGGAGGAGCGATGAGACGCGCTCTGGTCGGGGCCGGGCTGTGCCTCGCCCTGTCGGGCTGCGGCGGTGGCGGCAGCCCCGCGGCCCCGGGACCGCCCACGGGCGGCGCGACGCCCACGCCGACGGCCACGCCCACGCCCACGCCGAACCCCTATGCCGCGGCGTGCGGCACGCCACTGCCCAACCCCGGTGACATCTACGGCTACCGGATCAAGGTCCAGCTCGAGCCCTCCCGCAACCGCAAGATCCTCAACGCCAGCCCGCAGGTCCGCAACGCGGCCTACTGCGCGGCGGTGGGGCTCGGGGGCGAGTTCTGCAACACGCGGCTCGAGACCGATCCGCAGCGCGAGGCGTGCGACCACTACCTCTCGGGCATCTCGGACACGGGCCGCCCGGGCCCGGACTGGTACCAGGTCGTCAACGACCGGAACGTGCGTTGCGGTGGCCTGGGGTTGCCCTCCGAAGGGGCGGCGTGCGTGCTGAAGGAGATCACCCAGTACATGATCGACATCACGGCGCCCGGGAAGTACCGGGCCTGCTCGGCGAGCGGGAGCTGCGGGGTCTGCGTGATCGAGGACTCCGCGTGGGGCGTCATCCACGGCAGCCCGGCCGGGCTCTGCAAGCTGGACGGCGACTAGGGCAGGCGGCGGGGCCCCGCCGCGCCGCGGCGGCGCGACGGGGCCCGTGCGGGATCAGTTCCAGTAGAACTTCAGGCCGAGCTGGATCTCGCGCGGCAGGCGGGTGCCGGTCACCTGGCCGAACGTCGAGCCGGGTACCGCGCAAGTCAGGTTGGACTGGGTCGTGCCCGCCGTGCACGACGCGTCGACCGTCGTGAACTGGGTGTGGTTCAGGGCGTTGATGAAGTCGGCGCGGAACTGCAGGCGGGTGGTCGCCGACGGGTACCAGTTCTTCGACACCGTGACGTCCCACTGGTTGCGGCCGGGCAGGCGGAACAGCGCGCGACCGGTGTTGCCGTAGGTGCCGTCGGCCGGGGCCGAGTAGGCCGCCGGGTTGAACCAGTACAGGCCGGCCGGCACGTTGGCGAAGGGGTCGCTCACCTGGTTGGCGCGGTTGCCGCGGCGGCCGCTGTTGGTGTTGCTCAGCGCGATGCGGGGGATCGGCGGACCGGACTGGAAGGTGCCGATGCCGGACACCTGCCAGCCGCCGAGCGCGTGCTTGACGAGGCCCTTGGCGTCCTTGAAGAAGGGCAATTCGTAGACCCAGTTGACCGACAGCACGTGGGTGCGGTCGGTGCGGGCCAACGCGTACTCGGCGTCAAGGTCGAGCGGGTTCTGCGGCAGGTCGATCGCGTCGCGGTCGTTGGTCGCGTCCACCTTGTTGCGCGACAGCGTGTAGGCGACGTTGACGAGGCCGGCGCGGCCGGCGTCGTGGCGGAAGTTGAACAGCAGGCCGTGGTACCGCGAGCGGCCCGAGGTCTGCCGCATGTTGATCGTGCCCCAGCCCAGGTAGGGCCGGGCCAGGTTCAGCGAGCCGAGCCGCACGACGTCCGCCGGCTGCGCCTGGTTGATCTCGATCGGCCGGATCAGGCCGTCGCCGCGGGTGCCGACGTAGGTCAGCTCGGCGACGCCGCGCGAGTAGAGCTGGCGGACGACGCCGACGTTCCACTCGATCGTGCGCGGGTTGTCGAACGGGTCGGAGGACGCGATCAGGTTGCGCACCGCCGTGGTGCCCGCCGGCACGCCCGCCGCCGGGTTGCCGAGCACCGGGTTCTGGACGGTGACCGTGTTGACGTAAGGCGGGTTGACGAACGCGTTCTGCTCGAAGATGCCGACCAGCGGCTGGTCGAAGTACCAGCCGACGCCGCCGCGCACGATCATCTTGCCGTCGCGGTCCGGGTTCCACGAGAAGCCGAAGCGCGGCGCCAAGTTGTTCTTGTCGGTGGCGTGAATGCGCCGCCCGTAGGGCGAGGTGGAGCCGGCGACGACGATGCCGTTGAGCGGGTTCCCGGTGCCGGCGGTCAGCAGCGTGCCGGCGGTGTTGGCGAAGGTCGGCACCGCGGCCCGGCTCCACAGCTCGGGGACGAAGTTGGTCAGCACGTCGTCGTTGTCCTGCACGCCCGGGTAGAGCGCGTAGCGGAGGCCGAAGTCGAAGGTCAGGTTGGAGCGCGGCTTCCAGGTGTCCTGCACGAACATCTCGTAGCGGTTGAAGCGCAGGTGGTTGGTGACGTCGCGCTCCGCCTCCGAGTACGTGCAGCCGGTGCCGCACAGGCCGCCGGCGTTGCCGCGCAGGAAGTTCTGGAAGGCCGTGAAGCCGCCCGCCGAGACGAACGTGTAGCGGCCCTGGGTCTCGTTGGCCGCGTTCTCGTTCTTCTGCTCGAAGGTGACCAGGCCGCCCACCTTGATCGTGTGGTTGCCGCGGACCAGGGTCAGGTTGTCGGTGAAGGTGTGGTTCTTGTACTCGATGTTGATGAGCTGGTTGGAGCCGACCAGCGACAGGCCGGAGATCGACAGCGTCGGCATGCGGCTGGAGTTGTTCTGGGAGAACAGCTCGTTGCCGGTGTAGCCGTAATCCTCGCGGCGACCGCGGGTGCCGTCGGGGTTCTCGGTGGAGATCTTGTTGCTCGAGAACTGGTAGCTGAACTCGTTCAGGGTCGAGGCGTTGAGGGTGCCGGTGAGCTGCAGCACGAAGATGTTGCCGGGCACCGTCGTCTGGGTGGTGGCGACGCCGGGCACCGCGATGCCGAAGAACAGGCCACCGAGCTCCTCGGTCACGCTCTGGTCGTGGGTGTAGCGGGCCATCGCCCGCCACTTCGGCGACAGGGTGTAGTCGAGGCGCAGCACCTCCTGGCGGGTGTCGTTCTTGTTGGGCGCGGTGGCGACGTAGCGGTTGGTGCCGACGTTCGGCTGCGGCCACGCCGCCAGCAGCCGCACCGCGTTCGGGTCGCGCAGGGCCGCCGCCACGTAGTTGGGGTTCGCCGGGTCGTTCAACCAGGCCGGGTCGATCACGTTGGCGGTCAGGTTCGACGGCGCGCGCTCGATCTTGCGCCACTCCTGCGACCAGAAGAAGAAGAATTTGTCCTTCAGGATCGGGCCGCCGACCGTGTAGCCGAAGTTGTGGTAGTCGAGCTGCGCCGGCTTGCCGGCGATGTCGGGGTTGCTCGACAGGTTGCGGAAGAACGAGTTGGCGTTCATCGAGTCGTCGCGGAAGAACTCGTAGGCCGAGGCGCGGAAGGTGTTGGTGCCGGACTTGGTCACCACGTTGACGACGCCGCCGCCGCTGCGCGGCCACTCGGCCGAGAAGTTGCTGGTGATCACCTTGAACTCCTCGATCGACTCGAGGGTCGGCGTCGCCAGCAGCGTGATGTTGGAGCCGACGTCGACGTTGGAGGCGCCGTCCACCAGCCAGTTGACCGAGTTGCGGCGCTTGCCGTTGATCGAGATGTCGGCGCGGCTGGTGAGGCCGACCTGGGCCTCGTCGTCGAGCGCCGAGGTGACGCCGGGCACCAGCGTCGCGAGCTGCATGAAGTTGCGGTTGTTGATCGGCAGCTCGGTGACCTGGGTCGCGCCCATCAGGTTCTGGACCTGGCCGGTGGGCTGGATCGACGAGGCAGCCGCGGTGACCATCACCTCGGTGGCCAGCCCCTCGACCTGGAGCTGCGGGTTGAGCGCGATGCGGTCGGACACGTGGACCTCGATCGTGCGCGCGGTCCACGTCTGGAAGCCGCTCATCGTCACGGTCAGCTCGTACGTGCCGACCGGCAGGAAGGCGGCGAGGTAGCGCCCCGCCTCGTTGGTGACCAGCTCGCGGACGAGCCCGGTCCTGACGTTCTTGACGACCACCATCGCGCCCGGCAGCACCGCACCGGTCTGGTCGGTGACGACGCCGAGAATCGTGCCGTTGATCTCCTGCGCCACCGTCGGGCAGACGGGCAGCAGGAGGCCGAGCCCGAGGAGGCTCGCGAGGATCCTGTTTTTCATGGTTGTGTCCTCTCCCTGAGGACAGGTTGGTTGCGGGAGTCTGGGCAAGCCGCCCGGGGGCGGTCAAGCGACGACCGGCCCGCAACTTGCAGCGGGGCTAGAGGCGGGAGCGGCCCAGGCTGACGAGGCTGCCGACCAGGCCGAGCGTGGCTCCGCCGAGCACCAGGGCCACGGCGGCTTCGGTGGGCAGGAACGCGAGGGGCCGGCCGAGCAGGCCGGCGATCGCCTCCGACTCGCGGGTGACGAAGCGGAACGCGAGGCCCAGCAGCGCCAGCGAGACGAGGCCGCCGAGCAGGCCCTGCAGCAGGCCCTCGACCAGGAACGGGCCGCGGATGTAGGCGCGGGTCGCGCCGACGAGCCGCATGATGTCGAGTTCGTCCTGGCGCGCGTAGACGGTCAACCGGATCACGTTGGAGATCGTGAACACCCCGGCCAGCACCAGCACCCCGCCGAGCAGCGCGCCGACCCCGCGCACGAGGCGCACCGCCGTCGAGAGCCGCTCGATCCAGAGCAGGTCGAACAGCACGTCTTCGACGCCCGGGGCCTCGCGGTATCGCTCCGCGAGGCGCAGGGCCTGGTCGCGGGCGTCCGCGCCGGGCGCCAGCGTGACCTCGAGCGATGCCGGGAACGGGTTCTCGCGCAGGTCCTCGGGCAGCGTCGCCAGGTCGCGGAAGAGGGCGCGGAAGCGCTCGAGCGCCTGCTCGCGGGTCACCCGCTCGACCGCGGCCACGCCACCCTCAGCGCGCAACCGCGCCTCCAGCGAGCGGACCACCTCGTCGGGCGCCGTGTCCTGCAGGTAGAACGTCACCTGGATCTGGCGGGTCCAGCGCTCGATCACGCCGTCGAGGTTGCTGGCGAGGGTCAGGAACGCGCCCAGCACGAACAGGCTGACGGCGATGGTCGCGATCGAGAGGGCGTGGATCAGGCGGCTGCGCCAGAGGCTGACGAGCGCCTCCTCCAGGAAGTAGACGAGCGCCCGGGACCACGCCATGTGTCGCAAGAAGGCGTGATTATAATGCGCGCGCCATGGCGATCGTGGTTGGCATCGCAGGGGGCACCGGCTCGGGCAAGACGTCCTTCGCCACCGGGCTCGCGGAGCGCATCGGCCCCGACCGCTGCGCGACGATCGCCCAGGACTCCTACTACAAGGACGGCCGCGAGCTCAGCGCCGAGGCGCGGGCGGCGATCAACTACGACCACCCCGACGCCTTCGACACGCCGCTGCTGGTCCAGGACCTGATGGACCTCAAGGCCGGGCGCCCGGTGCCGTGCCTCGCCTACGACCACGCGAGCTACTCGCGGCGGGTGCTGCCCGACGCGCTGCTGCCCCGACCCGTGATCCTGCTCGAGGGCATCCTGGCGCTGGCCGAGCCCGAGCTGCGGCGGCTGATGGACATCAAGCTGTTCATCGACGCCGACGCCGACGTGCGCATCCTGCGCCGGCTGCGCCGCGACCTGAAGGAGCGCGGCCGCAGCTTCGAGTCGGTCGAGCGCCAGTACCTCGACTCGGTGCGGCTGATGCACCTCGAGTTCGTCGAGCCCTCCAAGCGCTACGCGGACATCATCGTGCCGCACGGCGCCGAGAACCGCGTCGCGCTCGAGGCGGTGGTCGCCCGCGTCCTCACCCTGCTCGGCTGAACTCAGGCCGTCGCCACTCGTTCCAGCTTCTCCGGGTTCACCAGCAGGAACACGCGCCGGATCCGCTCGGCCTCCACGTCGATCGCGAGCACGGCGAACGGCCGGCCGCCGAGGGTGAAGAGCACGCCGGGGCGGCCGTTGACGCTGCGCCACTCGAGCGTCGTGCCCGGGTCGCGGCGGGCCAGGCCGATCATCATCCGCGCGACCTTGTCGGCGCCGACGATCGGGCGCAGCGCGGCCGTCACCACGCCGCCGCCGTCGTTCTGCGCGACCGCGTCCGCGGCCAGCAGCCGGGTCAGGCCCGCGAGATCGCCGTCGCGGGCGGCGGCGAGGAACGACGCCAGCAGCCGCGCGTGGGCTTCGTCCCCGGCCGCCTCCGTCGGCGGCGCTCCCTTCAGCTTGAGGCGGGCGCGGCGGTCGAGCTGGCGGCAGGCCGCCTCGCTCTTCCCCACCACCTCGGCGATCTCGGCGAAGGCGAGGTCGAAGCCCTGGCGGAGGAGGAACACGGCGCGCTCGTGGGGCGTGAGGCGCTCGAGCAGCAGCAGGAACGCGAGCGAGAGCTCCTCGCCGAGGGCGACCATCTCGTCCGGCGCCGGCGCCGCCGGGCCGACGACCGGCTCGGGCAGCCACTGGCCCACGTAGTCGGCCCGCCGCACCTTCGCCGCACGCAGGGCGTCGATCGCCAGGCGCGTCACCGTGCGCACGAGGAACGCCTCGGGCTCACGCACCTCCGACAGGTCCACGCGCGAGAAGCGCAGCCACGCCTCCTGGACCACGTCTTCCGCGTCGCGCCGGGTGCCGAGCATCCGGTAGGCGATCCGCTGCAGGCGCGATCGCTGCGCCTCGAACGCGCGGAGCGCCTCACTCACGCCGCCTCCGCCAGCGCCGGGGCCGCGGGCGTGGCCGGCTTCCAGTGGTACGCACGCACGCCGCGCGCCTCCAGCTTGAGCACGGTCGTGGTCATCCGGCACACCGCCTCCTTGACGAACGCGCCCCACCGGCCGGTGAAGTATGTCGCGGCCGGCGAGTCGTCGGCGTTCAGCAGGTGCGCGAGCCCGGCACGACGGCCGAGGCTGACGCAGGAGAGCGTGAAGCCGAAGCGGAACGGGCGCGGCGAGGCGCCGCGGGCGAGGCGGGCGAGCTGGTCGCCGACGTGGGCGCCCATCGGCAGCGCGGCCTGGCAGGACAGGCGCGCGACGCCGCCAGGAGCCGGCGCGGCCGCGGCGTCGCCCGCGACCCACAGGCCGGGGTGGCCGGCCACCTGCAGCGTCGGCTCGACGCGAACCCGGCCGTCACCGTCGATCGGCAGGCCCCACTGCCGCGGCAACGGCGAGGGCTGCATCCCGCCGGCCCAGATCGCGACGTGGAAACCGCGGCGCGAGCCGTCCGCCAGGACCGCGCTGCCCGCCTCCATCGCCCGCACCGCCACGCCCGACTCGACCGCGACCCCGAGCTCCTCGAACCGGCGGCGCAGGTAGCGGACGGCTCCCGGCCGGTAGTCGCCTTCACCCAGCGGCGCGCGGGTCAGCAGCGTCACCCGCAGCCCGGGCCAGCGCTCGGCCAGCTCGCTGGCCGTCTCCAGCCCGGACAGGCCGCCGCCCACGACCAGCGCCCGGCCGCCGCGCGCCGCCAGGGCGGGCCAGCGCCGCGCCGCCTCGGCCAGCGGGTCGGCGTCGCCTTCGGCCAGGTCGAGCGTGAGTGCGTGCTCGCTCACTCCGGGCACGGCCGGCGCGGTGCGACTGCCGAGCGCGAGCACGAGCTGGTCGTAACCGAGGCGCTCGCCGCCCACGCCCACCTCCTGCCGGGCGATGTCCAGTTCATCGGCCCGACCCTGCACGAACCGCACGCGGGCCCGGGCCAGCAGCCGCGGGTAGGGAATCGTCTCGGGCCGGCCGCCCGCCAGGCGTTCGTGCAGGCGGATGCGCTGCACGAACACGGGCTTGGGGTCGACCAGGGTCACTTCCGCACGCTTCTCCCGCGCGGCCCGAAAAGCCGCCATCAGCCCCGCGTAACCGCCGCCGACCACCACCACTCGCGCCATGGTCCAGGTCCTCCTGCACCAAGGACGGACGACGACGACGATTCGTGACGGACGGGGCGCGGGTCGCTGGCTACTGGCTGGCGACGCGGCCGCGCTCGAGGGTGATCACGCGGCGGCCCATGCGCTGGATCATCTCGCGGTCGTGGGTGGCGACCAGCACCGTGGTGCCGCGGGCGTTGACCTCCTCGAACAGCTTCATGATCTCGGAGGCCATCTCCGGGTCGAGGTTGCCGGTCGGCTCGTCGGCCAGCAGCAGCATCGGCTCGTTGATCAGCGCGCGCGCGATCGCCACCCGCTGCTGCTCGCCGCCCGAGAGCTGCAGCGGGAACGCGTGCAGCTTGTGGTGCAGGCCGACCGCCTTCAGCGCCGCGAACGCGCGCCGCTTCTGCTCCTTCACCGGCACCCCGAGGATGCGCAGCACGAAAGCGACGTTCTCCAGCACCGTGCGCCGCTTGAGCAGCTTGAAGTCCTGGAACACGACGCCGACCTGGCGCCGCAGCTCCGGGATCTGCGCCTCGGGGATCGCGGTCACGTTGCGGCCGGCGACCAGGATCTGGCCCGCGGAGGGGATCTCCTCGCGGAACACCAGCTTGAGGAACGTGGTCTTGCCCGCTCCGGAGGGCCCGGTCAGGAAGCAGAACTCGCCCTTCTTGACGTGCAGCGTCACGTCGGCCAGCGCCGAGGACTCGCGGTCGTACTGCTTGGCGACGTGGAAGGCCTGGATCATCGGGCCCGCATGGGATCATCGAACGATGCCGGGGTCGCTGCACGATTTCAACCCGCCGCCGGGCCTGCGCGGTGGCCACCGCCAGACGCTGGCCGGCTTCTTCTTCCGCCGCCACCTGGACTGGCCGCACCCGGTCGAGGACGTGGTGGTCGACGCCGGCGACGACGTGCGGCTGCTGGTGCGGGCGTCGTGGCAGCCGGGCCCGCGCGAGGCGCGGCCGCTGCTCGTCACGGTGCACGGCCTCGGCGGCTGGGACCAGGCGACCTACGGCCTCGCCACCGGGCAGGTCGCCTGGGCCCGCGGCTGGCACGTCGCGCGGATGAACATGCGCAGCGCGGGCGACGCGGCCCTGGTCTGCGCGCGGCTCTACAACGCCGGGCTCGACGGCGACCTGCTGGCGGTGCTGCGCCACTTCGCCGGCCTCGTGCCGCGGATCGCGCTGTGCGGCTTCTCGCTCGGCGGCAACATGGCGCTGCTGATGGCCGGCCGCCGCGCGGCCGCGGTGCCGGCCGCGCTCCGCGCGGTGGCCGCCGTGTCGCCGCCCGTCGACCTGCTCGCCTCTGTCGGGGCCCTGGAGCGGCCCGCCAACCTGGCCTACCAGCGCTACTTCGTGGTCAAGCTGCAGGAGGCGTACCGCTGGCGCCAGTCGCTGCGCCCCGATCTCTACGAACCGGGCCGCGAGCGCGGCGTCCGCAGCGTGCGCGAGTACGACGAGCGGATCACGGCACCCTACGCCGGGTTCGCGAGCGCGCGCGAGTACTACGAGCGCTCGTCCGCGGGGCCGTGGCTGTCGTCGATCGAGCGGCCCACGCTGCTGCTCACGGCTTCCGACGACCCGCTGATCCCCGCGCACAGCGTCACCGGCCACCCGCTGCCCTCGAGCGGCACCGTGGTGCGCGAGGTGGCGCCCACCGGCGGCCACGTCGGCTTCGTCGGCCGCGCCGACGCCCCGGGCCGCTTCTGGGCGGCGCGGCGGGTGACGGACTTCATCGCCAGGCAGTTCGAGGCCGGCTAGCGGACGGACTCGCGGAGCAGCGGGCCGAGGTGGCGCCAGACGTTGTCGGCGATCCGGCGGTGCCCCTCGGCGTTCGGGTGGATGCCGTCGGGCAGGTTGAGTTCCGGGTGACCCGCCACGCCGTCGAGGAAGAACGGCATCAGCGCGGCGCCCGCGCCCCGCGCAACCTGCGGGTAGAGCGCGCGCAACTCGGCCTGGTAGGCCGCGCCGTAGTTGGGCGGCACCTCCATCGCGAACAGCACCAGCGCCGGCGGCGGCGAGGCCGCCTTCGCCTTCGCCAGGATCGCCTCGAGGTTCGTCCGCAGTGCGCCGAGGTCCTGGCCGCGCAGGGCGTCGTTGGCGCCGGTCTCGAGCAGCAGCACCCGCGGCTGCTGTCGCAGCAACCAGTCGATGCGCCCGAGGGCGCCGGCCGAGGTTTCGCCGCTGACCCCGGCGTTGACCAGCCGCAGCGGCAGCTTCGCCTTGTCGACCTGCTGCTGGACCAGCGCGGGCCACGCCTGCTGTGGGTCGAGGCCGTAGCCCGCCGTCAGGCTGGTGCCGACGCAGAGCACGACTCCGCGCGGGTCCGGAGTCGCCGCCGGGCGGGCCGCGCCGCCCGCTTCGTCGGGCCGGCTGCAGCCGGCCGCGAGCAGGCCGGCCATCCCGACTAAGATCGAACGACGGCCCCCCGCGGCCCCCACCGTCCATTTCCCGGGATCTTCTTCCATGCCCATGATCGAGTGCGTCTCGCTCACGCAGTCCTACGCCTCCGGCGGCCGCGAGCTGACCGTTCTCGACGCTATCACGTTCGCCCTCGAGGCCTCGTCGACGACCGCGATCGTCGGCCCCTCGGGCAGCGGCAAGAGCACGCTGCTGGGCCTGCTGGCCGGGCTCGACCGGCCGAAGGCAGGCCGCGTCGCGCTCGACGGCGTCGACCTCGGGCCGCTCGACGAGGACGCCCGCGCGCGGCTGCGCGCCCTGAAGGTCGGGTTCGTGTTCCAGTCGTTCCACCTGGTGCCGACGCTGACGGCGCTCGAGAACGTCAGCGTGCCGCTCGAACTCCTGGGGCGCCCCGCGCGCGAGCGCGCGCGCGAACTCCTCGCCCGCGTCGGCCTCGGCGAGCGCGGCCACCACTACCCTGCCCAGCTCTCGGGCGGCGAGCAGCAGCGGGTGGCCGTCGCCCGCGCCTTCGCCGCCGACCCGCGGGTCGTGTTCGCCGACGAGCCGACCGGCAACCTCGACGCGCGCACTGGCGCCTCCGTGATCGAGCTGATCGAGGAGATCCACCGCGAGCGCGGCACCACGCTGGTGCTGGTCACCCATGACATGGACCTCGCGAACCGTGCCGACCGCGTGCTGCGGCTGCGCGACGGGCGCCTGGTCGGGGACGAGGCCCGTGGCTAGCACCGCCGTGCGCTGGCGCTTCGCGCTGGAGACGGCGCGGCGCGAACTGCGGCACCAGCCGCGCCGCCTGCTGCTGCTGGCGCTGCCGCTGGCGGTGGGCGTGGCCGCGCTGGTTTCGGTCGCCGCGTTCGAGGCCGGCGCCCGCGACGCGCTGCGCCGCGAGGCCCGCGGCCTGCTCGGCGCCGACCTCGCGCTGGGCGCCAATCGCCCCTTCACGCCGGCGGCGCAGGCGCTGCTCGACGAGTTGCGGACGCAGGCGGGGCCCGGCACCCGCGTCGCCCGCGTGACCAGCTTCGGCGCGATGGCGCGGGTCGCGGGCCGGGACGGGGCGCGGCTGGTGCAGGTCTCGGCGATCGAGGGCGGCTACCCGTTCCACGGCGGCTTCCGCGCGACGCCCGTCGAGGCCCGCGAGCGCCTCGCCGAGGGTGCGCCCCGCGTGCTCGTGGACCCGTCGCTGCTGGCCTCGCTGAACGTGGCGGTCGGCGACCGGGTAGAACTCGGCGCCGTCTCGTTCGAGGTCGCGGGCACGTTCGAGGGCTGGCCGGGCGACCTCGCCTTCCGCACCGCGTTCGGGCCGCGGGTGGCGATCGACGCGCGGCACGTCGCGGCCACGGGCCTGATGGGCTTCGGCGCGCGGGTCCGCCACGAGGCTTACCTGGCCCTCGCGGACGGCCGCGATCCCGTGCCGCTGGTGAGCGCGTACCGGCCGCGCCTGGCGCGCGAGCGGGTGACGTTGCGCTCGCCACGCGACGACGAGGAGCGCGCCGGCGAGGCGCTCGGCCGCATGAGCCGCTTCCTCGGCCTGGTCGGCTTCGCCGCGCTGCTGCTCGGCGGCCTCGGCGCGGCGGCCGGCGTGCACGCGTTCGTGCGACGGGCGTTGCCGAGCCTGGCGGTGCTGCGCGCGCTGGGTGCCTCGTGGCGCGACCTGGCGGCGGCGCTCGGCGTGCAGGTGGC
>WYBL01000027.1 GCA_011526565.1 Acidobacteriota bacterium | reverse complement strand
TGTCGCGCCCCGCGAGCACGATCGGGATCGCCTTGGCCTGGATCGGCGTCATCGCCGTGTAGCCGGAATCGGCCACGGCGCGCAGCAGCTTGGGGTCTAGCGGGAGGGTGTCGAAACGGGGGGCGGGGCCGACCGGGGCCGGTTCACCTGGATCGCTGAGGGTCATACTTCCTGTTCACGCGTGGCATCGGGCCACAGGGCGCGGCTGCGGCCGAAGCGCAGCCAGCGGGGCGACTTGAAGCGCACGATCCGCCAGTAGAGCACGATGTACGCCAGCGCGAAGACGACGAGGCAGCCGACGAGGACCGCCGTCTGACGCCAGAACAAGACCGCCGGCACGACCGAACTGGTGCACAGCAGCCACAGGTACGGCGACGTCATCGAATTGCGGCGCGCCATCGCGCGCGCCGTCTTCGGGCCCACGGCCCAGCGCATGACGCGCCGGTAGATCAGGGAATGCAGGTGGATGCCGTCCGGCATGCTCGGAGGCTGCTGGCGCAGGAAGCGGCGCCGGTACATCGAGAAGACGGTCTCGAAGACAGGGTAGATGCACAGCAGCAGCGGAAACATCGGCGAGACCGCGGGGTTGCGGGCCAGCAGCAGCACCGACAGCTCGGCGATGTAGAAACCGAGGAAATAGGCCCCGCCGTCGCCGAGGAAGACCAGCCCGGCCGGGAAATTCCAGATGAAAAAGCCCAGCACCGCACCGATTCCGGCTACGGCGAGGGTGCCGAGCAAGGGGTCGCCGACCTGAAACGCGACGTAGGCCAGCCCCGCGAGCATGATGACCGCGCACATCGACGCCAGCCCGTTGAAGCCGTCGATGATGTTCATCGCATTGGCGATCCCCGCGACCGCGAACACGGTCACGACCAGCGCGCCGACCGTGAACGAGACGATCAGGTCCAGCCCCGGGATCGCGGTGTGCCGCAGCTGCGCGTCGAGCAGCCAGAACGCGAGCACGGCCGATGCGGCGGTGGCCAGCAGCCGCACGCGGGCCGAGACCTGTTTCGTCAGATCCTCCGCCAGTCCGAACGCGAACGCGGGTATCGCGCAGACCATCAGGATCAGGCCGAGGTCGCTGCCCGAGGGCGCGCCGACGAGCGACTGGTGGATCACCGCCGCGATCAGCCCGGCGACGATGCCCAGGCCCCCCACGCGAGGCACCGGAACGACGTGAAACTTCTGCGGGCCGGTCAGATCATGGTCGACCATGCGCGACCTCGTCGACGCATGGCGCACGATCAGCATCGTCAGGACGATGGAGACGAACAGCGCGAGCAGCATCGAAGCCATTATCACCCCCGAGGCAGGCGGGAAGCCCTGATCGAACCGCCCATCGTCATGTCACCGCGCGTCACTTCCCCGCACGCCCGCGAAAGGCACGCCTGAACGCCTGCCAGCGCGCATACGTCGTCGGGTCGCTGTGCTCGGCCTGCCGGATGCGCGCACCGGCGATCGTCCACCCGGCCAGCAGCACGAAGGCCCCGACCGCCGCGAAGATCCCGTACAGGCTTCGCTTCGGGCGCAGCTTGCGCTCGGGAGGGCTCGCGACATCGACGATCTGGATCAAGGCCCCCTCTCGGCTCTCGTCGACGCGCGCGAGCTCGAACTGCTGGGCGACGAGTTCGTACAGTGTCTCACGGTACTTGAACTCGCGGTACTTGCTGACATAGTCGGGGCCCAGCTCCGCGGGATCGCGCGAGGCCTCGCTGCGCGACAACTGCGTCCGCAGCGCGGCCACCGTCCCCTGCAGCGTCCGGACCTCCGGTGCCGTGTCGGCGAAGGAACTGCGCATCGCCTGCAGCCGCACTTCGGCCGCCGTCAGCTCGGCACGCAGCCTGGCATAGCTGTCGGCAGCCGCCTTGGGCTCGGCCTTGAGCGCCTCGACCGTGAAACCGCTGGCCTGCAGCGCGGCCTGGGCCTCGGCGAGCCGGTCCCTGGCCTGTTCGAGCTGACGCCCGAAGAAGAGCCGGCGCTGCTGCGCCTCGGTGATCGCGAGCTCGGTCGTCAACCGTCGCAGCTCCTCGACATACTGGTTCGCGATGTCCGCGGCGCGCTGCGGGCTCTCGTCCTCCACCGACACGCTGATCAGCCCGTCCTTCTTGCCGACAGCGATCGCGGTACTGTTCGCCAGCTCACGCCTTGCCTGCCAGCGCTCCGTGACGTCGTAGACACGAAACAGATCGAACTGGTCGATGAGGCGGTCGGTGGCGTTGTCGCTGCGCATCAACGACACGTACATGTCGGCCGGGTTGCGCCCGCCCAGCGACAGGCCGGACAAGGCGCCGAGCGCACCCAGGGAAGCCAGGGCCGAAGCCGCCGCACTGCTGGGCTGCTGCTGCGTCAGCAGACGCGTCGTCGCCTGGTAGGTCTTGGGCACCAGGTAGCTCACGCCGACCGAGACCGCCCCCACCAGGAGCGGGACCAGCAGCAGCCGACGCCATGCTCGCGCCAGCGGCGTGAGGAATTCGAGCAGGCTGCCGTCGGGGGGGTCGGGATCGCGCGGGCGTTGCGGCGCGGCGATCGACTCGGGTGCCGGGCTCATGCCGCGCGTCAGTTCGACAGCGACTTGAACGCCGCCACGCCCAGGCCGAATTGATAGAGCACCTGCGTCCAGTCCTTCGCGCTCTGCAGGAAGGTCGTGCGGTCGATCTCTTCGGGTACGAAGATCGTGTCGCCCGGAAGGGCATCCTGGTCGCCCAGCGTTCCCGCCGCGAACCAGCCCGAGGACTGGCTCTCGCTGATGACGGTCCCGTTGGCGCGAATCACGAAGACGCTGCGTCGGTCCGCGGCGCGCGTCGGTCCGCCGGCCAGGCGCAGGTAGTCCGCGAGCCTGCGCTGCTCGCCGTACAGAAAGTTGCCGGTGCTGAAGACGCTGCCGAAGACGCCGACCGAGGTCGCCTTGGGCGGCACCATGATCCGGTCCCCGTTCTCGAGCAGCAGCGGCGGCAAGGCGCTCGACTCCGGCGTCAGCTCGAGGACGACGCGGCCGGTCGGCCGCAGGGCACGCAACCGCTCGATCAGCCGCGTCGTCGAAGCCGCGCGCAGCGATTGCGACGCCGCCTCCTCGGGGCTGCTGGCGCGCTGCACGGCCGCGGCGCGCGCGAACTCGGTCTCGACGTCGCGCAGCGCGCGGTCGTAATTCTCCTGCTGGCCGAGCCGCACGCTCTCGCGCGTGAACTCGGTGCCGAACAGGTACGCGGCCGTGGTCAGCCCGCCCGCTGCGGCGATGGCGTCCTGCAGCGTCGTGCCCGGCGGCAGCACGTAGGTGCCCGGGTGCTGCACCTCGCCTTCGACGTGCACGCGCTTGTTCTGCGGCAGCTGCGAGCTCGCCACCGCCACCGCGCTGATCGCGCGCAGCACGTCGCCCTGCTGCAGCTCACGCGACTCGCTGGCGGGCAAGGCCCACTCGGTGACGCGGACCGTATCGCGGTCCTGCAGCCGCTCCAGCGTCAGGCGGCGGACGTCGGCCACGGCCGAGAAGCCCCCGGCCATCTCGATCAGGTCGCTCACGGTTTCGCCGGGCAGCATCTCGAAGATCGCCGGCCGGTTGACGCTGCCGATCAGCGCCACCTGCTTGGCCACCGGACCGACGTGCACGACGTCATCGGGCTGCAGGCGCAGGTCGCCGCTGCGCTCGCCGCGCACGAGCAGCTCGTACATGTCGAACGATCGCGCCGGCTGCCCGGCGCGGCGCAGCGTGATGCGCCGGTAGCTGCCGGCGCTCGCGGGGCCCCCGGCGCGGATCACGGCCTGGCTGATCGTCGACAGGCCGCCCAGCGTGTAGGTCCCGGGCGACTCGACGAAACCGGTCACGAAGACCCGCACGGCGCGAAGCCGGCCGAGCGAGACCGCGAGGTCGAAGTTGCGGAAGACGCGCTCGGCACGCCGGCGCACGATGCCGTCGAGCTCGCCGTAGCGGGCGCCGGCCACGGGGATCGCGCCGATGCGCGGCAGCGTGATGCGGCCCGCGCGATCGACGCGGAGCTCCAGGTCGGCGTCCACGGAGCCCCACAGCGCGACCCTCAGTTCGTCACCGGGCTGCACGACGTAGTCGGGCGGCACCAGCGGCAGCGCCTGCAGCTCGGCGGCCTCGTCCGGCGTCGGGCGCGGCATGTCGCTGCCGAAGCGCCTGATCTCGGACGGCTCGCCGTCCGCGTCCGGGCCGGCCAGCCGGCTGACGAAGCGCTCGAACTCGTCGAGTTCGCGCGGTGGCTGCGGCGCCTGCCAGACCCGGTCGGTCGGCGGTCGAGCCTGCTCGCTGGGGGACACCCCCCCTTCGGTGGCCGTCCGGGTCTGCCCCCGCTCGGTGGGCATTTGCCGCAGCCTGACCGGGCCCTCCTGCACCGTGGCCTCGGACCCGGTGGACAGCACCGCGCCCGAGCCGTTCGACGACTGCGCGCCCGCGACACTGCCCCACAGCAGCACGGACACGAGCGCGAGCAGGCGGACCAGGCGAGCAGCCAAAGCGCTCGAAAACGGGATTCGCATGGAGGACGGACGGGCAGCAGGACGACGCTCGGCAGCCGGACGGGTCGCCTCGAAGCGGAAGCGGCGGGATTGTAGCGGTCGCGCCGGCGCGCCCATTCGCGCGTCGCCTCGCGCCACCCGCAGGCATTCGCAGGTTCGCCGCTCCAGCGCTGCCGCATCGTCTTTCGCCGCCGGTCTGCGGCGGCGCCGCGACGGATGCACCGGATCGCACCGGGGCTGGCGCGCGCAGGCAATGCCCGATAATTCCACTTTCGAGCCAGGGATGGCGCAGCGCGCCTTCATCTCCATCCGCATGTCGCCGCCGACCCCGCCCACCTCGCGCATCCACCCGGCCGCGCATGTCGCCCCCGATGCGCTCATCGGCCCGGGCTGCCGCGTCGGCCCGGGGGCGGTCGTGCCGCCCGGGTGCATGCTCGCCGGCGACGTCAGCGTCGGGCCGAACGTGGTCTTCGTCGAACCCGACGTCGCGAACGGCCAGCGACCCGCCCGGGTCGATGCGGGCGTGCGCATCGGCGCCAACGCCGTCGTCCACCCGGACATCGTGCTCGCCACCGGCGTCGTGGTTCGCGCCGGTTCAGTGGTCACGCGGTCGGTGCCGCACCACGCCGTCGTCGACGGCAACCCAGCGACGATCGTCGGCTACGTCGACACCCCGCACAGCCACGAGGCGCCGGCGCCGCGCATCGCCGCGGCGTTCGACGGGCCGGTGCAGTCGACCCCGGTCGACGGCGTGACGCTGCATCGCATGAAGGTGGTCCCGGATCTGCGGGGCAGCCTGAGCGTCGGCGAATTCGAGCGCGACATCCCCTTTCGCCCGCTGCGCTATTTCCTCGTCTTCGGCGTGCCCAGCCGCGAGACGCGTGGCGAGCACGCGCACCGCTGCTGCCACCAGTTCCTGGTCTGCGTGCGCGGCAGTTGCGCCGTGGTGGCCGACGACGGCCAGCGCCGGGTCGAGGTCGTCCTGGATTCGCTGGACACCGGGCTGTACCTGCCGCCGATGGTCTGGGGCATCCAGTACAAGTACTCGCCCGACTCCGTCCTGCTCGTCTTCGCGTCGCACCACTACGACCCGGCCGACTACATCCGCGACTACGACGAATTCCTGCATGCGAAGGAACGCGCTTGAACCGTTCCTCGCGCCGCAGTCGCGCACGGCACCGGGCTTCTGCGATCCGTGGTGAAGGCCGCCCGGCATGACGAAGCTGCCCTTTCTCGACCTCGGCGCCATCCAGCAGTCCTACGCGCC
>WYBL01000174.1 GCA_011526565.1 Acidobacteriota bacterium | reverse complement strand
TTGCGAAGGAGTCGAGGCGCGGGGGGGGGGGGGGGGGGGGGGGGGGGCGGGGGGCCCCGCCCCGGGCGCCCCCCGGCCCCCCACACCCCCCCCCCGCCGGGCCGCGCCCCCCGCGGCCCCCCCCGCCCCGGGGGGGGCGGGGGGCGCGCCGGCGGCGGGGCGTGGGGGGTGGGGGGGGGGCGCCCGGGGGGGGGGCGCGGCGGCGGCCCCCCCCCCCCCCCCCGCCCCCCGCGCCTCGACTCCTTCGCAAGGACCGCTTGCGGGGGCTGGCGCTCCCTCGAGGCCGGCGCTCGCGGGCAGCGCTACCTGGCGTGCCTCGGGCGGATCGGCGTGGGCCAGGCGGCTACACGTCCTGTACGTCGAGCACCATCTTGATCATCCTGGGATCTTCCGCGTCGAGCCGCTCGAAGGCGCGGCCGACTTCACGCATCGGGAGCCGATCCGTGATCATCAGCGCGGGATGGAGCAGGCCCTTGTCGAGCATGCGCAAGGCTCGCGGGAACTCGCCGAGCGAGACGCGCGAAGCGATGATCTGGGCTTCCTTGATCACCAGGCTCCTGAAGTGGACGCTCGTCGGCTGATCGCCGAGGCCGGCGGTCACGATGCGACCCGCGCTGCGCAACATCCGGACGGCTTGTTCGAGCGGCTCGGCCCGGCCCGGGACGTCGTGCCAGTGGCCGATGCACTCGATCACGCAGTCGGCGCCGATGCCGTCGGTGAGCTCGAGCACCTGCTCCACGGGGTCGACGTGGCGAGCGTCGATGGTCGCTTCGGCGCCCAGCCTGGCGGCGATCGCGAGGCGAGCCGGATCGACGTCGACGGCGATCGCGCAGCCCGGGCTGGCTCCGTGGCAGAGCACGTCGAGCACGGCCAGCCCCAGCTTTCCGGCCCCCAGGATGACGACCGTCTCACCCGCCTCCACCCGGCCTCGCGCGAGCACGTGATGGCCCAGGCCGTAGACCTCGACCAGCGGCGCGTGGGCGAGCGGCACGCGCTCGGGCAGCTTGAAGGCATGGCTCGCGGGCGCCACCACGTACTGCGCGGAGCCGCCCGGCAGGTCGATCCCGAGCAGGCGTAACGCCCGGCAGGCGTTGATCCGACCCGTCAGGCACGGCGTGCAGGCGTGACACGAGACGATCGGATCGATGGCGACAGCGTCGCCGCGCTCCAGGCCGCGCACGTCGCGCCCGCACTCCTCGACGGTGCCGCCGAATTCGTGGCCCGGCACGGCCGGGTACCCGACACGAGCCGAGAACTCGCCCCGATAGATGTGCAGGTCGGTTCCACACAAGCCCGCGTAGGCGCTCTTGATCAGCACCTGTCCCGGGCCGAGTTCCGGGTCGGGCACGTGACCCACGCGGATGTCGCGCGCGCCGTAGAGAATGCCTGCCTTCATCTCGAGGTCGAGCCTACCGCCAAACGCGGCCGGCCCGTTCCCGGCTCAGTCCTGGCGCAGCGCCGCCAGCGGGTCGACCGCCGCCGCGCGCCGCGCCGGCAACCCGCTCGCCACGGCGGCGACGAGCAGCAGCAAGGCCGGCACCGCCGCGAACACGAGTCCGCGAGGCGGGTCGCCGTACAGCACCCCGCGCAGGGCGTGAGCCGCCGCGAACGCGCCCATCAAGCCGATCGCGGCGCCCCTCGCGACCAGGCCCAGGCCCTCGCGAAGCACCTGCGAGGCCACCCTGCCGGGCGGCGCTCCCAGCGCGATGCGGACGCCGATCTCGCGCCGACGGCGGGCGACGGCTGTCGCCATCACGCCGTGGAGTCCGACCGCCGCGAGCGCGAGGCCCAGGGCGCCGAGCGCCGCCAGCACCCCGCCGCCGACCCGCGCGGGGAGCAGGGCGAGTCCCAGCGAGTCCTCGAGCGAGGCGACGCCGGAGAGCGGCAGGTGCGGGTCGATCCGGCGCACCTGCTCGCGCAGCGCCGGCGCCAGCGACTCGGGCGTGCCCGCGGCGTGGATCAGGATCGTCGTCCCCGGGGTCCATTCCTGGGCGTGAGCGAAGTAGATGAACGGCAGCGGCCTTTCGCCGAGGCTGCGGTACTTGCCGGTGGGCACGACGCCCACGATCGTGAAGTCGCGCGGCCGGCCGCGCCCGATGCGCACGATCTGGCCCAGCGCCTCCCGCCCCGGCCAGTAGCGCTCGGCGAAGCGCTGGTTGACCATCGCGACCGGCGCCGCGTCGCCCGCGTCGGCGCTGGTGAAGGCGCGCCCTCGCAGCAGCGGGATGGCGAGCGCCTCGAAGTACGCGGGTGTCACCGAGGCGCAGTGGACCGACATCCTCTCGTCCGCGCGAGGGGTGTAGCCGGGCACGCTGAGCGTGCGGTCGGTGCTGTCGAGGCCCAGCGGCGGCACGCTCGCGAACGCGACCGACTTCACGCGGGCGTCGCCCCGCAGCGAGCCCTCGAGCCGCTGGTAGAAGGCGTCGGTGGCGCTGCGCGAGTAGCCCTGCAGGCTGGGATCGATACTGGCGACCAGGCGCCCTTGCGTGGCGAAGCCCTTGTCCATCGTCTCGGCCGCGCGGAGGCTCTGCAGGAAGAGCCCGGCGCAGACGAGCAGCACGAGCGAGAGCCCGGCCTGGACGGAGATCAGCAGCCGGCTCGCGCGGGCGCCTCGGCGCCCAGTGGCGTCTTCGCCCTTGAGCGCCGCGACCAGCGCGGGCCGGACGCCCAGCACGTCGAAGTAGTTGGCGGACACGAGGTGGCCCTGGACCCGGCGCGGCTCGCCCTGGCTGGTCAGGCTGACGGTCGCGAAGGTCCACCCGGCGACGCCCTCGAGGAACCCGCCGCCGCGCTCGCGCAGGTCGAGCACGTCGGGCACGGCCAGCGACCCGAAGCGCTCCCCCGGGTAGGCGCGGTAGAGCTGGACCAGTCCGGACGGCGCCTGCACGCCGGGCAGCGGGCGCCACAGCAGGGCCTCGACGACGGCGAACACGGCCGTGTTCAGGCCCAGGCCCAGCGCCAGCGTCGCCACCACGGCCGCGCTGAAGGCCGGGCGGCGCCGGAAGCTGCGCACCGCGTACCCGAGATCGCGTCCCAAACCCTCCATGGCCTCGTTCTCCTCTACGGCTCAACGGTCCCGTGCGGGCCTCGGCCCGCGGCCTGGGGCGAAGCCCCGACCCCGCGGGACCAGCGGCTCCCGGCGCGGCCACGGGGCGCCGTGGCCGGTGGATACTCCGGGCATGGAACTGGTCATTCGGCGCTACCAGCACGGCGACCTCGAGGCGGTGCTGGACGCCTGGCAGCAGGCGTCCAGCGTGGCGCACCCGTTCCTGTCGCCCGCGTTCCTGGCCCAGGAGCGGCTCGACATCCCGAGGGTCTACCTGCCGGCCGCAGAGACCTGGGTGGCGACTCGCGACGGGCGCGTGATCGGCTTCGTCTCGCTGCTCGGCGAAGAAATCGGCGCTCTCTTCGTCCAGCCCGCGTTCCACGGCACCGGCGCCGGTCGCGCGCTGATGGACAAGGCGCGCGAACTGCGCGGCGCGCTCGAGGTCGAGGTGTTCCAGAAGAACGCCATCGGCTGCCGCTTCTACCGCCGCTACGGGTTCGAGGTGATCGGCGACCGGACCCACGAAGCGACCGGCCACCCGCTGTGGCGGATGCGCCTGGCGGGCCCGGGCGCCACGGCGAGCGCGCGGGCGGGGCGCTCGGCGTGAACGCCGGGCGGGACGCGTCGTGGCCGCGGGTCGTCGCGGCGAGCCTCGCCGCGTGGTGCGTCGTGCTGCTGCTCCACGGGCTGGCGACCTGGGCCGACCAACTCCGGCGCGGGAACGCCGGCACCCTCGGCGGGGTCCTCGCCGACTACGCGCCGGCGTACCTGCCGTGGTTCGTCTTCTCGGCCGCGCTGCTCCACGTCTTCCTGCGGCGTGCCGACCGTCTCGCCGACCCGGACTGGGTCGCGCGCGCGTTCGCGCTCTCGGCGACTGTCTTCTACCTGCCCCAGGTGGGCTACCAGGTGGCGCTGTCGATGGCCGGTGCCGGCGTGCCGTGGAGCGCGTTCGGCGAACGTCTGATGCGCTGGCCTGCGGTGTACTGGCTGATCGACGCCGGGCTCTTGGGGCTCACCTTCGCCGCGATCCACGCGGCGGTGGCGACGGGCGAGAGCCGGCTCGCGGAAGATCGGCGCCGACGCGCAGAAGCTCTCAACCTGGAGCTGCGGCTCGAGCTGGAGCGCCACCGCCTGCACGCGCTGCGCGGCCAGCTCGAGCCGCACTTCCTGTTCAACGCGCTCAACGCGATCGCCGGCCTCGTGCGCGGCGACGACCGGGCGCTGGCGCTGCGCGCACTGCAGCAGCTCAGCCACCTGTTGCGCGCCGCGCTGGCGGCCAGCGACCGCGACTGGGTTCCGCTCGGCGACGAGCTCGATTTCGTGCGCGACTACGCCGCTCTCCAGCAGCTCCGCCACGGCGATCGGCTGGCGCTCTCGATCACCGGCGAAGACGCGGAGTCCCGTGCGGCCGACTGTCCGCCGCTGCTGCTGCAGCCGCTGGTCGAGAACGCGATCCGCCACGACCTCGAGTGCCACCTGGAGGCGAGCGAGATCCAGCTCGCGATTCGCCACGCCGGCGGGCGGATCGAGCTGGAGGTCACGAACGCCCTGCGTCCGGGGGTAGCGCCCAACCCGGGGCTCGGCCTGGGATTGCAGGCCACGCGCGATCGCCTGCGGCTGTTGTACGGCGACGCGGCCGCCTGCGTGGCCGAAGCGAAGGACGGGCGCTTCACGGTGACGCTGCGGTGGCCCGCGTCGCGGCCCGAAGCGAGGCCCGCATGAACGACCGGCCGCTGCGCGCGCTGGTCGTCGACGACGAACCGCTCGGCCGCGCGAACCTGCGCCACGCTCTCGCCGCCTTCCCCCGCTGGCGCCTGCTCGGCGAGGCCGCCAGTGCGGCCGAGGCCCGGGCCCGGCTGGAGCGGGAGCCGGCAGACCTCGTGTTCCTCGACGTCCAGATGCCTCGCGAGAGCGGCCTCGTCCTGGCCCGCGAGCTGGCGGCTCGGCCGCAGCCGCCCCTCGTCGTGTTCGTCACGGCCCACCAGGCCCACGCGGTCGAGGCTTTCGAGTTGCACGCCCTCGACTACCTGCTCAAGCCGTTCGACGACGAGCGCTTCCGGCAGTGCCTCGAGCGGGTCGAGGCGCTGCTCTCGCTGCGCGATCGCGCGGGCTGGGCCGCAGCGCTGCGCGGCTACGCCGCCGACGCGGCCACGCCTCCGCCCGTCCTGACGACCCTCAGCGTGCGTTCGGTCGGACGCGTCGAGTCGATCCCCGTCGCCGACGTGCTGTGGATCGGCGCCGCCGGCAACTACGCGACGCTGCACCTCGCGGGTGGCCGCGAGGTGCTGCACCGGGCGACGCTGACGCTGCTGGAGAGCCGGCTCGACCCCGCGCAGTTCCTCCGCGTCCACCGCAGCGCGCTGGTGCGCCGCGACCAGTGCGTCGCACTCCGCGTCGAAGGCGACGGGGTCTACGCGCTCGAGCTGCGCTCCGGCGCCACGGTCGCGGTCAGCGAACGCCACGTCCAGGCCGTTCGCCAGCTGCTCGCCTGACCGCGGCCTCGCCGGTACGCGTCGCTAGACGAGACGCGGCTCCTCAACCGCGGCGAGATGGGTGAAGTGTTCCGTCGCCTTTCGACTACGACGAAGACTCGGAGCGGCGCAGGTAGTCCTCTTCGTGCACCGTGTCGTGGGCGCGCTCGGCGAGTTCGAGCTCTGCGTCGCTCATCGACAGGACGGTCTCCAGGCGGGACAGCAGGTGCTCCTTCTCGACGAACGCGTGGGCACCAGCGCCCAGAGCTGCCCGGCGCACAGCCGGCTGCGGATCGGTGGTGATCGCCACGATGCGCGCCGCGGGCACTTGTTCGCGAAGCTGCGGGATCAGATCGAAACCCGAGACGCCGGGCATCACCAGGTCGACGAGAATGGCGCCGGGAGTCCCGAGCCGCAGGACCGCAAGGGCTTCTTCGGCGCTTCGTGCCCCGGCCACCGCAGGCCAGCCGCGGTCGATCAGTATCCTCATCAGGGTCCCGAGGAAGACCGGACTGTCGTCGACGATCAGCAACGCAGGTTTCATCGGGGCAGCCGTTCGGTCAGCTCGGCACAGGCGCGTCCAGCACCTCGCGCACCCGGCGCGCAAGCACGTCGGCGCTGAACGGCTTGTTCAGGAAGTTCATCTCGTGCTGGCGCACGCCATGGTGCATGATCGCGTCGTCCGTGTAGCCTGAGACGTAGAGGACCTTGAGGCCAGGGCGGGCAGCACAGAGCTGCTCGGCGAGCGCGCGACCGCCTCCTCCTGGCATCACGACGTCGGTGATCAGCGCGTGCAACTGTCCGGTGTGGCCGGCGGCCAGCGCCAAGGCCTCGAGACTGTTGCCAGCCACCATCACGGAGTAGCCGAGCCCAGCCAGGATCTCGTGGACCACCCCGCGGAGCGACTCCTCGTCTTCCACCAGCAAGAGCGACTCGTCACCGGTGGGAATCGCGCCGTCGGGGCTGGGCTGGCTGGTGGCCACGGCGTTCGCGCGGTCGACGCGGGGAAGGTTGATCCGGAAACGCGCGCCGCAGCCGGGAGCCGTCTCCAGCGAGATGTGTCCGCGCGCTTGCTGCACGATGCCGTAAACGGTCGCCAGACCGAGGCCGGTTCCTTTGCCCGGATCCTTCGTCGTGAAGAAGGGTTCGAACACTCGCGCCCTGGTGGCCTCATCCATGCCATGCCCGTTGTCGATGACGGTCAGGGCCACCCACCGATCGTGGCCGGACGACGCCCCTGCGTCGACAGCGGGCTCGCCCTCGCCGGTCTCGATCTCCAGTCTGCCACCGTGGACCATGGCGTCGCGAGCGTTCACCGCCAGGTTCATGACCACCTGTTCGATCTGACCTCGATCGGCTCGCACCGCGCCAACTCCCGAGCCCAGTCGCGTGACGAGTTCCACGTCCTCACCGATGAGCCGTCGTAGCAGCGGCTCCATCTCTGCGATCACCTGATTCAGATCCACGTCGGTGGGCTCCAGCACCTGGCGTCGGCTGAAGGCCAGAAGCTGCCGCGTGAGCGCCGCGCCCCGCTCGGCCGCGGCCAACACGTGAGCGAGCTTCATCCGCTCGCGAGAACCCTCAGCAAGCCCGCGCTGGACCATCTCGCCGTAACCGGAGATCACGCCGAGCAGGTTGTTGAAGTCGTGTGCCACGCCGCCAGCCAGACGACCCACGGCCTCCATCTTCTGGGCCTGGAGGAACTGCTGCTGAAGGGCGTCGCGCTCGGTGATGTCCTGGTTGACGACGATGGCCCCGCAGATTCGCCCGGCATCGTCACGGATCGGCACGGCCGAGTTCAGGATCAGCTTGGTGCTGCCATCGAAGCACTGGATCCTGACGCGCTCCTCGGTCGAGGTCTCGCCCTTGCGGATCGCGCGCGCCAGCGCCCAATCGGAGGCTCCGATCGGCGCCCCCGTGTCCGCCCACCAACCTTTGTACTCGCCGTAGCCCTCTGGGCCGACGTGTCGTTCGCCCTCCCAGATGCGCCGTGCGGCGGCGTTGCCGAGCGTGAGCGTGCCGGCTTCGTCCGCGATCCACACGCCCACCGGGAGGATCTCCAGAACCTGGCGCAGCAGTGCCTCGCTCTCGGCCACGACTCGCTGATCCTGTCGCAGCGCAGTGACGTCGCGCACGAGAACGAGCCAACCCGCGCTTTCGGCGCCCGGGCTGTGGGTCGGGTAGAGTGTGAGTTCCGCATCGAAACGGCTGCCATTGCTGCGGACCATCGTCGCGTCGCGCAACAGGCGCTCCGAAACGGTGGCCAGTGGCGCGGCCAAGGCTTCGAGATCGGCCTCGTCATCGTAAAGGATCGCGGCGCTGGAACCGATCAGGTCCTCACGCGAGCGGCCGAAGACGCGGAGTGCCGCGTCGTTGCAGTCCAGGACGACATGAGACGCGTCGGTCATGAACACGGCCTCTCCGATGCTCTCGAAGAGCCGGCGGTAACGTCGCTCCGAATCGCGCAGTGCGTCGAGGGACGCAGCTTCCATCACTCGAACTCCCGGACGACGGTCCCCGCCAGTCGCACCCCACTCATCAGACGTCTCCATGACCTACCAACCGCCGAGCTGTGAGCCCGCGCCACGAAGGACCCCTCGAAGCGACGTTGCTTTGGGGGTCCGGGCAGCGCCTCTCTCTTCATCGAGGTCGAGTATGTGGCTCGCTTCCGCGTGCCGCCATCCGTAGACCTACGGGTTTTGCGGCGTCGCGGCCTGAAGGGCCCCTGGAAGGTCTTCACCGAACGCATCGGCCCCGACCGTCCGCCAAAGGGTCCGATCGTGTCGGAACGCCCCGCCGCCGACGATGATCCGAGGGGCTGCCGCCAGGCTGGCGCGCAGCTCTGTGACGAGGCGGCGTACGCTGGGGGCCGTCATCAGCGTCATGGCCGAGATCGCGACGAGGTTGGGAGAATGGCCTCGCGCCGCGGAGACCACGTCGCGCAGCGGAGTCCCGGTCCCGAGGAAGCGCACGTCCCACCCGTCCATCTCCAGGACGTCCGCGACCATCAGGGCTCCGAGCTGGTGAAGCTCCCCCTCGACTCCCGTCACGACCGCGCGGCCTCGGTGAGGCTCGGGTGGGGCCAGGTTGGCGTGGAGGCGAGCCATCGCTACTTGAGCGACCGCGGTCGCCGTGTGCTCGTCCGCGACCGTGATCTGGTTGACCTCCCACAGACGGCCGATCTCGCGCAGGGCTGGATCGACGACCGAAGCGTAAGCCTCGATCAGGCTGCCCCCGCGGTGCACCGCGTCGGCGAGCAGCGTGCTGGCTGCGCCGCGCTCTCCCCGAAGACAGGCCAGGACGAACGCATCGATGGCGGCCGATGCCGCCTGTTCTGCGGGCATCGATTCGGGCTCGACGGCAAGCGCCGCCAGGCCCGCGCCTACGGCCGGGGCCACGGACGCGAACTCCGCTGGCGACAAGTGCTCGAGGAGCGCGGCTTCGGTCGCGCGGAGGATGCCGGCGAGGCAGCTTCGGGGGATGGACCTGCTCTCGAGTACCCGCGCAGCCCAGCGCACGTAGCTGGCGAATGCCGCCTCCCGGCTCAGCTCGATGGCCCCTGCCAGGAAGGCGAGGTGCTGGCGCGATTCCTCCGCCAAGAAGGTTGCTTCGCAGTCCCGCCAGCCCTCGCAGTCGGGGTTGTCGCCGAAGAAACGACGGGCCGCATCGTCGGCCAGAACCTGCGCCTGGTCCCGAATCCTCCGGGCGATGACCACGCTCATCGGCGGTCCCGCCGCATCTGGGCCCGGAACTCGTCAGCGCAGGGCGGGCAGTAGCCGTGACTGAGGAACAGTGCGTTCGCCTTCAGGTAATCGACGACGCCCTGCCAGTGCGACTCGCCGGTCTTGACCCGACCGCAGCTCATGCAGATCGGCAGCACCTCCTGGATCTTGCGCAGGTGCCAGTGCGAGCTCCGCAAGTCTCCCAAAGCGCTCTCCGCCTCGGCGCGGGCATGCTCGATCTCGCGGCTCTTCCGGGCCAGCTCGCGAGTCAGCAGCGCCAGGTCGTTGTTGAGCCGCACGAGCTCGAGGTTCGACGCGGCTTCGCCGGCGAAGAGGGGCTCGCCGATCAGGACGAAACCATCGGGGTGGAGGTCGAGCTGGCATTCGTAGCTTCGCGGCAGGCCGCCAGGAGGTCCGATCGCGAGTCGGAAGCGCCGCTCTGGTTCGCGAGGCGCAGCCAGACGGGCTCGCAGCGTGGCGACGTCGTGGGAGGCCACGAAATGGAACACGGGCTCGCCGACCGTGTTCCCGTGCGGTTCGGTCAACGCCGATCCCGCTTGGTTCGTCGAGCGAACGACGCCCTCGGAGCCACAATCGAAGAGCAGGACGCTGGCGCTGTTCTGTAAGAACGAAGCGAGCAGACGGGCGCGGTCGAGAGCGTCCGAGATCCCTGCCTGGTCGCCGTGCAGTAGTTCGGTCATGGCCGAATGGACCTTCCTCGAGCGAATCAGTTCCCGCCCGTGCGGGCGGATCGGTGACATCTACGTTTTCGGATCCTCGGGCTCCGGGCGAGGCCCCGGCAGTGAGGGCTCCGGCCCCAGCAGCCCGCGGCGCATCGCGAACTGCGTCAGTTCGGCCTGGCCCCGCAAGCCCAGCTTGCGCAGGACCTGGGCGCGGTGCCACTCTGCGGTGCGAGGGCTGATGCCCAGACGAGCGGCTGTTTCGCGGCTGGTCTCTCCCTGCGCGGTCAGTACCAGCACCTGGCGCTCCCGTGCGGTCAGTGCCTCGTAGGGATCGGCCTGCATCGGCCCGACGCGGTCTTGATAGTCGGCGAGGGAGGCCTCCGTCAGCGGCGGGCTCAGGTGGCGCTTGCCGGCGACGGCCTTGCGGATGGCGACGAGCAGTTGGTCGGCGCCCGCGTCTTTCAGCACGTAACCCGAGGCGCCCGCTTCCAGCGCTTGGATGACGAAAGCCTCCGCCGCATGCATCGAGAGCACGACCACGCGGGTGGATGTCGCTCGCCGGCGCACCAGGCGCGTGACCTCGATTCCGCCCAGCCCGGGCAGCATCAGGTCGACGACGAGGACGTCGGGACGCATGCTCTCCACGAGGCCGACCGCCTCCAGGCCGTCGCCGATCTCGCCGACGACTCGCATGTCGGGTTCGCGCTGGAGCAGCGCCCGCAGGCCATCACGCACGACGCGGTGGTCCTCGGCCAGCAAGACCTTGATCAATCGCGACCGCCGATGGGCAGCCACGCCTGCACGCGGGTACCGGCGCCGGGGCGCGATCGGACCTCGAGCCGCCCTCCCAGCGCCAGAGCCCTTTCGCGCATCCCGAGCAGGCCGGCGCTGTCGCGTGACGCCACGGTCTCGGCGTCGAAGCCCGCGCCGCCGTCCTCCACCAGCAAGACCAGGTTCCCGTCACGAGCGTCGACGCCCAGGGCGGCGGCGCGGACCTGGGAGTGCCGGGCGACGTTCGTGAGCGCCTCCTGGACGATGCGGTAGGCAGCAATCTTGACCTCGGCCGACAGCCGGGCCTCAGCCACCTCGCCGCGCAGATCGACACGGATTCCCGTTTGCCGGGTGAATCGCTCCAGATGCCAGACGAGCGCCGGTAGCAGGCCCACGGTGTCGAGCAACGCCGGCCGCAACTTCATCGAGAGGTCGCGCACCTGGTGAAGCAACTGCTTCACCAGCGCCAACGCGTCGTCGATCTCTGGCCCCCGCTGCGGGAGCGCCTCCAGCGTCAGCTTCAGGGCGGTCGCGATCTGGCCGAACTCGTCGTGGAGCTCCCGCGAGATCGAGCGACGCTCGTCCTCCTGCGCGTTCACCAGGCGCCGGGTCAGGAGCTGTAGCTGTGTCCGCGACTCTTGAGTCTCCTCCAGCAGCCGGGCGCGGTCGATCGCGGGGGCCATGCGGTCCGCCACCAGTTGCAGCAGCTCGACATCGCCACTCTCGAAGCGGCGCGCTTCGAGGCATGCGACCAGCAGCGCCCCGACGACACGATCGCCCAGCAGCAGCCGGGCCCCGGCGGCCGATCGCATTCTGCGCAGCGCCGGCAGTAACACCTCGACCTGCCCCAGATCCTCGACGGTGAGCGCACCGCTCTGGGTCGCCAGGCGGCCTGCCACCCCCCGGCCCACGGGGACGCGCTGGCCCTGCGGGTCCGCGCCCGGGAAGCCGACGCTGCCACGAACGACGAGCTCGTTTCGCTCGGCGTCGAGCAGGAGTAGCTGCGTGGCGTCGACCCTGAGGCGGGTCCGGAGGCGGCTCAGCAGCTCGGGGATCAGGTCTTCGAGGCCGAGTTGCGTCAGTGCGGATTCGGTCACGCTTTCGAGAGCGACGAGTCGTTCGAGCAGCAGCTCCGTACGCTGCCGGGCCACGCGTTCGCTCTCGACCAAGCGTTCGCGCTCCTGTTCAGCTTTGACGCGTTCGGTGATGTCGATCCCGATGCCGCCGAGACGACATCCACTCTCCGTGGGTATCGGGAACTTGGTCACCAGCCAGGTGACTTCGCCGGCAGGACCTCGTGTCGCCTCGACGATCTGAACTGGCCGACCCGCCTCGAGGGTCGTGTGATCGCTATATCGAAGCTGCTCTGCGGTGCCGAGCGGGAACAGCTCCAGGTCCGTTCGTCCCAGGCACTCCTCGGGCGAACGCCCGACGACCTCGGCCGCGAACTCGTTCATGTAGGCATAGCGGCCCGACTCGTCCTTGACGAAAGCCACGCCTGGGAGGTGCTTCATGAACAGCTCGAACCGCCTGCGACTCTCGTCCGCGGCACGAGTGATCCGGAGAATCTCCCCGACGTCGTTGACGACGACCAGCGCGGCTCGACGACCCCGCAGCTCGACGTTGGCACGCGTGAGGTGCACGTGGATCGGCGAGCCGTCCTTCGCCCGATGCTCGAACACTCCGAGGTCCACCAGCTGCGGGCCAGCTTCCCGCTTCTGCGCGCCTTCGTAGGCCTCGAGGAAGCTCGGGACGTCCTCGGCGGTGCGCACGTCGAGCAGGCTCATCCGGAGAAACTCCTCCCGCGTGTGCCCATAGAGCGCGACGGCGGCGTCGTTGACAGCGAGGAAGGCGAGCGTGGCCCGGTCGAAAATCCACATCGGGAGTGGATTGCGCTCGAAAAGCAGCTTGTAGGAGAGCCGGCCATGCGGCCAGGCCTTCTCATGCTGCATGGAGACTCCAACCGCGGACTGCTCCCGCAAGACCCATCACAGCAATCAGCGGCACGAGCTGTCAAGCAACAACTGCCGCCGATGCCAGGCCCGCCGACGCGGCCGCCCGCCCGCCGCGAGACGTGCCAGAGGACGAAGACTCGGAGCGGCGCAGGTAGCGCATTCCTGCAACCTTTCCCGGGGCTCCGGCGTCCCAGAGGAGCGGGAAACGACTGGGGGCTCACGTGGGGAACTGGAACGGAGAGCTGAGGGCGTCGGTGCGGCAGTTCCTTTGCGGCCGCTCGACGACGCTGGTCGCGGTGCTCGCCCTGTCGCTGGGGATCGGTGTCGCCACCGCGCTGTTCAGCGTGGTCCACGCCGTGCTGCTGCGGCCGCTCCCGTATCCCGACAGCGAGCGCCTGGTCCGCGTGCAGCCGATCAACCCCAAGGGCCTGCGCACGAACAACGTCTCGGAGCCCAACTTCGAGGACCTGCGCGACGGGAGCCGTTCGTTCGAAGCGCTCGCCCTGTACTCGTCTTGGCCACAGTCCGTCGCGGGTGGCAGCGAGCCGGTGCGCGCAGAGGTCGCCGTGGTCTCCGATCGCTTCTTCGGCGTGCTGGGCGTCTCGCCACGCCTGGGGCGGCCGTTCTCGGCCGAGGACCAGGCGCCCGGGGCGATCCCGACGGCCCTGGTGAGCCACGCTTTCTGGCAGCGAGCGCTGGCCTCCCGCGCCGACCTCGCCGGGCTCTCGCTGCGCTCCGGTGGCCGCAGCTACGCGGTGATCGGCGTGCTGCCGCCGGGTCCCGGCTTTCCGGTCGGCGCCGACGTCTGGTTGCCGAAGAACCAGTTCCCCCGCAACCCGAGCCGGACCGCGAACAACTGGCGGGTGGTGGGACGCCTGCGGGCGGGCGTGTCGGTGGAACAGGCGCGCCACGAGACGAGCGCGCTCGCGCGCCAACTGCGCGAGCGCCACGGCGACGACACCTGGATGGCCGACGCGGACGTGCGCTCGCTGCGCGAGGCGCTGACCGGCGACGCGCGCCAGGCGCTGCTGGTGCTCTTCGCGGCGACCGGCGTGCTGCTGCTGGCCGCCTGGGCCAACGTCGCGAACCTGCTGCTCGCGCAGGCCGCCGGCCGCGAGCGCGAGTTCGCGGTCCGCCTCGCGCTGGGCGCGACGCGCGGCCGCCTGCTGCGGCAGCTCGGCACCGAGACGCTGGTGCTCGCATCGGTCGGCGGGCTCCTGGGCGTGGCGTTCGCGACCGTCGGCGTTCGCCTGCTGCTCGCATTCGAACCGGGCCGCCTGCCGCGCGCCGAGGAGGTGGGCTCGAGCCCGGCCATGCTGCTGTTCGCGCTCGCGGCCTCGCTGGCGACGGCCCTCGGCGTGGGGCTCTTCACCGGCTGGCGCGCCGTGCGCCGAGCGAGTCGCACTGCGCTGGTCGACGGCGCGCGCGGCGCCGCGACCGGGACCAGCCGGCGCCTGCTCGACGCCCTCGTCGCGTCCCAGGTCGCCGCCGCCGCGACGCTGCTGGTCGGAGGCGGCCTGCTCGGTCGCAGCCTCGCCGGGTTGCTCGACGTCGATCCCGGGTTCCGCACGGAGCACCGCGTCGCGCTGGACGTGTCGCTGCCGGAGGCGGACTCGCCCGAGATCCTCACCGAGCGCGTGCGCTTCCACGACGAGGTCGTGGCGCGACTGCTCGCCTTGCCCGGCGTGAGCACGGTCGGGGCCGTAAACACGCCGCCGCTGGCGGGCGGTGGCGCCGACGGCGCGTTCCTCGCCACCGAGCAGCCGGTTGTGGACTTCGACGCCTTCGGCCGGCTGATGAAGGACCCCGCGATCGCCGGCCACGCCGAGTTCCGGGTCGCCGGCCCGGGCTATCTCGCCGCGCTCGGCATTCCGCTCGTGCGCGGACGCGACTTCGACGCTCGCGACGTCGCCGACGCCCCCCACGTCGCGCTCGTCTCCGAGGCGCTGGTCCGCGCCCGCTTCGCGGGGGTCGACCCGATCGGCCGCCGCATCCACTTCGGGAACATGGACGGCGACATGCGGCCGTACACGATCGTCGGCGTGGTCGGCGACGTGCGCGACGACGGCCTCGACGCACCGCCGCGGCCGACGTTCTACGCCAGCCTGCGCCAGCGCCCGCGCGCCTTCAGCGCTCTCAGCTTCGTCGCTCAGGTCGACGGCGACCCGGCGGCGTTCGCCGCGGCCGCGCGCGAGGTCGTGCGCGCGCTGGCCCCGGAGCTGCCGCCACGTGTGCGCACGCTGGTCTCGCTGCGCGACGACTCGCTGGCCGAGCGTCGCTTCGCGCTGCTGCTGCTCGCCGTGTTCGCGGGCGGGGCGCTGGCGCTGGCCGCCCTCGGCGTGTACGGCGTCGCGGCGTACACGGTCGCCCGCCGCACCCGCGAGATGGGCGTGCGCCTCGCGCTGGGGGCGCGGCCCGCGCAGGTGCTCGGCCTGGTGGTGGGCCAGGGCACGCGGGCGGTCGCGATCGGGGGCGCGCTGGGGCTCCTCGGCGCCTTCGCCCTCGGCCGCGCGCTGTCGAGCCTGCTCTACGGGGTCCGCCCCGCCGACCCCGCCACGGTGGCCGCAGTGGCGCTCTTGCTCGCGGCGGCAGGCGTGGCGGCGAGCCTGGTCCCCGCGCGCCGCGCCGCCCGCCTCGACCCGGCCCGCGCCCTGCGCGACGAGTAGGCCGCTACGTTCGCTTCGGCGCGCTCCGGCTGCGGGATGATCCCCTGAAGCTGGTGCTGCCGCTCGAAACGCTGCGGCTCGCGCTCGGCCGATCCGGCGGATCAGGCCGTAGGCTGTGGCTCGATCTTGTCCTGGGCGACGGGAGGTCGCAGGACGTATCGGAGCAGGGCTTCGCGGCCCGAGACCACGACCGGCGCGGCCACGCCATCAATCGACGATCGCTGGGCTGCGAGGCGAGCGCTACCCGGGCCGGCGCTCGCCGGTTCCGTTCGGACTGCCCTGAGCGGCTCAAGGGGGTTGACGTATCACGCTCGCCGTAATACCTTGAGCGGGTGATCCGGTCCTTCGGCGATCGGGAGACCGAAGCGCTCTTCAGGGGCGTGTCGACCCGCCGGTTTGGTGCCATCGCGCGGGTGGCACAGCGCAAGCTGAAGCAACTCGACGCGGCTCGCCGGTTGGACGACCTGCGGGCCTTCCCCGGCAACCACCTGGAAGCGCTGAAAGGCAACCGGCGAGGCCAGTACAGCATCCGGGTGAATGATCAGTACCGGGTCTGCTTCCTTTGGCGCGACGGCGACGCGGAGGGCGTCGAGATCGTGGACTATCACTGACGGGAGTCGATCGAAACATGGGAACCCGCACGCAGCGCCTGCCGCCCGTTCACCCCGGGGAGATCCTGAGCGAGGACCTGCTGAAGCCACTCGGCATCAGCATCAACCGCCTCGGGCGCGATCTGCGGGTCCCGGTCAACCGAATCAGCGAGATCGTCAACGGGCGGCGCGGCATTTCGGCAGACACCGCGCTCAGGCTGGCTCGCTACTTCGAGACGACGCCGGAGTTCTGGATGAACCTGCAGGCGGCCTACGATCTCGACATCGCGCAGCGCGCTTCCGCGGAGCGCATCACCCGCGACGTCACGCCGCACCGGGCGGCCTGACCTGGGGATCGGCTACTCGCGGCGGAGGAAGGTGGAGGCTCAGTTCGGCGGCCCGCGGGCCGTCGTCGCTGGCCACCGTCACGACGTCAAGCTCGGCCTCGTCGAGTCGATGGCGACGGAGCCCGTCCTGGCGCCAGCGTGCCCTTCCAGCCGAGCTCGGTGTGCACTCCGTGAGATTGGCCGCTGCCGAGTAGGCCGCTACCGGCGGGGCCCGACGACGAGTTCCCGGAAGCTCGTGCGCGCGTCGGTCTCGCGCGAGAAGGCCAGGGCCTCGAGCTCGCCGATCGCGATCTCCGCGGTCGTGTAGACGATCGACCCCTCCATCAGGTGACCGCCGACGGTGCGGCCCTGGCCGTCGCTGATCGCGAGGTGCAGGTGGTCGCCGTCGGGCGAGAGGGTACCCACGAGCGAGACGATCTCGTGCTTGCCCTCGATCGTGGTGGCCTCGGGCTGGTCGGCCAGCCGCACGACCGCGCGCGTCAGGCTGCCGACACAGGTCAGCACGATCCCGGCTCGCATTCCGTTCGCCCGTGCGAACCGCGCCAGCTCGCGCTTCAGGTCGGCTCCCGGGCCCAGCCTCACGGCGCGGACCGTCATCGGAGATGCGGGTACCCGCGCCGCTTCCACGTCCGGTGCCGCCTGCACTGGTCCGCCCGCCATCAACAGGCCCGCCAACAGAAGAGCGCTCGACAAGACGGCCTTCATCAGCCCTCCAGGGTCGTGACGGTGCTACTTGCGGTCGGAGTGGGGGGAGATCGCCGCCTCCGGATCGTAGAGCGGCTCGAAGCCGAAGACCCACGGCCGGGAGACGTCGACCGACACCCGGACCGCCTTCATCTCCGGCCAGCCGTAAACCTGCAGGCGAGTCAGGTTGGGGTGCTCGACCGCGGGACCGTCGAGGTCGAGTTTCGTCACCGGGCGGTCGATCACGAGTTCGTGATGGTGACCGTGCACCACCAGCACCTGCCCGGCGAAAGCGTCGGCCTCGGCGACGATCGTGCGCAGCACGGGCTCGAAGGGACCCAGGTCGTGGCGAACCTTCTCGTCGAAGGGGTTCGAGTGGAAGGCGAGCACGACCGCTCGGTCGCCTTCGCTTCGCGCGCTCGCGAACGCCGCCTTGACCCAGGCGACGTTGGCCTGCTCGCGGCGCACGAACTCCCGCCACGACGACTCCACACGCAGCTCCTGGTTGTTGTGATTGCCGACCAGGTTGAGGGTGGCGAAGGTCGCACCCCCGCGCCGCCAGCGCGCGTTCTCGGCGACCTCGGGGAACGCCGGGTCGGCGTCCGCCTGGCGGACGAGCGGCATCGGCGCCCGCCCGCGGCTCTCGGGCTTCGCCCAGAACACGTCGCGCATCAGGCCCAGGATGGCCACCGGGTCGGCGCTCCCGCGGTTGGCCTTCCAGCAGTCCGCCCACTCGTTGTTGCCAGGGGCGTAGACCACGGGCTGGGCGAAAGAATCGAAGAAGGCGCGCTGGCTCTCCTGGAACGCGCGGCCGCAGTCCCCGTAGCCCTTGGTGTCGCCGACGTGGATGGAGAAGGCCGGCGCCGCGGCGTTGATCGCGGCGATCAGGCGCTCGTAGAGCGGGTTGTCGGCGGGGATCGCGTAGGTCGTGTCCCCGAGAGCGACGAACGAGAAGGGCTCTTCGGCCGCGCACGGTGCTGCCGCGCCGAGCCATGCCGCACCGACGACCGCGAGCCGAAACCTGTTCATGCGCTTCCTCCCGGGACGCCAGTCTAGCGGCGCCGGGGCGGCGGTGGCCGCAGAAGCCCCGAATCAGGCCGGCTGAACACCCGCGCGTGGATGCCGGCGGGGATGCTAGGGCAGGCGTTGCTCCGCCGTGAAGACGCGGCGGGCGCGCCACGTGCGGCCGGCGTCCCGGGAGTCGGCGACCTCCCATTGCCAGCGGTCTTCGGGACCTGGCCGCAGCGTGAGGCGGGTGTGGACGACATCGGCCCCGGCGCGGTAGTGGGTGCCGGGCGCCACGTTGGCGAGCGCCAGCACGCCCGACTCGTCGAAGCCGCCCACGAAGACGTCGACGAGGCCCGTGACGTCGTCGACGACCGACAGGCGGTAGACCTTCTGGAACAGGTCGTAGCCGAGGGTGAGGACGTAGCCGTAGCCGTCGAGCCGCGTGTCGCCGACGAGGTGGCTGGCCCCGGGACCCGGCGCGAAGCCGACCTCGGCCGGAGTGGCAGCTCCCGAGGCCTCCGGCCGCGTCGCCGTGCCGGCCCAGCGGCCGACCACGAAGTCGAGCCTGGCGAGGGCCTGTCGCAGTTCCGCGCGCATCGTTTCGGGCAGCCGCGCTTCGCTCGCGGAGGTCGGAGGTGGCGCGCTGCGCTCCGCCTTCAGCTCCGTCTCCAGGCCCGCGAGGTTCAGCGCCGCGAGCGTACGCGCGCTCATGCCGTAGGTGGCCTGATTCCGCATCCGCGCAGCGAGCGCGCGCACGGTGGCCTCGCGAGCCGCGGGCTTCAGCGTGCCGTCGGGCCCGAGCTCCGTGGGATCGGCCAGCCGCGCCGCGACGATCGCACGGGCGCTGCGCACGCCCTCGAGGTTCTGCGCGACGAGCGGCCGAAGCGGCAGCGGCCCGTAGTGCCCCGAGTAGACGCGGCGCACGCCGGGGAAGTCGCGGGCGAGGCGCTCCAGCGCCTCGATCGACCGGCGCGAGCGACCTTCGCCGACGTAGACCGGCGCGTGCGCCACGGTCGCGTCTCCGGTGAAGAGCACGTTCAGGTCGAGGTTGTGGATCACCGTGTTGTTCGCCGCCTCCATCGGTCCCAGGTCGTGCAGCTCGAAGCGGAGCCCGGCCAGTTCCAGCCGCGCGCCCGACTCGACGACGTGGTCCGGAGCGTAGGGTTCCGCGTCGTAGTCGGCACCATGGGCCTTCGGCCAGCCCTCGGCCATCGCCTTGTCGTGGGTCGGGCGGATCGCCGCGGCCGTCGCTCGCGTCGCGTAGACGGGCGCAGGCCCCAGCGTCTCGATCACGGTACGCACACCGCCGAAGTGGTCGAGGTGCGGATGGGTGATCAGGATCCCCGCGAGCGGCTTGCCGGTCGCCTTCATCGCGGCCGCCAGCAGCCGCGCGTCCGACTTGAGCATCAGGGCATCGATCAGCACCAGGCCGCTCGTCGACTCCAGCCAGAAGGCGTTGGCGTCGTAGGAGCGGGCGTCGGCGGCGTGGGTGTGCAGGCGTGCGGGCGCCGGCGCCTGGGCGATTCCGGGCGTCGACCCGGCCAGACCGAGGGCGAGCGTGAGCAGCGGGACGTGAAGACGCATCGAGGTTCCTCCTGCGGGGACGTCGGTGGCTTGGAACGCAGCCCAGCGGGAGAGGTTCCGGAGCCTGGGGCGAGGGGCCGCTCCGCGGGGACGAGCCCTGGCGTCGCCAGGCGTCAGGCCGTCTTCCGTCCCGTGGGACCGGCGAGCGAGCCCACGCCCCGACCACACGGCGCTCGGCACTCCGTCACGAAGAGCGTGACGTCGCTGCTGGCCGGGCTGGCGCTCGCCGACGGCGCGATCGCCTCGCCCGCCGCCTGGCGCGCATCGCCGACGAATCGACGTGAGGTGAGCTACGCCCCCTGCGGGAACAGCCGCTCGAAGTCCGGGTGGCCGTGCAGCGGGGCGAGGTCGGGGTCGCGGCGAGTCCAGTTGGCGTCCTTCCAGCCGTTCTTCCACGCCTTCGCCAGCGCCGCGACGGCCTCGTCCAGCTTGCCGAGCTGGGACAGCGTGCACGCCGCGTTGTAGAGCACGGTCGCGTCCGTCGGCCGCAGGGCCATCGCCAGGTTGGCCTCGCGGGTGGCGCCTTCGACGTTGCCGAGCGCCGCGTAGATCGTGGACAGCAGGGTGTGGGCGCGGGCGTCCTCGGGGACCGAGGTCAGGTGGTTCTCGAGGGCCTGGATCTCGCGCTGGCGGAACTTCTCCATCAGCGTCGTCTTGCCGACGGCGCCCAGCGAGTTCCGGATCGGCACGTAGATGTTGTAGTCGCCGCCGCTGGCCTCGACCGCGGCCTCGGCGATGCCCTCCACCTCGTGGTAGCGCCCGGCCGCGAACAACGCGCGCAGGATCAGGTAGTACGCGCCCTCGGAGTCGCGGCGCCGGGAGATCGCCTTCTCCGCGCGCGAGACCGCCTCGTCGTGGCGGCCCTTGGCGTACAGGATCCAGCCCTGCGCCACCTCGATCTCGGGCGAGTCCTTGCCGAAGGCCGCGGCGCGCTGGGCTGCGGCCTCCGCCCGCTCCATCCACGCCGCCGAGTTCTCGAAGTGGAAGTGGTAGAGGGCGCAGACGTAGGCGATCGCGGCGTGGGCCATCGCGAACTGCGGGTCGAGCGCCACCGCGCTCTCGAACATCTGCAGCGCGAACTCCAGGTCCTGGCGGGTCAGCCGGCGGGTGAAGCTCTTGCCGCGCAGGTACTGGTCGTAGGCCTGCAGGTTCTGGGTCGGCTTCTCCGCCAGTGCCTGCTGCTCCTGGGGCGTCAGCGTCACCCGCAGCGCTTCGGCGATCTTGCGCGCGATCTCGTCCTGGACCTCGAACACGTCCTGCATCTCGCGGTCGTAGCGCTCCGACCACAGCGGGAACTCGGTCTTGGTGTCGACGAGCTGGGCGTTGATGCGCAGCCGTGCGCCGCCGCGGCGCAGGCTGCCGGTGAGCACGTACGCGGCGCCGAGCTGCTGGCCGATCTGCTCCAGGCTGATCGGCTTGTCGCGGAAGGCGAGCACGGTCGGCCGCGAGAAGATCTTGAGGCCCTTGATCTTCAGCAGCTCGGTGATGATGTCCTCGGTGATGCCGTCGCGGAGGTACTCGTCCTCCTTCACGCCGGACAGGTTCTCGAAGTACATCACCGCCACCGACTTCTCCGCCGGCGCGTGGGGTCGCGAGTCCGACAGCTCCGACGCGCGGCGGCCGCCCGAGTCGACGTCGCGCTTGAGCCGCATCAGATCGGTCTTCAGGTCGCCCGCGTTCTGGTAGCGCAGGCTCTTGTCCTTCTCCAGCGCCTTGCCGACGATGCGGCCCAGCTCCGGCGGCAGGCTGCGGTCGAGTGCGGCGGGCTCGCGGTTGAGGATCGCGTCGAACACCACCGCCGGCGTCTCGCCGACGAAGGGGCGCTGGCCGCTCGCCATCTCGTACAGCACGGTGCCGAGCGAGAACAGGTCGGTGCGCGAGTCGGTGAGCTGGCCGCGCGCCTGTTCCGGCGACATGTAGGAGACGGTGCCGAGCGTGCTGCCGGCCGTGGTCAGCTCGTTGGGCTGCACTGCGGTCGGGGCCTCGGAGACGGCTTCGCCGGTGCCGCGCAGGCGCTCGATCTTGGCCAGCCCGAAGTCGAGGATCTTGAGCTGGTCGCGCGAGGTGACCCACACGTTGGCCGGCTTCAGGTCGCGGTGGACGATGCCCTTGGCGTGGGCGGACTCCAGCGCGTCGGCGACCTGGATGCCGAACGCGAGCAGCTCTTCCAGCGCGATCGGGCCGCGCCGCAGCCGCTCGGCGAGCGTCTCGCCCTCCAGCAGCTCCATCGCGATGAAGTGCTCGTCGCCGTGCTGCTCGATCGCGTGCACCGTGCAGATGCCGGGATGGTTGAGCGCCGACGCCGCCCGCGCCTCGCGCTGGAAGCGCTCGAGCGCGACCTCGTCACGGGCCAGCTCGGAGGGCAGGAACTTGAGCGCCACGTGGCGGCCGAGGCGGGTGTCTTCGGCCTCGTAGACGACGCCCATGCCCCCGCTTCCCAGCTTGCGGGTGACGCGATAGTGCGAGACGGTCTGGCCGATCAAGGCACGCCCCTGTCTTTCGTTGTCGGAAACAGCGGGGGATCGTAACAAGACATAGAATCCCGCGCACCGTCCACTAGGGGAGAGGAGCGCGCCATGCACGTCGAGCAGCACCGCTGGTTCAGCCACCGCACGGGGCGCGAGATGCCCGTGCGCGTCTACGGCCACTACGGCGCGCCGATCCTCGGTTTTCCCACCAGCGGCGGCGACGAGCGCGAGCTGGAGGGGCAGGGCCTGATCGGGGCGCTGGCCCACCACATCGACGCCGGCAAGGTGAAGTTCTACTGCATCGACACCGCCAACAACCAGAGCTGGTACGACGAACAGGCCCACCCCCGTCACCGCAGCTACGTGCAGGCGATGTTCGACGCCTACGTGGCGAGCGAGGTGGTGCCGTTCATCCACGACCACTGCAAGGGCGCGCAGCCGATCACGACGATGGGCGCCTCGTTCGGCGCCTACCACGCGGCCAACACGCTGTTCAAGCACCCCGACGTCGTCAAGCGCTGCCTGGCGCTGTCGGGCGTCTACGACATCCGCAAGTTCATGAACGGCGACTACGACGACAACTTCTACTTCAACAACCCGATCGACTACGTCCGGAACCTCGACGACGGCTGGTTCCGTCACCACCTGGCCTCGTGCGACATCCGCCTCGCGACCGGCACCGGGCAGTGGGAGGACAGCGGGCCGACCTACCGCTTCTCCGAGGTGCTGAAGGAGAAGGGCATCAACCACTCGCTGGACGACTGGGGCCCGGACGGCGGCCACGACTGGCCGTACTGGAAGCGGATGATGGATCTCTACATCCAGAGACTCTTCTAGACATCCCCCGCGCGCGGGCCGGGGGTACCATCGAAGGATGGCGACCGATCCCCGGCCCGGCGCGACCGCGCGCGACCTCGACGCGACGCCCGACGACGGGCGCATCTACGAGATCCTCGACGGGCGAATGGAGGCGCAGCCGCGATCGCGACCCGAGCACGGCCGCGTCGAGGCCGGGCTCTCCGCGGGCCTGTTCGGGCCCTACGATCGCGGGCAGGGCGGGCCGGGCGGCTGGTGGCTCGTCGTCGAGCCGGAAGTGGCCCTTGGCACTCGCGACGTCGTCGTCCCGGACCTGGCGGGCTGGTGCCGCGAGCGGCTGCCGGAACTGCCGGCCGGCCGCATCGAGGTCGTGCCGGACTGGACGTGCGAGGTGGTCTCGCCCTCCAGCCGCTCGCGCGACCGCGTGCGCAAGTCCGACCTGTACCTGCGGACCGGCGTGCGCCACTACTGGATCGTCGACCCCGAGGCCCGCACGCTCGAGGCGCTCGAGGCCCGGGAGGGCGCCTGGGTCTGGCTCGGCGGCTGGACGGACGGCGACACCACTCGCGTCGCGCCTTTCGAGGCGGTGGAGATCGACGCCGGCGGCCTGTTCGTGCCGCTGCCGCCCGCCGCCGCGGTGCCGGAGGCCCCGTGACGCGGCTGCGAGCGGCGCTCGTCGTCGCACTGTTCCTGTTCGCCGCCTGGCAGCCGGGCGTCGTGATCGGCGAAGACGGCTGGCAGGCGCTGAAGCTGCCCGCGCCGCAGTTCGAGCTGAAGGATCTCGAGGGCCGCACGCTGCGTCCTGCCGACCTCGCCGGCAAGATCGCGGTGGTCGACTTCTGGGCGACCTGGTGCGCGCCGTGCGTGATCGAGATGCCCGACCTCGTCGAGTTCCACGAGTCGCTGGCGGGGCGCGACGACGTCGCCTTCCTGAGCTTCAACGTCACCGAAGAAGCCGAAGTCGTGGCCGCGTTCGCGAAGAAGCGCAAGCTGCCGTTCCGGATCTTCCTCGCCGACACCGCGCAGGACGGCTTCGGCGTCGAGTACTACCCGGCCAAGTTCGTGCTCGACTACCGCGACCCGGCAAGGCCGCTGATCCGCTTCCGTCGGGACGGCACCGCGACCGGCGCCGAGCTGCACGCGAAGGTCGAAGCGCTGCTCTCCGAAGGCGCGCCCCGGAAGGCCGCTCCCGCGAAGCCGTGAAGCCCGACCCCGAGTTCGACCTGCCCGCCGACGAGATCCGCCGCCTCGGCCGGGTGGCCGTCGATCTCGTCGCCGATCACGTCGGCGGCATCGCCGCGGGCCCCGTGTTCGGCAAGATCGGCCCACGCGCTCCGTGGTTCGACGAGCCGCTGCCGGAGACGGGCTGCGACCCGGACGCGCTGCTCGCTCGCGTCCGCGAGCAGGTGATGCCGTTCCCGTTCGGCAACTCGCACCCGCGCTTCTTCGCCTTCATCAACGCGACCGCCGACCCCGTCGGCATCCTCGCCGATCTGCTCGCCTCCGCGACCAACCCCAACTGCTGGGGCGGCGACCATGCCGCGATCCACGTCGAGCGGCAGGCGCTGAGCTGGATCTCCCAGCTCCTGGGCTATCCCGCTGACGCCGAAGGCGTGCTCACCTCCGGCGGCTCGATGGCCAACTTCACGGCACTCGGCGCCGCGCGTCGCGCGGTCTGCCCCGACGTGCGCGACGGGGGGCTGCCGCGGGACCCGCGGCCCGTGGTCTACGTGTCGGAGCAGGTCCACCACTGCGTCGACAAGTCTGCCGACCTGCTCGGCTTCGGCCGCCGCTTCGTGCGCCGGATCGCGACCGACGCGGGCTTCCGGATGCGGGTGGACGCGCTCGAGCAGGCGATCGCCGCCGACCGCGCCGCGGGGCTGCGGCCGGCGATCGTCGTCGGCAGCGCGGGCACCGTGAACACCGGCGCGATCGACCCGCTCGACACGATCGCGGACGTCGCCGCCCGCGAGGGGATGTGGTTCCACGCCGACGGTGCCTACGGCGCGCTGGCCGCGATCGCGATCCCCGGGGCCTTCGCCGGCCTCACCCGCGCCGACTCGATCGCCGCCGATCCGCACAAGTGGCTCTACGTGCCGTACGAGGCCGGCGCGACCCTGGTACGACGCAAGGGCGGGCTGACCGACGCCTTCGCGCGTCCCGCCGAGTACCTCGACCAGGACCCGGAGAGCCCGCTGCTCGGGCCCGTGCTGTTCTCCGAGCGCGGCCCCGAGCTGTCGCGCCGCTTCCGCGCGCTGAAGGTCTGGCTCGGCATCCAGCGCCACGGCCGCGCAGGCTACGCGCGCGCGATCGGCGCCGACCTGGCCCGCGCGCGGCGCCTCGCCGAACTCGTGAAGGAGCGCCCCGACGCGCTCGAGCTGGCGGTGGAGCCGACGCTGTCGATCGTCTGCTTCCGATACGCGCCGCGCGGCAAGGGCCTCGACGAAGCGCGGCTCGACCGCCTCAACCGCCGGATCGCCAACCGCTGGATCGCCGACGGCTCGTTCTTCCTGGCCCCCACCGTGCTGCGCGGGCGCTCGTACCTGCGCGCCGCGATCGTCAACTTCCGAACGTCCGAGCAGGACCTCGTCGCGTTGCGGGACGCGACGCTCCAGGCCGGGGCGGAGTTGGAGAAGACCGTTTGAGCGACGTCTCGAACCCCGGTCCGGTCGAGCCGTGCAGCGCCGATCCCGCGTCGGGCGCGCGCCTGGAGCCGCTCCCCGGCCGTGCCAGCGACCTGATGGGGCTGCCGATCCGCCGCCTGCTGCCGACCCGCGGCCGGCGAATGATCGGCCCCTGGTGCTTCCTCGACGGCTTCGGGCCACGCTCGTTCGCTTCCGGCAAGCCGATGGACGTGGCGCCGCATCCGCACATCGGGCTGCAGACGGTCTCGTGGCTGCTGGCTGGCGAGATCCTCCACCGCGACAGCACGGGCGCGACGGGTGTCGGCTGCCCGGGCGTGCTCAACCTGATGACGTCGGGACGCGGCATCGCCCACTCGGAAGAGACGCCGGAGGCGCACACCGGGGCGCTGCACGGGGTGCAGCTCTGGGTCGCGCTGCCGGAGGCGTCGCGCCACGTCGAGCCGGAGTTCGAGCAGCACGAGGCGCGCGTCGTCGCCGAGGACCATGGCGCCCGCGCGCGCCTCGTGATGGGCGAGCTCGCGGGCACGCGCTCGCCAGCGACGGCACACTCGCCGCTGTGCGCCGTCGAACTCGAGCTCGCGGCCGGGGCCCGCCTGGTGCTGCCCCTGGAGCCCGGCTTCGAGCATGCGCTGCTGCCGCTTGCGGGCGACGTGCGGGTGGCCGACGCGCCGCTCGCCGTCGAGACGCTGTACGACCTCGGCACCGGCCGCCGCGAGCTGTGCGTGAACGGCGGTGAGCGCCCGGGACGCGCGTTGCTGATCGGCGGCGCCCCGTTCGGCGAGCGGATCGTGATGTGGTGGAACTTCGTCGCCCGCGACGCCGACGAGATCGTCGCCGCGCGCGAGGCCTGGCAGCGCGGCGAGCGCTTCGGAGAAGTTGCGGGCTACCCCGGCGACCGGCTCCCTGCGCCCGAGGTGCTGGCGCGCCCCGCGCCGCGTTGAAGCCTCAGCGCGGCGCGGCGGCTGCGGCGATGGCGGCCGGGAGGCCGAAGCTGTAGAGGGCGCGCTCCGTGCGGATGTAGATGCGCCCGCCCGCGATGGCCGGCGTCGCTTCCACCCGCTCGCCGAGCGCGTTGACCGCCAGGATCTCCCACTGCGGGTCCGCCTTCAGCACGGTGACCTGGCCCGCCTCGCTCAGCAGGTACACCTTGCCGTCGCCGGCCACGGGCGAGGCGAAGTACGAGCCGATGGCCTCCGGCGTGCGCCCGGTCTTGAAGACCTGGCCGGTGCGCGGGTCGAGCGTGGTCACGATGCCGCCGCCCTTCACGAGGTACACCGCGTCGCGGTACACGAGCGGCGTGATCAGGTAGGAGAAGGACTTCTTGTAGCGCCAGCGCAGGCTGGACGCCGTGCGGTCGCCTTCGCCCCCGATCGCGGTCGACACGACTCCTGCCTCGGCCACGCTCTCGTCGCGCTTCGCGTCCCACTCCGGGCGGGTGATGCGGCCGTCGCCGTCCACGTCCAGCCAACCGAAGTGGTCCTTGTACTCGGCGTCCTTCGCGAACTCCGCGGTCGACAGGATTCCGTCCTTGTCCGAGTCGAGCTGCTCGAGGAAGCTGTCGAAAGGCGGGTACTCGGGAGTTTCGCCGCCGGTCGCGACCGAGATCATCGTGTCGCCGTGGATCACCGGCGAGCCCGCGGGGTAGATGCCCAGGTTGCCGACCCACCACAGGCTCCGGCCCGTGGCCAGGTCGTAGCCGTCGTTGCGCCGGGCCCCCGCGACCAGGAGCTGGGGCGACCCGGAGTCGGGCGCGTGGACGACCGGCGTCGCGTAGGCCTCCGTGACGGCGTTCGGCCGCGCGACGCGCCAGCGGACCGCGCCCGAGCGCTTGTCGACGGCCAGCGCGAAGGAGCCCTTGCGCTGGTCGCAGACGAGGGCGACGGTGTCGCCGTGGACGACGGGCGAGCCCGAGAGGCCGTAGAAGCTGTCGAACGGCCCGAGCGGGAGCCGCCAGCGCTCCTGGCCGTCGAGGTCGAAGGCGAGCAGGCCGAGGTCGGGGAAGAACACGAAGAGGCTCTCGCCGTCCGAGGCGGGTGTCGGCGTCGCCGAGTCGTTGCCGACGTAGACGTCGTGGGCGTGGGCCCGAGCGACGTCGCGCCGCCAGAGCGGGGCTCCGGTCGCGAGGTCGAACGCCAGCGTCGCCAGCCGGTCGCCGTCGAGCGCCGTCAGGAAGACTCGGTCGCGGACGACGATCGGCGACGACCGCCCCCGTGGCACTTCCACCCGCCAGACCAGGTTCTTCGCGGGCCCGAACACGGCGGGAAGCGCAGCTCCCTCCGCCACTCCCGTGCCCTGCGGGCCGCGGAAGCGCGGCCAGTCCTGGGCCCCGGCCACGAGGGTGAAGCAGAGCGGGACGACGAAGCGTGCGCGCATGTGCCTCCAGCGAGGTCGGGAGCTCCGACTCGGTCGACGGTCTTGCGGTGGGTTCGGGGAAACGGACGCGCCTCTTGTACCACGGGCGCGGCCCGCGCTCGTCACTTCAGGCGGCGGGCCTGGGCGTGGAGGGCCGTGAACTCGGTCGCCACCGCGTCGGAGAACAGCACGATCTGCTCGGACGCGCCGGCCGCGGGGTCGTAGGTCTTGCCCGTGACGTCCTTCACGAAGGCGATCAGCTCGCGGTTGACGATGTCCGCCAGGATGTCGCCCGTGTCCGTGATCAGCGCCAGGCGCAGCACGCGCAGCAGGCGCGCGTAGCGGGCGTGGAACTCGCGATCGAACACGCCTTCCCGCAGGCAGGCGCGGCCGTCGAGCGCGAGGTTGGAGAGCTCGTCGGCCAGCTCGCGCTCGCCGGATGTGCTCATGCGATCGAAGACGCCCTGCAGGCGATCGAGGAGCTCGCCGGCGACCTCGCTGCGGGGGCGCGGAGTCGAACTCGGGGCCGAGGGCGGGGGCGGCGGCGGCAGCGTCTGGCTGAAGGCGGGCACCGCCACCAGCAGGGCGGCCACGGCGAATCGGGCGCGCATCGCATCCTCCCGGTCGGTTCTCGGGGGAGTCGGGCGCGGCGACGAGAGCCCCGCGCCGGCTCACTCGCGCATCGGGATCACGCTAGCACGGGCGCAGGGCCGCCGCGAGCCTTCAGCCGCGCAGCAGGCCCGGCGGCGCGACCCGGTGGCCGGGGAACACGGTGGACAGGTCGCGCGCCCCGAGGTGGCCGACGAGCAGCTCGCCGAGCAGGTCGCGGAAGTCGGTGGTCACGGCCAGGTCGCGGCCTTCGTGGAGCGCGTCCTCGCGCAGCCCCGGCCAGCGGCCGACGACGCGCCCACCGCGCACCGGCCCGCCCAGGACCAGGGCGACGCTGCCGTGGCCGTGGTCGGTGCCGCGTGCGCCGTTCTCCTTCAGCGTGCGGCCGAACTCCGTGACCACGACGACGGCGACGTCACTCATCCTGGAACCGAGCGTCTCGTGGAAGCCGGCCAGCGCTTCGCCCAGCTCGCGCAGGCGCTGGGCGAGCTGGCCGCTGGCGCCGCCTTCGCCGGAGTGGTGATCCCAGCCGTCCATCTCGACGAACGCCAGCTCCACGCCCAGGTCCGAGCGCACCAGCCGCGCGACCTCGCGCAACGCCGCGCCGACCCCGGGCCCGCGCCGCCGTGCGCCGAGCGGCCCCATCGCGCGCTCTCCGCGGGCCGTGCGCGGCTCCGCCATCGGCTCGACGTCGGCCAGCGCGTCGATGGCGCCGAAGGTCTCGCGCGCCGCGCCGCCCAGCGCGTCGCGCGCCGCGGCCGCGTACATGCCCTCGAACCCGGCCGCCACCCGGGTGCCCGCGGCCTCGCGCAGCTCGAAGCTCGCGGCGTCGGTCAGCGCCACCGCGCCGGCTCGGCCCTGCAGCGCGCGGGGAAGCGTCGGCGAGATCGCGACGGCGCGCAGCGGGCTGGCCGTCGCCGCCGGCTGCGCCTGGAGCTGGCGGTTCATCCAGCCGTCGCGGGTCGACTTCACGCCAGGCGTGCCGCTCTCCAGGAAGTCCTGGGCGTCGAAGTGCGAGCGCGTCGGGTGCGGGCTGCCGACCGCGTGGACCGCCGCCAGGCTTCCCTCGCGCCACAGCGGCAGCAGCGGCTCGAGCGCCGGGTGCAGGCCGAAGTGGCCGTCGAGGTCGAGCGCGCCGCCCTCGCGGCCCGGCGCCGCCAGCGCGATCGTCGGCCGCGCCTGCGCGTACTCCTTCTCGGCGTACGGGATCACGACGTTGAGGCCGTCGCAGGCGCCGCGCTGGAGCAGCACCACCAGCGTCTTGCCGCGACCGCCGGGCACCGCGGCGGCGGCCCGCGCCAGCGCGCGCGGGGCCAGGCCGAAGCTGGCGAAGGCGAGTCCGGAGCTGCGCAGGAAGAAGCGACGGGTGGGCATGACTTACCTCCGCTGGAACTCGGGCGAGCCGAGGGCGAGGCCGGCGACGCGCGCCGGCGGCAGGTCGAGGCTCTCGTCGAGCGTCGCGCGGGTCGTCTCCGAGAGCGGCATCGGCAGCAGGCGCGCGAGCAGCGCCTCGCGCGACGCCGCGCCGCCGCCCAGTGCCGCGAGGTCCACGCGCACGCCGGTCACCTCGCCGGCGACCAGGTCGAGCGCGAAGTTGAGCCGCGCCAGCAGGCCGCTGGTCGAGACCCAGGCGTCCGCGGTGTCGGCGTAGCCGGTCGGCGGCTGGCAGCCGTAGAGCGACATGCCCATCTCGCCCAGCCGCCGCGCGAGGTCGGCGGCGGAGCTCGTCTCGGCGCCGGTCGCGCGCAGCGCCGAGGCCACGAACTCGAGTGGCGTCTTGACCTTCGCGCGGCGCAGTGCCGGGTCGAAGAACTCGGGCGCCGTGACGATCGATCGCACGACCTCGCGCAGGGAGCCGCCCGTGCGGGTGAACGCCGCCGCGGCGCGGGCGACGATCGAGGCGGGAGGTTCGTCCGCGACCAGCCGGCGGGACAGCTTGAGCGCGATGTGACGCGCGGTCGCGGGGTGCGTCGCCAGCCGCTCCAGGAGCCGCAGCCCCTCGTCCACGCCTTCGCCGGCCACGGGCTCGCCCATCACGGTCTTGGGCTTCGGGTCGTGCATCCGCGCGTCGAAGCCGAAGCGCGGCTGCTGCTGGAGCAGGCCCTGCACCGTCCAGCCGGTGAAGACGCGCGCGACCTCGACCACGTCCTGCTGCGTGTAGCCGCCGTCGACGCCGAGCGTGTGCAGCTCGAGCAGCTCGCGGGCGTAGTTCTCGTTGAGGCCGGTGCGGCGCTGGGCGAGCAGCCGCATCTCCGCGGTGCGCGCGTCGTCGCCGCGGCCGCCGGCCTTGCCGCCGCCCACGCCACCCCGCATGCGCCCGCCGCCAGCGCCGCCGAAGCCGCCGCGGCCGCGCATCGCAGGGTCACCCCCGAAGCCTCCCCGGCCGCCCATTCCCTGGCCGCCCACGCCGCGGCCGCCCATGCCGCGGCCACCTCCGCCGCGGCCCGACTCCATGGACTCGCGCAGGCGCTTCGCGGCCTCGGGGTCGACGGACAGCGCGTTGTCGAGGTAGACGAGCATCGCCGGGCTCTGGGCGGTGGCGACGAGCAGGTCCTGGAAGCGGCCCCAGACGTGGCGGCGGATCACGTCGCGCTCGTACTCGGCGATCAGGAACGAGACGGGCCGCTTGCCGGAGAACACGTTGAAGTGGTTGAACCAGAAGTCGACCAGCACCTCTTCGAGCTGGCGCTCGGCGTACACCGCGCGCAGCAGCTTGGCCTGCTGCAGTTCGTCCGCGACCTGGCGGGGCTGGCCCTGCATCTGGCTCGCGTAGCGGCGGACGACCTCGCGCCGCGTGCGCTGGCCAGCGTCTGACTCGTCGCGCTCGGCCACGGCCTGACGCAGCTCGCGGCGGGCCTCGGGCGGCACCTCCCAGCCCGCCATCAGCTCGGCGCTGGACAGGCCGTGCGTGCGCAGCCCGCGCAGGCGGGCCTCGAGCGCGCTCTCGTCGATCCCCCGCGGGTCGAGCTGGCGTTCGATCCAGCGCTCGACGCCCTCGCGGGCGACCCGCTCGACCTCGCCAGGGCGGGCCCCGAACGAGAGCCGGGCCAGGGCATGGGCGGCGCGCTCGCCGGCATCGGGGGCGGAAGCGGCCGGCGCCAGCGGCGCGGACAGCAGGGCGATCAGGGTGGCGGCCAGCGCCCGCCGCCCGGGGCTCGGGTTCTTCATGTCTCTCTTGGACCGGCGGCAGGGGTGAGAGGTTGAACCGGCCGGGCGGCAGCGCGCTTCGTAGAGTCCTGCTCCCCTGCGCCGGGGGATCCACCCTTTACACCTGCTAGGATGTACGAGGAGGTGTAGCGATGCGGACCAACATCGTGCTCGACGAGGAGCTGGTGCGCGAGGCGCGCCGCCTGACGGGGCTGCGCACCAAGCGCGCGGTCGTCGACGAGGCCCTCAAGCTGCTCGTGCGAACCCGCCGACGGCGCTCGCTGCTCGCCCTCAAGGGGCGGGTCCGCTTCGCCGACGGCTACGACCACAAGGCACTCCGTGGGCGCACGCATGATCCTCGTTGACAGCTCGGTCCTGATCGACTTCTTCCGCGGGCGCGAGACGCCCGCTGTGGCCCGGTTGTCGGCGCTGGAGGCCGACGCCGAGGCGAGCCCGTGGGCGCTGCCCCTCGTCTGCTTCCAGGAGGTGCTGCAGGGCGCGCGCGACGAGCGGGAATGGAAACGCCTGCGGGAAGCCCTGGAGACGCAGGAACTCGTCGGCCCTGCGGATCCGGAGGCCGTCCACGTGGAGGCGGCCCGCATCTTCTTCGAGTGCCGGCGCCGCGGCCTCACTGTGCGGAGCTCGACCGACTGCCTGATCGCCGCTCTGACGCTGGAACGTGGCGACGCTCTGCTCCACGACGACGCCGACTTCGAGGCGATCGCCCGGGTTCGGCCGCTGCGCACGCTGCGCGGCTGACAGCCCGCCCAGGATCACGGGTCGCGGTCGGGCTCCGCGCGCTCGAGGTCTGGCTCCAGCTCCGCCAGGCGGGCCGCGAAGGCTACCTTCGGATGATCGACGAAGGCATCGCCCTGGCCCGCGAGCTGCACACGCGCGCGTGGCCCCGCTGCGCGCCGCGCCCTGACGGGTCAGAACGTGGCCACGAGCCCGATGCGGAAGGTGCGCGGCGGCGTCGGGTGGGTGTGGATGTCTTCGATCCCCTCCAGCGGTTCGCCGGGCAGCCGCGAGGCGTAGAAGTAGTCGACGTCCGAGACCTCGGCGTCGAGCAGGTTGAAGGCGCTGAGCTGGATCGCCCAGCCGGGCCGCAGGTGGTAGACGAGGTCGGCGTTGACGAGCGTCGACGACTCGGAGCGCACGCTGTCGTCCTCGATCAGCGGCCGCGGCCCGAACCAGCGCACGCGCAGGCTGCCCGAGAGCCGCGAGCGCTCGTGGAAGGCGGCGCCGGCGGCGAACACGCCTTCGATCGCGCCCGGGATGCGGTCGCCCGCCGGGTCGTCGTCGGTGAAGCGGGCGTGGGTCCAGGCCCAGCTCCCGTCCAGCTTCAGCCACGGCTGCGGCGACCAGTCGGCGGCCAGCTCGACGCCGCGGCGGCGGCTCGGCCGGCTGGCCTCCGTCGTGCCCGCGTCGCCGACGAAGAGCAGCTCGGAGTCGATGTCGAGCCCCCACAGCGCCGCGGTGAGCTGCACGCCCGGCAGCGCCAGCGAGCGCAGGCCGAGTTCCGCGCCGCGCGCCCGCACCAGCGGGTCGACCGGGTCGGCCGGCTCCCCGCTCGCCGGGTCGCGGGTGATCGTCGCGCCGCGCGCGTCGTTGCTGTGGAAACCCCAACCGTAGTTCAGGTAGAGCTCGGTGCGGTCGAACGGCCCCAGCGCCAGGCTGAGCTTGGGGCTCAACCGGCCCGCCGTGTCGCTGCCCGAGTTGGCCGGGTCGAGGGAGTCGACGTCGAATGCGTAGAGGTCGCCGCGCAGGCCGACGACCGTGCGCACCGTGTCGTTCCACCAGGTGTCCGCCTGCACGTAGCCCGCGCCGCTCGACTGCCGGACCTGGTCCTCGCGCGTCGTCGCGAGCCGCTCGCGGGCGCGGGTCAGGTACAGGCCCACGGGCGCGATGTCGTCGTGGCGCGCCTGCAGGCCCGCGGTCAGCTCCGTCTGGCGCAGGCCGCTGCCCAGGACCCAGGTCCGGTTCGCACGGAAGCCGGCCAGCCAGCGGTCGTCGCGCTGCTCGAACTGGTCGCCGTTTTCGGGGTCGCCGAGGAAGTAGCTGAAGTTGGAGAAGAGGTTCATCCCGTAGCGCGAGACGTAGCCCTCGACCCGCGTCAGCGAGCGCGGCGCGCCGCGCTGCCAGGCCGCGACCAGCGAGTGGCGGTGGGAGCGCCCGCCGTCGCTCGCGTCGACGTGGCCGAAGCGCGAGAGGCGGCCGTCGGCGACCGCGCGGCGCGGCACCTGGTCGGTCGAGTTCCACTCTGCGTCGTAGAACAGGCCAGTCAGGCTGAAGCCGCTCTGGCCGCTGCCGCGGCTGTAGCGGATCACGCCGTTGAGCTTGCGGAAGTCGTCGGGCAGCGTCCACGGCCCGTCGTTGGCGCCCAGCTCGAGCGCCGCCAGCAGGTGCCCCTCGCCGAGGCGGGGGGAAGCCGCGACCAACAGCCGCCGGTACCCGTACTCGCCGAGCTCGAGCTTGGCGAGCGGCCGCTCCAGCACGTTCAGGTAGCTCATCGAGAGGGACCCCGCGGCGGAGAAGTCGCCCTCCCGCGCGTCGTAGGTGCCCTTCTGGAACTGGATGCCGCCGACCAGCTCGGGGATCACGAAGTTGAGGTCGGCGTAGCCCTGGCCGTGGCCGTGGGTCGGCATGTTGACGGGCAGACCGGCGACGTGGAGCGCGAGGTCGGTGCCGTGGTCGATGTTGAAGCCGCGCACGTAGTACTGGTTGGCCTTCCCCTCGCCGCTGTGCTGGCTGATGATCACGCCCGGCACCCGCTCGACGAGGTCGCCCGGCCGCGCCAGCGGGCGGTCGCCCAGGTCCGCTCCCGCGACCACGCCGCTCGAGGCGGCGGCGGCGATGCCGATCAGTTCCTCGTCGCTGCGCACTGTCGAGAGATCGCGAAAGGTCAGGGGCGCCGTCACCAGCACTTGCGCCGTCATCCTCAGGTGCAGCGTCGCGTCGAGGGACCTCTGCTCGCCGGCCCTGATCACGACCCCGCGCACGACGCTCTGCGCGAAGTTGGGCAGGTGGAAGCTCACGTCCCACGCGCCGGGAGCCAGCGCCTCCAGGCGGTAGCGGCCGTCGCCGTCAGTCGTGGCCGTCTTCGCTTCGCCCCCTCCCGCGGGCTTCGCCTCGACCGATGCGCCCGGCAGCGCCGCGCTCGTCCCGTCCGTGACCCGCCCGGCGAGCCTTCCCGGGGGCTCGGCGGAAGCCGCCGCCCCCCACAGCATCGCCACCAGCACCGCACACGCCCGTCCCCGCAACCTTCGTCGCATGGCCTCTCCTCGCGCGGACAGCGACTGCATCGCGGCCGTCCAGCGCGTCACGCTTCTTCTCGAGACGTCTGTTCTGGTTCAGTCGAAGAGCGAGGCTGCGGGTGGCGGGCGGGGGAGCGGGAAGCTCGGGTCGTGGAGCCGAGCGGCTGCCGGCGCGGCCATGAGCTCCACACGTTCGTGGAACTCGGGCAGCGGCAGCGGCATCGGTGGCGGCGCCGCGACGAGCGCGACGCCGAAGTGGGAGACGCTCGCGTGACCGTGCGGCAGCGGTGCCTCGGGCCGCGCCCGCGTCGAGTGAGCCTCGTCAGGCGACGAAGGCGCTGGCCGCTCCGCGG
>WYBL01000173.1 GCA_011526565.1 Acidobacteriota bacterium | reverse complement strand
TGGGGCGGCGAACTGGTCCGCCAGCGCACCGAGGCGGAGACCGTCTCCGTCTTCGGCACGTTCTACGAGGGCATCGAGCTCGACGTGGCGCCGAAGCTCGGCGCGCGGGACGCCGAGGCCGCGATCGCCGCGCGCGGCCTGGTGCTGCCGGTCGGCGAGGCGCCGGAGCTGACCGTGCTGCCCCGCGAAGGGGGCTACGCGCTCGCCTGGCGCGCCGAAGCCCACACCACGGGCGACGGCGGCTTCGACATCCGCATGCTGTTCCTCGACGCGAACACGGGCGAGACGCTGTTCGAGTACTCGAACCTGCAGTGGCAGTCGGCGGTGGGCAACGGCACCGGGGTGCTGTCCGACCCCAAGAAGATGAGCGTGCTGTCGAGCGGCAGCTCGTTCCTGGCCGACGACCAGTTGCGGCCGCCGCGGCTGCGCACGTTCGACATGCGCGGCAGCCTGAGCCGCACCCTGCAGTTCCTCAACGGCCAGGTCGCGCTCGGGCAGTCGGACCTCGCCGCCGACGCCGACAACGTGTGGACCGACGGCGCGGTCGTCGACGCCCACGCCTACGCGGGCTACACCTACGACTATCTCTACAAGCGCTTCGGCCGCCGCGGCCTGGACGACCAGAACGGGCGCATCCTGTCGCTGGTCCACCCGGTCAACCGCAGCGACATCTTCGGCTACTCCGACTCCGTGATCAGCACCTTCTACCTGAACGCGTTCTACTGCTGCGACGGGATCATGGTGTACGGCGAGGGCCTGCCCTCGAACCTGCAACTCACCACCGGCCAGCGGGTCAACTACTGGTCGGCGGCGCTCGACGTGGTCGCCCACGAGCTGGCCCACGGGGTCACCGACTTCACCTCGGCGCTCATCTACTTCGGCGAGCCCGGCGCGCTCAACGAGAGCTTCTCGGACATCATCGCGGCCGGCGCCGAGTTCTTCCACCAGGAGGCCGGCTCGGGCACGCTGCGCGCCGACTGGCTGCTGGCCGAAGACGCGATCACGCCCGGCGGCATCCGCTCGATGGCGAACCCCGCGGCCTACGGCGACCCCGACCACTACTCGGTGCGCTTCACGGGCAGCGAGGACAACGGCGGCGTGCACATCAACTCGAGCATCTCCAACCACGCCTTCTACCTGGCGATCGAGGGCGGCCGCAACCGCGTCTCCGCGCTGTCGGTGACGGGCGTCGGCCTCGCCAACCGCGAGCAGGTGGAGAAGGTGTTCTTCCGCGCCTTCACCGCGATGCTGCCACCGTCGGCGGACTTCGCGGCGGCCCGCGCCGCCACCCTGCAGTCGGCGCGCGACCTCTACGGCGCCGGCTCCAACGTCGAACGAGCGATCCGCGACGCCTGGACCGCGGTGGGGGTGCAGTGATGACGCGCGCGCGTCTGGGAATCGCGCTGGCCGTCGCGACCTTCGTCACCGCCCCGGCGCGGGCCGGCGAAGGCCGGGCCTGGGCCAGCGGCGTGTTCAACACGGCCAAGGTCGAGGCCAGCGAGAGCCGCGACTTCCGCGAGTTCGCCGAGGACGGCTCGGTCGACGTCGACTACGCGTTCGACGGCGGGCCGGGCGGCGAGATCGGGATCGAGTACCGGCTGAAGAGCGGGATCGGGCTGCAGGTCGCGGCGGCGTTCGGGACCCGCGACGGGAGCCTGCGCTACACCGCGGCCTTTCCCCACCCGCTGTACCTGAACCGTCACCGCACGGCGAGCGGCGAGCAGGACGGCGTCTCGCTGACCGAGACGGCGATCCACTTCGACTTCGTCTACGGCAAGCGCGGGCCGAAGTGGGAGGTCGTCGGTTTCGCCGGCGCCACGCTGTTCAACGTCGAGGCCGACGTGCTCGACCGCCCGCAGTACACCCACGCCTACCCGTACGACTCGGTCAGCGTGCTGCCGGCCACGGCCGTCTCGCGCTCGGCGTCGAAGGTGGGCTTCAACGCGGGGCTCTCGGTCGACTACCGGGTCGGGGCGAAGTTCGCCATCGGCGTGCAGGGGCGCTTCAGCGGCGCCACCGTGGAGCTCGACACGCCGCCCGAGGGCACGCTGGAGATCGACGCCGGCGGCTTCGCGATCGGCGCCGGCGTGCGCCTGTACTTCTAGTTCTCGCCTTCGCCGGAACCGGGCTCGAAGCGCTCGGTTCCGGCGCCGGCCGCCTCCGGCAGCGGGGCGTCGAGCGAGACGGGCTCGGTGCGCAGCGCCGTGATCGGCCGCGGCAGCGTCGGCGCCCCGGGGCTCGATGGCCCCGGCTCCGCCGGCCGGTCGGGCAGCTCCTCGGCGAGCCGCGCCAGCTCGCGGGCCAGCTCGCCGGCCGTGGGGCGGCGGTCGGCGGTCTTCTCGAGGCAGCGCAGGGTGAGCGCGTCGAGTTCGGCCGGCACGTTGCCGGCCAGCTTGCGCAGCGGCGGCGGCGCCAGCCGCATGTGCTGCACCATCACCGCCATCGGGTCGTCTTCGGTGGGCGGGAACGGCAGCCGGCCGGTCAGCATCTGGTACAGCACGATGCCGACGCTGTAGACGTCGGCGCGGCCGTCGTAGGCGCCCTTCGCGCGGAAGCGCTCGGGGGCCATGTAGGCCGGGGTGCCGAGGATGTAGCCGTCGAGCGTGAGCTTCTGCGCGAGCGCCGCTTCGCCGACCAGCTTGGCGATGCCGAAGTCGAGCACCTTCGGCACCTCGCCGCCGCGCGCGTCGCGGTGCAGGAAGATGTTGGCGGGCTTGACGTCGCGGTGAACGATGCCGGCGCGGTGGGCCTCGGCCAGCGCCTCGCACACCGGGGCGACGATCGCCGCCGTGCGCCGCGCGGCCACCAGCCCCTCGACGGCCAGCTCGTCCTCGAGCGAGCGGCCCTCGAGCAGCTCCATGACCAGGAAGGCGACGCCGCCGGGCGTGATGCCGAAGTCGAGGATGGCGACGGCGTGGGGATGCTTGATGCGGCAGGCGGCGACGCCCTCGCGGCGAAAACGGGCCACGGCCTCCTGCTCGGTGCCGAACGTCGTCTGCAACACCTTCACCGCGACAGCCTTCTCGAGGTCGAGGTGCAGCGCCCGGTAGACGGCGCCGTAGTTGCCGGCGCCGAGCTTCGTCTCCAGCCGATAGCGGTCGGCGAGCACCGTCCCGGGGCCGATCGTGGCCGGCGTCGGCTCGGCGGCGGACGCCGCCTGGGCCGCCGCGGGGCCAGGCCGGCGGCCACGGAGCTGGGTCATGATCCGAGCCAGCACGATCGGGAAGTCGAGCGGCTTGGTCACGTAGTCGTTGGCGCCCAGCTCCAGCGCCTCGACCACGTCCTCGCTCTGCGTCTTGGCGGTCGCCATGATCACCGGCAGGTCCGCGGTCTGCGGCTGGCCGCGCAGGATGCGCAGCACGTCGAAGCCGTTGAGCCCCGGCATCATGATGTCGAGCAGCACGAGGTCGACGGCCTCGCGCTCGATCACCTCGAGGGCCCTTGCGCCGTCCTCCGCGACGAGGGTCCTGAAACCCTTGCGCTGGAGGCGGCGCGAGAGCAGGTCGCGGTTCTCGTCGTTGTCGTCGACGACGAGGAGGGTGTAGTCGGACGCCTGCATGGATGCGGCGGATTCTACTCTGCCCCGCTCAGCGCAGCCGCAGGTGGGTCTCGAACAGCTTCAGGATGCGCTTGTACTCGTCGGCCCAGCCCGTCTCCTCGGCGAAGCCGTGGTCCTCGACCGGGTAGAGCGCCAGCTCCCAGTTCTCCTTGCGCAGCTCGATCAGCCGCTGGGCGAGGCGGATCGAGTCCTGGGCGTGCACGTTCAGGTCCATCAGCCCGTGGCAGATCAGCAGCGGCGCCCGCAGCCCTTCGGCGAAGTGGATCGGCGACGAGCGGCGGTAGGCCTCGGCGTCGTGCTGCGGCTCGTTCAGGATGTTCGCGGTGTAGGGGTGGTTGTAGTGCGCCCAGTCGGTGACCGGCCGCAGCGCGGCGCCGGCGGCGAAGGTGTCGGGCGAGGTGAACAGCGCCATCAGGGTGACGAAGCCGCCGTAGCTGCCGCCGTAGACGCCGATCCGGTCCTTCGCGACGCCGTGGGCCTCGACCAGGTACCTGGCTCCGTCGACGACGTCCTCGAGATCCTTGCCGCCCATGTGGCGGTAGATCGCGGTGCGCCAGTCGCGGCCGTGGCCCGCGCTCGCGCGGTAGTCGACGTCGAGCACCACGTAGCCGCGGCTCGCCAGCAGGTGGTGGAACATGTACTCGCGGAAGTAGTCCGACCAGTAGTGGTGGGCGTTCTGGAGGTAGCCCGCGCCGTGGACGAAGACGACCGCGGGCCGCTTCGGGTCCCGCTGCGCGCCGAGCCTCTCCGGCGTATAGAGCCGGGCAGGCACCTGCACGCCGTCGCGGGCCGTGTAGTGGACGAGCTCCGGGTCGAGCCACGGCCCGGCCAGCCACTCGTCCGTGGGCGACTTCGTGACCGCCGTCGCCGCCGCGCCGGCCTTCAGCGCGCCGACGTGAACCTCGGGCGGGCGGTTGCCGGTCGAGTGGATGAACCCGGCCCACTTCCCGTCGGGCGCCGCGGCGACGCTCCACGCCCCGCGCTTCGTCGTCAGCCGCGTGCGCGGCCCTCCCTCCACCGGCAGCACGTACACGTGGCGCTCGAAGGGGCTGGCCTCGGTGCTCTCGAGCAGGAAGGTGCGGCCGTCGGCGGCGAGCGCGAGGTCGGTGATCTCCCAGTCGCCGCTGGTCAGCGCCCGCGGCTCGGGCTTCTCGTCCGCGAGGTCGAGCGCGTAGAGGTGCATGTAGCCGGTGCGCTCGGAGAGCACGAAGGCGCGGCGCCCGTCGGGGTGCAGGCGCAGTTCGTCGCCGCCGAAGAAGAAGCGCAGCCAGGCCGCGTCGCGGTCGTGGAACAGCACGCGCGGCTCACCGCCTGCGAGGTCGAGGCGGACCACCCAGCGCTGCTCGTAGTCCGTCGACCGCACGTCGGCGATCACGTGGGCACCGTCGGCGCCGACCAGCGGCATCCGCCACTGGACCAGGCTCTCGGGCTGCGGCGGGTCCTTCGTCGCGGGGTCCTTCGCGTCGGCGGCAACCGCCTGGGCCGGCGCAAGCTCTGCCGCGAACGGCGCCGCGACCCAGGTCGCCTTCTTCTCGTGCAGGTCGAGGATCACGACGCGCTGCCGGTTCTGGGCGTCGCCCACCTTGGTGCGCGTCGGCACCGCTTCGGTGTAGCCGGACTCGGAGACGTAGCGCGGCACGTCGGCCACCTTGCCGTCGCCGCGCTCCTGGACCAGGAACAGCGCGTAGCGGTCGCCGGCGACGAGCACGGCGTCGGCGATCGACTGCTTCGGCAGGAGGTCGATCCGCGGCAGCGCCCGCGCCTTCTCCTCGGCCTCGCGCTTCTCGCGCCTGCGCTTCGCCTCGGCCACCCACTGCAGCAGCTTCGCCTCCTCGTCGCGGACGAAGCGCTGGCTGTCGGAGAGCTTCGGCTCCTCCTTCTTCGGCCCGGCTTCGGCGAGCTGGACGAGGCCGGCGGGGCCCTCGAGCGGCAGCAGGTAGAAGCCGCCGCCGCGCACGAAGGTGACGGCGCGGCCGCCGCGCGCGAAGCGGGCGTCGCTCTCGGCCTCCGCGGTGCGGGTCAGCTCGCGGCGCTCGCCGCTCACGGTGTCGAGCAGGACCACGTCGCCGTCGTCGATCCACAGCACGCGACGCCGCGCGCCGTCCCACTCCCCGCGCACCGGCGGCGCCTGCCGGCGTTCCGCCTCGCCGAGCCGGCGCGGTGCGCCACCCGCGCGCGCGACGACCCAGGTCGCGGCCTCGTCTTCGCCCGGCTGCTTCCACTCGAAGAAGAGCCGCTGCGAGTCGCCCGACCAGCGCAGGCCCGAGGGCTCGTGGCCGACCAGCTTCGGCCCCCGCATGATCGAGTCGACGCTCAGCGGGAACGGCTCGGCGCCACGGGCGCCAGGGGCGAGGAGGAGCAGCGACGACAGGGCGAGCGTCGCCCGCGCGGATCGGACCATGGTCACCTCGTGGCTCTGCGATTGCGGCGCGCGGAGCCCCCACGGTCCGGCGCGAAGTCGGCAGTATAAGAGCGCCTCTACTCGGCGCGCAGCGAGACCGCGGGATCCACCCGGCTGGCGCGCAGCGCGGGCAGCCCGGCGGCCAGCGCCGCGCCGGCGCACAGCAGCAGCGCGACGGCGGCGTAGGTCGCGACGTCGGTGGCGGCGACGCCGACCAGCAGGTTCTCGAGCGCGCGGGCGAGGCCGTACGCGAGCGGCAGGCCGACCGCCAGGCCCAGCGTGCACAGGACCAGCCCGTCGCGCACGACCGCCGTCGCGAGCTGCCGCGCCGTCGCGCCGAGCGCCAGCCGCACGGCGAGCTCCGGCACCCGCTGTCCGACCGCGTAGGCGAGCGCGCCGTAGAGGCCGATCGCCGCCAGCGCGAAGCCGATCGCGCCGAAGCTGCCGGTCAGGGCGCCGGCGATGCGGAACAGGAAGGCGGCCTTGCCGCCCTGCACGTGGGCCTCCATCGTGCGCAGGTCGGCGACCGGCATCTCCGGGTCGAGCTCGGCCGCCAGCCGGCGGAGCTCGGGCAGCAGCGGCTCGGGCGGTCCGGCGGTGACGGCCACCAGGTGCCGCTCGGCACGGTAGTTCTGCCGGAGCGGCAGGTAGGCGCACCAGCGCTGGCTCTCGCCGGGCAGGTTGTAGGTCGAGTCCGCGGCGACGCCGATCACGGTGAACGGCTCGGTCTCGCCGTCGAGCACGAGGCGGCGGCCGAGCGGGTCCTGAGCGGGCCACAGCTCGCGGGCCAGCGACTCGTTGACGATCGCGACCCGCGGGGCCCCGGCGTCGTCGGTCGGCGCGAACTCGCGGCCGGCGCGCAGCGGGATGCCCATCGCGGCGAAGTAGTCCTCGGCGACCGCGTTGGTCCAGGCCGCAGTGCCCGGGCCCGCCAGCGCGCCCTCCGCCCTCGCCGCCCGCACGTCGTTGTTGAGGCCGATCGGGACGAAGCTCGCGTAGCTCGCGCGGCTGACGCCGGGCAGCGCCTTCGCCCGCTCCAGCCAGGCGTCGAAGAAGGCGGCGCCGCGCTCCGCGTCCAGCCCGCGCAGCCGCACGTTGACCGCGGCCAGGGCCCGGTAGTCGCGGGCGAACCCGAGGTCCATGCCGCGGAAGTGCTCCAGGCTCTGCAACAGCAGCGCCCCCGCGACCAGCAGCGCGGCGGACACCGCGACCTGGGCGACGACCAGCGCTGCGCGGGCGCGCCCGCGCAGCACGCTGCCTCCCCGCTCGCGCAGCGCTCCGGCCGCACCGGTGCGCAGCACCGCGAGTCCGGGCAGCGCTCCCGCCAGCAGGCCCGCGGCCACGGACAACGCGAGGCCGACCGCGAAGACGCGGGCGTCGGGTCGCAGGCGGAACGCGATCGGCAGGTCGCTGGCGAGCCGCAGTTCGCCGAGCCAGGTCGTGGCGCCCCAGGCGAGGCCGAGGCCGAGCCCGCCGCCGACCAGCCCGAGCAGCACGCACTCGAGCACCAGCGGTCGCAGCAGCCGCAGCCGGCCCGCGCCGAGCGCCAGCCGCACGGCCAGCTCGCGGCGGCGGTCGAGCACGCGAGCCAGGGCCAGGCCGGCGACGTTGGCGATCGCGACCAGCACCAGCAGCCCGACCAGGGCGAGGAAGACCGCTGCGACCGGGGGCAGGAAGACGGGCGCCGCGGGCTCGAGCCGCGCCATCGGCTCGGGGTGGAGCACGAGGCGCAGGCCGCGAGAGGCCGGACGGCGCTCCGCGTCCATTCGCGCCGACAGCGCGGCGAGCGCCGCCTGCGCCTGCTCGAGCGCGATCCCCTCGCGCAGCCGCGCGATGGTGCGCAGGTTGCGGGCGTCGCGGTCGAGGACCCACTCGCGCGCGCTCGGAATCGCGCGCTCGTAGGCGGCGATCGAGACGTAGCCGTCGAGTTCCACCGGGCCGACGGTGCCGGGGAACGCGGGGTCGGTGACGCCGAGCACGGTGAAATCGCGGCCGGCGAGGCGCACGACGGCGCCGAGCGCCGCGGGGTCGCGGTGGAAGTGGCGTTCCCATCCGGCATCCGAGAGCACGAGGGCGTCGAAGCCGTCGTCGGCCGCGGACAGGCCGCGGCCCGCCCGCATGCGGACCCGCAGGCCGTCGAAGTAGCCGGCGGTCACGATGGTCACGGCGGCGACGGCGGACTCGCGGCCGGGCGCGCGCAGCGGCAGGGTGTCGGCCGCGGCGGCCACGACCGACTCGAAAGGCGGGGCGGCGGCGAGATCGCGCACGTCGGGCGCGGAGAGCGCGGAGGGAGCCGGCGAGGCGGAAGACTGCAGGCCCACGGCGACGAGGCGCTCGCCGTCGGCGCCCGGCAGCGGCGTGCCGAGCAGCGCGTGGGCGATGCTGAAGATCGTGAGGTGGGCGCCGAGGCCGAGCGCCAGAGTCGCGGCCACCGTCAGCGCGTACGCCTTGCGCCGGCGCAGCGCCCGCGCCGCGAGCCAGGTGTCGTGGACGAGGCCCTCGACGGCGGAGCGGGGGTCGCGCAGGCCGGCCGCGAACGCGTCGAACCCGGACCGCGCCACACCCGTGAGCGCCGCCGAGCGCTGCCGGACCGCGAGCCGGACCAGGTCGCCGCCGGTTTCGGCGAAGTGACGCAGCGCTCCCGCCGCGCCCTCATAGCGCGGCTCGGCACGCATCTGCGCCACCGTGTCGAGCAGTTCGGCGCCGTGGCGGCGGCGGAACTCCGCGTCGCAGACCCGCAGCGCGAGGCGCGCCCACAGCGGGGCGTTCACGGCCGGCCCCGCTCGGCCAGCAGCCGCGACTCGCGCGCCCACTCGACCAGCGACTCCAGGCGCTCGACCTCCGCTCGCGCCAGGGCGAGGCCAGGCCGGGTCAGCCGATAGGTGCGGCGCGGCGCGCCGGCTTCGTCGCTGCGCTCGCTCGCGGTCTCCTCGATCAGGCCCTGGGACTCGAGCCGCGACAGCGCCTCGTACAGCGTGCCGGGGCCCAGGCGGATCGCGCCGCGGGTGACGCGCTCGACCTCCTGCTTGATCGCGTAACCGTGGCTGGGACCGTCGGCCAGGCCCAGCAACACGTGCAGGGCGGCGGTCGGCAGGCCGGCAGGGCGGAGCGGGGCGACGGCGGCGGTCTTCGGCATATCGGTGTCCGATATATCAACGACCGGAACACTCGACAAGTTCCCCGTCCACGCCGATGGATGACGGCGGCGCGAGCCGCCGCGCCTACGGCGCGGCCTTCAGGTAGCGGCCCGGCAGCTCGCGGCCGAGGTGGGTCTGCAGCCCGCGCGAGGCGACGACCAGCTTGCCGAGGTCAATGCCCGTCTCGATGCCCATGCCGTGCAGCATGTAGACGAGATCCTCGGTCGCCAGGTTGCCGGCGGCGCCTGGCGCATAGGGGCAGCCGCCGGTGCCGCCCGCCGAGCTGTCGACGATGCGCACCCCCTCGCCGAGCGCGGCCAGCACGTTGGCGAGCGCCGTGCCCCGGGTGTCGTGGAAGTGGACCGCGATCCTGTCGATCGGCACCACGCGCGAGAGCCGCCCGACCACTTCGTGAACCTGGGTCGGCACGCCGACGCCGATCGTGTCGCCGACCGATATCTCGTCGCACCCGACCTGGGCGAACAGCCGCTCGCACACCTCGACCGCCTTGCGCGCGTCGACGGTGCCTTCGTAGGGGCAGCCGAAGCAGGTCGAGACGTAGCCGCGCACCCGCAGCCCTGCGGCCTTCGCGTCGGGCACGAACTCCGCGAAGCGCGCGAACGACTCGTCGATCGAGGCGTTGATGTTCTTCTTGTTGAAGCTCTCGCTGGCCGCGGTGAAGACCGCGATCTCGGTGGCGCCGGCCTCGCGCGCCGCCTCGTAGCCCTTGCGGTTGGGGACGAGCACCGGCAGCCGCACGCCCTCGCGCTGGACCCGCCGCAGCACCTCGGCCGAGCCCGCCATCTGCGGCACCCACTTCGGCGACACGAAGGCGCCGGCCTCGACGACCGACAGCCCGGCGTCGAGCAGCGCCTCGACGAAAGCGACCCGCACGTCGACGCTGAGCGCGGTGGGCTCGTTCTGCAGCCCGTCGCGGGGGCCGACCTCGACGACCTGGACCCGGCTCAGGGGCGGCTTGCGGGGCGCGGGCGTCTCCTCGCTCACTCGATCTCCACCAGCACGCGGCCGGGGGCGACCATGTCGCCCACCTTCACCGCCACCGAGCGCACGACACCCGCCTTCGGCGCGCGCAGCGCGTTCTCCATCTTCATCGCCTCGACGACCAGCACCTCCGCGCCCTTCTCGACAGCGTCGCCGGGGGCGACGGCAACCTTGATCACCTTGCCCGGCATCGGCGCCTCGAGGCCGCCTTCCGCGTGGCGCGCCGCGCCGCCGCGGCGGCCCTCGCGCTCCTCGTCGAGGCGGTAGACGTCGCCGCGCCAGAACAGGTGGATGGCGTCGCCCTCGCGGGCGACGTGGAAGGTCTCGACGCGGGCGACGCCGTCCGGCCCGGGCGTGCGCAGCACGAAGCTGCCGGGCGTCGCCTCTTCGACCTCGGGTCGCGAGGCCTGTCCGTCGACCACGACCTCGACGCCCTGCGAGGTCTCGCGCACGAGCGCCTCGTGGAGCTGCTCGCGGCAGCGCAGCCGGATCACGAGAGCCTCCAGCCGCCGAGCGCGGCGAACGGGTCGGGCACGGCCGCGGTGCCCGCGCGCGATGCCGCTGCGCCGCGGCCGCGCGCGGCGTGCAACGCGGCCAGCGCCGCCGCGATCGCCTCGGGCGGCGCGCAGGGGTGGGGCGAGACCTCGCCCAGGTGCTCCTCGATGAAGCCGGTGTGCAGGTTGCCGGCGCGGAACTCGGCGTGGTCGACGAGCGTGCGCAGCCGCCCCAGGTTGGTGGCGAGGCCGAGCACCGCGGTGCGCGACAGCGCCTCCGCCATGCGCGCGATCGACTCGGCGCGGTCGCGGCCGAACGTGACGATCTTGGCCAGCATCGGGTCGTAGTGGACCGAGACCTCGCTGCCGCGCGCGACGCCGGTGTCGACGCGGACGCCGGGCCCTTCCGGCAGCGCACACACGAGCACCCGGCCCGCGGAGGGCAGGTCGTCGTTGGCGGGGTCCTCGGCGTAGAGCCGGGCCTCGAGCGCGTGGCCCTGGCTGCGCAGCTCGGACTGGCCGATGGCGAGCGGGCGGCCCGCCGCGATCTCGAGCTGCATGCGGACCAGGTCGAGCCCCGTCACCAGCTCGGTCACCGGGTGCTCGACCTGCAGGCGCGTGTTCATCTCCAGGAAGTAGAAGCGGCCCGAGGGGTCGAGCAGGAACTCGACGGTGCCGGCGTTGACGTAGCCCGTGGCGCGCGCCGCCGCCACGCCGGCCGCGCACAGCTCCTCGCGCAGCACGGGCGTCAGCACCGGCGACGGCGTCTCCTCCAGCACCTTCTGGTGGCGGCGCTGCACGGAGCACTCGCGCTCGAACAGGTGCAGCGTCGTGCCGGCGGAGTCGGCGATCACCTGCACCTCGACGTGGCGCGGGCGCTGCACGAACCGCTCGAGCACCATCGTGTCGTCGCCGAAGGCGCCTTTCGCCTCGCGGCGGCAGGAGGCGAGCGCGGCGGCGAAGTCGTCGAGCCGATGGACGACGCGCATGCCCTTGCCGCCGCCGCCGCGCGAGGGCTTGATCATCAGCGGGAAGCCGATGCGCGCCGCCTCGGCCGCGAGCGTCGCGTCCTGCTGGTCGTCGCCGTCGTAGCCCGGCACGACCGGGACGCCGGCCGCCGCCATCATCCGTCGCGCGCCCTTCTTGTCGCCCATCTTCCGGTGCACGTCGCCGGGCGGGCCGACGAAGGCGATGCCGGCGTCGCGGCAGGCGTCGGCGAAGTCGCCGTTCTGCGACAGGAACCCGTAGCCGGGGTGGATCGCATCGGCTCCCGTGCGCTTCGCAGCCTCGAGCAGCCGCTCGAAGCTGAGGTACGAAGCGCGCGCCTCGGCGGGCCCGACGGCGACGGCCTCGTCGCACGCCCGCGCGTGCAGCGCGCCGCGGTCGGCCTCGGAGTACACGGCGACGGTCGGGATGCCGAGCGCGCGCGCGGTGCGCGCGACGCGCACGGCGATCTCGCCGCGGTTGGCGATCAGCAGCTTGCGGAAGAGCGTCACGGGATCCAGTTCGGCTTGCGCTTGTCGAGGAAGGCGCGCAGGCCCTCCTGGCCCTCGGCAGATGCGCGCACGTCGGCGATGCGCTCGACCGTGTAGCCCTGCACGCTCTCCGGCCGCCGCCAGGCGACCTCGCGGATCAGCGCCTTGGCTTCCGCGATCGCGCGCGGGCCCGCCTGCAGCAGCTCGTTCACGCGGCCGTCGACCGCGGCGTCGAGGTCGGGCTCGGGCACCGCGGCGCGGATCAGCCGGATCTCCTGCGCCTTGACCGCCTCGAAGCGCTCGCCGGTCAGGAAGTACTCGCGCGCCGCCGACTCGCCGATCTTGCCCAGCACGTAGGGGCTGATCACCGAAGGCAGGATGCCGAGCCGCACCTCGGTGAAGCCGAACGTGGTGCCGAGCGCGGCGACCGCGATGTCGCAGGCGGCCACCAGGCCCGAGCCGCCGCCGAGGGCCGCGCCGTGCACGCGGGCCACGACCGGTTTCGGCGAGTTGTAGACGGTGAAGAACAGGTCGGCCAGCGCCTGCGCGTCGCGCAGGTTGTCCTCGCGGGTGAAGCCGGCCATCGCCTTCATCCAGCCGAGGTCCGCGCCCGCGCAGAACGCCTTGCCGCGGCCGCCGATCACGATCACCCGCACGCCGTCCTCTGCGCCGAGGTCGAACAGCGTCTTGCGCAGCTCGGAGACCATCAGCCCGTCGAACGCGTTGCGCAGCTCGGGGCGGTTCAGCCAGACCCGCGCCACGGGCCCGTCGCGGTCGATTTCCAGTCGCTGCAGCGGCTCGCTCATCGCTCTACAAGGGCTCCGCGGCGAGTATGCCACGCGGGTTTCCGGGACGCGGGTCCCGCGACTTCGCCTCGTTCAGTCCCGGCCGGGCGCGCGGCGGCCCTGCGGATAGTCGAGCTGGCGGCCGAACAGCGTGAGGTACGCGATGCGGTAGACGTCGACGTTGTCGAAGCGAGCGGAGTGGGCGCTGGCGAGACGCTCGGCATGGAGACCCGCCGCACGGGTGACGACGCCGCCCGCCATGTCCCTGCCGCTGGCCCAGCCGACGTTGAAGGCGAGCCGCTGGCCGAACTGGTCCGGCTCGGCCACGAAGCTCGCGCTCTCGCGGCCCTCGATGCCGTCGAGCGGGACCTTCACGTCGTGCTCCCGGGCGGCGGCCGGATTGACGTTCTCGGAGCGCGCTCGCGGCGCGTCCACGCCGATCACCTGCAGGCCGCTCGCGTCGCTGTCGGCCGCCGCGAGCACGAGCGTCGCCGGATCGTGCGCGAGGTGGGCGAGCGCCGCCTCGATCGCCCCGTTGGCGTGCGCGAGCCCCGCCAGCGTGCCGATGGCGTTGTTGCTGTTGGACATGTTGTCGGTGGACTCGACCTCGGTGACGAGCAGGAACGGCTTGCCCGCGGCCCGCGACCAGCGCGAGAGCACCTCGAGCGCCACCACAGTCATCTCTGCAGCGGTGGGCGGGTCGTAGCCGAGGCTGCCGGGCAGGCTGCCGTGGCTGATCAGCCTGCCGCGCTTGTCGCCCGGAGCGCGCGTGGCGTCCACCAGGCCGCGCGACAGCAGCACCTCCTCGGGCGCGTCGTTGAAGATGTCGTCGCGCGCGAACAGCCCGAGCACCCGCGGTCGCCAGTCCACCTCGCGGGCCAGCCGGGCACGAAAGGCCTCGAACTCGGCGCGGGTGCGCAACACCTGCCAGCCGCCGGCCAGCGCCTCGCGGACCAGGTTGCGCCCGTCGACGCGGGCGGGGCCCGATCCCGCGAGCGGGTCGACGTGCACGGCGCAGTCCGGCTTCACCTCTGTGGCGCAGGGCTCGGTGCCCTTCGGCAGGAAGAAGCCCTCGCCGCCGCCGAGCGCGACGACCGGCGCCTGGTCCCGGTCCCCGAAACCCGGCCGGCCGTCGAGGAGCTGGCGGGCGATCTCGCTCGACTCGTCGCGGTCGTCGACCTCGGCGAAGAAGACGCCGGTGCCGGGCTCCGGCAGGTCGCCGTCGTTCACCACCCCGGTGGGATGGCCGGCGTTGGCGGCCTCGCGCAGCAGGCTGCCCGGGTAGCCCGACAGCGCCAGGATCGGGCGCGCGGCGGGTCCGCGACCGTCCATTCCGTACGAGCCTGCCGCCGCGACCTTGTAGCCGAAGGCGTGAGTCGTGGCCCCGCCGTTCGAGGTCGCCACCAGGTCGTCGGCCATGTGGCCGCGGTAGAGCGCCACGTGCGGCAGGCGATCCCAGGGGCTGATCGCGTCCGGGCCGTACCAGTACATGCGCGCCGCGCCCCAGTGGCTGGGGCCCGTGCCGTCCGGGTGGATGAAGACGACGTTTCCGGTGGGCACCGCTGGCCCGGGGGTGTCCGCGCGAGCGGGTGCGGCGGGGCCGAGGACGATCACGGCGGCGGTAGCAGCCGCGGCCAGCGACGAGAAGGGGGCCTGCATCGGTGGAGAACTCCTTCGATTGTCAGCGGACGCCGCTCGCTCCCGCGACGCTCCGCACGACTCAGGCGAGCCAGCGCCGCAACTGGGCGTAGACCTCGGGGTGGCCGAGCAGCTCGAGGTGGTTGATGCGGTGTCCGACCCACTGCCGCTCCGGAGCGAACGCCAGCGTGTGGCGGGGCTCGGCGTGACGGCCGAGCGCGCTGTCCAGCGGCACGAGGCCGTCGCCGAGCAGGCAGTCCCGCGCATCGCCCTTTCGCGCGCCGGTGGTGGCGGCCAGCGCGAAGCACGGCACGTCCGCGGGCAGCGGCAGCGGCCGGCGGCGGTCACCCGTTCGCGCGAAGCGGTCGTGGCCGTCCCAGTCCTCGTCGAGCAGGTTGCCGTGGCGCAGGTCCGTGATGCCGGCGCTGCGCACCCGGCCCAGGCGGGCGAGCGGCGCGGCGTAGGGCGTCGCTCGCAGCACCAGGCTGAGGCCGTGCCCGGCCCGCTCCAGCGGCGCCCCGTGGTGGGGTGTGCCGAGGAACACGAGGGCGTCGACCCGGTCGGGCCAGCGGTGCCCCGCCTTGCGCGCCGCGTGCCAGGCGCTGCGCGCCACGAGGCCGCCCATGGAGTGGCCGACGAGCACCAGGCGCCGCAGCCGCCGCGGCCACTGCGCGACCAGGCGCTCGAGTTGCTGCGCGAGTGCCTGCCCGTTGGTCGAGATGTGCAGGCCGCTGTTGTAGTGGGCGTAGAGCGGCGTGAAGCCACCGTCGCGTTGCAGCGCCGCGCCGTGGTCGTGCCCGTCGCGCGTCCACTGGAGGTCGTTCATGCACAGTCCGTGCAGCAGCACCGCCAGGCGGGAGGTGGCGTCGGGCAGGCGTTCGGCCAGTGCCTCGCGCTCGAGCACCAGCGCGCGGCCGCCGTGCCGCAGCGTCAGCGGGATCGCGAGCGGATTGGCGGTCGCCGCCAGGTGGTCGCCCAGCACGCCGTTCAGGGCGGCGACGACGGCCTCGCGCTCGGGGCTCGTGTCCGGCGCGGGCAGTGACGCGGCGACCAGGCCCAGCAGGGCGTCGACGCCGCTGCCGACGCCGCGCGTGACGCCGCGCACGCTGCGGTAGACGAGCCCGCCGATGCCGCCGAGCCGGCCGTCGGCCGACGCGCGGCCCACGAGCGGAACCCGAGCGATGCGCTCGTGCATCGCCTCGACCAGGTCGGTCAGGCCATGGGTGGCCTCGGTGGCCAGGCGCGCCGCACCACGCAGGTCGGTCGGTCGGACCGGGATGCGGGCCGCCATCGTCGTCACGTGCTCACAGGTCGGCGAAGTCGTCGGTCGCCTGGACCAGGGCGCTGCGGATGCCCGGCTCCTTCATGCTGTGGCCGGCGTCGGGCACGATCTGCAGCTTCGACTTCGGCCAGCGCTTGTGCAGCTCCCAGGCCGAAGCCGCCGGGCACACCACGTCGTAGCGACCCTGGACGATGACGCCGGGCAGGTGGGCGATCTTCGGCACGTCGTCGAGCAACTGCGTGTCGCTCCTGAAGAAGGCGCCGTGGACGAAGTAGTGGCACTCGATGCGCGCGAACGCGTCGGCGAAGGCGTCGCCGCCGTAGCGCTCGATCATTCCCATGTCCGGGATCAGCTTGCTGGTGGTGCCTTCCCAGATCGACCACGCCTTCGCGGCCGCCGCGCGCACCGCCGGGTCGGGCGACGTCAGGCGGCGGTAGTAGGCGCTCATCAGGTCCCCGCGTTCGACGTCGGGAATCGGCTCGAGATACTTCTCCCAGGCGTCGGGATAGATCCACGACGCGCCCTCCTGGTAGAACCAGAGCAGCTCCTTGCGGCGCAGCAGGAAGATGCCGCGCAGCACCAGCGACGTGCAGCGATCGGGGTGGGCCTGGGCGTAGGCGAGGGCGAGGGTGCTGCCCCACGAGCCGCCGAACACCATCCACTTCTCGATGCCGAGGTGCTCGCGCAGGCGCTCGATGTCCGCGACCAGATCCCAGGTCGTGTTCTCGCGCAGCTCCGCCGGCGGCGTGCTCTTCCCGCTGCCGCGCTGGTCGAACAGCGCGACCCGCCAGCGCTTCGGGTCGAAGTAACGGCGGTAGTCGGGGTCGAGCCCGCCGCCGGGTCCGCCGTGCAGGAACAGCGCAGGCCTGCCCTTCGGGTTGCCGACCTGCTCGTAGTGGACCGTGTGCAGGTCGGACACCTTCAGGAAGCCGTCGTCGTAGGGTTCGATCTCGGGATAAAGCTCGCGCACGGGACCCTCCTCAGTGCAATCTTCGCCTTGAATGGCACCGGCATTCAGCGATGCCGGCTCGGCCACACCGTGAGCCAGACGCCGGTCGCGACCAGGGCGGTGGCGACGGCGAGCCGCATCGTCAGCGCCTCGCCCAGCAGCAGCGCCGCCAGCAGTGCCGTCAGCACCGGGACCACGAGCTGGACGACGGCCGCGCGCCACGCGGCGAGGTGCGGCAGCACGGCGTACCAGAGCGTGTAGCCGACACCGGAAGCGAGGCCGCCGGAGGCCAGGGCCAGGCCGAGACCCGGCGCCGTCAGCGTGGTCGGGCCCGGCGCCGCCAGCCACAGCGGCGCCGCCAGCAGGGTGGCGCGGGCGAAGTTGAGCGCGGTGCGGCCCGCGGGATCGGCACCTCCGCGGCCGGCGAGCGAGTACGCGCCCCAGCAGGCACCGGCCGCCAGCATCAGCGCGGCGCCGATCGGATCGGGCGCGGCGAGCCCGGGCCGGGTGAGCACGACGAGGCCCGCGCCGGCGAGCGCGACCCCGAGCCAGTCGATGCGCGCCGGCCGCTCGCCGCGCGCGAGGCCCGCGCCGATCATCGTCACCTGCACGGCGCCGAACAGCAGCAGCGCGCCGACGGCCGCGCCGATCCGGACGTACGCGAGCGTGAAGCACACGGTGTATCCGGCGAGCCAGAGCGCGGAGGCCAGGGGCTCGGCGGCCGGCGCGCGTCCCGAGCGGAGGCGCACGATCAGCCACAGCGTCGCGGCGCCGCTGCCGAGCCTCACGAGCGCGAACGACGCGGCGTCGAGGTGGCCGCCCGCGAGCGCGGCCCGGGTCAGCAGCGAATTGGCGGCGAACGCGCACAGCGTCGCCGCCACGAGGCCCCACGGCATCAGGGCCGGCCCCGCTTCGCGGCCTCGGGGCCGGCAGTCCCGGCTTGCTGGCCATTCGTCACGCCCGCGGTCGCCATCGACCGAGACGATATCGGAAAGCGTGAGCCCCCCTCGCACGGCGCTGGCGGCGGACGCCTGGCGAGCCGCCGCCGGCCCGCTGAACTTTCCGGCCGCAGGCTCGTATGCTTCAGGCGGAGGGTTCAAATCCATGAAGAGAGTCGTGTGTTCGCTGGTGCTGGCCGGGAGCCTGGCGCTGCCGGCCGTCGCCGAGCTGCCGCCGCTGCTCGACCGCGAGCTGTTCTTCGGCAACCCCGAGATCGCCGGCGCGCAGATTTCGCCGGACGGCCGCTTCATCGCCTTCCTGAAGCCATGGAAGGACACCCGCAACGTGTGGGTCAAGAAGGTCGGCGAGGGCTACGACAAGGCCCGGCTGCTGACCGCCGACACGAAGCGCCCGATCCCCGGCTTCTTCTGGAGCCGCGACAGCCGCTTCGTGCTGTTCGTCCAGGACCAGGGTGGCGACGAGAACTACAACGTCTACGCCGTCGATCCCGCCGCCGCGACGCCGGCCGGCGCGGACGCGCCTCCGGCCCGCAACCTGACGGCCGCCAAGGGCGCCCGCGCCATGATCTACGGGGTCCCGAAGAACGACCCCGACACCCTCTTCGTCGGCCTCAACGACCGCGACGCGGCGTGGCACGACGTCTACAAGGTGAAGATCTCGACCGGCGAGCGCGCGCTGATCCGCCAGAACACCGAGCGCATCGCCGGCTGGGTGTTCGACCAGCAGGGCCAGCTGCGCCTGGCCGCGCGGATCTCCGACAAGGGCGACACCGAGATCCTGCGCGTCGACGAAAAGGGCTTCAGCCCCGTCTACACCTGCACGGTCTTCGAGAGCTGCGGCCCGGTCCGCTTCCACAAGGACGGCCAGCGCGTCTACATGGAGACCAACAAGGGCGACGTCGACCTGACCCGGCTCGTGCTGTTCGACCCGGCGACCGGCAAGGAAGAGCTGGTCGAGGCCGACCCGGAGAACCGCGTCGACTTCGGCGCCGCCGTCTTCTCCGAGAAGACCGACGAGCTGGTCGCGACCTCCTACTCCGACGACCGGACCCGCGTCTATTTCCGCGACAAGGCGTTCGAGGCGGACTACCGCTGGCTCGAGAAGCAGCTCCCGAACCGCGAGATCTCGATCGGCTCGATGACCGCGGACGAGAACGTGCTGTTCGTCAGCGCGTCGTCCGACGTCGATCCCGGCTCGCGCTACCTGTTCGACCGCGCCGCGAAGAAGCTGACGCCGGAGTACGTCGTGCGCGAGCGGCTGCCGCGCGAGCACATGGCCGAGATGAAGCCGATCCGCTACAAGTCGAGCGACGGGCTGGAGATCCCGGCCTACCTGACGCTGCCGAAGGGCCTGAGCGCGAAGGGGCTGCCGCTGGTCGTGTTCCCGCACGGCGGGCCGTGGGCGCGCGACGACTGGGGCTTCGACAACACCGCGCAGTTCCTGGCCAACCGCGGCTACGCGGTCCTGCAGCCCAACTTCCGCGGCTCCACCGGCTACGGCAAGAAGTTCCTCAACGCCGGCAACCGCCAGTGGGGCGAGAAGATGCAGGACGACGTCACCTGGGGCGTCAAGCACCTGGTGGCCGAGGGCATCGCCGATGCGAAGAAGGTGGCGATCATGGGCGGCTCGTACGGCGGCTACGCGACGCTCGCCGGCGTCGCTTTCACGCCCGACGTCTACGCCGCGGCCGTCTCGATCGTCGGCCCGTCCAACCTGATCACGCTGCTGGAGTCGATCCCGCCCTACTGGGAGGCCGGCCGCATCATCTTCCACGAGCGGATGGGCAACCCCAACACGCCCGAGGGCAAGGCGCAGCTCGTGAAGCAGTCGCCGCTCAACTCGGCGCAGAAGATCAAGACCCCGCTGCTCGTCGTCCAGGGCGCCAACGACCCGCGCGTGAAGAAGGCGGAGTCGGACCAGATCGTGATCGCGCTGCGCGACCGCGGCTTCCCGGTCGAGTACATCGTGGCGCCCGACGAGGGCCACGGCTTCGCCCGTCCGGTCAACAACATGGGCATGTACGCGGCGACCGAGAAGTTCTTCGCGAAGTACATCGGCGGCCGCTTCCAGGCCGAGATGCCCGCGGACGTCGCCAAGCGGCTGCAGGAGATCACCGTCGACCCGAAGACGGTGACGCTCGCCAAGGCCGTGGACGCGGCCGCGGTCGGCGCGCCGAAGCCGGCGCTCGACCTGGCGCCGATGACGGCGTCGTACGCGGGCACGCTGACCGCGGGCCCGCAGACGATGCAGATGTCGGTCTCGCGGGCCGTCGTCGCCGAGGGCTCGACGTGGGTCGTCACCGACACCGCCAAGCTGCCGATGGGCGAGGCGATCGACAGCGTGGTGCTGGAGAAGGGCACGCTGCTGGTGCGCTCGCGCAAGGTCCAGCAGGGCCCGGTCGCGATCTCGATCAGCTTCGAGGGCGGCAAGGCGAAGGGCTCGATGTCGATGGCCGGCGGCGCGCCGCGCGAGATCACGGCCGACCTCGGCGGCGAGCTGTTCGCCGACGGCCCCGGCGCCCACGACTCGCTGGCCCGCCTCCCGCTGGCCGACGGCTACGCCACGACCTGGCGCAACTTCGACGTGCAGCGCGCCAAGGCGACGCTGAAGCAGTTGAAGGTCGCGGGCGTCGAGGAGGTCACGGTGCCGGCCGGCACGTTCAAGTGCTGGAAGGTCGAGATCTCGTCGGCCGAAGGCGAGCCGGGCGCCTCCACGCTGTGGGTCGCGACCGACTCGCGCCAGGTCGTCAAGACCAGCGCGACGCTGCCCCAGATGGGCGGCGCGACGATCGTCACCGAACTGCAGAAGTAGCCCGTTCCGCCGCTCCCCTCGGCCGCCAGCGCGGCCGGGGGGAGCCGCTCAGGTCACGCCTGCCAGGGATCGACGACCTCGAGCCCCGGGAAGCGGAAGTCGGTGGCGTTGCGGGTGACCAGGCGCAGGCCGTGCTGGAGTGCCGTGGCCGCCAGCAGGCTGTCGACGGCCGGCAGCGGCCTTCCGGCCTGTGCCACCAGGCGCCCCCAGCGATCGGCGACCGCCGCATCGACCGGCAGCAGTCGTTCCTCGAACCAGTCCGGGAGCTCCTGCTCGAGCCACACCCTCAGGCGCTCCCGACGAGCGGCCTCGGCAACGCCCTCCACTCCGCGCCGGATTTCGCCCAGCGACAGCACGCTGAGGTGCAGGGCCGTGTCGGGCACCCCCTGGACCCAACGCTGGACCGCGCGGTTCGGCCGCGAACGGACCAGTTCCGAGATCACGTTCGTGTCGAGCAGGTAGCTCACAGCCGGACGTCACGCACGGGCGAAGCCGACCGCTCGACGGACAGCCGGACGCCGCGAAGCGGAGACCGGCGCAGGAACTCGACGAGTCCCGGCCGCCGCGCCTGCCGCAGGCGATCGTAGTCCCGCCGCGAGAGCACGACGGCCGCGGCTTCGCCGCGCACGCTGATCTCCTGCGGGCCTTCCCGCTGGCACGACTTCACCAGCTCGCTGAGCTGCGCTTTCGCCTCCTGAAGCTGCCACGTCTGCATGTCCAGCCCTCCTGACTAGTCAGACTAGACGCCTGGGCGCGCTCGGGTCAAGGGCTCCCGGGCCTACTGCGTCCAGAGGTCGCGGCGGCGCGCGCAGAAGACGGCGACCGCGGCGACCGCGAGCAGCAGGACCGGCTGCACGAACACCGCGACCCAGGAGCCGGCGACGGTGTCGGGCGCGTAGGGCTTGTGCGGCAGGTCCGGCAGCACGAGCAGCGGCAGCGTGTCGCCGACGCCTTTCTGCTCCTGCGGCCCCGTCAGGCGCACGCGCAGGCTCGACGGGTACTCGCGCCCGCCGAAGCTGTGCTTCACGGTCGCGATCTTCCAGTACTCCCAGTTGCGCCGGTCCTCGGTGCCGTCGAGCTGGATCGGCCGCCGCTTCTCGACGTCGACCCGCTCGATCGTGCCGACGACCTGGTGCGCCTCGCCCGGCAGGCGCGACAGCCGCGCCTGCTCGACGACGCTGTCCTGCGCCGACAGCCACGCGAGCCACACGAGCAGCGGCCCCAGCACGAGCCCGACGAACGCGCGCACGACGAGGATCAGCCCGCTTCGCAACCTGGCCTGCATGTGTGGCGCAAGCCTACCGCGCGCGGGGACCGCCGGGCGAGGCTACTCCCAGCGAAGCGCGCTGATCGGGTCGACGCCGAGTGCCCTGCGGGCGGGGATCCAGCAGGCGGCCAGCGCCACGAGCGTCAGGATCACCGGGACCGCCGCGAAGGTCGGGGGGTCGGTGGGGCTGACGCGGAACAGGATCTCGCCGAGCAGGCGGCCGAGGCCGAGCGCCAGGCCCAGCGCCAGCGCGAGGCCGAGGGCGACGCCGACGCCCGCCAGCTTCATGCCCTGGCTCATCACCATCTTCAGGATGTCCGGGCGCTGGGCGCCGAGGGCCACGCGGATGCCGATCTCCAGCGTCTGCTGGGTGACCGCGTACGACATCACGCCGTAGATGCCGATCGCGGACAGCAGCAGGGCGAGCGCCGCGAAGGCGCCGAGGAGCTGGGCCGAGAGGCGCTGGTTGGCGAGGCCGTCGGAGACGATCTCCTCGAGCGGGCGGACCTGGAACAGCGGCACGTCGGGGTCGACGCCCTTGAGCGCGGTGCGCACGGCCGCGCCCAGGGCGGTGGCGTCGCCGCCTTCGGCCTTGATCACGAAGGTGGCGAAGCCGACCGGGTCCTGCAGGTACGGCAGGTAGGTCTCGACCCGCGAGTCCTCGTCGACCCCGTAGTTCTTGACGTGGCGCACGACGCCGACGACCGTGCGCCACGGCTCCTCGTTGTTGGGGCCACCCCCGAAGCGCAGCCGCTTGCCGATCGGGTCCTCGTTCGGCCAGTACGTGGCCGCCATCGTCTCGTCGACGACGATCACCGGCGGCTGGTCGGCGCGGTCGTGAGGCGTGAAGTCGCGCCCCTTCAGCAGCGTCACACCCATCGCCGCGAAGTAGCCGGGACTGACGCGGGTGATGTCGGTCGACGGCGCCTGGCCGGGCAGCGCCTCGGGCCGGCCCTCCACCGCGAACGAGGTCTGCCAGCCGCCGAGCAGCGGCGCCGTGGTGGCGATCGCCTTCGCCCCGGGCAGCCCGTCGAGCCGCGACAACACCTGCTCGAAGAAGGCCGCGCGCTGAGCGTCCTCGGGGTACTTCGCCTGGGGCAGGCCCACGGTCATCGTCAGCACGCCCTTCGGGTCGAACCCGGGATCGGCGCCGAGCAGGCGCGCAAAGCTCTTCGCCATCAGCCCCGCGCCGACCAGCAGCACCAGCGACAGCGAGACCTCGGCGACGACCAGCGCAGCGCGCGCCCGCGAACGCTCGGGCCCCGCGCTGCCACCGCGGCCGCCGTCCTTCAGCGTCTCCGCGTGGTCGTGGCGCGCGGTCTGCAGCGCGGGCAGCAGGCCGAAGACGAGGCCAGTGGCCAGGGAAACGGCGAACGTGAAGGCGAGCACGGTCCAGTCGAGCGCGACCTCGTCGATGCGCGGCGTGTTCTCGGGGCTGATCGCGATCAGGCCGCGGATGCCCGCCCACGCCACCAGCAGGCCGAGCAGCCCGCCGCCCATCGCCAGCAGCAGGCTCTCCGTGAGGAGCTGACGCACGATGCGGGCCCGGCCCGCGCCCAGCGCCTGGCGTACCGCGATCTCCTTCTGCCTCGCCGCGGCGCGGGCCAGCAGCAGGTTGGCGACGTTGGCGCAGGCGATCAGCAGCACGAAGCCCACGGCGCCGAGCAGGATCACGAGCGCCGCGCGCAGGTCGCCGACCACGGCCTCCAGCGCGGACTCGACCGTCATGCTCTGGCGGGCGTTGCTCGGGTAGGTCTCCGCCAGGCGCTTCGCGATGCCCACCACGTCGGTCCGCGCCTGCTCCACCGTGACGCCCGGCTTCATGCGGCCGAGCACGTAGATACCGGGGTGGCTGCCGCGCCGCTCGGGCCCGCCGATGCGGTCCTCGAGCTGCAGCAGCGGCGTCCACACCTCGGTGTTGCGGAAGGTCGCGTGCATCGTGCCGGGCATCACGCCGATCACGGTGTAGGACTCGTTGTTCAGGGTCAGCGTGCGGCCGACGACCTGCGGGTCGCGGCCGAAGCGCCGCGTCCAGATGCCCTCGCCAAGCAGCGCGACGCGCTCGGCGCCCGGCTTGTCCTCGGCCTCGGTGAAGGCGCGGCCGAGCAGCGGCTGCAGGCCCAGGGTCTCGAACATCCCCGCGCTCGCCTGGCGGCCGCGGAGCTGCTCCGCGTCGCCGTGGCCGGTCAGCACGTAGTTCTGGCCGCGGGAGGCGAGCAGGCTGTCGAACACCTTGTTCTGGTCGCGCACGTCCTTGAAGTTCGCGACCGAGAAGCTCATGTTCGGCACCTGCTCCGACCACTCGGTCAGGAACACCAGCCGCTCCGACTCCGGGTACGGCAGCGGCCGCAGCAGGATCGCGTTCACGAAGCTGAAGATCGCGGAGTTGGCCCCGATGCCGAGGGCGAGCGTCAGCAGGGCGACGGCCGTGAAGCCGGGCGACTTGAGAAGCTGGCGGGCGCCGAAGCGCAGGTCCTGTCCAAGGGTTTGCATGGCGGGCGGTCTCCGGGTTGCTCACTGAGACGCCGGCCGCCCCCCCGGGGTTGCAGAAAAACGCGGCTACACTCTCCGGCCCATGATCGACGCCTGCCGCCGGCTCGCCGCGAACCCGACCTTCCAGCGCTTCATCCTGGCCGTGATCGTCGCCAACGCGGCCCTGATCGGCTTCGAGACCTCGCCCGCGCTCTGGGAGCGCTGGGGCGGCCTGTTCCACGCCTTGAACGTCGCCGTGCAGGCGATCTTCGTGTTCGAGATCGTGGTGCGTCTGGTGGCGTTCGCGCCGCGCGTGGACCGCTTCTTCGGCGACGCCTGGAACGTGTTCGACTTCACGGTGGTCGCGCTGTCGCTGCTGCCGATGGCCGGGCCGCTCGCCAACATCGCGCGCCTGGCGCGGCTGCTGCGGGCGCTGCGCATCGTCTCGGCGCTGCCGGAGCTGCGGCTGCTGGTCGCGACGATGCTGCGCTCGCTGCCGTCGCTCGGCAACGTGCTGCTGCTGCTGTCGCTGATCCTCTACGTCTACGCCGTGATCGGCGTGACGCTGTTCGCCAAGGCGGACGCGGAGAACTGGAGCTCGCTGGGCCTCGCCTTCCTGACCCTGTTCGAGATGCTGACGCTCGAGGGCTGGGTGGAGCTGATGGAGGCCTCGAGCGCGGCGACGCCGTGGGCGTGGGTCTACTACGTGAGCTTCGTGGTGCTGGCGGTGTTCGTCGTGGTGAACCTGTTCATCGCGATCGTGATCAACAACCTGGAGAACGCCAAGCGCGAGCACCAGTCGGAGCAGGCGGGCCCGGCCGATCCCGCCGAGCAGCTCGCCCGCATCCGCGAGCAGCTCGAGGAGCTGGAGCAGGCGCTGCGGGTCCGCAAGCGGGCCTGACGCGCTGTGGCTGTGCGCGCGTGGGACGCCTGCGTCCCGCGCGCGGCCGACCCCGCACCGCGGGCACCGTCGCAAGTCGTTGAGGACGTTCACCGGCGGGATGCGGCACGGGGGTTGATAGGAAGCGCTCCATGCGCTCCTTCGCCCTCGACCTGCGCCAGGCCCTGCGCGGCCTGGCCCGCCGCCCTTCGTTCGCCGTCGCCGCCACGCTGACGCTGGGCCTCGCCTCCGGCGCGGCCACGGCCGTGTACTCCGTGGTCGATGCTGCGCTGCTCGCGCCGCTGCCCTACGCGGACGCGGCCCGCCTGATGCGCGTCTACGAGAACGACACCCTCGAGGGACGGCGCTTCGGCCAGGTCACGATCGCCGACTTCCGCGACTGGCGCGCTTCGAGCCGCACGCTGTCCGGCCTCTCGGCGATCCGCGTGTCGACGGCGACGCTGACCGGGCGCGGCGAGGCCCAGCGGCTGCCCGCGCTGCGCGTCTCCGCGGCGTTCTTCGACGTGCTCGGCGTGCGGCCCGCGCTCGGACGCGGATTCCGGGACGAAGAGCAGGGCGACGGCGCCGCGGCGGTGGTCGTGATCACCCACGGGCTCTTCGCGCGCGCGTTTGGCGCCGACCCGGCAGTGCTGGGAACCGCGATCACGCTGGACGCCGTGCCGACGACGATCGTCGGCGTGCTGCCCGAGGGCTTCCGCTCGCCGACGGGCTTCGAGGCCGAGGTCTACCTGCCCGATGCCTTCGAAGCGCTCTTCCAGGACGCGAATCGCGCCCGCCGCATGCACTTTCTCGCGGTCGTCGGCCGCCTGGCGCCGGGCGCGGATTTCGATGCCGCCGGCGCCGAGCTGGAGGCGATCGGCGCGCGGATCGAGGCGGCACACCCGCGCGACAACAAGGGTCACCGCCCGCTCGCCGTGCCGCTGCGCGAGTCGCTGCACCAGGCGGCCGGGCCGATGATGCAGGCGGTCTCGGCGGCCGTGCTGCTGCTGCTGACGCTGGCCGCCGTCAACGTCGCCGGGCTCGCCCTCGCCCGCGCGCTGGCGCGGCCGCAGGACGTGGCCGTGCGCGGCGCGCTCGGCGCCTCGGCGCTGCAGGCCGCGCGGGTGCCGCTGCTCGAAAACCTCGTGGTCGCCGCCGCGGGCGGAGGGCTCGGCGTCGTGCTCGCCGCCTGGGGCGCCGACGGGCTGGCGGCCCTGGCCGGCCCCGGGCTGGCGCCCTCGGGCGCCGCGGTGTCGTGGCGGCTCCTGGCCTTCGGGGTGCTCAGCTCGGCGCTCGTCGGCCTCGGCTGCGGACTGGCCCCGGCACTCGCGGCGCGTCGGGTCGAGCTCGTCGGCGTGCTGAAGGCGGCGACGCCCGGCGCCGGCCGCGGCGGTCGCCTCGGTGCCCGCGGAGCGCTGGTCGGCGTCCAGGTCGCCCTGGCCAGCGTGCTGCTCGTCGTCGGCGGGCTGCTGGCGCGCACGGTCGTGGCCCTCGGCGAGGTCGACCCCGGCTTCCGCGCCGAAGGCGTGCTGAGCTTCCGCACGTCGCTCGCGTTCGCCCGCTATCCCGACGCCGCGGCCCGCACCCAGGCCACCCTGCGCCTGCGCGACCAGATCGCGGCGTTGCCTGGCGTGACCCAGGTCGGCTTCGGCTACACGCTGCCCGTCGGCAACATGGCGACCACCAGCTTCGTGATCGACGGCCTGCCGCAGCCCGCCGACGCGCCGCCGCCGGAGGTCGGCTACAACAGCGCGAGCCCCGGCTACTTCGAGGCGATCGGGGTGCCGCTGCTGCGGGGCCGCCTGTTCGACGCGCGCGACGGCGAGGGCGCGCCGCTGGCCGTGCTCGTGAACCAGACGCTCGCCGAACGCTACTTCCCCGGCCAGGACCCGGTGGGCCGTCGTCTGCGCACGGGGCCGGACCGCGAGGTGGTCGAGGTGATCGGCGTGGTGGGCGACGTGCGGCGCGCCGGCCTCGACGCCACGCCGGTGCCGGAGCTGTTCGAGTCGGCGTTGCAGGGGCCGTCGCCGTCGCCGCTGTTCGTGGTCCGTGCCGAAGCCGGCGCGTACGCGGCGCTGCCCCAGACCGTGCGCGACGCCGTCCGCGCGGTCGATCCCGACCTGGCGCTGTACTCCGTGCAGGGGCTCGACGAGGTGCTCGACCGCATGATCGCGCCGCGGCGCCTGCTGCTGATCCTGGTCGGCGCCTTCGGCGTCTCGGCGCTGCTGCTGGCCGGGCTCGGCGTGTTCGGCGTGACCGCCCAGCTCGTCGCCCAGACCCGGCGCGAGATCGCCGTGCGGATGGCGCTCGGCGCTCCCGCCTCGGACGTCGTGCGCCGCGTGGTCCGGCGCGGCCTGCGCCCGGTCGGCCTCGGCTTGCTGGCCGGCGCCGGAGCCGCGATCGCCGCGGGGCGCGCGCTGGGCGCCACCTTGTTCGGCGTCACCCCTGCCGACCCGCTGACCCACGCGGCGGCGCTCGGCCTGCTGCTCGTCACCGCGACGCTCGCCTGCCTCGTGCCCGCGCGGCGCGCGGTGAACGTCGCCCCCAGCGACGTGCTGCGCGGCGACTAGCCGCGAAGGACGTCCGTGCCGGCGATCCAGTCGTGGAACGCGCGCCTGCGGGCGGTGAAGGCGACGAGCAGCACGCCTGCGCAGCAGCAGCCGAACGAAGCGAGCTTGCCGACGTTGCGGACGAGCGCGCGGAACAGGCCGGCGCGGCGGCCGCCGGGGCCGAGGACGCGGATGCCGAGCAGGCGCTTGCCGAACGTCGCGCCGCCCGCGCCCTCCTGCAGCACGAAGTACACGAACGGCACGCCGAGGCCGAGCGCATCGCGCGCGAACCCGTGCCAGGCACGGTACAGCGCGAACGTGCGCCCTTCCGCGTCGAGTACCGCCCGGGTCAGCGCCTCCTCGTAGGCGAGCGAGGCGATCCAGCGCAACAGGAACACCAGCAGCGCCAGCAGCAGCGCGTCGGCCGCGAAGGCGAAGGCCCGGCGCCAGAGGCCGGCTACCCCGGGTTGCGCGTCGCCTTCCACATCGCCTCCCACCAGCCCTCGGGCTCCTCGGGACGGGCGCCCTCGGGGTAGAGCACCACGGGCGGGACCGTCAGCCACAGCTTGCGGCCCGGCAGCTTGTACACGTACACGTAGAACCCGGTCGGCACCAGGTCCTTCCCGACCTGTTCCAGCATCTGCAGCCGGGTGCCGCCATGCTCGGCGGCGCCTGCGGCCTGGAACGGCCGCTGCTCGCCGTCCATCAGGATCTGGCCCGGCGTTCCCATGCGGAAGATCACCGCGTTGTGCAGGAACAGCACCTGGCCGCTCCAGGTGCCGGCGAGGTCGAAGTGAGCCGGCTGCACCTCGTCGGGGACCTCGAAGACCTCGCTCTCCGGGCCCTCGATCCCGGGTCCGTCGGGGTCTTTCGGGTCGCGGGTCACCACCTCGAACCAGCTCACCCGGATCTTCTTCTGCTGCCCCTGGACCTGGGCCGCGAAGTCGGCCAGCGCCAGCATGTCCTGGATGTCGCGCGGCGAGACCGTCTGCAGCACGCGGCGCGCGAGGCCGGCCTGCTCGGCGTCGGCGACCTGGGTGCCGAGCACCTGGGTCATGTCGATGTCGGCCGCGAGCTTGTCGCGGCCGAGGCTGATCGCCAGCGGGCGCTTGCCCGAGAGCGAGCCGTGGAAGCGGACCCGGATCTCGCGCGACTCGCCCAGCCGCCACAGCGGCGTGGCCGGCACCTCGACGTGGATCTGCTTGCGATCCGCGCTCATCCGCAGCCGCGGCGGGTCCTTCGGCGCCAGCAGGAGCAGCGCGGTCGTCGCGTCGGACGGGCCGCCGATCCACGACGCCTTCGAATAGCTCTCGATCCGCTGCACGGCCAGCTTCTGGTGGGTCGGCCGCTGCGGCCCGGCGGCCGAGAGCGGCTCGACCGCGGCAACGCCGGCGACGTTGCGGAACTGGGTCGCCGGTCCGCGCACCCACCCCCAGCGGTGGCGGACCCCGTGCTCCAGTGTGCCGTGGGTGCGCAGCAGGATCTTCGCGCCGGCGAGCTCCTTTTCGGGCACCGAGTTCCAGCGCAGTTCCACGCACGGCGTCGACAGCGGCCCGGTCACCTTCCAGCTCCTGCGCGGCTCGGCGCGGCTCAACGCGCCGGTCGTGGGCACCGGGACGTAGTTGTAGATCGGCCACGCCTCGCGCACCGCGAAGAGCGTGTAGTCGGCGCCCAGCACCGTTTCGCTCTGGCTGGTCACCTGGACCATCGCGTCGACACCGCCGGTGCGGAAGCTGCCGAAGGCCTCCATCAGCTTCTTCAGGAACTCCCCGCGATTGGCCGCGTAGTAGCGGTCGCGCAGGTCGAGCAGGAAGCGGCTGGCGGCGTAGCCCTTGTGCTGGGTCTCCTCCTCGCTCTCGCCCTGGGCCTCGAGCGGCAGCTTGTAGAGGCCCATGAACTTGCCGGGGTCGAACGTCTTCTTGAACTGCCGCACCCAGCCGCTGCGCAGGTAGTGGGGCTCGGCCTCCTCCTCCAGCATCACCGCCGTCGCCTCGGCGAACCACGCGAACTTGCCGCCGCCGCGGAAGTGGGACCAGTTCAGGTACTTCGTCCAGTTGAAGTACTCCTTCTGCACGACGTGGAAGAGCTCGTGCAGCGCGGTCGTGTGCAGGTCGTCGATCGCCTCCGACGCCCCGGCCTTCTCGGGCGCGGCCGGGATCATCGACACGTTCATGTGGATGTAGGGATACGTGTACGAACCGTCGAGCGTGTAGCCGTAGGCGCCCGGCGCGCCGTTCCACGGGTCGATGAAGTGGATCTCGATCTGGTCGCCGCGCTGGCGAAAGCCGCGGGTCTTGTGGAGGTACCCGTGGGCGCGCTCGAATGCGTCGAGCGCGTTGGCGACCTGCGGCGGGTAGTAGTTCAGGCGCTTCCACTCGAGCGCCTCCATCGTCTGCTGGAGCCGCTGCACCTCCGGGTCGGCGAGGAACGCGTAGTAGCGCCGGGTCCACACCTCACGCTCGCTCAGGCCCTCGATCGGCCGGGCGAAGACGGCGTCCCGCCGCGCCGCGAGCGCGGCCGTCACCCGGCGCCGCTCCGGCGTGTCGGCCAGCGCCAGCTTGCGCGGCCAGAACAGCTTGAACGGCCCGGCGCCGTCGATCACGTGGGCGTCGAACGTGCCGGCCTCGACCTGGTCCTTGACGAACGTGATCGCCTCCCACACGCCGCCCGCCACGAGCAGGATCATGAAGACGCCGTTGTGGCGCACCTCGGCGACGGCCTGGCCGCGCTCGAGCCGGGTCGCGATCCACTGCAGCTTGCCGTCCGGCGCCCGGCGCACGACCTGGACGCGGGAGCGCGCCTGTTCCGCGACGCCGAGCCGCTCGAGATCCCACGACAGCCGCAGCGCGCCGGGCAGGCAGTCGTCGTCCGCCATCCCGCCGTCGAGCTCGAAGCCGGCCACGGGCACCGCGGAGCGGCTGCCGAACTCGGCGTCCAGTTCCGTCGTCGCCAGCGGCCGCGCCGAGAACGTGCGCGGGCGGTCGAGCGCGCCCGCGGGGGCGGTCAGGCGCAGGGCGGGATGCGGCCGCACGTCGAGGGCGGGTGTGCCGGTCGTGGGCAGCGGCGCGGGCCGGAGGCGGCCGCTCCACCCGTTGCGGACGAGGCTCGCGACCTGCGAGGGCAGCAGGCGCACGTCGCGCGACTCGAAGAGCAGGAACCCCGCGAGCGCGGCCGATGTTCCGCCGAGCAGGACGACGAGGCCCGCCGCGGCGAACAGCCAGCGCCTCGCGCTTCGCCGCGGACGCGGGGCCGGCGGGTCCGCGCGCTTCGGCTCGACGGTCGCAGGCGCGGTCGCGGGTTCGGCTTCGAACGCGGCGGGCACCGGCTCGTCGTCCACGACCTGGAACTGGGTTTCGCCGAGGCGGAACCACTCCCCCGGCTGCAGCTTGTGCCGCACGACGCGGGTGGCACCGACCCAGGTGCCGTTGGCGCTGCCCAGGTCCTCGAGCACCCACGTGGCGCCGTCCCACAGCACTCGCGCGTGGTGGCGCGAGGCGGCGCGGTCGTCGAAGGCGACGTCGTTGTCGGCGCCGCGGCCGAGTTGCGCGCCCCGCTCGCGGGCCAGCGGCAGCGACCGCGGCGCGTCGGCTTTCGGGGAGTGAATCCAGAGCCACGCCATGTCCGCCTCGCGACGCGGGGCGGAGGGGCCCCGCGCGGAAGCCCGGGCGGCCCGCGAGAGCGGGTCGCCGACGACGGCCCAAGCCTAGCGCCGTCGAGACGGGCTGGCCAGCAGGCTGGAGCGCTTCTCCGCTTGCGTCACTCCGCTGGCCCCGCGAAACGGCCGGCGGGGTCGACGACGGAGTCGACCTCGCCGGCCCGGGTGCGAGGTGGCTATGCGGCGAGCGCCACGGGGCGCGAGGCGGCCATCAGCGGCTCCAGGGCCGAGACGATGCGCCCCATCTGGGCCTCCGTCAGCAGCTCCTGGAGCACCGCCACGAAGCGCCCCTGGACGCCGGAGGCGATGTACTGCCAGCGGTAGGCCTTCAGCACCGCCTGGCCGATGCGCTCCACCTGCGACGCCTCGAACTCGCGGCCGGCGGTGGCGACGAAGTACGCCGTGTCGGCGGCGGCCTGGCCCTGCAGGATGCCGTCCACGGCGCCGACGAGGGCGATCAGGTCGTCCACGGCGCGGTCCCGCTCGGCCGGCGTGAGCCGCGCGTGCTCGCGCCGCAGCTCCAGCTCGTCGAGGATCGCGTGCTGCGACTCCTCCTTCCAGTGGAAGAGGAAGACGTCCTTGAACAGGGGCGAGAGGTCGGCCTGCGGCGCGATGCTCTGGCGGTAGTGCTCCAGGGTGAACAGCTCGATGTGCAGCGTCAGCGCGAGCACGGCCCACGTCGAGGACGCAAGCACCGCTCCCGCGACCTGGTCGGGGTCGGCGTCGAAGGAGTAGCCCGCCGGCATGCCATCGGCCGAGAGTTCCTCGACCCGGCGGAACAGGGCCTGGTGCTTGAGCTCCTCGTCGCTGAAGCGGACCAGCGCCTCGAGCGCCACCTGGTCGCCGAGCCAGTAGTCCCGGCTCAGCTCGAGCACCTTGGCGTTGATGAAGCGCTCGACCAGGCCGAACATGTTGGCGTAGGTGCGGCCCTGGACCTGGCCGAGGCGGCGGCGCTGGGCGGCGTCGAGGAACGGGATCTCGTCCACCAGCGAGAGCCCCGCGGGCAGGAACGCGTCGTTCGGGTCGAACGCGCGGCCACGGATCACGTCGCGCTCGATCTCCCAGCGCACGCGCTTCGAGGCCTCGATGCAGCGGGCATAACGGGGGGCGGGGTCGTTGGTCGGCTTCGTCATTTTCGGTTCCCCTCCTCAGGAACGCTCCCGAATCTCGGCCGCGGGCGCCTCCCTGCCCTGAGCCGGATGTCCCGATCGCGGGCCGACTCGCGGTCCGCTGTGATCCCGAGGGGGGGCCGATTGTCCCGGAGGCAGGCGGCCTTCGCCGGTACAATCCGGAAATCCCGTGCGACAGTCGCTCCACTTTCTCAAGACCCACGACGGCGTCAGCCTCGCCTGGGCGGTCGCCGGCCAGGGGCCGACCCTGGTCAAGGCATCCAACTGGCTGACCCACGTCGAGTTCGACTGGTCGAGCCCGATCTGGCGGCACTGGATCCAGTTCTTCGCGTCGCGCTTCCGCCTGGTGCGCTACGACGAGCGCGGCTGCGGAATGAGCGACTGGGACGTCGACGACGTGAGCCCCGCGCGCTGGCCGGAGGACCTCGAGGCGGTGGTGGCCGCCGCCGACGCCGTCGGCCCGTTCGTGCTGCTCGGCATTTCGCAGGGCGCTGCCGCCGCCGTGGACTACGCCGTCCGTCACCCGCAACGGGTCTCGCACCTGGTGCTCTACGGAGGCTACGCGCGGGGCTGGCGCCACCGCGGCTCCGAGGAGGGCCGGCGGCGCTTCGAGGCCATCACCGAGCTGGTGCGCTTCGGGTGGGGCACCGACAATCCCGCCTTCCGCCGCGTCTTCACCCGGATGTTCGTGCCGGAGGGAAGCGAGGAGCAGCTCGCCCGGTTCGACGAGCTGTGCCGCAAGACGACCCGCCCGGAGATCGCCGCGCGCCTGCTCGAGGCGCGGGCCGACGTCGACGTCGCGAGGCTGCTCCGGCAGGTGCGGGTGCCGACGCTGGTGATCCACGCGCGGGAGGACGAGGTGGTGCCGCTCGCGTCAGGACGGGCGCTCGCAGCGGAGATTCCGGGCGCGCGCTTCGTCCAGCTCGACTCGCGGAACCACATCCTGCTCGAGTCGGAGCCCGCCTGGCGGCGCTTCTGCGACGAGGTGCTGACCTTCGTCGGCGCCGGCCAGGACGCGCCCGACGCCGAGGACGAGGTCTTCTCGAGGCTCTCCGGGCGCGAGCGCGAGGTGCTGCGGCTCGCGATGCAGGGTCACGACAATGCCCGCATCGGCCAGGCCCTCTTCATCAGCGACAAGACGGTGCGCAACCACGTGAGCCGCATCTACGAGAAGCTGGGCGTCGACAACCGCGCCCGGGCCGTGGCCCTGGCGCACGAGAAGAAGTTCGGCCGCTAGTCCCCCTGCAAGCTACGGCTCGGCGGCCGACTCGACCTCCGGCGGGATCGGGGCGCCGCGCCGCGGGCGCACGCCGAGCACGATCAGCGCGACGCCCGCCAGCAGCACGAGCGCGCCGGCGACGAACGGCGCGCGCAGCCGGTCGCCGACGAGCAACCACGCCCAGAAGTTGGCGAGCGGCGGGTTGAGGAACACGAACGCCGCCACTTCCGACGCCGGCAGCCGGCGCAGCGCCCAGTTCCAGGCGAGGTAGCCGACCAGCGTGCAGAACACGCCGAGGTAGAGAGACGCCCCGAGCGCGCCGGGGCTCGCCGCCAGCACGCGCAGCATCTCGCGATCGACGAACAGCGCCGTGGGCAGGCTGCCCACGCACAGGATCGCGAGGGTGGCGTCGAGGGTGTCGACCTCGGGCGGCAGCTTCTTGCCGAGCACCGTGTACATCGCCCACGCCGTCGGGGCCCCGGCCAGCAGCAGCGCCGCCGACAGGTAGGGCCAGTCGACCGGCCGCTCGGTGCCGTAGCGGATGACCACGAACACGCCGCACAGCGCCAGCAGCAGCCCCACCCGCTTGCGGGGCCCGAAGCGCTCGCCCAGCCACAGGCGGGCGAAGACGGCGGCCAGCACGGGCGACAGCGCGATGATCAGCGCGGCCGTGCCCGAGGGCACGGTCTTCAGGCCGATGAAGAAGAACACGTTGTACCCGGGCACGCCGAGCAGGCCCATGGCCAGGATCACGGGCCAGGCCGAACGCGGCAGCCTGGGGCGCCGCCACAGCAGCAGCGCCGCGCTGCCGAGCAGCACCGGCAGGAACCGCGCGGCGACCGCGTGGGCGACGCCGAGGTCGACCCGCACCCGTGCCGCGGCGAGAAACGACAGCGACCAGATGACGAGGGTGCCCACCAGCACGAGGTGCGGCAGCAGGCCGGCGTCGGGCCGGCGCCCGGTGGACTCCCCGGCGCTCACATCCGGAAGACGCCGAAGCGGCTCTGCGGGATCTCGGCGTTGAGCGCGGCCGAGAGGCCGAGCGCCAGCACGGTCCGGGTGTCGGCCGGCGCGATCACGCCGTCGTCCCACAGCCGCGCCGTCGAGTAGTAGGGGCTGCCCTCCTCCTCGTACTTGGCGAGGATCGGCGCCTTCACCGCGTCGAGCTCCTCGGCGCTCATCGTCTTCCCCTTGCGCTCCTGCTGCTCCTGCTTGACCTGCGCCAGCACCGAGGCCGCCTGCTCGCCGCCCATCACCGAGATCCGCGCGTTGGGCCACATCCAGAGCTGCCGCGGCTGGTAGGCGCGGCCGCACATGCCGTAGTTGCCGGCGCCGAAGCTGCCGCCGATGACGACGGTGAACTTGGGCACCGCGGCGTTGGCCACCGCGTGCACCATCTTGGCGCCGTCCTTGGCGATGCCCTTCGTCTCGTATTCCTTGCCGACGATGAAGCCGGTGATGTTCTGCAGGAACACGAGCGGCACCCGGCGCTGCGCGCACATCTCGATGAAGTGGGTGGCCTTCAGCGCCGACTCCGAGAACAGCACGCCGTTGTTGGCGAGGATGCCGACCGGGAAGCCGTGGACGCGGGCGAAGCCGGTGACCAGCGTGGGCCCGTAGAGCGCCTTGAACTCGTCGAAGCGGCTGCCGTCGACGACTCGCGCGATCACCTCGCGCACGTCGTAGGCCTTGCGGATGTTCTTCGGGATCACGCCCGACAGCTCGGCCGGGTCGTAGGCCGGGTCCTCGGGCTCGGCGACGTCCCAGGGGTAGCTCTTGCGCGTGGTGAGGTGGCCGACGACGTCGCGCGCGATCTGCAGCGCGTGCTCGTCGTCCTGGGCGTAGTGGTCGGCGACGCCGGAGACGCGGCAGTGCACGTCGGCGCCACCCAGTTCTTCGGCCGTGACGACTTCGCCGGTCGCCGCCTTCACCAGCGGCGGGCCACCGAGGAAGATGGTGCCGCGGTTGCGCACGATGATCGCCTCGTCGCTCACCGCCGGCACGTACGCTCCGCCCGCAGTGCAGGAGCCGAGCACGACGCTGATCTGCGCCAGCCCCGCCGCGGACATCCGCGCCTCGTTGTAGAAGATGCGTCCGAAGTGGTCGCGGTCGGGGAACACCTCGGCCTGCAGCGGCAGGAAGGCGCCGCCGCTGTCGACGAGGTAGATCGACGGCAGGCCGTTCTCGGCGGCGACCTCCTGCGCGCGCAGGTGCTTCTTGACCGTCAGCGGGAAGTAGGTGCCGCCCTTCACGGTGGCGTCGTTGGCGACCACCATCACCTCGCGGCCGCGCACGCGTCCGATGCCGGTGATGATCCCCGCGGACGGCGCCGCTCCGTCGTACATCCCGTGCGCCGCCAGCGCCCCGATCTCGAGGAACGGGGTGCCGGGGTCGAGCAGCCGCTCGACCCGCTCGCGCGGCAGCAGCTTGCCCTGCTCCTTGTGGCGGGCGAGGGCGTCGGCGCCGCCGCCAGCGCGGGCGACGGCCAGCCGCTCGCGCAGGTCGGCGACGAGCGCGTCCATCGCGGCGCGGTTCTCGTCGAACTCCGCCGACGAGGTGTCGATCCGGGACTCGATCACGGGCATAGCGGAGGCAGTCTAGCAAGCTGGCGCGGGCCGCCCCTGCTCACGCCAGGGGGTTGACCCAGCGGAGCTGCGGGAAGCGGCCGAAGTCGCCGTCGTTGGAGTGGAGCTGGGCCTGGTGCTCGATGGCGAGCGCCGCGAGCTGCACGTCCGTGGTCAGGTTGGCGGCGGTGCCGAGACCGCGCAGCAGGCCGAAGGCCAGTTCGAGGTGGCGGGGCCCGGGCTGGACGAGCTGCACCTGGGGCCGCGCCAGCCAGCCCTCGACGATCGCGAGGGCCGCCGGCACCGCGAGCGCGGGCTGCAGGATCCGCGTGTGGGTGGCGATGCGCAGGAAGCCGAACAGCGCGGGCAGCGCCAGCCCGACCTGCTCCTCGCCGCTCAGCACGCCCTCCCACCAGCGCCGCGCCCGCGCGTGCTCCGGGAACGCGGAGACGTGGGCGTAGAGCAGGAGGTTGACGTCGGGGACGATCACCGCCGTCCGGACACGCGGCCGAGCACGGCCTCGTCCTCCAACTCGTCGACCAGCGCGTTGAGGCGGAAGCGGTCGAGCCCGGGCTGCAGCCGCGCCTCGTGCACGGGCGCGCGGTAGGGCTTCGCGGGCGGGCGCGTCCCGGTCAGGCCGCGGCGCAGGGCGGCGTTGACGACCTGCTTGAGCGGCTTGCGCGCGCGGTGGACTTCGGCCTCGAGCAGCCGGGCCACGTCGGGGTCGAGGGTCAGCGTCGTCCTCATGTCGGCATCATGATGCCGACCCTGGACGGCGTCAAGATGCGCTCAGGCGGGGACGCGAGGGCCTGCGGGGCGGGCCGCGTCGGGTACCGCGCTGGTCCCCTCGAGCCAGCTCTCGAACAGGCCGTCTTCGGTCTGGATGTGGGTGACGATCCAGTCGCGGACGGCAGCCGCCAGGTCGGCCGAGGCCTCGCGATGGCCCTGCTCGACCTCGCGTTCGAGGCCGCGGATCTCCTCCATCAGCCGGGCGTGCTCGCCGACGTGGGCGTCGTAGCCGGGGTAGGACTGGAGCCGCATCAGCAGCTCCTCCGAGAGGAAGTGCACGTTCGCGTACTCGACCACCTGGTGGAGCAGCGCCGACACCCGCGGGCGATCCGGGCGGGAGCGGAGGGCGGCCTCGAGTTCCTCGAGCAGCCGGATCTGGACCTCGTGCTCGCTGTTCATGCAGCACCTCCCGGGACACGGACGGTGGGGGAAGTCTTGCACGTTGCGGGCCAGGCACGACGCGCGGGTTCTGCGCGGTAACCTCCGGGCGTGCAGAAACTCGAAACGCTGTTCATCGACGCCGGCGGCGTGCTGGTCTTTCCGAGCTGGGCGCGGGTCTCGGCGGCACTCGCGGCGCGCGGGATAGACATCTCCCCCGCCGCGCTGGCCGCGGCCGACCACCACGCGCGGCGGGAGCTGGACGCGCCCGCGGCGATCGCGTCGACCAACGACGCGCAGCGCGGCTGGCTCTACTTCAACCTCGTGCTGAAGCACGCGGGGCAGCCGCTCGGCGAAGCGACCGACGCCGCCCTCGCCGAGCTCAAGGCCTACCACGCGGTCCACAACCTGTGGGAGCAGGTGGCGGACGGCGCGCCGGACGCGCTGCGCCGACTGCGCGAGCGGGGCCTGAAGCTGGTCGTCGTCTCCAACGCGAACGGCAAGCTGCGGGTCCTGATGGAGCGGCTGGGCCTCGCCCCGCTGGTCGACGTGATGCTCGACTCCCACGAGGAGGGCGTCGAGAAGCCCGACCCGCGGCTGTTCGCGCTCGCCCTCGAGCGCAGCGGCGGCCGTGCCGAGTCGACGCTGCACGTCGGCGACCTCTACCACGTGGACGTGGTCGGCGCCCGCAACGCGGGCCTGCATGCGGCCCTGATCGACGGCGCCGGCTTGTACCCGGACGCCGACTGCCCGCGCTACCCGAGCCTGCTCGCCCTGGCCGACGCGCTGTAGCCGACGCTAGAGGATCGTCCGACTTTCGAAGGAGCGGGCGCCGGCCCAGCACAGCAGGCCCGCGAAGACGGCCAGCCCCGCGAGGATGCCGAGGGGATCCATGTGGGCGACCTCGGGCGTCACCGCCAGCCGCATCGCCTCGCTCATGAACACCAGCGGGTTCACGAGGAAGACGAATCGCACCGAGCCCAGCGCGTCGAGCGAGGCCCACGGGTAGTAGGCGCAGCCGAACAGCATCATCGGCCCCAGCACGACCGCGAACAGCAGGCCCGAGAACCGGGGCTGGACGCGGGTCCCGAGGTTGAGGCCGAACGCCGCGGACACGATCCCCGAGACGACGACCAACGGCAGCAGCAGGGCCCAGTCCGGCTTCACGTCGACGCCCGACACCTGGTGCACGAGCAGCATCATCACCGGCAGCGCGACGAGCCCGGCGATCCCCGACTGGATCGCGCCGGCGACGATGCGCTCGAAGGCGACCATCCGCGCGGAGAGCGGGGCGAGCAGCCGCTCCTCGACCTCGCGGGTGCCGGAGAGGTCGGCCGCGAGCGGCATCAGCACGCCCTGCACGCCCGACATCAGGATCGTGATCGCCATCAGGCCCGGCACCATCACCGTGCGGAACTCGTCGGCGACCAGGCCGAGCCGCGGCAGGATGTTGCCGAACACCAGGATCACGAGTGCCGGCTGGGTCAGCGCCGAGGTGAGCAGGAACGGCGCGGTGCGCCACGCCACCAGCAGGTCGCGGCGCAGCAGGCCGAGAAACGCGGTCACTCGCGCAACTCCTTGCCGGTGAGGTGGATGTAGACGTCCTCCAGGCTGGGCTGCGCGAGGCTCACGTGGTCGAGCTCGGCGCCGGCCGCGCGCACCTCGTGGAGCACGCGGTCGAGCAGCCCGTCCTGGGTCTCGACGAACAGCCGCAGCCGCTCGACGCCGGGGTGGGCGGCCTCGTCGTCGGTCACCGGCTCGACGCCCTGCACGCCGGCGAGCGCACCGAGCCGCTCGCCGAGCGGAGCGCCGCCGCGCGCCCACAGGTCGAGCACGCGCCCCCCGGGCAGCGAGCGGCGCAGCGCCTGCGGCGTGCCCTCGGTCAGGATGCGGCCGTGGTCGACGATCGCCAGCCGCTCGCACAGGCGGTCCGCCTCGTCCATGTAGTGGGTGGTCAGCACGATCGTCAGCCCGCGCGCGTGCTGCTCCTTCAGCAGGTCCCACAGCGCGCGCCGCGCCTGCGGGTCGAGGCCGGTGGTCGGCTCGTCGAGCAGCAGCAGCGCCGGGTCGTGCATCAGCGCGCGGGCGATCATCGCCCGCTGCTGCATGCCGCCGGACAGCGCGGCCGGCTTGCTGTCGGCCTTGTCCTGGAGCTGCAGCTCGCGCAACAGGCGAAGGGCCCGCTCCTCGCGCGCCGCGCGCGGCAGCCCGAAGTAGAGGCCGTGGAACAGCAGCAGCTCGCGGATCGAGAGGTCGCGATCGAGGTTGCGGTTCTGCGGCACCACCGCCAGCCGGCGCTTGGCCTCGGCCGCGCGCGCCACGACGTCGATGCCGTCGACGGCGATGCGGCCGCCGGTCGGCCGCACCAGCGTCGTGATGCAGCCGATCGTCGTGCTCTTGCCGGCGCCGTTGGGCCCGAGCAGGCCGAAGAACTCGCCGCGCCGGACCTCGAACGACAGGCCGCGCACGGCTTCCACCGCGGCCGCCTTGCCGGCCGCGGGATAGGTCTTGCGCAGGTCCTCGACGACGAGCGTGCTCACGCGCGAGCGCCAGCCCCCGCCCGGTGGCCGTCCTCGACCACCACGCGGCCGGTCTTGACGACCGTGCTCACGGCGCCGACCCCGACGCGCAGCAGGTCGAGCAGCCGCGGGCCGCGCAGCACCACGAGGTCGGCGCGCTTGCCGACCTCGAGGCTGCCGACCTCGTCGGCCACGTCGAGCGAGTACGCCGCGTTGATCGTCGCCGCGCTGATCGCCTCCTCGAGCGAGACCCCCTGGGCGAAGCAGGCGACCGTCATCGCGAACGGCAGCGACGGCGACAGCCCGCCGCCGGGGTTGACGTCGGAGCCGAGCGCCACCGCCACTCCGTCGTCGATCAGGTCGCGCGCCGGCGCGTAGCGGGGCAGCCGCAGGTAGAAGCAGGCCGAGGGCAGCAGCGTCGCCGCGCAGCCGCTCTCGGCCAGCGCCCGGCGGCCGGCCTCGGAGACGAAGACGAGGTGGTCGGCCGAGCGGGCCCCCAGCTCGGCCGCCAGCTCCGCACCCCCGGTCCAGCACAGCTCGTCCGCGTGCACGCGCAGCTTGAAGCCGAGGTCGCGGGCGGCGGTCAGGAGGCGACGGCTCTCCTCGATGCTGAAGACGCCCTTCTCGCAGAACACGTCGGCGAAGGTGGCGAGACCGCGGCGCGCGACCTCCGGCAGCATCTCGTCGACCAGAAGGCGCAGGTAACGCTCGCGGTCGTCGCGATGCTCGACAGGCACTTCGTGGGCGCCGAGGAACGTCGAGACCGTGCTCAGCGGATGACGGGCGTCGGCACGGGAGATCGCCTCGAGCTGGCGCAGCTCGGCTTCGGTCTCGAGGCCGTAGCCGCTCTTCACCTCGGCGGTGGTGGTGCCGCACAACAGCATCTCGTCGAAGCGGGCGAGCAGGCCGGCTTCGAGCTCGGCGAGGGTCGCCTCGCGGGTCGCGCCCACCGTGCGCACGATGCCGCCGCCTTCGGCGGCGATCTCGGCGTAGGAGGCGCCGGCGAGCCGGCGGCGGATCTCCTCGTCGCGGTCACCGGCGAACACGGCGTGGGTGTGGCCGTCGACGAAGCCGGGGAGCACCGCGGCGCCGCCCGCGTCGATCACGGTCGCGTTCGGCTCGAGCTGGACGGCGAGATCGAACGCGCCGTCGCCGCCGATCCAGACGATGCGGCCATGGTGGGCGGCCAGCGCCGCCCGCTCGTGGGTGCCCAGCACGGACATCGCGGGACCCGTGCGCGGCACCGGGCCGGCCAGGGTGTGCAGCGTGCCCGCGTTGCGCAGCGCGAAATCGGCGGCGATCACTTCTCCTCCAGTCGCGCCTGGGCCTCGGCCCGGCCGAGGCCGTCGACGCGCACGAGCTTGTCGCGGCCGCGCTCGCCCCGCAGCAGGTGGACCCGCGAGGGCGGCACGCCGAGCGCCCGGCCCAGCAGCCGCGACAGCGCCTCGTTCGCCGCGCCTTCGACCGGCGGCGCCGTGAGGCGCACCAGCAGCGCTCCCTCGCGGCGGCCGCCGACCGCGTCGCGCGACGCCCGCGGCTGCACGCGCACCCGCAGCGTCACGCCGCCGCCGTCCTCGCGCAGGTCGAGGCCTTCGCCCCCGGCTACCAAGTTCAGGCGCCCTCCGCCTCGCGGCGCTTCAGGATGCGCAGGTTGTCCTCCAGCTCGGCCTCCTCCTGGAGGTCGAGGACCTGGGTGACGCGCCCGATCAGCGCCCGCAGGTCGTCGCGCACCGCCTTGCGCTGGGCGCGCAGGTCGAGGATGCCGCGCTCGACCTCGTGCGCCCGCGACTGCGCCAGCTCGACCAGGCGGTCGGCGCGCAGCTCGGCCTCGCGCACCGTGGCCTCGGACTGCTTGCGCGCCGCCTCCTTGACCTCCTCCGACACCCGCTGCGCCAGCAGCAGCGTGTTCTTGAGGATCGTCTCGCGCTGGCGGTGCTCCTCGAGCAGTTCCCGCTGCGTCTCGTTCTCCTTCTTCAGGTTCGCGAGCTGCTGCAGCAGGGTCGCCAGCTCCTCGGCCACCAGGCCGAGGTAGGTGCGCACCTCGTCGGGATCGAACCCGCGCAGCTTGCGCCTGAACGGGTGACGCTGGATGTCCATCGGCGTCAGGTTCATCGCGGCCTCCTAGGCCCCGCCCTGGCGCAGGCGGAGCGCGAAGTCGACGAGCGTCTGGACGACGGCGTGCTGGGCGAAGATGACCAGCCCGAGCAGGACGAGGAACGCGATGTCGAGCGGGAAGTAGCGCAGGCTGTCGGGCAGCAGCCGCCAGATCGCGCGCCGCGGCGGCTCGACGGCCGCGCGCAGGAAGCGCACGATCGGGTTGTAGGGGTCGGCGTTGACCCAGCTCACGATCGCGGCGCCGAACAGGATGTAGAGGTAGAGCTGCAGCGCCATGCCCAGCACCTGGGCGAGGCCGATCAGCACGTTGGCCAGCACGAACATGCTCAGGCAGCCCTCTGGCGCTCGCCGAAGAGCGCGGTGCCGACCCGGACCAGGGTGGCGCCCTCCTCGATCGCGACCTCGAAATCGTGGCTCATGCCCATCGACAGCTCGGCTCCCTGCAGGAGCCCCCGCGCGACCGCCGCATCGCGCAACTCGCGCAGCCGGCGGAACCACGGCCGCACCGCCTCGGCGTCGAGGTCGAACGGCGGCAGCACCATCAGCCCGTCGCAGCGCAGCGCCGGGAGGTCGCGCAGCGCCTCGAGCAGCGGGAACAGCGCGTCTTCGCCGGCGCCGTGCTTGGTCGGCTCGTGGGCGAGGTCGACCTGGACCAGCACCGGCAGCGTGCGGCCGGCCTCGGCCGCCGCCTTCGCCAGCTTCTGCGCGAGCTCGACCGAGTCGATCGAGTGCACGACGTCGAAGGCCGCCGCCGCCTTCTTCGCCTTGTTCGACTGCAGGTGGCCGATCAGGTGCAGGCGCAGGCCGTGCGCGCGCAGGTCGGACAGCTCGGCCGCCTTGCGCTCGCCCTCCTGGACCTTGTTCTCGCCGAACTCGCGCAGGCCCGCCGCCCACGCCTCGCGGATCGCGGCGGCGGGAAAGGTCTTGCTCACCGCCACGAGGGTGACCTCCTCGGGGCGGCGGCCCGCGCGCTGCGCCGCCCGGGAGATCCGCTCCCGGACGGCGCCGACGCGCTCCGCGATCACTTCTTCATCGCCTTGATCGCCGCCGACAGGCCCTGCGCCGCGGCCACGTTGCCGGGGTTCTTGGGCTCCGGGGCCGCCAGGTACTTGTCGAAGTACGCGATCGCCTCGTCCATCTTGCTGGCCTGGAAGGTCGCCGAGCCGAGCTGGAACAACAGCTCCGGGTCGGTCTCGCCGAGCGCCTCGGCCTTCTTCAGCGGCTCGACCGCCTCCGCGGCGCGGCCGGTGTTGAACAGCACGCTGCCGATCTGGAAGTGGCCGCGCGGGCTCTCGGGGAACTTGGCGGCCAGCGCCTCCGCCTCCGCCAGGCCCTTCGCCGGGTCGCCGGTGGTGAGGAACAGGTTGGACAGCGCGACGTAGGCCTCGACGTAGTCCTCGCGGGCCGCGATCGCCGCGCGCAGGCTGGCTTCCGCCGCCGCGTTGTCACCCTTGCGCTGGTGGATCAGGCCCAGGTTGTGGTGGAGCTGGGGGATGCTCGGGTTCTTGGCGATCTCCGCGGTGTAGATCGCCGCGGCCTCGTCGAGCTTGCCCGCGTTGGTCAGCTCGATCGCCTGCGCGAACGACTTCTGGAGCGCCGCGGCCAGGTCGCGCGCTCCGGCGCCGGCCGCGCCGCCGCCTGCCGCCGCCGCGGCGGACTGCAGCTTCACGTCGGGAAGCTGGGTAGGCTCGCCGAGGTTGATCTTCCACTCGAGGAAGGTGCCGGTGAAGCCCTCCTTCTCGAAGGTGATCTTGTACATGCCCGGGTAGACCCCGACCTGGGTGTACTCGCCCTTCTTGTTGGACTTCACGTCGTGGGTCTTCTTGACGCCGCCCAGGAACTCGAAGTGGACCTTGACGTCCGCCAGGGCCTCGCCCTGGGCGTCCGTCACCTTGCCGCGCGCGATGCCGGTCTGCGCGGAGGCGGGAGCGGAGAGGAGCACTCCGGCGAGGAGCCCTCCGAGCACGAGCACACGGTTCATCGTCTTCCTCCGACGTGTGGGGGCGGAGCCGCCGGCGGGACGGGCGAGGGGTTGATCCCGGCGCCGGAACCCGACGGGGCGGCAAGCCCCTGAATCAAAAGAAATTGTCGCACGCATCGCGGTTCAGCCGCGATACGGGATCGGGTCCTGCGCGTGGGCCTCGGCAAAGCCGCGCAGGCGCAGCCGGCACGACTCGCAGGTCCCGCAGGCCTCGGTCTCGCCCTGGTAGCACGACCAGGTCTTCTCGAACGGCACGTGCAGCGCGATGCCGCGGCGCACGATCTCGGCCTTGGTCGCGTGGATCAGCGGCGTTTCGATGCGGATCCGCGTCTCCGGTTTCGTGCCCGTGCGGATCGCGCCGGCGAAGGCCTCGTAGAACTCCGGTCGGCAGTCGGGGTAGCCCGAGCTGTCCTCCCACACCGCGCCCACGAAGATCGCGCCGGCCCCGATCACCTCGGCCCAGGAGGTCGCCGCGCACAGCAGGTGGGCGTTGCGGAACGGCACGTACGAGCTCGGCACCACGCCCGGCTCGGGTTCGCCCTCGCGCACCGGGATCGAGCGGTCGGTCAGGCTGCTGCCGCCGATCGCGCGCAGCGAGCCGAAGTCGACGACCAGCCGCGCCTCGGCGCGGAAGTGGTCGGCGAGCGCCTCGAAGCAGGCCCGCTCCTTCGCCTCGGTGCGCTGGCCGTAGTCGGCGTGCAGCAGCGCGAGGCGGTGATCGAGGGCGGCGATCGCGGCCGTCACCGCCGAGTCCATGCCGCCGCTGACGCACACGACGGCGAGCGCCCGCGCGTGAGCGCTCATACGCCGCGCTCCACGCCGGGCCACAGGTACTTGTGGAGCTGGACCTGCAGCCGCACCGGCAGCGCGTCCTCGAGGACGAAGCGGCCCAGCGCGCCCGGGTCGAGCACGCCGTGGACCGGCGAGAACAGCACGGCGTGCCGCTTCTCGTGCAGCTTCCGCTCGCGCACGACGTCTCTCGCCCACTCGTAGTCCGCGCGGCCGGCGATCACGAACTTGACCTCGTCCTGCGCTCGCGGCAGATCGAGGTTGGGCCAGTGGTTGCGGTCCTGCTCTCCGCTGCCCGGGCACTTGACGTCGACGATCGCGACCGCGCGCGCGTCGAGCCGGTCGAGCGGCACGTGGCCCGAGGTCTCGACCACGACCTCGAAGCCGCGATCGAGCAGAAACGAGACGAAGTCGAAGGCGGCGGGCTGGACCAGCGGCTCGCCGCCGGTCAGCAGCACGCGCTGGCAGCGGTGGCCTTCGATTTCGGCGAGCAACTCGTCGGCCGTGCGCGGGCGGCCCTCGTGGAAGGCGTAGGCGGTGTCGCACCACGTGCAGCGCAGCGGGCAGCCGGTGAGGCGCACGAACACCATCGGCACCCCCGTCCGCGTCCCCTCGCCCTGGATCGAGTGGAACACCTCGTTGACCTTGAGCACGATGCCCGACTCCACGAAACGCCTCCTGACGTGGCACATTCTCGCAGCAGCGGCGGGCCGGCGCGCGGCGGCCCGCCCGGGAAGGGAGGCCGTCCTTGCTGACACCACGCTTCGTCGACGCGCTGGCCCATGCGTTCGAGCTCCACCAGGAGCAGTTCCGCAAGCAGACCGAGATCCCCTACATCTCTCACCTGATGTCGGTCAGCGCGCTGGTGCTGGAGGACGGCGGGGACGAAGACGAGGCGATCGCGGCGCTGCTGCACGACGCCGCCGAGGACCAGGGCGGCACTCCGGTCCTGGACGAGATCCGCCGCCGCTTCGGCGACCGGGTCGCCGGCATCGTGGCCGAGTGCAGCGACTCGATGACGGAGGACCCGGCCGCCAAGGCGCCGTGGGTGGACCGCAAGCGGGACTACCTCGCGCACGTCGAACACAAGTCGAGCGGGGCCCTGCGGGTGACGGCGGCCGACAAGCTCCACAACGCCCGGGCGGTGCTGGCCGACTACCGGGTCGTCGGCGAGGAGTTGTGGCAACGCTTCAGCGGCGCCCGCGAGGGCACGCTGTGGTACTACCGCGCGCTCGCCGATCGGCTCGCAGCTCGCTGCCCTGACTCCCGCCTGGTCGCGGAACTCGGCCGCACCGTCACGGAACTGGAGCGCCTCACCGCCCGCTGAGGGGTCACTCGCGCGGCGGCAGGGGGCTCGCCCGGACGGATCGCCGCTTCGAGCTCGGGGTCGGGCGTGGGCGCGAACGGCACGTCGCCGAGCGGCTCCCACACCTGGATGCCGGCGTCCGCCATCAGGCTGAGGTGGAGCCGGCCGTCCTTCAGCAGGTACGAGCGGACGTGGGGCGCCTGGGCGAGCACCTGCTCGTCGAGAGAGGGTGGAGGGCAGAGCGCGCGAGTGCCGGCGAGCGGCCCGAAGGTGAAGCGGCCGCTGGCCGGGTCGGCCCCGGCCTCCGCCGTCCACGACCCCGTCGCGCGGTTGCAGTCGAGGCGGAACCGCACGTTGCCGTCCGGCTCCAGGCGCATCGTGAAGACGCTGGGGTTGGGCGGCCGCCGGGTGCCGATCGCGTCGTCCATCGACTGCAGCTCGACGAGCCGCCACTCCGTGCCGGCGAGCGGCCGGGTCGGGGGCTCGAGCCCGTCCACGGGGGCGACGAGCGCGAGGGCGAGCAGGACCGCCGGGAAGTGACGCACCTTCATTCCTCCGGGTTCGCAGCGCGGGGGTACGGGTAGCCGTGGGCGAGCGCCTTCTCCAGGCGCGCGTCGTGGCCGTAGTAGTCGTCGGCGAAGTGCACCTGGCCGTGCGAGTCGACGTAGGCCGTGTCGTAGAACAGGAACACCGTCAGCTTCTGCTTCAGGTTCACGCGGGTCGGCCGCTGGCCGCGCATCGCGGCGTCGATCCGCTCGCGAGTCCACTCCGGCTGGTCGCGCAGCACCCACTCGCCGAGCTGCGCCGGGTCCTCGAGGCGGATGCAGCCGTGGCTGAAGTCGCGGCGGGCGCGCGCGAACAGCGACTGCGCCGGGGTCCCGTGCATGTACACGTTCTCGGCGTTCGGGAAGATGAACTTGGCCAGGCCGAGGGCGTTCTTCTCGCCGGGGCGCTGGCGCACCGCGAGGCGGCCGTGGGCGACCGCGTCGAGGTTCGCGGGCGTGACCGGCAGCGCCGGCGCGTCGTCCGCGCCGCTCGCGACGATCTCCATGTCCTGGCGGTCCAGGTAGCTCGGGTCGCGGCGGGCCTTGGGCACGATCTCGCTGCGGACGATGCTGGGCGGCGGGTTCCAGTACGGCCGGAAGATCACGTACTCCATCTGCTCGACGAAGATCGGTGTCTGGTGGCCGAGCGTCTTGCCGACCACGACGTTCATCCGCAGCGCCTGGTCCGGGCGCGCCGGATCGAAACCCCACAGCCGGAACAGGGGCACGTTGACGAACAGGTGCGGCTCCTCGCGCAGCTCGGGGAGCCAGCGCTCGCGCTCGAGCGCGAGCTCGATCTGGCGGGCGCGGGTGGCCGCCGGCACGTTCAGCAGCGCGATCGTCGAGGCCCCCAGGACGCCGTCGGGCTCGAGCGCGTGTCGGCCCTGGAAGCGCCGCACCGCTTCGACCAGCTCTCCGGCGTAGAGCGGCAACTCGTCCCCGGCAGGCGCCGAGGCGGCTTCAGGCAGGTCGCCGAAGGCCTTCAGCCGGGCCGCCAGCGCGGCCACCCCGCCCCAGGCGTCGCCCGGCACGAGCTTCTTCTTCGCCGCCTCGAGCGCCGGCACCGGCGGGGGCTCGGCGACGGCCAGCTCGCGGTAGCGCTCGAGCGCCCTCACGAGACGCCGGTAGACCGGGAACTGCGGTTCCGCCGATGCGATCGCCACCTCGAGGCCCTTGCCGTCGCGGGCCCCGCGCAACGCCATCGCCAGGTCGAGCCGCTTCTTCGTGACGTCGTAGTCGAAGCCCACGAGCCGCGGGTCGACCCGCCCCCAGCGCACCGACTGGAGCAGGCGCATCGCCGACACGCTGACGGCCACGTCGAAGGCCGCCCGCTGCGAGAGGTCCCCGGCCGTGGCGCTCGTCCGGGCCTCCGCGAGCAGCCGTTCCGCGTCGTAATCCCCGGGCTCGAGTCCGAACGCGTCCGATCTCGCGAGTGCCGCGAGGGTCCCGGCCAGCGCCGGGTGCGGGACGTCGCCCGCGTGCCAGAAGAGGCCGTCCGGCTCGGCGCCGTAGAGGGCCTCGAGGTCGGACCGGACCGCGGTCAGGTCGGGCCACGACAAGAACGGGTGCCGCCCTGCGTCGAGGATCGTGCGGAGGCTCGCCTGGACCTCGGGCGCGGGCGGACCGGCCGGCTCGACGACCGTGGGCGCCGACGTGGGCGGGGGCTGCGGCTGGCGGCAGGCGGTGAGGGCTGCCGCGGCCGCCAGCAGCACGGCCGCCGAGGCTCGCACGGGCCTACTTGAAGACGCCGATGGCCTTGAGCAGGCCGATCAGCAGCGCGGCCCCTGCAATGGCGACCCCCCAGCTCACGACCGCGCCACCGCCGATCCCCATCTGGCCTGCGATCCAGCCCCCGAGGGCCGCGCCGACGATCCCGACGACGACGTTGCCGAGGATGCCCATCTGGGCGTTGGTCTTCATCAGGATGCTGGCCAGCCAGCCCACCACCCCGCCGATGATCAACGTCACGATCAGACCCATGCGCGCCTCCCGGCGCGGAGCCGAAGGACCCCGCGAGCCTCCGATTGTTTCCGGCTCCGGGTCGTCCCGCCATCAGCAAAAGGCGGAGTCGTCGTCCGTCAGGCGACCGGCGGCAGGTAGGTCGCCGAGCAGCCGGGGGCCTCCCAGACGCGGACGCGGAGCAGGTGGCGGCCCTCGTCGCCAAGGCCCTTCTTCACCTCGTCGAAGAAGTAGCGGGCGACCGCTTCGGCGGAGGGACTCACGCCGCGGAAGTCGGGGTGGCTGGTGATGTCGTTGTAGTGGAAGCGGGCGGCGACCGCCTTCACCGCCTCCTTCAGGTGCTCGAAGTCGACGACGACGCCGATCGCGTCGAGCTGCTCGCCACCGGCCACCACCTCGACCCGCCAGTCGTGGCCGTGGTTGGGCTCGATCGGGGCGCCGTCCTTCGTGAGCACGTGGGTGGCGCAGAACGTCGTCTCGTAGGCCGCTTCGAACATGTGGCGATCGTAACCCGCCGCTTATCATCGGGGCGTGAACGAGCGCCCGGTCGACCTCCGTCGCGGCGCCGCTTCCATGGTCACGTCGGGCCTGCTGTTCGCCTTCATGGGCGTGGCGCTGCAGCTCGCCGCCCGCGAGCTCCCCAACACGGTCGTCGTCTTCGCGCGCAACGCGCTCGGCCTGCTCGCGTTCGTGCCGCTGCTGCCGCGCTTCTTCCGGATCGGCTGGCGCACGCAGTCCCTGCGGGAGCACCTGATCCGCGGCCTCGCCGGGCTCTTCGCGATGTACGGCAACTTCTACGCGATCGCCCACCTGCCGCTGGCGGAGGCGGTGCTGATCAACTACTCGGTGCCGCTGTTCATGCCGCTGATCGAGCGGGCGTGGCTGGGTGAGCCGGTGCCGAAGGGCCTGCCTGCGCGGCTCGCGGTCGGCTTCGCGGGCGTGCTGCTGGTGCTGAAGCCGGGCAGCTCGCTGTTCCAGCCGGCCGCGCTCGCGGGGCTGTGGGGCGCCGCCGCCGGCGCGCTCGCCCAGGTCGGCATCCGGCGCCTGACCGCGACCGAGCCGACGCTGCGCATCGTCGTCTACTTCAGCGTGATCGCGACGCTCGCGTCCGCGGCGCCGCTGCCGTTCGCGTGGCGCCTGCCGCAGACGAACGGGGTGTGGGTCGCGCTGATCGCGGCCGGAGTGCTGGCGAGCGTCGCCCAGCTCTTCCTCACGCGCTCGTACGCCTACGCGCCCGCCGGCAGCGTCGGGCCGTTCATGTTCGCGTCGGTCCTGTGGGCCGCGGGGCTCGACTACCTCGTCTTCGACCGCACTCCCGCGGGGGCGACGCTGGCGGGCGGCACGCTGATCGTCGTCGCCGGCGTGCTGAGCCTGCGCGCCGCGCCCCGGGTCACGGCCCCGACGACGATCGACGACTAGCGGCCGCGTTCGAGTCGCGCGAGGCGCGGCGGCTCGAGATCGGCGGCGAAGGCGCGCACCGCCTCGAGGTCGTGGACCAGTCGCGCGGGCGGCAGGCTCTGAAGGAAGCGCCGGCCGTAGCTCTTCTCGACGAGGCGCGAGTCGAGCACCGCGAGGATGCCGCGGTCGCTGGCGCTGCGGATCAGGCGCCCCAGCCCCTGCTTCAGCATCAGGATCGCGACCGGCACCTGGTACTCGGCGAACGGGTTGCCGCCCTGCTGCTTGAGGCGGTCGATGCGGGCCGAGACCACGGGGTCGCCCGGCGAGGCGAACGGCAGCTTGTCGACGATCACGCACGAGAGCTGCTCGCCGGCGACGTCGACGCCCTGCCAGAAGGACGCCGTCGCCAGCAGCACCGCGTGCGGCGTGCGGCGGAACTGCTCGATCAGCGCCGCGCGCGGCGCTTCGCCCTGCACCAGCAGCGGCCACGGCACCCGGCCGGCGAGCCGCTCGGCGACCTTGTGCAGGTTCTGGTACGAGGTGAACAGCACGAACGCGCGGCCGCGCGAGAGCTCGAGCAGCGCCTCGGTCTCGTCGGCGGCGCGATCGACGAACGCCGGCGACTGCGGCTCCGGCATCCGCTTCGGCACGTAGAGCACCGCCTGCCGCTCGAAGTCGTAGGGCGAGGCGAGCAACACCTCGTGGACCTCGAGGCCGGGCTCCGCGTCGAGGCCGAGGCGGGAGCGCAGGTGGGCGAAGCCGCCGTCGACGGCGAGCGTCGCCGAGGTCAGCACCGCGGCGCGCGCCTGCTGCCACAGCCGCTCGCGCAGCAGCGGCGCCACGTCGATCGGCGTCGCCCGCAGCGCGACGTAGCGACCGCGCGCCTCGCAGAAGTACACGTGGTCCGGGTCGTCGGCCGAGAGCAGGAAGCCGAGCTCGTCCTTGATCTGCGCGGCGCGCGTGGCGAGGCCCGTCAGGCCCTCGCCGCGGTCGGGCACCGCGAGGATTGCGGCCGAGAGGCCCTGCAGGCGGTTCAGCAGCGCGCCGCCCTCCTCGGCCGCGCGGCCGCTCATCCAGCCCGCCGCCAGGCGCTGGCCCGCGGCGCGGGCGAGCAGCTTGAACGTCGCGTCGGCGCGGTGGCGCAGCGACTCGACCTGCGAGTAGACCTCGCGGGCGTCGAGGCTCGCGGACTTCAGCTCGCGCTCGACGTCGCGGCACAGCTCGTCGACCTTGAGCGAACTCACCTGCTTGCCGAAGTACTGCGCCGCGGTGTCCTCGAGGAGGTGCGCCTCGTCGAGCACCAGTGTGTCGTAGTCGGGGATCACCGCGCCGTAGCCGGCGTCCTTGACCGCGAGGTCGGCGCACAGCAGGTGGTGGTTGACGATCACCAGGTCGGCGCGCTCCGCCTCCTGCCGCATGCGGGTCACGAAGCAGGACTGGAAGCTGGGGCAGGAGCCGCCGACGCAGTTCTCGCTGGTCGCCGAGATCTCGCGCCAGAAGTCGACGCCGTCGGGCAGGTCCGCGATCTCGGCGCGGTCGCCGGTGGTCGTTTCCCCCACCCAGTCCTCGACCGCCTGGAACAGCGGGATCTCCTCGAAGCGGCGGTAGGTGCCGGCCTTGCGGAACGACTCGAAGCGGGTCAGGCACAGGTAGTTGCCACGCCCTTTCATCACCGCGACGTCGAGAGGCCGGCCCAGCGCCCGGGCCAGCACCGGCACGTCCTTGTCGACGAGCTGCTCCTGCAGGTTCTTGGTCCCGGTGGAGATCACCACGCGGCGGCCCGCCTCGACCGCGGGCAGCAGGTACGCGAGCGTCTTGCCGGTGCCGGTGCCGGCCTCGGCCAGCAACACGCCGCCGTCCTCGATCACGCGTTCGACCGCCTCGGACAGCCGCCGCTGCGCGCCGCGATCTTCGTACCCGGGAAGCTGGCGGGCGAGCAGGCCGCGGGCGCCGAAGAAGTGGGCGGGGTCGACGCGGGAAGGCAGCGGCGGCATGGAGCATCAATGGTACGCGGGGCGCTGCCGTGGGTGGACCCACGCGCTAGACTCGCGGCCTCGCATGGCGACCTGGGCGATCGGCGACGTGCAGGGCTGTTTCCGCACGCTCGAGCGGCTGCTCGGCCGGCTCGGGGTGCGCGACGGCGACCGGCTGTGGCTGGCCGGCGACCTCGTCAACCGCGGCCCGCGCTCGCTGGAGGTGCTGCGCTGGGCCCGCGAGCAGGGCCCGCGCCTCACCTGCGTGCTGGGCAACCACGACCTGCACCTTCTGGGCGTGGCCTCCGGCTGGCGCCGGCTCAAGCCGAGCGACACCCTCGAACCGGTGCTGAAGGCACCCGACCGTGGAGCCCTGCTCGACTGGCTGCGCGCGCAGCCGCTGCTGCACCGCGACGGCCGCTTCGTGATGGTGCACGCGGGGCTACTGCCGGCCTGGAGCCTCGACGACGCGGAGGAGCTGGCCCGCGAGGCCGAGGCCGCGCTGCGGGGCGAAGGCGCGGAGCGGGTGTTCCTGTCGCTGAAGGACGACCCGCCCGAGTGGCGCGCGGACCTGAAGAAGCGGCACCGGGTGCGGCTGGCGGTCTTCGCCTTCACGCGGATGCGGGTGTGCAGCCGCGAAGGGCAGCCGCGCGACGGCTTCGCGGGACCGCCGGAACAGGCGCCGAAGGGCTGTGTGCCCTGGTTCGACGCGCCGGGCCGGCGCAGCGCGAACGCCACCGTGATCACCGGCCACTGGGCCGCCGCCGGCCTGCGCGTGCGCCCCGACCTGATCGCCCTCGACAGCGGCTGCGTGTGGGGGCGGTCGCTCTCGGCCGTGCGCCTCGACGACGGCGCGGTGCACCAGGAGCCGTTCGGCGACTAGGCCGCCGCTTGCCCCATAATCCGCGCCATGACCAGGCCGGGAGCTGACGAGTACGCGCCGTTCTACCAGGGTTACGTCGCGCGGGTGCCGGAGTCCGACGTGATGGGCGTGCTGGCGGCGCAGCCGGCCGAGCTTCGCTCGCGGCTGGCGGCCGTCGCTCGCGAGCAGGAGACCTTCCGCTACGCCGACGGCAAGTGGAGCATCCGCGAGCTGGTGGGCCATCTCGGCGACTCCGAGCGGGTGTTCGGCTACCGCGCCTTCACGTTCGCCCGCGGCGACGAGGGCCCGCTGCCCGGGTTCGACGAAAACGTGTACGTGGAGCGTTCCGGCTTCGACGCGCTGCCGCTGACCTCGCTGGTCGAGGAGTTCGCGGCGCTGCGTAGCGCCAACCTGGCGACGCTGCGCCGGGTCGACGCGGCGGGCTTCGCGCGCAGCGGCGTCGCCAACGGCAACCGGGTCACCGTGCGCGCGCTCGCGTACATGATGGCGGGCCACGTCCGCCACCACCTGGCGATCCTCGACGAGCGCTACCTGCGCCGCTCGGCCGAGTCCTCGTCGTAGTCGAGCAGCCGCCGGAACACCTCGCCCTCGGGCCACGGCGTGAATCGGTAGGTCCAGCGCGCCCCCGGCCCCGGCGGCGGCGTCACCGCGGCCAGCCTCGTCCGCGACGGCGGCGCGCATCGTCTTCAGCGCGACCGGCTGCCCGGGCAGGTCCGCAGCGGCGCCGGCACGGCTTCGGACCTAGACCGCGGCGAGCGAGCGCTCGTACGCCGCGAGGCGCGCGGCGTAGAGCGGGAAGCGCTCGCACAGGGTCGAGACGTCGCGGCGCACGGCGGAGAGCTCGGTCTCGTTCTCGACCGCCGCGAGCGCGCGGGCGATGAAGCGGCCGATCTGCTCCATCTCGGCCTCCTTCATGCCACGCGTGGTGAGCGCGGGCGTGCCCAGCCGGATGCCCGAGCCGACCATCGGCGAGTTGGTGTCGAACGGGATCGTGTTCTTGTTGACGGTGATGCCGGCCTTGTCGAGCGCGTGCTCGGCGACCTTTCCGGTGACCCCCTTCGCGAACACGTCGACGAGGACGAGGTGGTTGTCGGTGCCGCCGGAGACGAGGCGGAAGCCCTCGCCCTGCAGCGTCGCCGCCAGCACCTTCGCGTTGGAGAGCACCTGGCGCTGGTAGTCGGCGAAGTCCGGGCGCAGGGCCTCGGCGAAGGCGACCGCCTTGGCGGCGATCACGTGCACGAGCGGGCCGCCCTGGACGCCGGGGAACACGGCCTTGTCGAGCTCCTTGGCCCACTCCGCCGTGCTCATCGCGAGGCCGCCGCGCGGGCCGCGCAGCGTCTTGTGGGTGGTCGAGGTGACGAACTGGCAGTGCGGCACCGGGCTCGGGTGCAGGCCGGTGGCGACCAGGCCGGCGATGTGGGCGATGTCGGCCATCACCAGCGCGCCGACCTGGTCGGCGGCCGCGCGGACGCGGGCGAAGTCGATCTGGCGCGGATAGGCGGAGGCGCCGACCACGACCATCTTCGGCCGCTTCTCGTTGGCGAGGCGCGCGAGCTCGTCGTAGTCGAGCCGCTCGTCCTCCTTGCGCACGCCGTAGGCGGAGACCGTGAAGTACTTGCCCGAGAAGTTGAGCGGGTGGCCGTGGGTCAGGTGGCCGCCGTGGGAGAGGTTCATGCCCAGGATGCCGTCGCCGGGCTTCAGCGTCGCCAGGTACACGGAAGTGTTGGCCTGCGCCCCCGAGTGCGGCTGGACGTTGGCGTGGTCGCAGCCGAACAGCTTCTTGACCCGCTCGATGGCCAGCCGCTCCGCGACGTCCGCGAACTCGCAGCCGCCGTAGTAGCGGCGGCCGGGATAGCCCTCGGCGTACTTGTTCGTGAAGGTGGTGCCGAGCGCCTCGAGCACCGCCTCGGAGACGAAGTTCTCGGAGGCGATCAGCTCGAGCTGGGCACCCTGGCGGCGGGTCTCGTTGCGGACGGCGTCGGCGATCTCGGGGTCGGTGGCGCGCAGGTTTTCCATAGGGGAACCGGATCCTAGCGCTTCGAGGGCCGATAATCGCGGCCATGACCGCCATCACCACCGAGCCCCGGGGCGTCGCCGTCCTCTCCCGCCGCGGGGAGGAGCGCCTGCGCACCGGCCACCCCTGGATCTTCCGCTCCGACGTCCGGCGCGCCGAGGCCGGCCCCGGCGTGGTGGTGCGGGTCGAAGGCGACCGCGGCCGCACGCTGGGCTACGCGCTGCACTCCGAGCGCTCCGAGATCCGGCTGCGGATGCTGGAGTGGGGCGAACTGCTGCCCGAGAGCTGGCTGGCGGACCGGCTGGAGGCGGCCGTGCGCTGGCGGGAAGCGATCGCGCCCGGAGTGACGGCCTGCCGTCTCGTCCACGCCGAGGCCGACCGCCTGCCGTCGCTGGTGGTCGACCGCTACGGCGACCACCTGGTGGTGCAGACGCTCTCGCAGGGCATGGAGGCCCTGAAGGACGCGGTCCTCGCCTGGCTCGTGCGGCGCCTGAAGCCCGCGGGCGTGCTGGAGCGCAACGACCCGAAGGTGCGCCAGCTCGAGGGCCTCGAGCGCAAGGTGGGCCTGCTGCACGGCGAGGTGCCGGCCCTCGTCGAGGTCGAAGAGGACGGGCTCGCGCTGCAGGCGGACCTGTGGAAGGGCCAGAAGACGGGCCTGTTCCTCGACCAGCGCGAGAACCACGCGCTGGCTCGCCTCTACGGCCGCGGGCGCGGGCTCGACGCCTTCTCCTACAACGGCGGCTTCGCGCTGCAGGCCGCGCGCTCGTGCGGGAGCGTGATCGCGCTCGACCAGTCCGCCGAGGCGGTGGCCCGCATCCAGACGAACGCCGCGCGCAACAAGCTGGCGAACGTCGAGGTCCGCGAGGCCAACGTCTTCGACGCGCTCAAGGAGATGGACCGCGCGGGAGAACGCTTCGACACGGTCGTGCTCGACCCCCCCGCGTTCGCCAAGAGCCGCAGCGCGGTGGAGCCGGCCCTGCGCGGCTACAAGGAGATCAACCTGCGCGCGCTGCGGATGCTGAACACGGGCGGCGTGCTGATCACCTGCTCGTGCTCGGCCCACGTCGACGAGTGGACGCTGGAGCAGGTGCTGGCCGAAGCCGCGGCCGACGCGGGCGTCAACGCGGCGATCGTGGAGAAGCGCCGCCAGGCCCGCGACCACCCGGTGCTGCTGGCGGCGCCGGAGACGCGCTACCTCAAGTGCTTCGTGGTGCGCCGGCTGAACTAGCGCTTGCGCAGCGCCGCGTCGAGGCGGGCGTCGTGGCCGTAGAGATCCTGGGCGAAGTGAACGATGCTGTCGGGGTCGACGTAGGCGGTGTCGTAGAAGACCAGGACCGCCGTCTCGCGGGCGAGGTCGGCGCGCTGCGGCGGCCCCGCGGCCATCGCCTTCTCGATGCGCTCGTGGTCCCAGCCGGGCGTGCCGTGGAGCGCCCACTCCGCGAGCGCCGTGGGGTCCTCCACGCGGATGCAGCCGTGGCTGAAGTCGCGCCGCGCGCGCTCGAACAGCGCCGTGGCCGGGGTGCCGTGCATGTAGACGTCCATCGGGTTGGGAAAGATGAACTTGGCGAGCCCCAGCGAGTTCTTCGGGCCCGGGCGCTGGCGCAGGAACAGCTTGCCTCTCCCCACCGCCGTCAGGTTCTCCGGCGTTGCCGGGAACGCCGGGGCGCGCTCGTCGCCCCGGTCGACGATCTCGAGTTCTTCGCGCGCGAGGTAGCCCGGATCACGGCGCGCCTGCGGCAGCAGCTCGCGGCGCACGATCGAGTGCGGGGGGAGCCAGTAGGGCCGGAAGATCACGTGGTCGAGCCGCCCGCTGAACAGGGGCGTCTCGTGGCCCATCGACCTCCCCACCACCACCTTCATCCGCAGCGTGGCGCCGGGCCGCTCGGGGTCCCAGGCCCAGAGCCGGAACAGTGGCACGTTGACGACCACGACCGGGTGCGCGCCGAGCGGGGGCAGCCAGCGGGCGCGCTCGAGCGCCAGCTCGATCTGGCGCACGCGGGCCGCGGCCGGCACCTCCAGCGGCGCGAGCGTCCCGGCGCCGAGCACGCCGTCGGGCTCGAGGGCGTGCCGCCCCTGGAAGCGCCGAACCGCGGCGACCAGCGGCTCCGCGTAGCGGGTCGCCGGAGCGGGCGCCTGGGACGGGTCGAGGTCCCCGAACGCCTGCAGTCGCACCGCCACGCCTTCGACACCCTCCCAGTCGTCGCCGGGCGCCACCTTGCGGCGCCCCCGTGGGAGCGGCGGGAGCGGCGCGGGATCGCCCGCTGCGGCGAGGGCCCGGTAGCGGGCGAGGGCGTGCAGCAGCCTGCGGATCGCACCGAACGGCGGCTCGGAGGCGGCCAGCGCCGTTTCGAGGCCGGGGACCTCGCCGTCGCGCGCCGCCCGCAGGGCCCGCGGCAGGTCGATCTCCTTCGGCGCAACGTCGTAGTCGAAGCCGACGAGGCGTGGGTCGATCCGCCCCAGGCGGATGTCGCGCAGGGCGCGCAGCGCCGCCAGCGTGAGCCCGACGTCGAAACGTGCGACGGTCGCGGGCTGCGGCGCGGCGTGGAGCGACGTGCGCTCGATCGCGAGCCGGGCCGCGTCGTAGTCGTCGGGCACCAGGCCGTGCGCGTCGATGCCGGCGAGGGCGTCGAGCGTCGGCCCGAGAGCCGGCTCCGCAGCGCCCTGCTCGAACCAGAAGAGCTGGTCGTCTTCCGCGGCGTAGAGCGCGGCGAGCGCGGGCGCCAGCGCGCCGAACCCGGGGCGCGCGAGAGCGTCGCAGCGGCCGCTCGCGAGCAGCGCGGCCACTTCGCGCCTCGCTTCGTCGTCCGGGGGCGGCGCGGCGCGCACCAGCGGCACGAGGAGCGCCAGGAGGGCGAGGGTCGCTCTCGTCGGACGGCTCATGGGCCCCTCCCGTTTCGAGTGTACGCCGCAGGCCGGGCGCTTGCGGCCCCGCGGGCGCGTCCCGTAGAGTGGCCGGATGTCGTCTCGTCGCCGCTTCCTTCAGTCGCTGGGGGGCGCGCTCGCCGTCACCGCCGTCGCTCCCGCGCGCCTGCTCGCGTCGCCGGGTGAAGAGCGCCGCCTCTCGTTCCTCCACACCCACACCCGCGAGACGGTGACGGTGCCCTACTACGCGGACGGCCAGTACCTTCCCGCGGGCCTGTCCCGGCTCGACGAGTTCCTTCGCGACCACCGGACCGGCGACCAGCACCCGATCGACCCCGCCCTCTTCGACATCCTCAACGACCTGCGCCTCGCCACCGGAGCCAAGGCTCCGTTCCAGGTCATCTCCGCGTACCGCTCGCCGCGCACCAACGAGACGCTGCGCCGCGGCGGCGGAGTCGCCAGCCGCAGCCTGCACCTCGAGGGCCGCGCGATCGACATCCGGCTCTCCGACGCGCGGACCACCAGCCTGCGCGACGCCGCGCTGGAACTGGCGCGCGGCGGGGTCGGCTACTACCGCTCGTCCGACTTCGTCCACGTCGACACCGGCCGCGTCCGGTGCTGGTAGCCCCCCGCTGACGCAGCGTCCGCTCGCGCGGGCTGCGCTCACCGCTTCAGGTTGCAGACTCCGTAGAAGCTGCTGTTCTGGTCCAGCGACAGGCCGAACTTGCCGGGGCCGAGGATGCGGGAGAAGGTGCCACGCAGCGAGCCGCTCTCGAAGAGGAGCTGCTGGCCCTGGAGACGGTAGCGGCCGGACTTCCCGCCGCGGTCGCTGTAGGTGCTTCCGTCGACGATCGTGATCGGAAACTGGCCCGCGCCCGGCATCGAGCAGGTGTAGCGCCCGAGCGGAAGCGAGCCGCCCCCGGCCTGTGGCGGCTGCGGACGCGGCACGGGTACCGCGGCGGGCTCGTCATCGTCGTCGAGCGGTGCCGGACGCCCTGCCGGTCGTGGTGCGGACGGAGGTGCCGGCGGCGCGGGCGACGTGCCGGGTCGCTGCGGCGTGCAGCGCTGCTGGGTGCCGGCCGGGTACAGCTTCCAGGTCGAGGGGTCGTACCACTCGCCGCGTGGACTCCACGAGAAGGTGACGCGGTACCAGCCGACGTGCGGCGGCTCGGTGCCGATCTCCGCGATCGTGCCGGTGCCGCCCCCGTTCTCGCTGATCACCTGGGTGCCCGGCCCGCAGTAGACGGTCTGGGCTGCCGCCGTCGCCACGGGACCGGTGACGGCGACGAGGCCGAGCAGGAAGGCACGTGGGATGGCGAGGCTCATGGAATCGACTCCTTGTCTTGTTTCGTGGGTTGGGCAGCGACGCCCCGACGCGCGACGTCGAAGACGTTCACGTTGCCGTAAACGCAGCCGTCCTGCTCGGCGAGGCGACGCCCGTCGGCCGAGAACGTCAGCCGGCTGTCCCGGCAGGACCAGCCCTCGTTCCTCGCGACCGTGCCGGCCAGCGAGCCGGTCGCCACGTCCCAGAGCTGGATCTTGTTGGCCATCGGCTCGTTTCGACCGTTGTCGAAGGTCATCGCCAGCAGCGATCCGTCGGGCGAGAAGGCCAGGGACCGCGCCGGCGCGGGGGTGGTGAGCGTCCGGCTTCTGGAGCCGCGCCGGACTTCGGTGATGTCGATCGTCGTTCCGCGCGCGACGGCGACCGTCTCGCTGGCCGCGTGGATCGTGGCGGTGCCACTTCCCCGGGGAAGCCGCAACAGCACCTTGTGCGCCGGGTCCACGGGGTCCGCCAGGCTCAAGCGGGCGACCTCGCCATCGGCGTCGTGGCGGGCCAGCGCCACCGTGTAGAGCTCCTCGCCGGTCGGCGAGAACTCGAGGGCCTGCGGCCTCGGCGCACTCTCGAGGCGGCTCAGGGCCTCGGTGAAGACGACCACGTTGTTGTCGCCGTTCCGGAGCCGAAGCAGGCCGTCCGTGCCGACGGTGGCGATCCACCGGCCGTCGGGGGTCGCGGCCATCGCCATCACGGGCCCGGTTGTGCCGCGCAACCTGCGGAGCGCCGGCCCGGACGGGGGCTCGAGGACCTCGATGCCGCCATCCGCTCCGACCGCGAAGAGCCATTGCCCTTGCCATTTGAGGAGGACGGCGGGCGAGGCCACGTGCCTCGCATCGCGCAAGGTGGCGTTTTCGACGTCCCACACCTGCAGCGAGCGGTCGCTGAAGGTCACCGCGACGAACTGGCCGTCGGGCGAGAGCGCGCTCGCCAGGGGCTTCGACTCGGCGGTGCCGCCGATAACCTCGATCCGGTCGCCGAAACGCGCCGGGCGCGGCGGTGGCGGCACGATCCGTGGCGCGCTCGGGGGCGCGCCAGCCGGCGGCTTCCAGGGGGCAGAATCCAGCAGCCCGGACAGGTTGTGCACGCGGAACCAACCGTTGATCTCTCCGATCGCCAGGACTCGCCCGTCATGCGAGAAGGCCAGGCGCGGGTCCCTCGTCCCCCAGCGCAGGTTCGTGCAGTCCGGTTCGTTCCAGGTTCGGATCGGGCGCCCCTGCACGGCGTCGTACAGGCGCAGTTCGTCGTTCGGGAAGACGGCCGCCACCGTGCGTGAGTCGGGCGAGAAGAGGACGTCTTCGACGGGCAGGCAGGACGCGTCCAGTCGCGCTCGCAGCGCGCCCGTCGAGGCATCCCAGATGCCGAGGGCGCCCACCTTCGGCGGCCCGGCCAGGTCCAGCGGCCCCGCCACCAGGGCGCCGTCGGGCGAGATCGCCACCGGCTTCGCCGCACCGGCCAGCGCCTGCCGTCGATTCCCGGTCAGCACCCAGGCCCCGTCGTTCGTAGCGGTGGCGATGCGTCGCCCGTCGCGGTCGACGCTCGCGCGCCAGCCGGCAATGCCGGTGTCGATCACGGTGCCGGACGCCAGGTCGAAGGCGCACTTCGAGTTCGCGATCAGGCGTCGGCCGTCGCCGCTCCACTGCAGTTGAGCCTGCGGCGGGAGGCACGGCGCAGACAGCAGTGCCAGCCGTTCCCCCGTCCGCGTGTCCCACACGAACAACGGCCCGCCGGCGCTGTCCGCGGCGACCTGGCGACCGTCCGGCAAAAAAGCGACGGACCAGGGCGAGCGGGGCAGGTCGAAGGTGTGTTTCAGCGTTCCGGAGAGGTCCCAGAGCTTGACCTGGCGCTCTTCGAACAGGGCCCCCGCCAGGAGCTGCGCGCCGGCGGAGAGCGCGAAGTGGGCGCCGGCGACTTCGAAGCGCCGCAGTTTCCAGCCGGTCATCGGCTCGATCACGAACGCGGTCGCGGGGCCTGCCAGGCTCGGGGGCCGCTCGATGTCCAGCTTGATCGGTCGCTGCACGGTGAACAGGTGGCCGTTCGGAAGGAACTCCATGAACTCGAGGCTCCCGCGGTCGTACCCGGGGGCCACGTTGCGGTGGGTCCACATCGAGTCGCACGCGCCGACGCCGAGGCCGGCCGCCAGGGCACCGAGGGCGACGAAGAGCCGCACTCTCATCACCGCAGCGCCTGGCAGGTGGCTGGGCATCGACCGCCGATGATGCTCACAGTTGTCCCCGCCTCCCACTCGCACACGCGGCCCGTTTCGTCGCCGCAGTAAGCGCGGTCGTGGCCCGTGCCCTGCCGCATCGGCTCCGAGACATAGGCGAAGCCGCGGATCGAGGTCGGCGACGCTCCCTGGAGTTGCGCGGGATCGACAGCGGGCCCGGGGTGGAACACGCGACGGTAACCCTGCTTCTCCAGCGGCGAGGGCGCGAGCAACGGGGGAAGAAAGGTCATCGGGCTGTCCGCGGGGAAGCCGGGCAGGCAGCGCGCCGGCGCGGCCAGGCACTCGGGCAGGTCGTACAAGCCCCGGTTGTTCGCGGCGTAGGCCTTCTCGGCTTCGATCAACAACCTCGTGTCGCCGATCGCGGCCGAGGCGTCGGCGCTGCGGTGTCGGGTACCTCGGGCCACCAGGACCGCCAGGGTAATCACCAGCAGACTGGCGATCACCGAGGGGATCGTGGCGCCGATGACGGTGGCGGCGCGCGCATCACGCAGGCGCGGGTGGCGAGCGATCAGGAGGCAGAGGCCCAGCGCCAGGGCGACGCCGGACAGGGTCGCGACGGTGTGGGCCCCGAGCGCCGAGGGCAGCAGGGCCCCCGCCAGCAGCAGCGGCACGCCCAGGGCGGCGCCCACACAGCCTCGCGCGCCGCCCGACCCTGCCCCCCCGGCGCCGGTCGTTCCGGGCATGGTCAGGAAGCCGGCTCGCCAGCGATCGCGCGCGACCCGAAGTGGCGGTCCTCGATCGCCGCGGAGTCGGCCCGGAGTCGTGCCATCCAGAACACCGTGAGGGTCGCGAGTACGACCGCCAGCAGCAGGCCGCTCTGGGCCAGGCCGCGACCCGGTTCCGCGCCGCGGCCGAGCACGAAGCCCGCGGATCCCAGGCCGGCGACGAGCAGCAGGGCCAGCGCGCCGCCGTACTTCCCCACGAAGGCGGCGCGCGTCATCGCCTCCGAGACCTCCGCGATCGACACCGGCTCGTCCCGGAGGACGGCGTGTCGCTCGCGCGCCTCCTCGAGTTCGCTCGGGTCGCCGCCGGTTTCGGCCAGGGCCGTCAGCACGTAGCGAGTCAGGTTCAAGCCGCTTCGCGAGTACTCGAACACACCGACCGCGACCACGCTCGCCACCAGGGTCACCGCGAGCAGGAGCTTCGGCGAACGTCCGCTGGCCGCCCCGGTTCCCAGTGCCGGCGCGATTCCAACGCAGAAGACGACGAGGGTCAGGAGCAGCCCTGCGCCTCCCGCCAGCAGCACGCGCGCAGAGTTCATCAGCGTCGCCTGCGCCCCTGCCCTCGATGCACCCAGGTGCGCGAGATCTTCGATCAGTGGCCCGAACGCGAGCGGCAGCGCGAGCAACAGAGCGGCGAAGCCGAGGCCCAGCGCGACCGGGAGCAGAGCCGGGCGCTGCGCCGCGGGTCGCTTGAGCAGGAGCGTCAGACTGGCCAGCGCCGCCACGAGACCAGCCGCGAGGACGATCGCCAGACGCACGAGGTAGTCGGTAGGACCATCGAAGTAGCTCATTTTGACCGGGGATCTCCTTTGCTTTGGAGACGCGCAGCCGTTCGGAGGAACGGGCAGGTTGACTCCCCGAACACCATATGACTGTGTAACACTAATATTAGTTGACTTATATACGCTCATATTCTATCTTCTGAGTCGGGAGGACGTGTCATGCGACTCGACCAGTTCACGGTGAAGGCCCAGGAAGCGCTCGGAGCGGCCCAGACCCGGGCGGAGAAGGCGGACCATCCCGAGGTCACGCCGGAGCACCTGCTCGCCACGCTGCTGGAGCAGCAGGGCGGCGTGGTGCCGTCGGCCCTCGCCAAGCTGGGCGTGCCGGCGCAGCAGATCGCCGCCGAGGTCGAGCGGACGCTGGCCTCCCTCCCCCACACCCAGGGCGCGCACACCCAGGTCTCGCCGAAGCTCGACGCGGTGCTGAAGGCCGCGCTGCGCGAGGCCGAGGCGCTCAAGGACCAGTACGTCTCGACCGAGCACCTGCTGCTGGCGCTGGTCGAGTCGAAGACCGCGGCCGGCGACGCCCTGCGCGCGCATGGCGCGAAGCGCGAGGCGCTGCTGCAGGCGCTGAAGGAGATCCGCGGTTCGCAGCGCGTCGACGATCCCAACGCCGAGGAGCGCTATCAGGCCCTCGAACGCTACGGCCGCGACCTGACGGCCGCCGCCCGTGCGGGCAAGCTCGACCCGGTGATCCGCCGCGACGACGAGGTGCGGCGTGTGATCCAGGTGCTGTCGCGGCGGACCAAGAACAACCCGGTGCTGATCGGCGAGCCGGGCGTCGGCAAGACCGCGATCGTCGAGGGCCTGGCCCAGCGCATCGTCTCCGGCGACGTGCCGGAGTCGCTCAAGAACAAGAAGGTCGTCACCCTCGACATGGGCGCGCTGATCGCGGGCGCCAAGTACCGCGGTGAGTTCGAGGAGCGCCTCAAGGCCGTGCTCAAGGAAGTGATCGAGAGCGCGGGCGAGGTCGTGCTGTTCATCGACGAGCTGCACACGGTCGTCGGAGCGGGCGCCACCGAGGGCGCGATGGACGCCTCCAACCTGCTCAAGCCGGCCCTCGCCCGCGGCGAGTTGCGCTGCGTCGGCGCCACCACGCTGAACGAGTTCCAGAAGCACGTCGAGAAGGACGCGGCGCTGGAGCGG
>WYBL01000026.1 GCA_011526565.1 Acidobacteriota bacterium | reverse complement strand
GTCCAGCTCGGGCCTCGGGCTCGCGATCGTCAAGCAGCTCGCCGAGCTGCACGGCGGCAGCGTGGACGCCCGCAGCCCCGGTCCCGGCCAGGGCGCCACCTTCGAGCTGCGCCTGCCGCTCGCCTGAGCGCCCCGCGAGGGGGCAGCGCCCGGCTCGGCTGGGCTAAGATCGCGGCTCCCACGACAGGACGTCGATTCGCGACCAACCGAGGGCCTTCATGAACCAGAACCAGGACCACTTCTCCTCGCGCTGGGGGATCCTGCTCGCGGCCATCGGCATGGCCGTCGGCACCGGCAACATCTGGCGCTTTCCGCGGGTCGCCGCGGCCAACGGCGGCGGCTCGTTCCTGATCGCCTGGCTCGTCTTCATGTTCGCGTGGTCGGTGCCGCTGGTGATCGCGGAGTTCGCGATGGGCAAGCGGACCCGGCGCGGTCCGGCCGGCGCGATCGGTCACCTGGTGGGCGCGCGATGGAACTGGCTGGGCGCCTTCGTCGGCGTCTGCTCCTGCTTCATCATGTTCTACTACTCGGTGGTCGCCGGCTGGTGCCTCAAGTACTTCGTGGCCAGCCTCGGCGGCGGGCTGACGGGCATCGACTCGCAGGCCTACTGGGCCTCGTTCACCGGCGGCAATCTCGAGCCGGTGCTGTACCACCTGGTGGCGATGGCGCTGGGCTGTGCGATCATCTCGCGCGGCGTCGTGCGCGGCATCGAGCTGACCAACCGGGTGCTGATCCCCGTGCTGTTCCTGCTGCTGGTGATCGGCGCCGCCCGCGCGCTGATGTTGCCCGGCGCGGTCCAGGGCCTGGCCTTCCTGTTCACGCCCGACTGGGACCGGCTGCTCCACCACCAGGTGTGGCTGGAGGCGCTCAGCCAGTCGGCGTGGAGCGTGGGCGCGGCGTGGGGGCTGGTGATGACCTACGGCGTCTACCTGCGCAAGAAGGACGACGTGGTGCTGACCAGCTACGCCACCGCGTTCGGCGACTACTCGGCCTCGCTGCTCGCGGGCATCGCGGTCCTGTGCACGGTGTTCGCGGTGCTGCCGCCCGACCAGGCGCTGGCCGCCCTCGGCGCCGGCAACGAGGGCCTGACCTTCATCTGGCTGCCGCGGCTGTTCGAGCAGCTCCCGCTCGGCGGCCTGTTCCTGTCGCTGTTCTTCCTGGCGCTGAGCTTCGCGGCACTCTCCTCGCTGATCGCGATGATCGAGCTGGCCACCCGCATCGGCGTCGACCTCGGCTTCGAACGCCGGCGGGCGGTGCTGGTCGTCGGCCTGGTCGGCTTCGCGCTCGGCCTGCCTTCGGCCTGGAAGCTCGGCTTCTTCCAGAACCAGGACTGGGTCTGGGGGCTGGGGCTGATGGTCTCCGGGCTGTTCATGGCCGTGGCCGTCGCCCTCTTCGGCACGGAGCGCTTCCGCACCGAGGTCGTCAACGACGAGGACGAGCGCAGCCCGGTCGGGCGCTGGTTCACGATCGTGATGCGCTACGTGGTGCCGCTCGAGTTCGTGGCGCTGATGGCCTGGTGGTTCTACCAGTCGGCCACGGTCTACGACCGCGAGGGCTGGTGGAACCCGTTGCACACCTACAGCGTCGGCACGACGCTCGTGCAGTGGGTGCTGGTGATCGGAGTCCTGATCGCGCTCAACCGCTGGTGGGCCGCGCGGGTCGGCGCCGGGGAGGCGGGGCGATGAGCGCGACCGGCTGGATCGTGATGGTGCTGGTGCTGGGCGGCGTGTGGGGCGGCTTCGCCTGGCTGCTCTACCGGCTCGTGCGCGAGGGCGAGCGCGGGGACTAGGGCAGCGGGTCCGGCGCCGGGGCGACCCCGGCGCCGGTTCGTGGGAGCTTCGTTCTACTGCGGGTCCTTGACCGCGTACTCCATGCGGCCGGAGAAGTAGTCCTTCGCCAGCTTGCCGACGGTGCCCGACAGGAAGGCGAGGCCGATCAGGTTCGGAAGCGCCATGAACCCGTTGAGCAGGGTCCCGATCGCCCACACCAGCGGCACCGAGGCGACGGCGCCGACCATGATCAGCGCCACGAAGATGCCGCGGTAGAGCTTGATCAGCGACGAGCCGAACAGGAACTCGAAGCACTTCTCGCCGTAGTAGCACCAGCCGATCAGGGTCGAGAAGCCGAACAGGAAGCTGCACGTCGCGACGATCGTCGAGGCGAACGGGATCGTGGTCGCCAGCGCGGCGGCCGTCAGGTCGCCGCTCGCCCCCTGGAACTGCGGGCTGGTCCACAGCCCGGACTCCAGGATCACGAACGCGGTCATGGTGCAGACGACGATGGTGTCGATCCACACCTCGAACACGCCGACGGTGCCCTGCTCGACCGGGTGCTTGACGTTGGCGATGCCGTGGGCGATCGGCGAGGAGCCGAGGCCCGCCTCGTTCGACAGCACGCCGCGGCTGACGCCGCTCTGGATCGCCTGGGCCACGGTGGCGCCGGCGAAGCCGCCGACCGCGGCGGTCGGCGTGAACGCCTCGAGCACGATCAGCCACAGCACGTGCGGCAGCTTGTCGATGTTGAGCAGCACGAAGGCGCCCGTGGAGACGACGTAGAGCACGATCATCGACGGCACCAGCGCCTCGGCCGTGACCGCGATGCGCTTGATGCCGCCCAGCAGCACGAGGCCCACGGCGACCGTGATCAGGATGCCGGGCACCCAGGTCGGCAGCGTGACGCCGGCGACCGTCTCGACCGCGGTGACGAACGTGCGGGCGACGGTGTTGGACTGGGCCATGTTGCCGGTGCCGAACAGCGCGGCGCACATGCCGAAGAACGCGAACGCCATCGCCAGCGCCTTGCCCAGCGCCTTGTTGGGGATGCCCTGTTGGATGTAGTACATCGGGCCGCTGGCCAGCTCGCCCAGCGACGTGCGCACGCGGTAGTGGACGCCGAGCACGGCCTCCGCGAACTTGGTCGCCATGCCGACCGTGGCGCACATCCACATCCAGAACACGGCCCCGGGTCCGCCGAGCAGGATCGCCGTGGCGACGCCGCCGATGTTGCCGTTGCCGACCGTCGCCGCGAGCGCGGTGGACAGCGCCTGGAAGGACGAGATCGTGCCTTCCTTGCGGTCGCCCTTGTTGAAGATGCCGCCCAGCGACGAGCGGACCGCCGTCGGGAAGTGGCGGACCTGGACGAAGCCCGTCTTCCAGGTCAGCCAGCCGCCGACGAGCAGGAGCACCAGCGGCATCACGAACGGCTGCCAGACCCAGGCGTCGATCTGGGTGATCAGGGTCGTCAGGTCGGTCAATGCGCCTCCTCAGCCCGCGAACATGCCGCGCGCGGTCATCACGATGATGAACAGGATCGCCAGCGGGCACACGTAGCGGATCAGGAACGCCCACAGCGGAGCGGCGGGAAAGGTCTGGCCCTCGGCCGTCAGCTCCTCGATCGCCCGATCGGCGCCCCACACCCAGCCGACGAAGATGGAGATCAGCAGCCCGCCGATCGGCAGCGCCCAGTTGTTCCACACGGTCGCCATCAGGTCCAGGAACGAGACCTCGAACCCGGGCAGGGTGCTGAGCGACGCGACGGCGCCCTGGGAGAGGACCGAGGGCACGGACAGCGCCCCGACCGCGAGAGTGAGCGTGACCACGGCCCGCTTCCGCGGCCAGCCGCGGTCGACCAGGGCGGAGGTCGGCACCTCGAGCAGCGACAGCGTGCTGGTCAGCGCCGCGATCGAGAGCAGGATGAAGAACGCCGCGCCGAACAGCTCGCCGCCCGGCATCGTGCCGAACAGCCGCGGCAGCACCGCGAAGATCAAGCCCGGCCCGCTCGACGAGGGGTCGAAGCCGGCGATCGAGAAGCCCGCCGGGAAGATCACGAGCCCGGCCAGCAGCGCGACGGCCGTGTCGAGCCCCGCCACCCACGCCGCCGAGGTCGTGGCGTTGGCCGTGCGCGAGAGGTAGCTGCCGTAGGTGATCATCGCGCCCATGCCCAGGCTGAGCGAGAAGAAGGCCTGGCCGAGTGCCGCGTTGAAGACCGCCGGGTTGGTCAGCCCGGACCAGTCCGGGTGCATGTAGTAGGCGAGACCCTCGGCCGCGCCGGGCAGGGTGAGGGCCCGGGCCGCCAGGCCGATCAGCAGCAGGAACAGCGCCGGCATCATCAGCTTCGACGCGCGTTCGATGCCCTCGCGCACGCCGGCCAGTAGGATCCCGGCGGTCACGGCCAGCACGACGAACGAGAGCACGACGTTCTTCGCGCCGTCGGCGACGAAAGCGCCGAAGAAGCCGCCGATCTGCTCGGGGCTGCCGACGACCGCGCCCGTCGCCGCGAACCAGATGTAGGCCAGCGTCCAGCCGGCGATCACGACGTAGAAGGAGAGGATGCCGACGCCGGCCATCACGCCCAGGGCGCCCACCACCCACCACGGCGTCCCGGGCCGGGTCGTGGCGAACGCCTCGATCGGCGAGCGCCGTGACGAGCGGCCCAGCGCCAGCTCCGCGATCAGGATCGGGAAGCAGATCAGGAACACGCAGGCGAGGTAGATGAGGACGAAAACCGCGCCTCCGCCCTTCCCCACCTGCATGGGGAAGCCCCAGATGTTGCCGAGGCCGACGGCCGAGCCGGCCGCCGCCAGGATGAAGCCCGCCCTCGAACCCCAACTGCCGCGGTCGTCGCTCACCTGCATCGGCGTTGCCGCTCCCTCTTGCCCGGGCCCGACCCCGGGAGGCTCTTCGTGGAACCCGCGTACTCTAGAGGGCGGCCCGTCGAAGTCAAGCCCTAGTCGAGGTGGGCGCGCTCCGCGTCGCCCATCTCGACGCCGCCCTGCGGGAAGTACTCCTGCCAGCGGCGCGAGACGAGCGATGCCGTGTCGGGGTCGCACGAGACCTCGGCCGGGAACCACGGCTTGCGGCGGGCGTCGATCACGATCGGCAGCTCGTAGCTGACGTGGCTGCGGACGAGCCGCTTCGAGCGGGCGTGCACGTCGGCCGCCGGCTCGAAGCGGGTGAACGTCGTCCACAGGAAGTTCATCGCGCTCTTCGCCGCGCGCTGCGGCTCGTCGGTCAGCACGACCAGCGGCCAGCCGTCGAACGCCGCGTGGGCGGCGAAGCGCTCGGGCGCGCCGGGGTCTTCGGCGAACGGCCGGGCGCCGACCACCAGGGCGCCGGCGCAGAACGGGGCGATGCCGAAGGCGTCGGCGGGCGGCGGGGTCGCGGGCCGGAACTCGCGCGGCAACTCGCGCACCGGGTCGCCGAGGCCGAGCCACACCCCCTTCGAGCCCTCGTTGATGGTGGGCGTCGAGTAGTCGAGCGTGTCCATCGAGAGATTCGAGAAAACGTACAGGTCGGTCTCGGGCCGGGTCCGGGCCAGCACGTGCTCGAGCGTCGCCCGGAAGTCCTTGAGGTCGACCGGGCGATCGGTGGCGAGCAGGAACTTGGTGAGCGAGAGCTGGCCTTCGCCGAGGATGCGGAAGGCGGAGGCCATCGCCTCGCGCCGGTAGCGCTCGCGGACGACCGCGCCGGCGAGCGAGTGGTAGCCGGTCTCGCCGTAGGACCACAGGTCGCGCACCGCCGGCATCACCAGCGGGAACAACGGCGACAGCAGCTCCTGCAGCAGGTCGCCGATGAAGAAGTCCTCCTGGCGCGGCTTGCCGACGACGGTCGCGGGCCAGATCGCGTCCTTGCGCCGCGCCATCCACTCCACCTCGAACACCGGGTAGTCGTGGCGCAGCGAGTAGTAGCCGTAGTGGTCGCCGAACGGCCCCTCCGGCTTGCGCACCCTGGGAGCCACCTTCCCCACCAGCGCGAACTCGGCGTTGGCGACCAGCGGGTGCGGGCCCGGCCCCGGGCACAGCCCGAGCCGCTCGCCGGCGATCAGCGAGGCCAGCATCAGCTCGGGCACGTTCTCGGGCAGCGGCGCGATCGCGGCCAGGATCAACGCGGGCGGCCCCCCGAGGAACACCGTGACGGGCAGCGCCTCGCCGCGCTCCTCCGCGACCTGGTAGTGGAAGCCGCCGCCCTTGCCGATCTGCCAGTGCATCCCGGTCGTGCGCGCGTCGTGCACGTGCATCCGGTACATGCCCAGGTTGTGGCCATGTCCTCCATCGGATTCCGGCGCCGGAGTGAATCCGGCGCCGGTTCCATGGGGGCTCCGTCGGCCGACTCCGGCCTCCTCCGCCCCCAAACCCCCAGGATGCTCGGTGTAGACGAGCGGCAGCGTGACGAACGGGCCGCCGTCTTCGGGCCAGGTCGTGAGTGCCGGCAGCTTGTCGAGCCGCACGTCGCGGGTGACGACTTCGGACACCGGTCCCGACGGCCGGCGCTTGAGGCCGATCTTCAGCGCGTCCCACGCCAGATCGCGCTGCGCCCACAGCTTCGCGGGCGTCGGCGGCACCGCCACCCGCGGCAGCGCGGCCAGCCGCTTCACCAGCTCCATCGGCCGCCGGCCGAACGCCATCTCGGCGCGGCGCGCGGTGCCGAACAGGTTCGTCACCAGCGGGAAGTCGGCGCCCTTCACGTTCGTGAAGAGCAGCGCGGGACCGCCGGCCGCGATCACCCGGCGGTGGATCTCGGCGGCCTCGAGGCGGGCGTCGACGGGCGCGTCGACGACCCGGAGGTCGCCCGCGGAGCGCAGCGCATCGAGAAAGGCGCGAAGGTCGGAAAAGGCCATGCGACAAGTATCGGCTGACCAGCCTACGAAGCCTCGAGCCCGTCGGCGAGCCGGGAGACCGCGGCCCGGATCCGGGGAACCAGGCCCGCCGTCTCCCCGGGCGGCAGCAGCGGCGCGAGTTCGGCCTCGACGTCCCTCTCCTTCAGCGCCTCCGCAGCCGCGCGGAGTTCGCGGGCCAGTTCGCCGCGCGTCATCCTCTTCCGTTTTCGCAGCGACTGAATGCGCGACTCGACGCGCGCCAGTCGCCGATCGAGGGCCTCCATGTCCACGGCGGCCCCGAGCGGACCTCGACCGCTGCCCCGTCGATCCCCCGCAGCGCGGCCTCGACATCGGCCTTGATCTCCCGCTTCGATTGGAAGGGCACGAAGACGTAGTCGATGTCGGTGGTCGCGCGCGGGCTCTCGAGCAGGCGCAGCGCGATGCCGCCCTTGAGGATCGCGTGCTGGTCGAAGCGCGCCGCGAACGCGTGCATCACCGCGAGGAACAGGCCCTCGGCCGTCGCCGGGCGTCGCAGCGCCGTCACGACAGCCCCAGCGTGTTGCGCGCGAAAGCCACGAAGCGCGGGTTCCGGTAGCGGCCGAGGTAATCCCGGAGCCGGCCCGGGTCCAGCCGCGACGTGTCGACGTCCGAGAACGGATCGAACACGTAGCGCTGGCCGCGCAGGTGGAAGTACAAGGTGTCGAGCATGGCCTTCTCCGCGTCGGCGTAGTGGATCCCGTCCAGCGTCTCGTACGCGAAGAAGAGGTGCGGGGCGAGGCCGAGATGGGCGATCTCGAAGCCGAAGGCGCGATAGACCCGGTTGCGCCCCACCCGCACGGCCATCACCTGCCGGTCCGGGCGCGGCCCGATCAGGAGGTCGCGCGAAAGGGCGTTCGCGAAGCTGATGTACGACTCGGGCGTGAGCCGCTGGCTCAGCGTGGCGAGGTCGAACTCCTCGGCGACGTGCCAGCCCCTGAGAAAGCGCCGGAGCACCCCGGAGCGCTGCAGGGCCTCGGCTCGACGCGCGAAGGCCGCGGGGTTCGGGTCGGGCAGGATCGCTCGCAGGTCTGCGCTCGAGAAGACGCCCCGCTGCTGGGGCGCCAGCGCCAGAACCCGCCGGGCATCCTCTATCGCCTTCATAACGCAGATAATTCTACACTAAAGTAGATTTTCTTTCCACATGAACCCATCAGGAGCAGCCGGTCTCAGGCCTGGCGGTAGACGTCCGTGCTGAGGTACTTGAGGCCCGAGTCGCACATCAGGGTGGCGACGCGCGCGCCGGCGCCGAGGCGCTCGGCCACCTGCAGCGCGGCGATCACGTTCGCGCCCGACGAGGTGCCGGCGAACAGCGCCTCCTCGCGCGCCAGGCGTCGCGCCATCGCCTTGGCGTCGGCCGTGGGCACCGCGATCACCTCGTCGACGACCGACGCGTCCCAGAGCGGCGGAACGTAGCCGATGCCCACGCCTTCGATCTTGTGCGGGCCGGGCTGGCCCCCGCCGAGCACCGGCGACTCACCCGGCTCGACGGCGACGATCCGCACGTCCGACGTGTGCCGCTTCAGCGCCGCGGCCACGCCGCGGATCGAGGCGGCGGTGCCGACGGAGTGGACGAAGGCGTCGACCCGGCCCTCCATCTGCGTCCAGATCTCCTCGCCGAGCGCGTGGTAGCCGGCAATGGCATCGTGGTTCTCGAGTTGATTGGTCCAGAACGTGTTCGGCTCGGCCGCCAGGCCGCGGGCGACCTCGACCATGTCGAGGATAAGCTTCTTCGTCGTCAGCCCGCCCTCCGCGGGCACCAGCGTCAGCTCCGCGCCCAGCGCCGCCATGTGGTCGCGCTTCTCCTGGCTGAACGCCTCGGACGTCACGATCCGGATGCGGTAGCCGCGGGCCGCGCACACCTGCGCGAGCGAGGTCCCGGTCGAGCCGCCGGTGTACTCGACGACCGTGTGTCCGGGCTTCAGCCGCCCGTCGGCCTCGGCGCGCTCGATCACGGCCCGCGCCATGCGGTCCTTCATGCTGCCGGAGGGGTTCTCCCACTCCAGCTTGGCGAACAGCGCCGCACCGTTCGCGGGCGCGATGCGCCGCAGGAGGACCAGCGACGTGTTGCCGACGGCCTCGAGCACGTTCATGGAGGGGACTCCTGTCGCGATTCCCGCCAGTCTACGGCCGCCCGCTAGAATCGTTCCTTCATATGATCGAACCGTCGACGGCGCCGGCGCTGGCCGGCTACACGCCCGAGCGCCTGCTCGAGTTGCACCGCGCGCTGCTGCTGCCGCGCGTGATCGAGGAGAAGGCGCTGCTGCTGCTGCGCCTCGGCAAGCTCTCCAAGTGGTTCTCCGGGATGGGCCAGGAGGCGATCGCCGTCGGCGTCGCCACGGCCCTGCGCGGCGACGACTGGATCCTGCCGATGCACCGCAACCTGGGCGTCTTCACGACCCGCGGCCTGCCGCTGCCGAAGCTGTTCCGCCAGCTCTTCGGCAAGGACGGCGGCTACACCCGTGGCCGCGACCGCACGTTCCACTTCGGGGCGCCCGAGCACTCCGTGATCGGCATGATCAGCCACCTCGGCGCGATGCTGCCGGTCGCCGACGGCCTCGCCCTCGCCAGTCAGTTGAAGGGCGGCGACCGGGTGGCGGCGGCCTTCACCGGCGACGGGGCCACCTCCGAGGGCGACTTCCACGAGGCGCTGAACCTGGCCGCGGTGTGGAAGCTGCCGGTGCTGTTCGTGATCGAGAACAACCAGTACGGCCTGTCGACGCCGATCGCCGAGCAGTTCGCCTGCCGCGACCTGGCGGACCGCGCGATCGGCTACGGGATGCCGGGCGTGGTCGTCGACGGCAACGACCTGCTCGCGGTGCACGCGGCGGTGGGCGAAGCCGCCGCCCGCGGTCGCCGCGGCGAAGGGCCCACGCTGCTCGAGTTCAAGACCTTCCGCATGCGCGGCCACGAGGAGGCCTCGGGCACCGCGTACGTGCCGAAGGAGCTGTTCGAGGAGTGGGCGCAGAAGGACCCGATCCGCCGCTTCGAGGAGCAGTTGTTCGCGTCCGGCGTGCTGACGCCCGAGCGGCGCGACGCGGTCAAGGCCGAACTCAAGACCTGGATCGAACCCATCATCGACGAGGCCCTCGCCGCACAGGATCCCGACGGCTCGGCGGAGAGCGAGCTGCGCGACGTGTACGCGCCCGCACCGCCTGCCCGGGAGCCGGAGGCGTCCCGGCCGACGAAGGAGATGCGGTTCGTCGACGCGGTCTCGGACGGCCTGCGCGAGGCGATGCGCCGCGACCCCACGACCGTCGCCATCGGCCAGGACATCGCCGAGTACGGCGGCGTCTTCAAGGTCACCGAGGGCTTCCTCGCCGAGTTCGGCAGGCCGCGGGTGCGCAACACGCCGATCATCGAGTCCGGTGCCATCGGCGCGGCCATGGGCCTGGCCCTCGACGGCCACGTGCCGATGGTCGAGATGCAGTTCGGCGACTTCATCACCTGCGGCTTCAACCAGATCGTCAACAACCTGGCCAAGACGTACTACCGCTGGGGCGCGAAGCTGCCGGTCGTGATCCGGGTGCCGGTGGGCGGTGGCGTCGGCGCCGGGCCGTTCCACTCGCAGAACGTCGAGGCCTGGTTCACCCACGTCGCCGGGCTCAAGGTGATCGAGCCGTCGACGCCCGCCGACGCGAAGGGCCTGCTCTGTGCCGCGTTCGAAGACGGCAACCCCGTGATCTTCCTCGAGCACAAGTTCCTCTACCGCTGGGCGAAGGGACCCGTGCCGGAGGGCCACTTCACGCTGCCGATCGGCCGCGCGCGCACGGCCCGCGCCGGGCGCGACGCGACCGTGATCTCGTGGGGCGTCGGCGTGCACTGGGCGCTCTCGGCCGCCGAGGAACTGGCCGAAGAGGGCCGCGAGGTCGAGGTGCTCGACCTGCGCACGCTGCTGCCGTGGGACCGCGAGGCGGTGCTCGAGTCGGTGCGCCGCACCGGCCGCGCGCTGGTGCTGCACGAGGCGCCGCTGACCGGTGGCTTCGGCGGCGAGATCGCGGCGACGATCGGGCGCGAGGCGTTCGAGTGGCTCGACGCGCCCGTCGAGCGGCTCGGCGGACTCGACATCCCGATCCCGTTCAGCAAGGCGCTCGAGGAGGTCTTCATGCCCCGCGCCCGCCTGCTGCCCGCGCTGCGCGCGCTGCTCGCGTACTAGCCCGTGGCCACCAGCCCCTCCCCCGCCGTCCGCGCGACGCAGCGCGCGCGCGCCCGGCGCCTCGCGCTCTTCGGCCTGCTCGTCGCCGTCGGCAGCCCGCTGCTCGGGTGGCTCGGCCTGCGCGCCTCGCTGCCTCGGCTCGCGGGCGAACACGTTCTTCCGGGCCTCGGCGCGCCGGTCACGGTCGAGCGTGACGCGCTCGGGGTGCCCACCCTGCGCGCGGCGAACCGCGTCGACCTGGCGCGTGCCACCGGCTACGTCCACGCCCAGGAGCGTTTCTTCCAGATGGATCTGGCCCGCCGCCGCGCGGCCGGCGAACTGGCCGAGCTGCTCGGGCCCGGCGGCGCGACGGTGGACGTCGAGACCCGCCTCCACCGCTTCCGCACCCGCGCCCGCCGCGTGATCGAGGCGGCGACGGCCGAGCAGCGCGCGGTGGTCGAGGCCTACTCCGCGGGCGTCAACGCCGGCCTCGCCGACCTCGGCGCGCGGCCGCCCGAGTACTTCGCGCTGCGGCAGGAGCCTGCGCCGTGGCGGCCGGAGGACACGGTGCTCGTGACCTACTCGATGTTCCTGCAGTTGAACGACGAGCGCGCCCGAACCGACGACGCGCGCGGCCTCGTGCGCGACCTGCTGCCGCCCGCGCTCGGCGCCTTTCTCGACGCGCCCGGGACGGAGTGGGACGCGCCGGTCGAAGGCGAGGCTTTCGCCACCCCACCGCTGCCCGGGCCCGAGGTCCTCGACCTCCGCGGCGCGCCGCCCGTGAAGGCCGCGCGAGTCGACTCGCCGGAGACCGATCGCGTCGCGCGGGCCGTGGCGGCGGGCCTCGATCCCGCGCTCGCCGAAGCGTGGTTGCGACGGCCGGAAGCCGCGACGACCGGCAGCAACAACTGGGCGGTGGCCGGCACCGCGACGCGCGACGGGCGCGCGATCGTCGCCGACGACATGCACCTCGGCCTGATGGTGCCCAACACCTGGTATCGCGCCGCCTTCGAGTGGAAGGACGCCGCGGGCGCGACACGCACGATCTCCGGCGTGACGCTGGCCGGCGTGCCCGGCGTCGTCGTCGGCTCGAACGGCCGCGTGGCGTGGGGCTTCACCAACAGCTACGGCGACTGGTCCGACCTGGTCGAGCTCGAGCCCGTCCCGGGCGACCCGCAGGCGTACGTGACGCCGGAGGGGCCGCGCCGCTTCGAGGTCCACCGCGAGATCGTGCGCGTCAAGGGGGCCGAAGACCGCGTCGTCGACGTGCGCGAGACGATCTGGGGCCCGGTCGTCGACAAGGACCACGCGGGCCGCGAGCGGGCGCTGTTCTGGATCGCCCACCACCCGGAGGCCGCCAACTTGCGCTTCGCGGAGCTGGAGGTGGCGGACGACCTCGACCAGGCGCTCGCGGTTGCGGCGACGGTCGGCGTGCCGCCGCAGAACTTCGTGTGCGCCGACAGCACCGGCCGCATCGGCTGGACGATCCTCGGCCGCATTCCCCGTCGCGTCGGGTTCGACGGCCACCTGCCGGTCTCGCTGGCCGACGGCAGCCGCCGCTACGAGGGCTGGCTGGACGCCGCGGACTACCCGCGCGTCGTCGATCCGCCCTCGGGGCGCTTGTGGACGGCGAACGCGCGCGTGGTGTCGGGCGAGAAGCTGGCGAAGGTCGGCGACAGCGGCTACGACCTCGGCGCCCGCGCCCGCCAGATCCGCGACGGCCTGCTGGCGATCGACAAGGCCACCGAGCGCGACATGCTGACGGTCCACCTCGACGATCGCGCGCTGTTCCTGCAGCGCTGGCACGGCCTGCTGACGGGCCTGCTGACGCCGCAGGCGGTGAAGGACCAGCCGCTGCGCACGCAGGCCCGCGGCCTGCTCGCGGACTGGGGCGGCCGCGCCGCGATCGACTCGGTCGGCTACCGCCTCGTGCGCGGCTTCCGGCTCGAGGTCGAAGAGCGGGTCTACGCAGCGCTCACGGCGGCGATCCGCGCGAAGCGCGCCGACTTCTCGGGCCTTGAGCTGGATCAGCGCGAAGGCGCGCTGTGGCGGGTCGTGAGCGAGCGCCCGGCACATCTGCTGCCCGCGCCGCACGCGAGCTGGGAGGCGCTCCTGCTCGGCGCGTTCGACAAACTGCTGAGCGACCTCACGAAAGGCGAGCGCCCGCTGGCGGCCGCGACCTGGGGCGTGCGCAACACGTCGCTGATCCAGCACCCCCTGGCCCGCGCGGTGCCGTGGCTCGGCCGTTTCGTCGACATGCCGCGGCGGGCGCTGCCGGGCGACAACAACATGCCGCGCGTGCAGGGCATCGCCTTCGGCGCCTCGCAGCGCCTCGCGGTCTCCCCCGGCCGCGAGCGCGATGGCTACTTCCACATGCCCGGCGGCCAGAGCGGCCACCCGCTGTCCGCGCACTACGCCGACCACCACGCGGCGTGGGCGGACGGCGACCCGACGCCATTCCTCCCCGGCGCGACGGTGAACGTGCTGCGACTCGTCCCGGCCCGCTGACGGCTCGGCGCCCTCAGCGCTGGAAGGCGTAGCTGAGCTTGACGAAGAACTGGCGATCGGCGCGCTGCAGCTTCTCCTGCTCGTCGAGGGCGCGGTTGTCGCCGAAGCCCACGAACAGCACCGTCTGCCAGTTGAGCTTGTAGGCGAACAGGCCCGAGGCCTGGAAGCCGCCTGACTTGCGGGGCACGTCGAAGGTCCACAGCGCCGGGTCGTTGCGGGTCTCGACGTACTGCCCGATCAGTCGCAGGAACATCCGCGAAGTGAAAGTGTAGGTCGCGCGCAGGCGGTCGACCCGGGCCGTGAACAGGCGCCCGCTGCCCCGCACGGGGTCGTCGACGTCGAGCCAGCGGCGGCGCTCGGTGAGCGCCAGCTCGAGGTGCGCGGTGGGCCGGATCGAGGCGGAGAGATTCACGTTGCCGCCCGTGCCCGCCCTCTCGTTGGCGAAGTCGATCTCGCCGCCGACGAAGCCGTCGACGTTGACCTGGGTCACGGTGCGCGACGGGCTGACCTGGAGCGAGTAGATGAACTGGTTGCGGTCGAACAGCTCGCGCCCGGCGCGGGTACGGTCGAAGGCGTAGCGCAGCCGCACGAACGAGGCGAAGCGGCCGTCGAAGCCGAAGCCGGCCGAGGCGTGTCGCTGGACCAGTTCGCCGTCGCGATCGGTCACGCGGTCGGCGAACGTGAAGGTCCGGAGCCGGCGCACGAAGCCCGTCTCGGGCCGGAAGGTGCGGCCCACTTCGCCGAAGGTCTGTCGGTGCCCGACCTGTGAGATGAAGCCGTTGTCGGCGCGGAACTCGGGGCTCGCGTCCGTCAGTTGCCCGTACCAGTCCCAGGTCGAGCTGGAGTGCTGGTACCAGAGCTGCGCCGCGTGCCCGGCGAGCGCGCGGCCGTCCCACTCCGCGGCCAGGTCGGGCCGGTTCGGCGTCCGCGAGTCCGAGTACAGGAACTGGCCGCCTACGATGTCTTTCTGGTTCGGCCGCCATTGGAAGTCGGGCCCGATCACGCGGTTGTGGCCGCCGCCTTCGACCTCGCGCAGCGTCGCCAGGACGGCGACGTGGGAGCGGCCGATGTCCCGCTTGACGCGGGTCGCCGCCACCCACGACTTGAAATCCTGCGCCGCCAGGTCCGACACCACCGGGCCCGGCAGGATCACCGAGCCGCCGCCTTCGTCTTCGGCGAACACGGCGCTGAACGCGGCACTCCCCAGCTTGCCGGTGCCGCGCACGCCGAAGCGCGGTGCGGTGATCGACCGCGTGTAGAAGGCCTGGAGCGGCGTCTGGAACAGCTCGGTGCCCTCCAGGAAGAACGGCCGCTTCTCGGGGAAGAACAGCGCGAAGCGCTCGTTGGTCGCGATCTGCGCGACGTCCGCCTCGATCTGCGAGAAGTCGGGGTTGACCGTGGCGTCGAAGGCGAAGTTCGCCGACGGCACCCACTTCACGTCGAGACCGACCTCGCCCTCCGCGCCCTGGCCGACCAGCGGCCGCCCCAGCCCGCCTTCGGCGAGCGACCTGCGCACGCCCGTGGCGTAGGGCGCCAGCACCAGCCCGCCGGACCGAGGCAGGGACTCGAGACCCTCCAGCCAGTTGGCCCGGCAGATGAAGCAGTTCGAACCGCGCGGCAGCTTCGTGCTGAACATCTGGTAGCGGTACTCGCGGGGCCGGTTGCGGTACAGCAGCACGCCCCAGGTCTGCGGGTCGGCCTTTGCGTAGCGCAGCGACGAGAACGGGATGCGGATCTCCAGCGTCCAGCCTCGATCCGTGATGCGACCGCGGGCGTCCCAGAAGAAGTCGGGCGCGCTGTCCTCGCCGTTGCCCGCGTCGTCGGTGATCGCGTCGTACTGGATGCCGCGGGCGTTGGCCAGGAACATCATCGCGGAGTGGCCGTCGTTGCGGGTGTCGAGGATGACGCCCGCGTAGTCGGTCGACGAGGGCACGTTGTCGCGGTCACCGAGCGGCGCGCGGATCGCGCCCGGCTCCGGATCGTGGAAGTCGAAGCCCGCGTAGAAGAACTTGTCGTCGTAGGCGAGCCAGGCGACGTTTTCGACTCCCGGCTTCACGTTGTCGCCCGGGTTGGTCTCGAACCAGTCGTCGACCCGCAGCGCGCCCTGCCAGCCGGCGTCGTCGAGCTTTCCGTCGATCTCGATCGGCCCGGCCGCGCGGCGGATCTGAAGCCGCGAGCCGCGGGTGGCCTCGAGCGCGGCCGAGTTCGCTTCCACGCCGGCAGCGGGCCCGAGCGCCAGGCAGAGCGCGGCGCCCAACTTCTTGAATGCGAGGGGCTTGGCGTGCATTTGTGGAGTGTGACGACGGCCCGCCGGGGAGGTTGCGTGAAAAGAAGTCAGTCTTCGACTTGCCCGAGCCGCGGGCGCTTCGGCAAACTGGAAGCGATGAGCGACGAAGCCCCCAAGAGCGCGTACGAGCTGGCCATGGAGCGCCTGCGCAGCAAGGACCGCGAGGCCGGGGTCGAGGAGCGCCCGCTCACCGACGAGCAGCGGGCCCGCATCGGGGAGCTGCGCAAGGTCTACGAGGCGAAGCTCGCCGAAGCCGAGATCATGAAGAACCAGAAGCTCTCCCGGGCCCGCGACTACGGCGAGCAGGAAGCGGTCGAGGAGGAGTACCGCCGCGACCGCGAGCGGATCACGGGCGAGCGCGATCGCAAGATCGACGAAGTCCGCCGCTCCGGCTGAGGCGCGCGATGCGCGTCGTCGTCGCGATGTCCGGGGGCGTCGACTCCTCCGTGGCCGCCGCGCTCCTCAAGGAGCAGGGCCACGACGTGGTCGGCATCTCGATGCAGCTCCACGACCAGACCGCGGGCCACGGGCCCTCGTTCGGCCGCTGCTGCGCGCTCGACGACCTGCACGACGCGAAGGTGGTCGCGGCCCGGCTCGGCATCCCCCACTACGTCGTCTCGCTGGAGCGCTCGTTCCACGACGGCGTGATCGCGCCGTTCGTCGCGGACTACAAGGCGGGCCGTACGCCGCTGCCGTGCGCGCGCTGCAACACCGAGGTCAAGTTCGCGAGCCTGGTCGAGCGGACCCGCGCTCTGGGCATCGCCCAGGTCGCCACCGGCCACTACGCTCGCCGCGAGCAGGACCCGGCGACGGGACGCTGGCGCCTGCTGAAGGGCCGCGACCCGAACAAGGACCAGTCGTACTTCCTCTTCGGCCTGACCCAGGAGCAGCTCGCGGCGGCGCTGTTTCCGGTGGGCGACCTCGACAAGCCCGAGGTCCGCCGCCGTGCCGCCGCCCTTGGCCTGCCCGTCGCCGACAAGCCCGAGAGCATGGAGATCTGCTTCGTGCCCGACGGCGACACTGCCGGCTTCGTCGAGAGGCAGGACCCGGCGGCGGCGCGGCCGGGGCCTATCGTCGACGCCGAGGGACACGAACTCGGGACTCACGCAGGCGTGCACCACTTCACGGTCGGCCAGCGCAAGGGCCTGGGCCTGACGACCCAGAAGCCGCGCTACGTGCTGCGCGTGGTCTCCGAGACCGCCACCGTCGTCGTCGGCGACGAGCAGGAGCTGCTCGGGGACCACCTCTTCGCTCGCGAGGTCAACTGGCTCTCGATCCCCGAGCCCGCCGCCCCGATCCGCGCAGCGGTGCGCATCCGCCACCGCCACCCCGAAGCGCTCGCGACGATCGCCGCGATGCCGGGCGGCCGCGCCGAGGTCCGCTTCGACGCGCCGGTGCGCGCGATCGCGCCGGGCCAGGCCGCGGTGTTCTACGACGGCGACGTCTGCCTCGGCGGCGGCTTCATCGAGTGAACCGGGCGTGAAGGCGATCTACCGCAGCCCGCTGAACCGCGACGTGCCGCCGGCGCGGCAGGGCGAGTTCCGCCCGGTCGCGATCGGTCCCTTCTCCGTGTGGCCGCCGGTCGTGCTGGCGCCGATGGCGGGCGTCACCAACCCGCCGTTCCGCACGCTGTGCCGCCACTACGGCGCCGGGCTCTACGTGAGCGAGATGATCACCGCCCGGGCGCTCGTCGAGGGCAACCGCAAGACGCTCCTGCTCGCCTCCTTCGACCCCGCGGAGACGACCCGCTCGCTGCAGCTCTACGGCACCGACCCCCACTACGTCGGCGAGGCGGTGCGGTTCCTCGTCGGAGAAGGTCGGATCGACCACCTCGACATGAACTTCGGCTGCCCCGTCCGCAAGGTGACGTCGAAAGGCGGCGGCGCCGCGATCCCGCTCAAGCCCCGCCTGCTGCGCAACATCGTGCGCGCGGCGGTACAGGCCGCGGGCCCGGTGCCGGTCACGATCAAGTTCCGGATCGGCATCGACGAGCGCTACCACACCCACCTCGAGGCCGGCCGCATCGCCCAGGAGGAGGGCTGCGTCGCCGTCGCGCTGCACGCGCGTACCGCGGCCCAGCTCTACGACGGCGAGGCGCGCTGGGACGAGATCGCGCGGCTCAAGCAGGCGGTCACCCGCATCCCGGTGCTGGGCAACGGCGACATCTGGGAGGCGGAGGACGCGCTGCGGATGATGCGCGCGACCGGCTGCGACGGCGTCGTCGTCGGCCGCGGCTGCCTGGGCCGGCCGTGGCTGTTCCGCGACCTCGCCGACGTGTTCGCCGGCCGCGAGCCGCAGGACCCGCCCGACTACGGGGGCGTGCTCGACACCATGCTGCTCCACGCCCGGCTGCTGGCCTCGTGGATGGGCGCCGAGCCCGCGATGCGCGCGTTCCGCAAGCACTCGTCCTGGTACACGAAGGGCTTCCCCAACAGCGCCCCGCTGCGCGAGCGGCTGATGCACGTGAAGACGCTCGAGGAGATGGAGGCGGCGCTGCAGGGCGTCGACCGCTCGCTGCCGTTCCCGCCCGAGTCGATGCGAGTCCCGCGCGGCAAGACGGCCGGCACCCAGAAGGTCGCGCTGCCCGAGGGCTACCTCGACGACCTCGACTCCGACCGCCCCCCGGGCGCGGAGGCGGAAGCGGCGGACTCGGGCGGGTAGGCTCGAAGCTCCGCTAGCGCAGGTCGTCGGGCATCTGCAGGAGTTCACGGTTCGGGAGACCGCGCAGCAGGCGCGCCTGCAGGGCTCGTGGCTGGTCTTCTCTACCGAGCGACAGCGACGGCCAGGTCGACGCTGCGGAGAGCGAGGGATGGTAGTACGGGTCTGCAGCCTCGATGCGGCCATACCTCTGCAGGTCGTCAGCCATCCTGACGAAGTCGGCTCGATGCACGCGGCGAGCGTGGGTCTGGCTCTCGAGGTGGACGAGGCGGGCGTCCGGCGTGTAGACGATGCGACGCCCCGCGGCTCGCAACCGGAGGCAGTACTCGACATCCCCGTAGGCGAGCTGATACCCCTCGTCGAACCCGCCCAGGGCGAAGAAGAGGTCGCGCGGCGTGAGCAGGCACGCCGCGGTGACCGCGCTGACGTTGCGAACCCAGTCGTCAGACCCGAAGAGTGAATGTGACCCCTCCGGTGCACTCTGGAACAGATGACTGGCGAGGCCCGCCATGCCGACCACCACGCCCGCGTGCTGAAGCCGACCGTCGGGGTAGAGGAGACGGGCGCCAATTGCGCCGACGCCAGGGACGTCGAGCCACCGCACCATTCGCTCGAGCCACGAGGGATCGATGATCCGGGTGTCGTTGTTGAGGAAGAGCAGCGCATCGCCGCGCGCCAGACGGGCGCCACTGTTGCATGCGGCCCCGAAGTTGAAGGGCTTGCCCCCGGGGACGACGCGGAACGACGGCTGGCCGAGGTAGCGGTCGTACAGCGACCGGGTGGCCGGTTCGCGGCTGCCATCGTCGACCACCACGACCTCGAGCCGCCGGTACGACGTCCCGCCGTAAAGCCCGCCGAGGCACTCGGCGAGCAGGTCGGCGTTGTCGCGGGACGGGATCACCACCGAAACCAGAGGCTCGGCGGCGGGCTGCCAGCGAGGCACAGGCCAGCCCGCGGCGGTCCACTCGACGTCGACCTGGCGGTGCCCGCGTCGCACGAGGTGCTGGCCGATCGCCCTCTGCAGGCGGTCCCGTTCTTCCGGACGCGCTGGCGCCGACGGCGGCGCGGCGAGATGAGTGAGCACCTCGGGCACTCGCCGCCCCTCGCGCGCCGTTTCCGACACGCGGAGGGAGAAGGCATGGCGTGGCTCCGCGTCGCCGCCGTTCAGCCGATTCAGGCGTGGCCACAGTTCCGGCCGGACGACGACGGTTCCCGCCAGCAGGTCGACGCTGAGCAACATCTCGGGTGACCAGTCCGGCTTGAACCACGGGGAACCGCGGCGGCCGGCGCTGTCCATGAAGTCGGCGTCGGCGAACGCGACGTCGACACCGGGCTCTTCGCGGAGGACTGCGGCGAGTCGCGCCAGTGCGTTCGGCGCCAGTCGCGCCGACGGCTCGACGACCGCCACGGCGTCCGCATCACCTTCGCGAGCGACTGGCGAGGCCGGTCCGTGCCGGGAGGCGAGTCGCAACTCCCAGGTCGCGCGCTGCTGTGCGTGGAGACTGTCCAGGAGTGGCCGCGTGTCGGCCTGGCTCTCGGAGGCGGGCACGACGCAGACCACGTGGGGGGCGGCCCCGGCGCCCGCCTCGACTCGCACCCGCGCCCGCAGCCAGGCCCTGTAGGCGGCATCGGTGGACAGCCCGTTCTCGGGGGGCGCTCCGGCACGGGCGCGGGCGCGCCAGGGCCCGGGGACGCTCGCGGCCAGTCGCCGGCCCCACCGGCGGCGACGGGAGTGGGGCGGAAGCAGGCGGAGCCCGTGGCGCCGAAGGGCCAGGCCCATCCTCGCCTGCCACTCCGCCGCGGCCGCCTCCCACTCCGCCCGTGCCTCGGCGGTGACGGCCCGCAATGCCGACCACTCGTGCCGCGCCAAGGCTGCCTGTTCGGTCTGCGGCGCGAGGGATCGCAGCGCAACCCGCAGCCCCAGGCCGCCGACCAGGCCCGTCGCCGCCAGGGCACGACGCCAGCCGCGCTCGTGCTTGGCGATCAACTGCCATTTTGCCCGGTGAAGGTCGACCTGGAAGCGCTCCGGGTCGAGCCGGGAACTGGCTGCCACGTCGTGCACGGCGCGCGCACCGGGGACGAGCCACAGGCTCCGGCCCGCCGCGAGCGCTCGCCGGCAGAAGTCGACGTCCTCCCCGTAGAGGAAGAACCGCTCGTCGAACCTGCCAAGCGACTCGAACGCCTCGCGGGCGACCAGCATGCACGCACCGGACAGGCAGGGGACGGCGACCGCGTGCCGGCTGTGCGGCGCCCGAACGACCCAGCGGCTCGACGGGAACAGCCGATCCAGGAGGAGCGACTCGAACAGGATCGCTCTCAGCGAGTGGCCGGGCCGCGCGGAGACCGCAGGTCGCCCGTCGGGCCAGAGCAGACTCGGCCCCGCCGCGGCGGCTCGCGGCTCAACGGTGAGCACGGACAGGAGAGCCCGCAGACTTCCAGGGTGAAGCCGGGCGTCGGGATTGACGAAGAGCACGAACCGTGCGCGGGCACGCCCGAACCCCAGGTTGGCCCCCCGGGCGAACCCGAGGTTGCCCCCGCCGGTCAGGAGCCGCGCGGAGGGAAACGCCTTGCGAACGGCGCACGCCGTCTGGTCGTCCGGCGAGTTGTCGACGACGATCACCTCGATGCACAGCCCGTCGGCCGCAGCCGGCAGCGAGAGCAGGCAGGCCCCGATATGGCCTTCGGACCGGTAGCCGACGACGACGACCGAGACGTCCGGTACCGGTTCGGCGGGCGACGGGGGGGCTTGCACAAGTCAGATCGTACGTTTCGGGCGCTCGACAAGAGAAGGCGTCCGTTGCCCGGAATGACCGAGTAGAATCCCGCGCTCCCATGTTCGTCCTCCTGTCCACGCCGCGCCGCGTGCTCGCGCTCGACCTCGAGAGCGGCCAGTTGCATTCGGTCCACGAGGCCGCGATCGGCTACTACGGCCTGAGCTGGTCCGGCGATTCGCTGTTCGTCGCCCACAGCGAGGAATCGGGCGTCGGGCACGTCACGCGGCTTGGTTCCGGCGTCCCGGCACCCTGCTTTGGTGACGGCCTGGAGTCGCCCCACCAGATCGAGTGCGTCGACGAAGCGCTGGTCGTCGCGAACACCGCCAACGAGTGCCTGTCCGTGTTCGATCACGAGGGACGCCTGCAGCGGACCGTGCACCCCGACCCTGGCTCACGGCGCGATCGCCCGGAGAAAGGCCCGCGGGGCCATCACTTCAACTCGGTGCACCACCACGAAGGCCGGCTGTACGTGGTCGCGCACAACAACGACCGGAGGTCGCAGGTCTGGGTGCTCGAGTGGCCCAGCCTGGCCACGGCGGACGTGATCGACACCAGCGCGATATGGGCCCACAACACGCTTCCCTGCGAGCACGGCCTCCTCGTCTGCGACTCGAAGGATGCCAGCCTGGCCGAGGCGCGCAGCGGCCAGACGGTGTGGCGAGCGCACGACGACTCGCTGATCACGCGTGGCCTCGCCGCGACCCCCGACCGCTTCATCGTGGGCCTCTCCGAGCGTGCGAACCGGGCTCGGCGCGGCCAGACACGAGGTGCCGTGGCCGTGCTCGACCGGACGACGCTCCGCACGATCGAAGTCTTCGAGTTCGAAGCGGGCGGAGAAGTGCGCGACCTGCGAGTGCTCGACGCTCCCGACTCGGCCCACCGGGGCGCGGACCTGGCCCCGTCTTGGCTCCTCCGCCGCCTGAGCGAGGGAGGTTCGCCCGCGCAGCCCGTGATGGTGGCCCATCGACGTCGACGGGCAGGGCCTCGCGCACCGCGAGTCCCGCTGCCACGACATGGCCACGGCGGCCTGAGGGTCTGCGTGTGGTCACCGCTCGTCAACCTCGGGGGCGGCACGAAGCTGACGAGCGCCCTGGTCCGAGCCCTCGCCCGCGCCCCGGGCATCGACTCCGTGCGGCTCGCCGCTCCACGAAGCCAGTTGTCGGAGGCACTCGCCGGCGAACCTGGCGTCCGCTGGCACGGCCTGGACGTGCCGCGGCTCACCGATCGCTGGGCGATGCCACTCGAGGAGGAGTCGAGGTTCCTCGGCCTGCCGGGAACCGGCCGCCTCCAGGCGATGTGGCGGCGCCGCTGGACGGACTGGGACCGTCGGGCCCTCGCACAAGCCTCGGGCGACTGCGACGTCGTGTGGTGTCCGTGGCCTCACATGCAGCCCTTTCCCGAGCCTGGGGTCCCGATGGTGATCACGATCCAGGACCTGATCTTCTTCGACCACGTCGCCATGGCGCCCGCCCAGACCGCGAACGAATGGAAGCGCCTCCGGGCCTGGCTCGAGGGCAGCGCCGCGATAGTGGTCTCTTCGGACGCCTCCCGGCTCTCACTGGGGCGCCACTTCGGCGGTCAGTACGAAACCACCGTGATCCGACATGCCGTGGCGCCGGAGCCGCCCCCCGGCACGGCAACGAGGCGCACGCCGACAGGTCGCCCGTACTTCCTGTGCCTGGCGAACACCGCGCCACACAAGAACCACGCGAACCTGCTGCTGGCCTGGGGCCGGAGCCGGCTTCGTCGCACCCACTGCCTGGTCCTGGTGGGAGCCGGTACCGCCGACATCAATGCCGCGGGAGCGCCCTGGCGCACGCTGACGCTGCGCGGCGCTCAACTGGCGTCGCTGGCCCGACGGCTCGACCTGCGCCTCGGCGACGACGTCCTGGCGCTCGGCTACGTGTCCGACGAAGAGGCGCACGCTCTCCTCCGCGATGCCCGGGCCCTCGTGATGCCGTCCCTCTCCGAGGGCGGCGGCTCGTTCCCCGCGGAAGAGGCGGCGAGCCTGGGCGTCCCCATCGCCTGCTCGGACATCCCGGTCATGCGCGAACACCTCGGGGCGCGCACCGCGAAGGTTGCGTGGTTCGACCCCGACTGCGTCGGGTCGATGGCGAACGCCCTCGACTCCCTCGCGGAGAACTACGACGAGTACAAGCGGGCAGCGATCGCCGGTCGCGCCGATGTCCGCCCGGGCTGGGACGAGGTGGCCGGCCGGTACGCAGCTCTCTTCCGGCAGTGCGTGGAGAACCCCTCTTGAGCCTGGAGGCTCGCGAGTTGACGCCGGCCGACGTCGAGGCGCTCGGCGACCTGTTCCAGGCCAACGACACCCGCGAGACCCGACGCCAGTTCTCGCCTTTCGCGCTTGATCGGGCCGTGGCCCGCCGACTGCTGGAACCGCCGCATCTGGACCGCTTCTTCGGCGGATGGAGCGAGGGTCGGCTGATGGCCTTCGGCATGCTCCGGGGTTGGGACGAGGGATACGCCGTGCCGAGTTTCGGCCTCTTGCTGGACGCCGCGGCCCGCGGTCGCGGCCTGTCGCAGGCGATGGTCGCTTTCGGTCTCGGGCTGGCGCGGAGGCTCGGCTGCAACGAAGTGCGCGCCACCGTCAACGCGAGCAACCTGCCGTCACTCCGAATGCTCGAGCGTGCGGGCTACAGGGAGCGCAGTCGTGTCCCGGTGGTCGTCGACGGCGAGCCGGACGAGAAGCTGGTCATGGTGTGCCTTCTGAGCGACCACGCTTGAGCTTGCGCTACCCCGTGGCTCGCCCGGTCTGGGCCGGAAACGAAGAGCAGTACGTCCTCGACTGCCTGCGCTCGACCCGCATCTCGTCGAGCGGTCCCTACCTCGAACGGTTCGAGGCGGCCTTCGCCGGGCACTGTGGCGCGCGCCACGCCCTGGCCTGCAGCAGCGGGACAGCGGCGCTCCACCTGGCCCTGCTCGCCCTCGGGGTCGGCCCGGGCGACGAGATCCTGGTCCCCAGCCTCACCTTCGTCGCGGTTGCGAACGCCGTGGCCTACTGCGGAGCCCGCCCGGTCTTCGTCGATTCCGAGCCGTTGACCTGGACGCTCGACGCCGCGCGACTCGCGGAGGCCGTCACGCCCCGGACGCGGGGAGTGATTGCCGTGCACCTGTACGGCCATCCTGCAGACATGGACGCGATCACCGCGGTTGCGCGACGCCACAGGATCTTCGTCGTCGAGGACGCTGCCGAGGCCCATGGCGCCGTCTACAGGGGTCGAACGGCCGGCAGCCTGGGCGACGTCGCCACCTTCAGCTTCTACGGAAACAAGGTCGTCACGACGGGAGAGGGCGGGATGGTCGTGACCTCGGACTCGCGGATCGCCGATCGCGTCGCTCGCCTGCGAGGGCAGGGCATGGAGCCTGCCCGCAGGTACTGGTTCCCCGAGCGCGGCTACAACTACCGCATGCCCAACCTGCTCGCGGCGGTCGGACTCGCGCAGCTCGAGCGAATCGAGTGGCACGTCGAACGGCGCCGGCAGGTGGCCGCGTGGTACGCCGAGAGCCTGGCCGGGCAGCCCGGACTCCGCCTGCAGCCGGAACTGGACGGATGCCTGAACTCGCGATGGATGAACTGCGTCGAGTTGCTGGACCCGGCGGCATCGCGCGATGGCGTGATGGCCAGGCTCGCGACGGCGGGCATCGAGACGCGCCCCTTCTTCCCTCCGATGCACACGCTGCCGATGTACTCCGACGGTGTGGACCGCAGGGCGCTCCGGGTGGCAGAGCAGGCCGCTACCCGCGGCCTCAACCTCCCCTCGCACGCGGCGCTCGAGCAGGACGACGTCCGGCACATCGCCCGTGAATTCCTCGCGGCGGTGGCGCCCGGTCAGGCCTAGCAGCGCCCGGCAGTGAGGTCGGCGCGGGTCCCTGCACTCGCCGCGAAACGGGCGAAGACCTCGGCGGACGGCCCCTCTGCCAGCACGCGCCCGTCGTCGAGCCACAGACATCTGGGACAGAAGGCCCCGATCGTGGCCGCATGGTGGGCCACGAGCAGCAGCGCGCTTCCTTCGCGGCGGAGTTCGTCGATCCGCTGCCGGCAGCGAGCCAGAAATCCGGCATCCCCGACGGCCAGCGCCTCGTCCACGAGGATCAGGTCGGCGGGCCAGGCTACGGCGATGGCGAAACCCAGCCGCACCAGCATCCCCGTCGAGTAGGTCCGCATCGGGCACCGCAGGAACTCCTGGAGGCCGGAGAACCCCGCGATCCACTCGGTTCGGTCGCGGATTTCCCTGAGGCTCCTCCCCTGGAGCAACCCGGAGAGCATGATGTTCTCGTACCCGTCGAGCTCGAGGTCGAAGCCACCGCCGATTCCGAGCAGCGGGGCGATCCGCCCGCGCCGCCGGACGCTGCCCCGGGTGGGCGGGAGCAGCCCGGCCACGACCCGCACCAGCGACGTCTTGCCGGCGCCGTTGGCACCGATCACACCCACGGCCTCGCCGCGAGCGACGCTCAGAGACACGTTGCGCAACGCCCACATCGACCTGGGGCCATTGGTCGGGCGCAGCCAGCTCAGGGCCGCTTCCTTGAGCGGCGGCCGGTCGGTACGCCGCACCCGGTACTCGAGGCTCACGTCTTCCAGGCGCAGCAGCGCTTCTTCAGACATGGCTTCGAATGCCCGGCTCCTGGGACCGGAACAACAGGAACCCCACCACCAGCATCGCGGCGCTCCAGCCCGCCGCCTCGCCCCACTGGGAGATGCTGGGCAGGGCACCGGCGTGGACCGGCTGCCGGAAGCAACTCAGCAACGTCGTCAGAGGGTTGAGGTCGACGATCGTCGCGAGTCGCGGCGGCAGGATCGAGGGGTGATAGAAGATCGGCGTCGCGTAGGCGATGACGCCGAGCGTCAGTTGGGTGGCCTCGCCCACGTCGGCGTAGCGCAGCGCGAACGGCGCCAGTCCCATGCCCAGCCCGAGCGCGAACGTCGCGGTCAGGAGCATCGCCACGGGCAGCGCGAGCAGGGCCGGCGAAGCGGCGCCCCCCAGGGCAGGCAGGAAGACCACGAGCGTGATCGACGACAGCGTGAGGTGAAACAGCCCGGCCAGCACGGCTGCGACGGGAAACGCGGCCGCTGGCGCCGGTGCGTTGCGAAGGGCCCCGCGGTTCCGCTGCAGGCTGTTGAGCGTCGCCAGCACGGAGTGGCTCACGAACGACCAGAACACCACGCCGGTGAGCACGTAGGTGACGTAGCCCTCGACGCGGCTGCCGAGGCTGGACGAGAAGACGGCAAGGAGCACGAGAGCGAGCGGCAACGGCTGCGCAAGGCTCCACATCAGGCCCAACGCCGACGATCTGTAGCGTACGATCACCTCGCGGCGCGCCAGGAACCAGAGCAGGCCGGGCGATCCGAAGATCGAGAGCAGGCGCGCGCCCGGTGGCACAGCCGATTCGGGCGTGTGGTCCTGCAAGGCGCCGAGGCTAGCACGTGGAGGAGCGTCGATGACGCCCGAACGAGTTCTGTTGACGGGCGGCTGCCAGGCGCCGGGGCTGGCTGCCGCCCTGAGGCTGCTGCTCCCTCGAAGCCGCGTCGAGGTGATCACGTGGGCCGAGGCGGCACGCGAACAATGGCGAGGACGGGTCGCGGCCCTGGCCGGCACCGAGGTGTGGTTGTCGGAGTTCGACGAGGCGGCGACCGCCGCTCGCCTCCCGCTCCAGTTGCCGGGCGCTCGCCGTCGGCGCTTGCCCGTCATCCACTTCCGCGCCTTCCAGCCCGACACCACCTGGATCGAACGTGACGGTGCGGCTGAGCCACGGCTGATCGGGCCGACCGGTTCTCCCTATCACTCTGCGCTCGTGCGCTGGGCATGGCAGCGCGGCTTGCCGTGCGAGCAGGCGCTGGCACTGTTCACACCCGAGACGTTCGCGGCACTCGGCTACCTCGATGGGTGGCAGGGGAGCATCGACTTTCTGGCCAGGCGATTCGCGCAGTGCGGGCTTCCATTCGAGCGATTCGCGCTGCGCCTTCAACGTGCCGGCAGCTTCATGCACACCCTGAACCACCCGCGCATCGGAGTCCTCGTCGCCCTCGCTCGCGAACTCGCGCTCGAACTCGGGGCGCCCGCGACCTGCCTGTCGGACCCGGTCGAGGACTTTCTGGAAGACACGCTCGCGAGCATCGAGTGGCCCGTGTACCCAGGCATCGCCGACCGATACGGGCTGGCGGGCAGCTACCGATGGAAGGGGCCCCGTGGCTTCGTGCACGACCTGCCGCAGTTCGTCGCGGAGAGCTACCGGATCTACGACGATGCCAGGGACGGCCGCTTCCGCTGCCCGGCCGCCGAGGCACCCGAGTTCGCGGCCACCCTGGAGAAGCTGGCGGCGTGACGGGCCACCCCTACTCGGGACAGCCCGACCGCGCCTTCTGGAGGCGGGCCGTCAGCTCGGCTGGTCCGGGAGGACTCGACCCGGTCACTCGCGTCGGGTTCCGGATCGGACCGTCGACTCGGGTGGCCTCCCTCGGCAGTTGCTTCTCGCAGCACCTGACCCGCCATCTTGCCGCCCAGGGCGTTGCCTTGTTCGACACGGAGCCGGCGCCCGCCGACCTCGCCCCGGACGAGGCCCTGCGCAGGAACTACGGCGTCTTCAGCGTTCGCGCAGGCAACGTCTACACCGTGCGTCAGGCCCTGCAACTCGTCGATCGCGCCTTCGGCCGGTTCCAGCCTCGCGAGCCCGCGTGGCGTCGCGAGGGGCGCGTCGTCGACCCGTTTCGCCCGACGATCGAGCCCGACGGCTTCGACGACGTCGCCGCCATGGAGCACGACCGTGAACAGCACCTGGCCCGCGTTCGGGAACTGTTCGAGCGCGCCGAGGTCCTCGTCTTCACCCTGGGCATCACGGAGGCCTGGTGCTCGGCTGAAGACGGGGCCGTCTTCCCCCTGGCGCCCGGGGTCGCCGGCGGCAGCCTCTCCGCGGAACGCCATCGCTTCGTCCGGTTCGGCTTCGCGGAAACCGCGAGCGACCTGGCGAGCTTTCGGGACCGTCTGCTCGCGGTCAACCCGGGCCTGCGGCTCGTTCTCACGGTCTCGCCGGTACCACTCGCTGCGACCTTCACGGACGAGCACGTTTGCGTGGCGTCGATGCAATCGAAATCGGTCCTGCGCGCGGCCGTCGGAGAACTGAGCGCCACGGACGAACGCGTGAGCTACTTCCCGTCCTACGAGGTGGTCGCGGGCTTCGGCACGCCGCGCTCGTATTATGCCGACGACCTGCGCCACGTCACCGAAGCCGGAGTCCGGCACGTGATGCGGCTGTTCGTCGGGAACTACATGCAGGATGCGCGGCCGGCCTCGGCTCCCCTGGAGCCCGGGCTCCACGCCGAGGCCGTCTGCGACGAGGACCTCCTCGATGCGCGGCCTGCCGGCGCCACGGCTCCCCGAGGCTCCTGGCTCGCACGCTTGCGGCACTCACTCGGGTGGCGCTGGCACCGTCTTCCTCTCCCGGAGCGAAACCCGCGGGTAGACTGAGGCCCGTTCTCGCTGCAAGGGGGGCCGATGCGTTTCACCGGGATCGTGGCCGCGGGGCTGCTCAGCGCCGCGGCGGCCGCAGGGGCTGCGCCGGAGACCGAGTCGCGCCGGCTGCACGCGCTCTTCGACGAAGCGTGGCAGTTTCGCCTCGCCGAAGACCCGCTGCTCGCCACAGCGCTCGGCGACCGTCTCGGGATCGATCGCCTGCCCTCCGTCGGGCCCGAGGACCTCGAGCGCCAGCGCCAGGGCGCGCGCACCTTCCTCGCGCGGCTGGCCGCGATCGACCTGGCGACGCTCTCGCCCGTCGAGCGCACCCACGCCCTCGTGTTCGAGCGGCAGTGGAAGGACGCGCTGGCCGAGCTCGAGCTCGGGATGTACCGGCTGCCGATCAACGCCGACAGCGGCTTCCACACCGGCATCGCCTTCCTGCCCTCCTCGGTCCCGCTGCGGAGCACGGAGGACTACGAGGCCTACGTCGCGCGGCTGCGCGCGATCCCCCGCTACTTCGCCCAGCAGACGGAGCACCTGAAGGCTGGCCTGCGCGACGGCTTCACGCAGCCGAAGGTCGTGATGAAGGGCTACGAGGGCACGATCGCCGCCCACGTCGTCGAGAACGCCGAAGAGAGCCGGTTCTGGAAGCCGTTCGCGAACTTCCCGCCCGGCGTGCCGGAGGCCGACCGCGAGCGGCTGCGCGAGGCGGGACGGGCCGCGATCCGCGAGGCGGTGGTGCCGGCCTACCGCGACCTGCTCGCGTTCTTCACCGCGGAGTACCTGCCCGGCGGGCGCGACACGCTGGGCGCCTCGGAGTGGCCGCGCGGCCGCGAGCTCTACGCCCACCTCGTGAAGTCGTTCACGACGATGGACGTCACGCCCGACCAGGTCCACGAGACCGGCCTCGCCGAGGTGAAGCGGATCCGCGCCGAGATGGAGCAGGTCAAGGCGAAGGCCGGCTTCGAGGGCGACTTCGCCGCGTTCCTGAAGTTCCTGCGCGAGGACGAGCGCTTCTACCCGAAGACCGCTCAGCAGCTCCTGGAGCGCGCCTCGTTCCTCGCCAAGAAGATGGACGCGCAGTTGCCGAAGCTGTTCCGCACGCTGCCGCGGCTGCCGTACGGCGTCGAGCCGGTGCCCGACGAGATCGCGCCGAAGTACACGGGCGGCCGCTACGTCGAAGGCGCCGCGGACGGCACCCGCGCGGGCCTGTACTGGGTCAACACCTACGCGCTGAACACGCGCACCCTCTACACGCTCGAAGCGCTGACGCTGCACGAGGCGGTGCCCGGCCACCACCTGCAGATCGCGCTGCACCAGGAGCTCGCCGACCTGCCGCCGTTCCTGCGCTACGGCGGCAGCACGGCCTACGTCGAAGGCTGGGCGCTGTACGCGGAGCGGCTCGGCCTCGAGGCCGGCTTCTACCAGGACCCGTACGCCGACTTCGGCCGCCTGACGTACGAGATGTGGCGCGCCTGCCGCCTGGTGGTCGACACCGGGCTGCACTGGAAGGGCTGGACCCGCGAGCAGGTGCTCGAGTTCCTGGCCTCGAACACCGCGCTCTCGCTGCACGAGGTGACGACCGAGACCGACCGCTACATCTCCTGGCCGGGCCAGGCCCTCGCCTACAAGATGGGCGAGTTGCAGATCCGCGCGCTGCGCGCGCGCGCAGAGGAGCGGCTGGGCCCGCGCTTCGACGTGCGCGCGTTCCACGACGCGGTGCTGCTCGGCGGCCCGCTGCCGATGGACGCGCTGGCGGCAAGGGTGGAGGCGTGGATCGCGGACGCGGAGCGCGCGCGATGAGCGGCCCGTTCACGGCACGCGACCCGCGCACGGGCCAGGCACTCGCGCCGCACTACGTGGACGCGACGCCCGCCGAGATCGACGCCGCCTGCCGGGCGGCGGCCGCGGCCTTCCCCGCCTTCGCGGCGCTGCCAGCCGAGCGGCGGGCCGCGCTGCTCGACGCCGCGGCCGAGGCGCTGCTCGGGCTGGGCGACGCGCTGCTCGTCCGTGCCGAGCAGGAGACGGGGCTGCCGCGCCCGCGGCTCGAGGCCGAGCGCGGCCGCACCGTCAACCAGCTCCGGATGTTCGCGGCGCTGGTGCGCGAGGGCTCGTGGGTCGATGCCCGCATCGATCGCGCCGACCCACGGCGCACGCCGCCGAAGCCCGACCTGCGGCGGATGCTGGTCCCGCTGGGGCCGGTCGCGGTGTTCGGCGCCTCCAACTTCCCGCTCGCCTTCTCGGTGGCAGGCGGTGACACGGCCTCCGCACTGGCCGCCGGCTGCCCGGTCGTGGTCAAGGCCCACCCCGCGCACCCCGGCACCTCCGCGCTGGCCGCCGCCGCGCTGCGCGACGCCTGCGCCGCGACCGGGATGCCCGCCGGCACGTTCGGCCTGGTCCAGGGCGCGAGCCCCGACGTCGGCCGCGCCCTGGTGCTGCACGAGGCGATCCGCGCGGTCGCCTTCACCGGCTCCTACCGAGGCGGTCGGGCGCTGTTCGACGCCGCGGCGACCCGTCCGGACCCGATCCCGGTGTTCGCCGAGATGGGCTCGTCCAACCCGGTGCTGCTACTGCCCGCCGCGCTCGCGGCCCGCGGCGCGGCGCTGGCCACGGCCTTCGCGAGCTCGATCACCCAGGGCACCGGCCAGTTCTGCACCTGCCCCGGCCTGCTGTTCGTCCCGGCCGGCGCCGCCGGGGACGCGTTCGTCGCGGCCCTCGGTGCGGCGCTGGCGGCCACCGTCCCCGGCGTCACGGTGCACGACGGCATCGCCGCCGCCTACGCGAGCGAAACCGCGGCGCGCGGCGCACTGCCGGGCGTGCGGCAGGTCGGCACCGCGCTCCGCCCCGAGGGCGCGCCCGCGGCCGCCGCGCCCGCCGCGCTCTTCGAGGCCGACGCCGACGCGTTCCGTGCGCAGCCGCGGCTCGCCGAAGAGCTGTACGGCCCCGCCGCCCTGGTCGTGCGCTGGCGCGACGCGGCCGAACTGGCCGCGCTCGTCGCCGGGCTCCCGGGTCAGCTCACGGGCACGGTCCACGCCGAGGCCGCCGAGCTCGAGGCGCACGGCCCCGCGATCCACGCCCTGCGCGACCGCGTCGGGCGCCTGCTGTTCGGCGGCGTGCCCACCGGCGTCGAGGTCGCCCCCGCGATGCATCACGGCGGCCCCTGGCCTGCCTCCACGGACGCCCGCTTCACGTCGGTCGGCACCGCGGCGATCCTGCGCTTCGCGCGCCCCGTGTGCTTCCAGGACGCGCCGGCCGCGGCGCTGCCGGAGGAGTTGCGCAACGAGAACCCGCGCGGCCTCTGGCGCCGAGTCGACGGCGCACTGACCCGCGACCCGCTGGGGGTTGCGGGATGACAGACTTCCCCGCCGCCATCGAGGTCGTCGACTCGCACACCGAGGGCGAGCCGACCCGGGTCGTCGTCGACGGCTGGCCGCAGCCCGAGGGCGCGACGATGGCGGAGCGCCGGGAGTTCCTGCGCGCGCGCCAGGACCACCTGCGGCGCGCGGTGGTGCTCGAGCCGCGCGGCCACGAGGCGATCGTCGGCGCGCTGCTGACCCCGCCCGTGACGCCGGGCTCGGTCGCCGGCGTGATCTTCTTCAACGACGTCGGCACCCTCGGCATGTGCGGCCACGGCCTGATCGGCGTGGTGCGCACTCTGTGCGAGTTCGGCCGCTTCGGCGAAGGGTGGCTGCAGCTCGACACCCCCGTGGGCCCGGTCCGCGCCGCGGCCGAGGGCCCGCTCGTGACCATCGAGAACGTGCCCGCGCGCTGCGCCCGCCGCGACGTCGCGGTCGAAGTGCCCGACCTCGGCTGCGTCGTGGGCGACGTCGCCTGGGGCGGCAACTGGTTCTTCCTCGCCTCGCTGCCCGGCGAACGGCTCGCGGTCGAGCGCGCCCGCGAGCTGGTCGCGCTGGCGACGCGGCTCCGCGACGCGCTGGCCGCGGCCGGCGTCACCGGCGACGACGGCGCTCCGATCGACCACGTCGAGCTGTTCGCGCCACCGCGCCGGCCCGACGCCGACTCGCTCAACTTCGTGCTGTGCCCGGGCGCGGCGTGGGACCGCTCGCCGTGCGGCACCGGCACCTCGGCCAAGATGGCGGTGCTGCACGCCCGCGGCCAGTTGGCGCCGGGCCAGCGCTGGCGCCAGGAGGGCCTGGCGGGCGGCGTGTTCGAGGGCTGGCTCGAGGAGCGCGGCGGCCTGCTCGTGCCGCACCTGCGCGGCCGCGCGTTCCTCACCGCGCGCGCGAGCCTGCGCTTCGACCCCGCCGACCCCTTCCGCGCCGGCTGCACCACCGCGTGAGCGCGGCGCCCGACGCCGTCGTCGTCGGCGCCGGCATCGTCGGCGCGGCCTGCGCCGAGGCCCTCGCCGAAGCGGGGCTGCGGGTCCACGTGATCGAGTCGGCGTTCCCCGGCGGCGGCACGACCGCTGCGGCGATGGGCCACCTGGTCGCGATGGACGACTCACCCGCCCAGCTCGCCCTGACCCGCGAGTCACTGCGCCTGTGGCGCGAGCGCTGGGACGCGCTGCCCGCCGACGTCGAGCGCGACGCCTGCGGCACGCTGTGGGTGGCGGCCGACGACGAGGAGCAGGCCCACGTGCGAGCGAAGGCGACGACTTGCGCCGCGGCGGGCCTTGCGGCCGAGGTGCTCGACGCGACCGCGCTGCGCGAGGCCGAGCCCGCGCTGCGCCCGGGCCTCGCGGGCGCGCTGCGGGTGCCGGGCGACGCGGTGCTCTACCCGCCCAACGCGGCGCGCGCGCTGCTCGCCGCGGCCCGCGCGCGCGGCGCGATCGTCTCCGCGGACGTCACGGCGACCGCGCTGGGAGCGGGCTTTGTCGAGACCACCCGCGGCCCGATCGCCTGCGGCTTCGCCGTCAACGCCGCCGGCGTGCGCGCGCCGGAGTTGACCCCCGGCCTCCCCGTGATCCCGCGCAAGGGTCACCTGGCGATCACCGACCGCGCCCCGGGGCTCGTCCGCCACCAGTTGGTCGAGCTCGGCTACCTCAAGAGCGCCCACACGATGAGCGCCGAGTCGGTCGCGATGAACGTCCAGCCGCGCGCGACCGGCCAGCTCCTGCTCGGCTCGTCGCGCGAACTGGTCGGGTTCGCGCCTGCCCTGAACCGGCCGCTGCTCGGCCGCATGCTCGCCCGCGCGACGGACTACGTGCCGGCCCTGCGGACGCTCCCCGTGATCCGCGTGTGGACCGGCTTCCGCCCGGCGACCGCGGACAAGCTGCCGCTGATCGGCCAGTGGGACGATCGGGTGTGGGTCGCCGCGGGCCACGAGGGCCTGGGCATCACGACAGCCCCCGCGACGGGCCGCCTGCTGGCCGACCTCGCCCTCGGCCGCCCGACGGCGCTCGATCCCGCTCCTTTCGACCCACGCCGACGCGCCCCTGCCAGCGCGCAGTCGTAATTTGCCGCCGGTCCTCGCCGCGATCCAGCGTCCCGGTTCCGCTCCCGGACCCCTCCGGGCGCGCTGCTGGAACACACTTGCCCCATGCCGCTTCCAGTCCCGCGACCCCGCCGATGAAGTCCTCCGATCTCGACATTCTGCTGCGGGAGGGCGAGGGCACCCTTCTCGAGTACAAGGAGGACCTCTCTGCGTCGTTCGCCCGCGAACTCGTCGCCTTTGCCAATACGCTCGGGGGACGGATCCTGTTGGGGGTCCGAGACGACGGCTCAGTCAGGGGCGTGACCGATTCCAACGGGTGGCCTTCCTGCCGGAATGCGGTACGCCGACCTGGGTCGGAAGAGCGTGCGGCGCAATCCCCTCGTGGCCGATCTGCTTCACCGCATCGCCTTCATCGAGAAGGCAGGCACGGGCATCCAGAGGATGCGGGAAGCGGCACGGCTGCAAGGTCATCCCCAGCCCGAGCTTCGTGCGGATGGGTTCTTCACTGTCGTGTTTCGCCCCCTCGCCGAAACACCCCCCAAGCCCCCCTCAAGTACCCCCCAAGCGCCCCCCAGGCTAGCTCCCCAGGCATTGACGCTGCTGGCCGCCGCGAGGACCCCGGCCACTCGCGACGCCCTGATGGCGACCCTCGGGTTGTCCGACCGGAAGCACTTCCGGGTTCGCCACCTCCAGCCGCTGCTTGCAGCCGGCTGGCTCGAGCCAACCGAGCCTGATCGCCCGCGAAGCCCATTGCAGCGCTACCAGACGACCGCCAGTGGGCTCCAGGCTCTCAACTCTGGCGAAGGCGTGCCGCCGCGGTAGCGCTCGAGCCGTCCACAACCCCAGCACCAGGTGCTAGCCTGCTGTCTTCCGAAACAAGAAGGAGCGCAGCATGAGCGAAGTGATCGCGGTCGTGGGAGCCACGGGTGCGCAGGGCAGTGGGCTGGTGGAGGCGATCCTGGACGATCCGCAGAAGCGGTTCGTGGCCCGGGCGCTGACCCGCAACGCCGACTCGGAGAAGGCGAAGGCGCTGCGGGCCCGCGGCGCCGAGGTGGTCGCCGCCGACGTCGACGACGCGAAGAGCCTCGAGCGCGCGTTCGCGGGCGCCCACGGCGCGTTCTGCGTGACGTTCTTCTGGGACCACTTTTCGCCCGAGAAGGAGCTGGCCCAGGCGCAGTCGATGGCGGCCGCGGCGAAGGCGGCCGGCGTGAAGCACGTCGTGTGGTCGACGCTCGAGGACACCCGGCTCAAGGTGCCGCTCGACGATGCCCGAATGCCGACGCTGATGGAGAAGTACAAGGTTCCCCACTTCGACGCCAAGGGCGAGGCCAACCGCTTCTTCGTCGAGTCCGGCGTGCCGTACACGCTGTTCCACACGTCGTTCTACTGGGACAACCTGATCCACTTCGGGATGGGCCCGAAGGCCGGGGCCGACGGCAAGCTGGCCTTCGCGCTGCCGATGGCCGACAAGCGCCTGCCGGGCATCGCCGCGGGCGACATCGGCCGCTGCGCCTTCGGCGTCTTCGCCCGCGGCGCGGAGTTCCACGGCCGCAGCATCGGCGTGGCCGGCGAGCACCCGACGGGCGGCGAGATGGCGGCCACGCTCACGGCCGTGCTCGGGCGCGAGGTCGCCTACGCCTACGTGCCGCCCGAGGCGTACCGCACCCTCGGCTTCCCCGGCGCCGAGGATCTCGGCAACATGTTCCAGTACAAGCGCGACTTCGAGGCCGAGTACGTGGCCTCGCGCGACCTCGCGCTCAGCCGCTCGCTCCACCCCGGCCTGCGCGACTTCGCGACCTGGGCCCGCGAGCACAAGGACCGCATCCCGCTCGGCTGACGATCGTTCAGCGCCGTGCGAGCGCGGAACGCACGCGTTCCGCCAGGACGGCCGCGGTGTACGGCTTCTCGACGAAGTCCGTGCCGGGCTCCAGCAGGCCGCGGTGGGCGATGGTGTCGGCGGTGTAGCCGGAGGCGTAGAGGACCGCGAGGCCCGGCCGCAGCGCGCGCGCCCGCTCGGCGAGCCGGCGCCCGTCAAGCCCGGGCATCACGACGTCGGTGAGCAACAGGTCGACGCGGCAGGCGGGGTCCGCGAGCAGTTCCAGGGCCTGCTCGGGGTCCCGCGCGGCCAGCACGCCGTAGCCGAGGTCGGCGAGCAGTTCGCCGGCGATCTCGCGCAGGGCGTCCTCGTCTTCGACCAGCAGCACGACCTCGCCGCCAGGGCCGGCCGCCTCCTGCGCCGGAGCTTCCGCGACGACGGTCGCGTCGCCGCGATGACGCGGCAGGTAGAGGCGGATCGTGGTGCCGTGGCCGGGCTCGCTGTAGAGGTGGACGAAACCTCCGTACTGCTCGGCGATTCCGTAGACCGTCGCCAGCCCGAGGCCCGTGCCCCGTCCCTCGGGCTTGGTCGTGAAGAAGGGCTCGCAGGCCCGTGACAGGGTGTCGGCATCCATGCCGCAGCCCGTGTCGGACACCACGAGCAGCACGTACTCTCCGGGCCGCGCACCGGGGTGCTGGCGGCAGTGCCGCTCGTCGAGGACGACGTTGCGCACCTCGACCGTCAGGCGCCCGCCGTCGTACATCGCATCGCGCGCGTTGACCGCGAGGTTGGTCAGCACCTGGTCCAGGTGCGAGGGGTCGATGCGCACGGCCCACGCCTCCGAGGGGCGCACCAGGCTGAGAGCGACGTCTTCACCCAGCAGGCCCTGCAGCATCGCCGCCAGGCCGGCCACGTGTTCGTCCACGTCGACCTCCCGAGCCGCGAGCGGCCGCCGGCGCGAGAACTGCAGGAGCTGGCGGGTCAGGCCTGCGGAGCGCTCGCCGGCCTGGCGGATCGCTTCGACGTGGCGCTCGACCGGGCGCCCGGTCCGCAGCCCGCGCTCCGCGAGCGTGGCGTGGCCCAGGATCACGCCCAGCATGTTGTTGAAGTCGTGGGCGACGCCACCGGCGAGGCGGCCGACAGCCTCCATCTTCTGGGCATGGCGCAGCCGTTCCTCGAGTCGCAGCCGCTCGTCGAGCGAAACCCGCTCGTCGGTCACGTCGCGAGCGACGAAGGCGATGCGCACGGTGCGGCCGTTCCCGTCGCGCACGGGGAACGCGCGCTCGTGGATCGTGCGCATCGTGCCGTCGGGACGGACGATCCGGTACTCGACGTCGTATCCGCCCGACGCCTGCTGCGGGAGCGAGGCCTCGACGCGAGCCCGGTCTTCCTCGTGCACCCCGGCCAGCCAGGCGTCCGGGGCCGCGGCCAGCTCCGCTCGGCTGCGCCCCCACACGCGTTCGTAGGCGCCGCTCACGTAGAGCAGCGCTCCGGTGTCGACGTCGCCGACCCGGAACACCTCCTCGACGTTCTCCGCGAGCTGCCGCAGCACTTCCTCGCTGTGGCGGAGCGCCTCTTCGGCGCGATGACGCCGCGTGACGTCCTGGAACACGCCCTCGAGGCGGGTGACGCGACCCGCTTCGACCACGGGTTGGCCGACCGTGCGCACCCACTTGCGCACGCCGCGCGCGCTGATCAACTCGAGCTCGAGGTCGTAGCCGCGACGCTCTTCGATCGCCATGCGCACCGCGGTTTCGATCGCCTCGCGGTGGACGCCCTGGAAGAACCCGAGGCCGAGTTGCGCCGAGGCCGGCAATGCGGGGTCGAGGTCGTGGATGCGGGCCACCTCGTCGGTCCAGGTCCCCTCGCCGCTCTCGACGTCGAATTCCCAGCCGCCGACGTGGGCGAGCGCGCTGGTTCGCGCCAGCAGTGCGGCCTGCTTCTCGACGGCCTCCGCGTGGCGGGCCGAGGTCACGTCGCGCACGACGCCCAGCACGCCGAGCAGCCGCCCTCCGGCATCGCGGACCGGCGTGCGCGTCGTGGCCAGCTTCAGCCGGGGTCCGTGCTCGGGGACAGGCCCCCACTCCTCGTCCACGAGCGCGGTCCCGGCGTCGATCGCGGCCCGGTCCTTCGCACGTCGCGCTTCGGCCGCCTCGCGGTCGAGGAGATCGAAGTCCGTGCGGCCCACGAGTTCTGCGCCGGTTCCGAGGAGCCGCCCGAGGCTCGCGTCGGCCGTCAGGTAGGCGCCAGCGGCGTCCTTCAACCAGACGACAGTCGTCCCCGGCCAGCCGGCCCGGTGATACATTGCGGCCTCCGCACTCCGGAAGTGCCACGCCTCGAGGACAGGCTGATCACTGAATGAACATATTACGACTATTCAGTGAGCGTGCGGAGGTGGTGCCGGAGCTTACGGTTGCGGGACTGGGGGCGGGCCGTCCGGGATCCAGGGCTTGTAGACGATGCCCTCGGTGTTCTTCGCGAAGTCCGCGCGCACCGCCGCGAGCGCCTTCGGGTCGGTCATCAGGTCGACCGCCGTCGCCGCCATCACCTTGGCCGCGCGCTCCATCCCCTTGTGCCCGATCGAGTGGCCGGAGGCCGCGACCGAGGTCCACGCGTGCCACGGGATGCCCGCCGGCGCGGTCGCCACCGAGACGTGCAGCGTCGGCACTACCCAGCTCACGTCGCCGACGTCGGTCGAGCCGCCTTCGTTGACCTGGCCCTCGAGGGCGCCGACGGAGGCGTCGATGCCCTTCTCCGGCACGCCCGCCGACTTCTGCAGCTCACGCGCCCACGCCTGCTCCTCGGCCGTGTAGACGGGCTCGCCCAGCCAGCGCAGGTTCCTGTCGAGCAGCCGCGATCCCGGGTCGTTGATAAGGATCTCCCAGTCGCCCGACTGGATGCGGAACTCCGCCTCGACGCCCGCCGCCAGCGCCACTCCGTCGGCGGCGCGCCGCAAACGTTCGAGCGCGTCCTCCACGCCGTCGCGGGTGAAGTCACGCGCCCACATCCAGACCTTCGCCCGGTCCGGCACGACGTTCGGCACGTTGCCGCCCTCGGCGAACACGTAGTGCAGGCGCACGCTGGGCTTGACGTGCTCGCGCATCAGGTTCACCGCGTGGGTGAACAGCTCGGCGCCGTCGAGGGCCGAGCGGCCGTTCCACGGGTCGTAGGCCGCGTGCGACGAGCGGCCCCGGAACGTGACGTCGAAGTCGACCAGCGCCTGGCCGCCGACGCGGTCGGCGCGGGTCTCGACCGAAGGGTGCCAGACGAGCACGGCGTCGACGCCCGCGAACACGCCGTCGCGCACCATGTAGATCTTGCCGCCCACCGCCTCCTCGGCCGGGGTGCCGAAGAACTTGACGGTGCCCTTCAGGGTGCCGGCCGCGATCTGCTCCTTGACCGCGATCGCCGCGCCGAGGCTGGCCGCGCCGAACAGGTTGTGGCCGCAGCCGTGGCCGGGCGCGTCCGCGACGACCGCCTCGCGCGTCGGCTGCGCCTTCTGCGACAGGCCCGGCAGCGCGTCGTACTCGCCGAGGATGCCGATCACGGGGCTGCCCTGGCCGTAGGTCGCGACGAACGCCGTGGGCATCCCGGCAACGCCGCGCTCGACCGTGAACCCGTGCTGCTCCGCGTGGTCCGCGAGCAGCTTCGCGGAGCGCGTCTCGCGCAGCGCGGTCTCGGCGTAACCCCAGATCTCGTCGGCCAGCCGCACCAGCTCGGGCCGCTGCCGCTCGATCGAGGCGACCACCTGTTTCTTCTGGGCCGGCACGGGAGCCGGCTTCGGCGCCGCGAGCGCGGGAGCGGACAGCGTGACGACGACGGCGATCAGGCAGGACGGGCGCATTGGACCTCCGGGCGCGAACGATGCAGTATGCCGCAGCGCGTGAGGTGACTGGCGAGGTGACCCCCTTCGAGGCCGGATCGGGACCGAGGCGGTCGACACGGGGCGCCCTCGTCGTCGCCGTGCTGCGAGTCGTCGTCCCCTACCTGCTGCTGGCCGGGCTGTGGATCACCCTCTCCGACCGCCTGCTCCTGGCCTGGTTGCGCGACCCCGAGCAGCTCGCGGCCTGGTCGACCTACAAGGGCTGGGCCTTCGTGGCGGTGACGGGCTTGCTGCTGGCGATCCTGCTGGCCGCCGAGTACCGCGCCCGCGCCGTCGACTCCTCCGCCCTGCGCCTGGTGGAAGACGCGCTGCGCGCGTCCGAGCAGAGCTATCGCCTGCTGTTCCGGGCCAACCCCCACCCGATGTGGATCTACGACACGGAGACGCTGCGCTTCCTCGAGGTCAATGACGCCACCGTGTCCCGCTACGGCTGGTCCCGCGACGAGTTCGCGTCGATGAGCGTGCTGGACATCCGGGAGCCGGAGCAGGTGGAGCGCTTCCGCGAGCACCTCGCGACCGTTCCGGCCGCGGTGCACGGGTCGGGACCATGGCGCCACGTGACGAAAGCGGGCGAGTTGCGCGACGTCGAGGTCAGCTCCCACGCCGTGGAGTGGCTGGGCCGGCCCGCACGGCTGGTGCTCGCCCACGACGTGACCGAGCGCGACCGCGCGGAGCGGGAGCGGCTGGCCCTGCAGTCGCAGCTCGCGCAGGCGCAGAAGCTGGAGTCGATCGGCCGTCTCGCGGGCGGCATCGCCCACGACTTCAACAACGCGCTCGGCGTGGTGCTGGCGCGGGCGGAGATGGCGCGCAAGGCGCTGGAGCCGGCGCACGAGGCCGCCCGCCACCTGGACTCGATCGAAGAAGCGGGCCGCCGTTCGGCGCTGCTGACGCGGCAGTTGCTGGCCTTCGCCCGCCACGACGTGATCGCGCCGCACTGCTTCGACCTCGACGCCCACGTCGCCGCCAGCCTCGGCCTGCTGAAGCCCCTGATCGGCGAAGACGTGGCGCTGCGCTGGGAGCCCGGTCCCGGCGTCAAGGTCATCGAGGCCGACGGCTCGCAGCTCGACCAGGTGCTGACCAACCTGGTCGTCAACGCCCGCGACGCCGGGGGGCGCGTGCTGCAGATCGCGACGGCCTGCGTCGTCTGGAGCGAGGCCGACTGTGCCTCGCGGCCGGGTGCGGTGCCGGGTGTCTACGTGCGGCTGGCGGTGACGGACGACGGGGCGGGCATGAGCCCCGAGGTGCAGGCCCGGATCTTCGAGCCCTTCTTCACCACGAAGCCGGCCGGCCAGGGCACCGGCCTGGGCCTTGCGATGGTCTACGGCATCGTCAAGCAGAACGGCGGCTACGTCGAGGTCGACTCGGCGCCCGGGCGCGGCACCCGGTTCGACATCCTGTTGCCGGCGCGCGAGCCGCTCCCCGAACCGTGTGCCGAAAAGGGCCCGGGCCCCACGGCACAACCCGCGCGCGGCGAGGTCGTGCTGCTCGTCGAAGACGAGGAGGCGATGCTGGCGGTGACCAGCGAGGCGCTCGCCGACCTCGGCTATCGCGTGCTGGCGGCTTCGCGGCCCGCCGAGGCGGTGTCGATCGCGGAAACGTTCGATGGCTCGATCGACCTGGTGATCACCGACGTGGTGATGCCCGGCATGAACGGCCGCGAGCTGGTCGAACGCCTGCGCGAGACGCGGCCGGGGTTGCGCTGCCTGTTCGTGTCCGGCTACACGGCCGACGTGATCGAGCACCGCGGCGTGCTCGAGGCCGGCGTGCACTTCCTGCCCAAGCCGTTCACGGCGGCGGATCTCGGCGCCAAGGTCAGCGAGGTGCTCGCGGACTGAGCTGCGGCGATGTTTGCGATACTACCGGGTCAGCGGCGGTGTCCGGAGGCCGGCCCGCCGCCCTCCGGGAGGTCCTCCGCTGATGCGGACGATTGCGCCGTCGGTCGCGCGCGTCGTGGTGCCCTACGCGATCCTCGCGGGGGTGTGGATCCACGCATCCGATCGCCTGCTGGAGGCGGCGACGGGCGATCCCCACGTTCTCGCCCGCTGGTCGATCTACAAGGGCTGGGCCTTCGTGGCGTTCACCGCGTTTCTGCTCGCGCTCCTGATGAGCGCCGAGCTGCGAGCGCGCCGGCTGAACGAGGCGCTCCTGGGGGCCCAGCGTGATCTCCTCGAACGGATCGCCCGCGGGACCCCGGCGCGGGAGATCCTCCAGCGCCTGGTCGTCCTCATCGAGTCGCAGGTGCCCGGCCTCACGGCTTCCGTGCGGCTGCTCGACGCACAGGGCTCTCGGGCGCCTCACGCCGTCGCCGGACGCCTGCCCACGGCCCTGGTCCGGTACCTCGACGAGCAGCCGATCGACGAAGGTGCCGGCCCATCCGGCATCGCGATGTTCCGCGGCGACACCGTACTCGTCGCCGATCTCGCGTCCGATCCGGCCTGGGCTCGGCACCGGCAGCCCTTCGAACAGGCCGGGCTGAGGGCCGCCTGGGCGACGCCCCTGCGCAGCGCGGACGGGCGAGTGCTCGGCTCGGTCTCGTGCTACCACGGCACGCCGGGACTGCCCGACTCGCGCCACCTGAAGCTGATCGAGCTCGCCACCCAGGTCGCCGCCGTCGCGCTCGCGCGAGAGCAGCAGGACAACGCCGTGCGGGCCAGCGAGCGGCGACTCTCCTTCGCCCTCGAAGTGAGCCGGACGGGCGGCTGGGAACTCGGCCGTGGCCCACCGGACGGACTGGAGCTTCGAGTGCCGCATCCGCCGGGTCGACGGCGAGGTGCGCTGGATCTGGGCCGCGGGCGGGCACCAGTTCGAAGGCGAGGGGCCGCCGCGCCGGATGGCCGGCATCGTCCAGGACATCACTGACCGCAAGCGCGCCGAGGAGGCGGTGCGCCGTCTGGCCGACGACCTGCGCCGGCAAGCGGCGGAGCTCGAACGGCGCGTCGCCGAGCGCACCGCCGAACTCAGCGAAGCGCGCGATCGGGCCGAAGGTGCGGACCGACTCAAGTCGGCCTTCCTGGCGACGATGTCGCACGAGTTGCGCACGCCGCTCAACTCCATCATCGGCTTTACCGGCGTCCTGCTCCAGGGCCTGGCCGGCCCCCTCAACGACGAGCAGCGCAAGCAGCTCGGCATGGTCCGCGCCAGCGGCCAGCACCTGCTGGAGCTGATCAACGACGTGCTCGACATCTCGAAGATCGAAGCCGGCCAGCTCGAACTCGCCCAGGCCCGCTTCGACCCCGCCGCCGCGGCCCGCCGGGCGGCCGACACGGTCGCTGCGCAGGCCGCAGAGAAGGGCCTGGAGATCGAGTGCGAAACCGAGCATGGCTTGCCCGAACTGGTCGGCGACCGACGGCGGGTCGAGCAGGTGCTGATCAACCTGCTGGCGAACGCGGTCAAGTTCACCGATCAGGGGCGGGTGGGGCTCGACGTCCGGGCCACTCCCGAGGGCGTCGCCTTCGTCGTGTCCGACACCGGCATCGGCATCCCGGCCGAGGCTCATGACCAGCTCTTCCAGCCCTTCCGCCAGCTCGATTCCGGTCTGGCACGCGCCCACGAAGGCACCGGGCTCGGGCTCGCTATTTGCAAGCGCCTCGTCGACCGCATGGGAGGCACGATCGGCTTCGAGAGTGCCCCGGGGGTCGGATCGACCTTCCGGGTCGATTTGCCGCTGACCCCGCCCTCGCTCACGGAGACTCCATGACCCGCGTGCTGCTGGTCGAAGACAACGCCCAGAACCGCTACCTGATCACCTTCCTGCTGAACGCGAGCAAGTTTTCGGTGCTCTCGGCCGAAGACGGCGCCGAGGGCCTCGCGCTGGCGGCCAGCGGCGACTTCGACCTGGTGTTGCTGGACATCCAGTTGCCCGGGATGGACGGGTACGAAGTCGCCCGGGCGTTGCGGCAGAACGCCCGACTGGACGGCATTCCGATCGTCGCAGTCACGTCCTACGCGATGACCGGCGATCGCGAACGGGTGCTGGCGGCCGGGTGCGAAGGCTACATCGAGAAGCCGATCGACCCCGAGACGTTCGTCGCGCAGGTGCGGGCGTTCCTGCCGGAGAAGGGAGGCGCATGAAGCGGGTCCTGATCGTCGAAGACAAGGTTGAGGGCCTGTACTTGTTGCGGGTCCTCCTGTCCGCTGCGGGGTGGAAAGTCGAAGAAGCGCGCCACGGTGCCGAGGCCCTGGCCAAGGCCCGGCAGGCGCCGCCGGACCTCGTGGTCTCGGACCTGCTGATGCCGGTGATGGACGGCTACACCCTGCTGCGCCACTGGAAGGCCGACTCGCGCCTCAGCACCGTTCCTTTCGTCGTCTACACCGCGACCTACACCGAACCCGCCGACGAGGCCCTGGCGCTCGAACTCGGGGCCGACGCGTTCATCCTCAAGCCGGCAGAGCCCGCGGCGTTCACGGCGCGCCTGTCGGCCGTGATGGAGACCGTGCACGGCTCCGGGGCGCGGCCGCCGAGCGGCGACGTGGAGCGCAGCAACAAGTCGTACGAGGTTGCGCTCGTGCGCAAGCTCGAGGAGAAGCTGACGCAGCTCCAGCAGGCCAACCGCGCGCTCGAAGAAGACGTCGCCGAGCGCAAGCGCGCGGAGTCGCGCGTCGCCGAGCAGCTCGCGGAGCTCCAGCGCTGGCATCGGGCCACCATCGGCCGCGAAAGCCGCGTGCTGGAGCTCAAGCGCGAGGTCAACGCGCTGCTGGCCGAGCTCGGACGCCCGCCCCGCTACGCCAGCGTCGCCGACGAAGCCGCACAGGGCGAGCCCGAGCCCCGAGAACCTGGCGAGGGTGCTTGAGCGCTGCGCTGCTGTCGCTCGTGCAGAACGCGGCGCTGCTGCTCGCTCTGGCCGCGGTGTACGACCTCGCGACCAGCCGTCAGCCCCTGGGCGGACGCCCGCTGCGCCAGATCCTCGTCGGGCTGCTGACCGGCGGCGTGGGCGTGGCGATCATGCTCGCGCCGGTCGTGGTAGAGCCCGGAGTCGTGTTCGACACCCGCTCGGTGTTGCTGGCGATCAGCGGCGCCTTCCTCGGGCCGCTGCCGACGGTGATCGCGATGGTCGTGACGGCCGCCTTCCGCTGGAGCCAGGGTGGCCTGGCGGCCGGAGTCGGCATCGGCGTGATCGTTTCGTCGGGACTGATCGGCGGGCTGTGGGGCCGGCTGCGCCGACGAGCGCTGGACGCGGGACGAGTGTCGGACCTTTATGCGATGGGCGTGGTCGTGCATGTGGTGCTGCTGGGTTGGATGCTGCTTCTGCCCTGGAGTTCGACCCGGCGCGTCTTCGCCACGGTCGGGCTGGAAGTCATGCTGGTGCATCCCGCGGCGACAGCGGCGCTTGGGTTGTTGTTGTCGCGGCGACTGCGCAGGGAACGAGATGCTGACGAACTCGCCGAGAGCGAGAGCCGTTACCGGGCGCTGTTCGAGAACAACCACGTGCCCATGTTGATCGTCGATCCGCAGGGCGGGACCATCGTCGACGCCAACCCGGCCGCCGTGGCCTTCTATGGTTGGCCGCGCGAACGGCTTCGGGCGATGCTCGTCACGGAGATCAACACCTTGAACTCGGCCGAGGTGCAGGCCGAGATGGCGCGCGCGCAGGCCGAGGCCCGCAACCATTTCGATTTCCGTCACCGGCGAGCGGACGGCTCCGTACGGGAGGTCGAGGTCGCTTCCGGTCCGATCCTGTTCGGGCATCGCACGCTGCTCTACTCGATCGTCAAGGACGTCACCGAGCGGCGGTTGGCCGACGAGCGGCTGCGCGACACCCTCGACCAGTTCGAGCGCGCCCAGGCCGTGGCGCACCTGGGCTCGTGGGTCTGGCACATCCGCGAGAACCGCGTCGAGTGGTCGCCCCAGATGTTCGCGATCTTCGGCGTCGATCGCACGGCGTTCGACGGGGACCTGGCCGGCGTCATCGCCCGCGCGATCCACCCGGACGACCGGGCGGCCGTCGAGCGCGCCAACCGCCGGGTGCTGGAGGAACGGCGGCCGACCCCGATGGAGTACCGCGTCGTGCGGCCCGACGGCAGCGTGCGCACGGTGCGAGGTGAAGCGGGAGACCTCGGCCTGGGGCCGGACGGTTCTCCCGAGCGACTGTCCGGAGTGGTGCTCGACGTCACCGAGTTCAGGGCCGGCGAAGAGGCCCTGCGCCGATCCGTCGAAGAGCTGGAGCGAACCAGCTCGGCCCTGCTCAGCGTCGTGGAAGACCACCAGCGCGCGGAGGCCGCGGTGCGCCAGTCGGAACAGGACTACCGCCTGCTGTTCGACGCCAACCCGAACCCGATGTGGATCTACGACCTGGAAACGCTGGGGTTCCTCGAGGTCAACCACGCGGCCGTGCAGCACTACGGCTACTCCCGCGAGGAATTCCTGGCGATCACGATCGAGCAGATCCGGCCGCCCGAGGAGCGACCGCGGCTGCGGGCCCACCTCCGGCAGGCTCCGGGGACGATTCAGGCCTCCGGCCCGTGGCTGCACCAGCGCAAGGACGGGTCGTGCCTGCGGGTCGAGGTGCGATCCCACTCGCTGACGTGGCGGGGCCGGCCGACGCGCCTGATGCTCGCCCACGACGTGACCCAGCGCGAGGCGGCCCGCGAGGCGCTCGAGGAGAGCGAGACCCGGCTCCGGCGAGCGGTCGTGGAGGCGCCGTTCCCGATCCTGCTGCACGCCGAAGATGGCACGATCGTCCAGCTCAGCCGGGCCTGGTGCGACATCACGGGTTACACCAGAGAGGAACTGCGGACGGTGTCCGAGTGGACAGGCCGCGCCTACGGCGCGGACGCGCCTCGCGTCGAGGCCGGCATCCGGGCGCTCTTCGACCTGGACAACCGGGCCGCGGAAGGCGAGTTCCCGATTCGGACCCGATCCGGAGGCATCCGGGTCTGGGAGTTCAGCTCGTCTCCGGTCGGGCGTTTGCCCGACGGGAGGCGCCTGGTGATCAGCATGGCCACCGACGTCACCGAGCGCCGGGCGGCGGAAGACGAGGTGAGGCGGCTGAACGCCGAGCTGGAAGAGCGCGTCCGGGCGCGCACGGCCGACTTGGAAGCGGCCAACGCGGAGCTCGAGGCCTTCAGCTACTCGGTGTCCCACGACCTGCGGGCTCCGCTGCGCGGGATCAACGGCTTCGCCCGCGTCCTGGAAGAGGAGCTGGCCCAGCGGCTGGACGTCGAGGGACGACGCCTCCTCGGGATCGTGCGGAGCGAAGCCGTGAGGATGGGAAAGCTGATCGACGACCTGCTGCGCTTCTCGCGGCTCGGCCGGCAGCCGATCCACAGGCTCCCGCTCGACACCCGCGCGCTCGTCGAAGAAGTCGTCGGGGAATGCCGCTCCCGGCACCGGGACAGGCAGGTGGCCGTCGACATGGGCGACTTGCCCGCGGCTCCGGGCGACCCCGCGCTGCTTCGCCAGGTGTGGGTCAACCTGCTCGACAACGCCTTCAAGTACACCGGCCGAGAGCCGTCGCCCCGGATCGCGATCCGGGGTACGGTGGAGGCGGGCACGGTCCACTACTCGGTCGCCGACAACGGCATCGGCTTCGACATGGCGCACGCCTCTCGACTCTTCGGCGTGTTCCAGCGCCTGCACCCGCACGAAGAGTTCGAGGGCACCGGTGTCGGACTCGCCCTCGTCCGCCGCATCGTCGGCCGCCACGGCGGGCGGGTCTGGGCCGAGGCCACGCCGGGCCACGGCGCCACCTTCCATTTCACCCTCCCCCTCGATCCCGCTCTAGGAACGGAGGCCCTGACATGAACCCCACCGCGGGCAACGCGATCCAGGTGCTGATCGTCGAAGACAACCCGGTCGACGCCGAGCTCGCCCAGCGGGCCCTGCGACGGCGCCTGCCCTGCGCCATCGAGTGGGCGCGCGACGGCCTCGAGGCCGTGGCGCGGCTCGAGTCCGGGACCCCGCTGCCGTGCCTGGTGCTGCTCGATCTCAAGATGCCGCGGATGGACGGGCTCACCCTGCTGCGACGATTGAAGACCGATCCCCGGACGCGCGCCCTCGTGGCGGTTGTCTTCACGTCCTCGCGCGAGCCTTCGGACGTCACGGAGGCCTACGGGGCGGGTGCCAACAGCTACCTCGTCAAGCCCGTCGACGGCGCGCACTTCGACGAACTGGTCGAGGCCGCGGGACGCTACTGGCTCGAGCTCAACGAGCCGGCCACTCCCGGATCCTGCTCGTGAGTCCGCGCCGGGTGCGTGCGCTGGTCGTCGACGATTCGCCCGTCGACGCCGAACTGGTCGTCCGCGAGATGGAACGCCAGGGGTTCGCTCTCGAATGGCGGCGGGTTGCGAGCGCCGAGGCGTTGACCGCAGCGCTCGCCGGAGAATCCTGGGACGTGGTCCTGTGCGACTACGCGATGCCGGGGTTCGGAGGCCTCGAAGCCCTCGCCCTCGTCCGCGACAGCGGCCTGGACCTTCCGTTCCTGCTGATCTCCGGCACCGTCGGAGAAGACGTCGCGGTCGAAGCCATGCGGGCGGGCGCCCACGACTACCTGCTGAAGGACCGCCTGACGCGGCTGGGAGCGGCGGTCGAGCGAGAACTCCACGAGGCCGAGGAGCGGCGCGAGCGGCGGCGGGCCCAGGACGCCGAACGGGCTGCGCAGGCAGAGACCCGGCGCCTGCTGGCGGAGGCCGAGGCGTCGCGGCGGGCGCTCCTCAGTGCGGTGGAGGACCTGCAGGCGGCGGCCGTCGAACGGCGGCTGCAGACCTCCGCCCTGGAGGCCGCAGCCAATGCGATCGTGATCACCGACCGCGACGGCGGGGTCGTCTGGGCCAACCCAGCCTTCACGGCCCTGACGGGCTACGCCCTCGAGGAAGCGCGCGGCCACAACCCCCGCGTACTGGTTCGCTCCGGCCTCACCCCGCCGGAGCAGTACGCGGCCCTGTGGCGCACCATCCGCGCGGGCGAGGTGTGGCGCGGCGAACTCGTCAACCGGCGGAAGGACGGCACTCTCTACCCGGAAGAGCAGACCATCACCCCCGTCCGTGACGACTCGGGGGCGATCGCGCACTTCGTCGCCGTCAAGCAGGACGTCAGCGAGCGCCGCGAGGCCGAGGCCCGGCGCCAGAGCCTCGAAGCGCAGCTCCGCCAGGCGCAGAAGATGGAGTCGGTGGGCCGGCTGGCCGGCGGCGTGGCCCACGACTTCAACAACGCGCTCGGCGTCGTGCTGGGACATGCCGATCTCGCCCTGAAGCTGGTGCCGGCGGGCTCGCCGCTCGCGCGTCACCTCGAAGCGATCCGGGAGGCAGGGCGGCGTTCCGCGAACCTGACGCGGCAGTTGCTGGGCTTCGCGCGCCAGCAGCCGGTGGAGCCCCGGCAGCTCGACGTCAACGACCGCATCGAGGGCATGTTGCGGCTGCTGCGCCAGTTGATCGGCGAAGACGTGCGCCTCGGCTGGCAGCCGGGCAGCGGCCTCTGGTCCGTGCGGGCGGACCCGGGCCAGGTCGACCAACTCGTCTCCAACCTGGTCGTCAACGCCCGCGACGCGATCACTGGCGTCGGCGAGATCGTCGTCGCGACGAGCAACCTGGAGGCCGACGCGGCGTTCGTCGACCGGCGACCGGGCCTGGTCCCGGGCCGCTACGTGTGCCTGAGCGTGAAGGACGACGGCTCCGGGATCGCGCCCGAGCTGATCGATCGCATCTTCGAGCCGTTCTTCACGACCAAGCCGACGGGCCGCGGGACGGGCCTCGGCCTGGCGACCGTCTACGGCATCGCCAAGCAGAACGGGGGCTACATCGGCGTCGAGTCCGAACCGGGCCGAGGGTCGACGTTCACGGTGTTCCTGCCGGTGGCGAGCGGCGAACGGGAGGCAGACGCGCCGGTCGCCACGGCAGAAGCGGTCCGCGGCGGCTCGGAGACCCTGCTCGTCGTGGAGGACGAGCCGGCCATGCTGGAGGTCACCCGGGACGTGCTGGCGGACCTCGGGTACCGCGTCCTGGCCACGGCCTCGCCCGGCGAGGCACTATCCATCGCCGCCACCGAGGGCGACCGGGTGGACCTGCTGGTGACCGATCTCGTGATGCCCGAGATGAACGGGCGCGAGCTCGCGGCACTGCTGCAGGCGCGGCACCCGCGGCTGCGCTGCCTGTTCGTGTCCGGCTACACGGCCGACATCGTGGCCCAGCGGGGCATCGTCGCGCCGGGCGTCCACCTGCTCTCGAAGCCGTTCACGGCCAGCGAGCTGGCGGAGCGCGTGCGCAATCTGCTCGATTCCTGAGCGGTCGCGGGGTCAGGCGGCCGTCTCGGCCGCCCCTGCCGTCGCGCCCGCGTCCGCGAGGCTCTCGGGCAGGGTCACGCGGAACGTGGTGCCGAGGCCCGGGGCCGACACGAAGTCGACGTGGCCCCGCAGGTGCGCTTCGGTCAGCAGCCGAACGGAGTGGGTGCCGATCCCACGGCCGGCGCCCTTGGTCGAGAACGAGCGCTGGAAGACCTGGCCGCGCACCTCGGGGGGCATCGCCGCCTCGTTGTGGACGCTGATGCGGCGCAGCTCCGGCGACCAGCGCACGACGACCGTCTGTCCCGGGCTCGAGGCTTCCAGCGCGTTCTTGATCAGGTTGCCGACGACGCGCCGCAGGAGCACGGGATCCGTGGAGAGCGGCTCCTCGAGGTCGGACGGGCTGCTGAAGCGCACGACCTTGCCGGTGGCGAACGGGCCGTGCTGATAGGCGGCGCACAGGCCCTCCACCAGGCGGCCCACGTCGACCGCCTGCGGCCTGGCGCGAAGCTGGCCAGCCTCGGCGAGGGCCAGGTCGCGTTGCGTGACCACCTCCTCGACGACCTGGCGGGTCATGCGGCGAATCACGGGCGTCAGTTGCTCGCGCTCGACGGGCTGCAGCTCGTCCCAGAACTGCATGTAGCCGTCGAGGCCCGACAGGGTGTTGAGCAGGTCGTGGAAGAACATCGCCTCCAGCGCCTCCCGCCGCTTGAGGTGCGAGATGTCCTCCAGGACCACGAGACCGAACCCCTGAGGCTCCGGCATTCGGCTGGCCTTGGCGCGCAGGTCGTAGACGACCGGCTCGTCGCCGACCTGACCTGCGATCCGGCACTCGCGGGTCACGGTCTCGCCCGTCTGTTCGAGATCGGAGAGGCTGCGGCCGAGGCCGCACAGGTGGCAGTGCTCGCTGGTCCCGCAGCCCCCGGGGCCCTCGACGGCGCGGCGACAGCCCGCCGCCTCCCCCAGCCGCAGGCCGATCAGCGACACCGAGCCGGGCCGAAGCAGGCCGCGCAGCGAGGCGTTCTCGTGCAGGACCTCGCGCTGCGGGTTCAGCACGGCCGCCGGGACCGGCAGCTCGTCGACGAGGCGCAGCAGCGCCGGATGCGCGGCCAGCGACTCCTGCTGGCGGCTGCGTTCGACGGGGTCCGAGCGCCGCATCGGCGGCTGATAGGGCAGGACCCCTGCGTCCAGGGTGCGGGTCGCGTGGACCGGCCGGCCGACTGCGTTCATGCCGTCTCTCCTCGAACTCCCCTGGCTGAGTGGCGTGCCGTCCGCGGGGCCGGACGTCGCGTCGGAGCTGATCCCTGGCTCCCGCGGTACGCCTCAGCACGGGCCGTGCCGGCGCCGAATCGGCCCGAAAGCCGCCGTCCCCGCGGCGCCTGCCCGTTTCGTTCACGCCTCCGCCGGGTGTTTCGCCCGGGTCGCCGGGCAGAACGCCCGGGCGCGCTCGGTCGCGCGCTCGAGCGCCTGGGAGGCGGTCGACGAGCCGCGGGGGAGGTCGACCGCCGCGAGGACCCACCCTCTTGCTGCCCCGAAACGGGGCAGCAGCGGCGACCGGCGCGATCTCCCCTGCGCAGGCTTCACGGATTCGCGCTACCGCAGGCGATTGGGGTGGGCCAGCCCGGTGTCAGAACGCGTAGCCCACGTTGAGCGTGAAGACGCCGACCGTGCGGCTGTCGCCGTCGGCCAGCACGATCAGGGCGCGACCGTCCGGCCGCAGCACGAGGCGCGAGCCGAGGTCGATGCGCAGGCCTGCGCCGACGCTCACGGCCGGGTCGGTGAACGAGCGCTGCCCGTAGGGGCGGCCGTCGGGACCCGACGACAGGGCACCCATGCGCGAACCGTAGAACATCGGCATCGAGCCGTAGTTCCAGTTGCTGGCGCCCGAGCCAGGGTAGCCCGCGCCCATCGTCCCGTAGCCGCCGTAGCCACCGTAGCCGCCGCCCATCATTCCGTAGCCAGGGCCGTACCCGCCGGCGCCATTGGCCGCGGAGCCGTTCATCGGGCCGTTGAAGCGGGCGTTGCCCATGTCGAAGGAAGTGCGGTAGACGCCGCCGCCGAGGGTCAGGTACGGCACGGTGCGCTCGGTGCGAGGGCGCAGGAGCACGTGGAGGTTGGCCGAGGCGCTGAGGGCGTCGGCCCCCATGCCCTGGCCGTGATAGGTGCCCGTGGCCTCGAGTGCCAGCCGCGGGCTGAGATCCGTGACGATCGTGCCGCCGAGCGAAGCGCCGTTCGAACCCATCGACCCGGACGCGAAACCCGCCTGAAGCGAGGCGACGGTCCGGGGGGATTCGGGCGCCTGCTGCGCCTCCGCGCCCAATGGGGTCACCAACAGCACCGCCAGCAACGACGATCGCATCCGCATTCAGATCCTCCCTCGACGAGATCAGAGCTCGTCGCCCCGCGACCTTGCACCTGCCGTGCCAGGCAATCCGCCGCCCTCGGCGTCGGATCGGGGTGAGCGAGCCCATGGGACCGCGAGGACTGCCGCTCTCTGAGGAATCCCTAATCGAACCTTGCGTCGCACCGACGCGCAGGCTTGCGCGGGGCTACTACGTCGGCGTACCCGTTTGCCGGAGCAACACCCGGCACTCGGCACCACCGCCCGGGCGGTTTGCCGCGACGATCGACCCGCCATGGGCCGTGGCGATCCAGGCCGCGATCGCGAGGCCGAGGCCGGAACCCTCGACGGCCGATCGCACCGTGTCGGCGCGATAGAAGCGGTCGAACACGTGCGGCAACGCGTCGTCGGGGAAGCCGGGCCCCGAATCCGCCACGGTGATCTCCGCGCCGTCCGTTCCAGCCGCCACGCTCACCACCACGAGTGGAGCGCCTGACGCTGTCGGCGCCACCGAGAACTTGAGGGCGTTGCCGATCAGGTTGGCGAGGAGCTGGCGCAACCAGCGCTCGTCGCCGAGCACCGTGACGACGGCAGCGGGACCCAGATCGAGCGCGACGCCGCGTTCGGCGGCTGCCGCCTGGAACGACTCGACCACCTCGGCCGCGAGCACGTCGAGCCGGACCGGCTGCCGTTCCATCGCGATGCGGCCGGCGTCCGCGCTGGCCAGCACCAGCAGGTCGCCGACGATCCCGCGCAGGCGGTCGACGTCGAGGCCGACCGTGCGGAGCGCCGCTTCGTAATCCGCCGCCTCGCGCGGCCGGCTGAGCGTCACGTCGATGGCCGCCCGCATGTGGGCCAGCGGCGTGCGGAGCTCGTGCGAGGCGTCCGCCGTGAAGCGGCGCATGGCGTCGAACGAGGCGTCGAGCCGGCCGATCATCTGGTTGAAGGTCGCGACCAGGCGCCCGACTTCGTCCTCGGCGCCGGGCTCGGGCAGCCGGCGACCCAGGTTGTCGGCCTCGATCTCGCGCGCGAGGCGGGTGATCTCGTCGACCCGGGCCAGCGTTCGGCCGACGAGCCAGTAGCCGCCCACCGCGGACACCAGGATCGCGATCGGCCCCATCACCAGCAGCGCCAGGCGCAGGCTGGCGAGCGGCGCGACCACGTCACCGAGGCTCTCCAGCACGTGGATCACGCCGCGTCGCCCGGAGTGCGCGCGATAAGGCAACGAAAAAGCGCGGACCAGGCCCTTCGCCGAGTCCAGCGTGCGGAAGGCGCCGTCGACCGCCGGCAGCGGATCGGCGGGGGGCACCGGCAGCGGCTCCGAATCGGCGGAGCGGTAGAAGACGCGCCCCTGGGCCTCGGCCTCGTGGAACAGGACCACGTGGCCGAGGCGGTCGAGGGCCGCCACTTGCGCCTCCGTCAGGCGCTCGCAGTCGGGTTCGCTGGCGAGCACCGCGGCGGCGGCGGCGGCGGCGTGACGCAGTTCGCCGTCGTGGTGCACGAGGAGCTGATGGCGCACCACGCCGTAGAGCAGCGCGCCCAGGGCGACCAGCACGACGGTGAGATTCAGCGCGTACCAGGCCGTCAGCCGGGCCCGAAGGCTGTGCGCCGGGGTCACTCCGCCTCCCGCAGCGTGTAGCCCAGGCCGCGCACCGTGTGGATCAGCTCGTGGGTCGGGTCGACCTTCCGCCGCAGGTAGTTGACGTACACCTCGACCAGATTCGATCCGCCGTCGTACTCGATGCCCCAGACCTGGTCCAGGATCATGTCGCGGGTCAGCACCACTCCTGTCTTCCGCATCAGGTACTCGAGCAGCGCGAACTCGCGGGCGGTCAGATCGACCCGCTGTCCGCCGCGGCGCACCTCGTGCCGCGCCGGGTCCAGCTCCAGATCCGCGACGCGCAACACCGTGCGCGGTTCCACGTCGGGCCGGCGGGTGATCGCGCGCAGCCGCGCCAGCAGCTCGGCGAAGTCGAACGGCTTGGCGAGGTAGTCGTCCGCACCCAGGTCGAGGCCGCGGACCCGGTCCTCGACCGACGAGCGCGCCGACAGGACGAGCACCGGCAGGCGGCTGCCGGTCGCGCGCAGGTCGCGGAGCAGGTCGAAGCCACTGCGCCCGGGCAGCATCACGTCCAGCACGAGCACGCCGTAGTCGCCGGCCGTGGCCAGCTCCAACCCCAGCTTCGCTTCGGGCGCCACGTCGACCACGAAGCCCTGCTCGCGCAGGCCCTGCCGCAGCAAGGCCGACAGCCGCGGGTCGTCTTCCACCACCAGAATTCTCACGACCGCCGCACCTCGACCCAGATGGTAGGACGGGACCGATTAATGTGCGTCTAACCTCGGGCCAGTAGCGTTGGGAGCATGACGCGGGCTGCGAAGGCCGGATGGGCGGTGGCGCTGCTGGGCCTGGGTGCCGGAGGGGCGGGGCTAGCGTTCGTGCTGTCTGCCGGCTTCAGCGCTCGCGACGAGCCCACGGCGGTCGAAGCCTTCGTCGCCCGACGGCTGCGGAACTTCAGCATCCCGCGCGAACACCGCGACGCGCGCAACCCGGTCGCGCTCACCCCCGTCGTGCTGGCGCGCGCCCGCGAGCACTTTGCCGACCACTGTGCGTCATGCCACGGCAACGACGGGCGCGGGCAGACGACGCTCGGCCGCAACCTCTACCCGAAGGCGCCCGACATGCAACTGGCGGACACCCAGGGGCTGCCCGACGGGCACCTGTTCTGGATCATCAAGAACGGCGTTCGCCTCACCGGCATGCCGGCCTGGGGCGAGGACACACCCGAGGACGACAGCACGACCTGGGAGTTGGTCCACTTCATCCGACACCTGCCGAAGCTGACCCCCGAAGAGCTGGCCGAGATGCGCGAGTTCAACCCGCGTGGCCGGCGCGACTGGGAGGCCGCGGAGGCCGAGCGGCGATTCCTGGAGGGAGGCGAGGTCGCCCCGGCTCCTCCCTCGTCACACGCGGGGCACTGAAGGAGATCGAAGCGTCATGCGCGAGGCCGTCGCCATCCTGTCGTGGATCGCACTCGTCGCCGCCACCGGAGCCATGCAGGCCCACGAGGGCCATCAGCACAAGGTGATGGGCACCGTGGTCCAGGTCCACGCCGACAAGGTCAGCCACGTCGAGGTGAAGACGGTCGAGGGCAAGACCGTGGTCCTCTCCTGCGACGACAAGACGCAGTTCATGAAGGGAAAGAGCGCGGCGAAGCTCCAGGACGTCGTCGCCGGGATTCGCGTCGTCGCGACCACCGTGGAGGAGGGCAAGACCATTCGCGCGGTCGAGGTTCAGCTCGGCGAGATGGACGCTGCCGCGAAGCCCGCGCCTGCCGGTCACAAGCACTGACTCGGGACGGAAGAAGCGATGAAAGTCCGTCTCACGGCGCTGGCGGTGGTCGCGATGCTGAACCTCGGTGCCGTCGCTCAGGCTGCGCCGCCCGCGCTCACCGACGAGGTGAGCGCCTGGTTGAAGGCTTACGACGCCGCGTTCGACAGCCGACAGGTCGAGAAATTGACGCCGTTCTATCACCCGGAGGTGACGATCTTCGAGGGCGGCAGCGTCGACCGCGGCTGGGCGGCCTACCGTGATCACCACCTCGGTCCCGAGCTGAAGGAGATGGAGGGCCTGGTGTTCACTCACTCGAACGTCCTGGCTCACGCGATCGGCTGCGACGGCCGCACCGCCTACGTCACGGCCGAGTACCGTCTCAAGGCGCGCATCGGCGGGCGCGACATCGACGCCGAGGGCCTGGAGACGTTGATCCTCGTCAAGGACGACGCCGACGCCTGGAAGATCCGTCACTCGCACACTTCCAGCAAGCGCCGCCCGACCCTGCCACCGAAGTGAACCCGGTGTAGGCGCTCCGGCCCCTCAGCGCACCTCGAGGTTCAGCATCATGCCGGCGTCCTCGTGCTCCAGGTTGTGGCAGTGGAGGATGTACAGGCCGGCGTGGCGTTCGAAGCGGATCGCCAGCTCCACCGTCTCCCCCGGCCACACCAGGACGGTGTCCTTGAGCCCGCGCTCGTGGGGCATCAGCGCCTGTCCGGAACGCCGGACGACCTGGAACTGGGTGCCGTGCACGTGGAACGGGTGGGGCTCGCCAGAGAGGTTGACCACCTCCCACGCCTCCTGCACCCCACGCTCGACCTTCACGTCGACGCGATCGGGCTCGAAGCTGAGGCCGTTGATCGTGAAGGCGCCGGGGCCGGGAGGCATCCGCATGTCCATCACGAAGCGGCGCCTCGCGCTCGCTCGCGCCGGGTCCAGGCGGGCCACCGTGGCGAGGCGCTCGGGCAGCCGCGCCGGCGGCGGACCCGGGGCGGACACCCGGAACGTGGCCAGCGGCAGGAGGGCGCCCTGAGCTGACCCACCGCCCATGCCCATGCCCGGGCCCCCCGATGAGAACGCCGCGCTGACGAGGCGGACGGTGCGGCCGAGCGGGTCGCCCGAGAAGTCCACCAGGATCTCCGCACGTTCGCCCGGCGCCAGCCACACGTCGGTGGCGGCGACGGCCTGATCGAGCAACCCGCAGTCGCCCGCGATCACGTCGAACCGCCGCGCGTCTTCGAAGGCCACCCGCATCACCCGCGCGTTCGAACCGTTCAGCAGCCGCAGGCGGTAGGACGTCGCGGCCACCTCGACCACGGGCTGCGGAGCCCCGTTGACGAGGCCGGCGTCGCCGAGCATGCCGGCCATCAGGTCCATGAACGTGGGCGCGTAGGTCAGGCTGCCATCGGCTCGTCGCCGCCGGTCCTGAAGCAGCAGCGGCAGGTCGAACTCCCCGGCGGGGAGGCCCAGGGCGCGCTCGGCGTCGTCCTCGACGATCAGGAAGCCGGCGAGCCCGCGATAGACCTGCGAAGCCGTGCGCCCGTCCGGGTGGGAGTGATACCAGTAGGTGCCCGCCGGCTCTTCGACGAGAAAGCGGTACGAGCGGCGGCCTCCGGCCAGGACGACGTCCATCGGGTGCCCGTCATCCTCGGGCGGCGCGGGCAGGCCGTGCCAGTGGATGTTGGTCGCCTCGCGGAGATCGTTGCGAAAATCGACGTCCAGCAGGTCCCAGCGCCGCACCCGCAGCGTGCGCGAGGGGAAAGTGTCCCCCAGCGTGAGGACGGTGGTCGGCTGTCCCGGCCAGATCTCGCGCTGGCTCGACGCCGCGACCAGCGTCGTGGCCGCGCTGGACTGTGCGAGCAGCCGGCTGGCCGGACCTGCGGCCAGCGTGCCGGCAGTTGCCATCAAGCCCCTTCGAAGACACTCCCGACGCCGCATCGCTTTCGCCTCCCCCGGGGCCGGACCATCCGGCCGGAAGAAGCGATGCACGCGCCATGCCCGCGATCCTCCGGGTGCAAAGCGGTGCTCGGCGTTGATCACGGCGTCGCCGGCCAGTGCCGATGGCGGCGGCGGCTCAGGGCTTCGGCGCGCCGCGGGGCTCCGGCGGCTGGTTGAGCAGCAGCCAGTACAGCCCCACCTCCTGGATGGCCTCCGAGAAGTTCACGAAGTCGACGGGCTTCACGATGTAGCTGTTGGCCCCGCTGTCGTACGAGCGTTCGACGTCTCGTTCCTCGCGAGACGAGGTCAACACCACGACCGGGATGGCCCGCGTGCGCGGGTCCGCCTTCAGGCGCCGCAGAACTTCGTGGCCGTCGATCCTGGGCATCTTCAGGTCGAGCAGGATGAGTCGGGGCGCCTGGGCCAGCGTCTGTGCGGGGTCCCCTGACGGGCCGAAGATCAGGTCGAGCGCCTCGGCGCCGTCCTTGACCCAGGTCACGTGGTTGGCCAGGTTTTTCTTCCTGAGTGCTCGCAGCGTCAGATCCGCGTCGCGAGGGTTGTCTTCGACGAGCAGCATGTCGACGACGGCGCCCGGAAAGTCGACCGGGGCGAGGCTCATGAGGCGTTCTCCATTCGTGCCGGCAGAGTGAACTGGAAATGCGCGCCGACGCCGACCTCGGCCCGGGCCGAGACCCGGCCGCCGTGGCGATGGACGATACGTTGGACGAGGGCCAGGCCGACGCCGTGGCCCTCGAACTCGTCTTCGCCGTGCAAGCGCTGGAAGACGCCGAACAGCTTGTCCGCGTGGGCCATGGCGAAGCCCACGCCGTTGTCGCTGACGGAGTAGTGCGCGCAGTCGCCCTCGACCGAGCCACTCACCTCGATCCGCGCCGGCTCGCGTCCTCGCGTGTACTTGAAGGCGTTGCCGATCAGGTTCGCCCAGACCTGTCGGAGCAGGACGGGGTCCGCGACCGTGATCGGCAGGTCGCCGAGCCTCAGCTCGACGGGGCGACCGGGTTCGGCGAGTTGCAACTCGTCGAAGACCTCGCGGGCCAGGGCCCGCATGTCGAGCTTCTGCCGCCGAAGCTCCCGTCGTCCGAGCCGCGAGAAGGCCAGCAGTTCGTCGATCAGGATCCCCATCCGCTGCGCCTCGCCACGCACCACCCCCAGCACGCGGCGCCCTTCGGCATCCAGGCGATCCCGGTAGTCCTCTTCGAGGATGCGGGCGTAGCCGTCCACGGCCCGCAGCGGCGCCCGCAGGTCGTGGGACACCGAATAGGAGAACGCCTCCAGCTCGCGGTTGGCCGCCTCGAGCTGGGCGGTGCGTTCGAGCACCCGCGTCTCCAGGTGCGCGTTCAGCGCGACGATTTCGGCTTCGGCCCGCTCAGAGCGGTCACGCGCCTCGATGGCATCCGTCATCAGGTTGAGCGCCGCCTGGCGGGATCGGCGCAAGGATTCCTCCGCCTGCCGGCGCTCGGTGATGTCGCGGCTGACCGTGGCCCAGCCGATGCTCTCGCCGCTCCCGTCGCGGACGCTGAACAGGTAGTAGTACATCCAGATTGGCTCGCCGGTCTGGAAGTGGCGCAGGCGAATCTCGACGTCGCCATGGCCGTCCCGCAGCACGCGCGGGAAGAACTCCTCCGCGATGAACCGCTGATCCTCAGGAAAGAAGTAGTCCTGCACCTTGACCTGGCAGGCCGCGGCCAGGTCGGGCAGCCCCACCAGGCGGAGGCCTGCGGGGTTCACGTAGAGCGGCTGCATGTCGAGGTCGCACATGCCGATGAATTCGCTGCTGCTGTCGACGACCATGCCCAGCTTCTGCCGCTCCGCTTCCGCCTGCTTGCGCTCGGTGATGTCCTGGAAGAAGCCGGCGACCTTGCGGCGGGGGAGATCCACCTGGCCCACGGAATGGACGCTGCGCCGATTGCCTTTCGCCGTGAGGATTTCCAGCTCCACATCGAACGGCTCGCCCTGCTCGATCGCGCGCTGCACGGCCCGTTCGATGATCGGCCGCGACGCGGGGGTGTAGAAGCTGATGCCCTGCTCCACCGTCGGCTGGCTCGTGCAATCCAGTTCGTGGATGTCGAAGACCGCCTCCGTCCAGATCATCTGCCGGCTATCGATATCGAATTCCCAGCCGCCCACCCTCCCCAGCTTCTCGGCCTGTGTGAGCAGGCTCTGGGTCCTTTGCAGCGATTCCGCCGCCATGGCCAGTTCCCGATAGAACCGGACACGCTGCTGCCGCCAGACCAGCCCGACCGCCGCTCCCGCACCGAAGAGCAGGCCGCCCACCAGCGCGACCATCTGCCAGAGTTGCGTGCGCAACGGTGCATACACGTCCGTCACGTCCCGACGGGCCACCAGGAACCACGGCGACTCCGGGACGGCTCGCACCGCTGCCAACACCGGCACGCCCCGATAGTCGAGGCCGGCCACAACGCCCTCGTGGCCCAGGGCCGCCATCACCGCCGGCTGCTGGATGTGGGCGAGCGAGCGGCGCAGGGTCAGCGCTGTGTTGGCCTGAAACCGCAGTTCGTTCAGGAAGACGACCTCGTTCCCTTCCTTGCGGACGAGCAGCGTCTCCGCCGTCGCGCTGGGCACGGGCCAGCGGCTGATGAACGGATAGAGAAAGGCCGAGGGATCGATCCGCTCGATGACAACCCCGAGCGGCCGGTCGGCACCCGCTTCGTCGAGGATGGGGATCAGCACGGCCAGAGAGACGCGCTGGTCGAGTTCGTCGCGGTAGAAGTCCTGAAACATCACCTGGCCCGAGCGCAGGGCCTCGGATGCGCTCCGCGACAGGGCGACGCTGGCGGGCGCCAGGCCGGCCGGAACGGACAGGCGCGTGATGCCTTGCGCATCCAGCAAGCGAATCTGGTCGTACTGGAAGGGGTTCTGGTACTTGCCGAGCCACGCCTGCAACTGCCGCAGCGCGTCCACGTCCGCCGGCGTCGCGAGGAAGCGGCGGACCAATCGGGTGAAAGCGGGGTTGTCCCGGAGAACGGCGCCATCGCTCAGCCGCTCCTTCCGATACCGCGTCAGCTCGCCGACCTTCAGTTCCGCGATGGAGGAGAGCTGTCCCTCGGCTTCGGCGCGGAAATGCCGCTCGTAGTCCCGGTAGTAGGCGTAGCCCGTGCTTACGATACCCAGCGCCAGGACGAGGAAGATCAGGACGAAGACGAGGGCCGGTCTGGAATCGTCTCCGGGCAAGCTGCCAACCAGGCCCCCCCGCCCCCCGGCCGAAGCCAGGAGCGCCAGGCCCAGCGTGCTGAAGGCAAGGATGGTGTTGAGCGCGGGCGGGATGAAGCCACTGCCGTAAAGCAGCGGCGTGCCGAAGCCGTAGGCCAGCAGGAAGACGAAGCTGGTGGCCAGCAGGACCCCTGCGGCAGCCAGCGCCAGGCCGACCCGCCAGCGCCTGAGGGGGGCCGGCGAGAGCGAGGCCAGGAACGACACGCCGGCGAGCACGAAGCAGACCGCCGTGACCACGGACATGTGGCCCAGGGGTGCGCCCTGAACCGTACCGGAAATCTCCAGGCCGAGGTGTTCGCCCGCCCACTGGACCTGCCGCCAGCCGAGCGTGAACAACACGAGCGCGGCCAGCAGGCCCAGGCCGGCCAGCGCCGCGCTGAACCGATGGGCCAGGGAGCTGAGCGGCGCCCGGGCGCGCACCCCCAGGGCGGCGCCATACAACAAGAACAGCGCCGCGGTGCTCGGCGCCATGGGGACCCGGTCGGCTCCGAAGCTGGCGAGTGGCATCCATCCGAGCACCCACCCCAGCAGGGCCAGGAGTCCGAAAGCCATCGTGACGAGGCCCGCCGCTCGCAAGGGCGGGGCGTTCATGCGCGTTCTCCGCCTGGCGGCGACGCCTCCTTGCCCGCGCCTCGGCCGTGGTCCGTCGGCGCAGGAACGCTCGCGTGGCGCGGCGGTTCGCCCAGGCGCTGGCACAGCTCGTTGATCTCCCGCTTCAGTTCGATCATCCGCAGCTCGCGGTCGACGATGGCGCGGTTGAACCGCTGCAGTTCTTCGTTGCTGGCGCGAAGTGCCTCAGCCTGCTGCTGGAGTGCTGCCTCAGCCCGCTTGCGCGTGGTGATGTCCTGCGCGGCTCCCCACAGAGCGGTCGCTTCGCCCGCCGAGTTCCTGAGCGCTTCGCCGTGCACCCACATCCATCCTGTGCTGCCGTCCGGCCGGAGCATCTCGAGTTCCAGTTCGTACGGCACGCCCGTGGCTCGCGTCTTTTCGAGGGCCGTGGCCAGCGCTGCCCAGCTCGCGGGCGTGAACAGCTTCGAGTGCTCGGTGTAGGGCGGAGGCGGCAGCGACGGATCGAAGCCGTACATCCGGTACAACTGCTCCGTCCAGGTGACCCGGTTGGTGGCGACGTCGAGATGCCAACTGCCCAGGTGGGCGATCTGCTGCGAACTCCTGAGCTGCCGCTCGCTCGCCTCCAGGGCGGTGTTCATCTCCATCAACTGGAGGCGCTGGAAAGTCATGTCGCTGATGAGCTGCGTCATGCCCAGCAGGAACTCCATCGCCGTCTCGACCTTTTCCCGGGAGACGACCGGGACGTCGTCGAGCGCCCGCAAATAGGACCCTTCGTCGAACTGATACCGGCCGGCCTGTGCGCGGAACAGGGAACGGTCGGGCGGATCGAAGAAGAACTGGCCGGAAAACAGGGTCGCGACGTGCTCCCCCCCGACCACCAGCGGCACGGCCACGTCGACCAACCCGTTCAGGCAGGAGTAGAAGTGATACCTCTTGCCCTGCTGCATGGCGCTCGCCAGCACCGTATCGCTGGTAGTGCAGTGGCGTGCCGACTCGGGATGGACGCGGTGGAAGTCGGTGCAGATCCGTCGCCAGCCCGACTGCGCCAGGACGTTCCCCTCGAGATCGAGGATGGCGGTGACGAACCCCGTGGTCTTGTTGAACCCCTCGAGCAGGGCGGAGACCCGCTCGAAATCGATGACGTCCAGGATCCTGCCGGTCATGTGCGTTCGCCTCAGCCGAAGGTCGAGCGTTCAGGCGCTGTCTCCCAGGCCACGCGTCTTCGGCGGATTATGCGCGCGCTACGGGTTGCCAAGACGACCTGATGTCGTCGCCCGGACCAACGAGTCGGAGGCCGGCCGGACCTTCTACTTCAGTGCCGATAGCGCCCAGCCCGCCGATGGCGGGGAGGTCGGAGTCCTCCACGATCAGCAGGTCGAGGTCGCTGTCGGGGTTCGCGGCCCCGTGAGCGTGAGACCCGAAGAGTTCCCCGGGAGGCAGCCGGAAGATGGCAGGATGACGTCGACGGGCCAGGGATGCCTGTGGCTTGGCGCATGGCGAGGAGGCCGGAGATGGATCCCGAAACGCACTGGCAGCAGGTGTGGGGCTCGAAGTCGCCCGAGCAGGTGAGCTGGTACGAGCCCGATCCCGCGACCTGACTCGAGCTGATCGGCGCAGTTGCGCCGACCGATGCCTCGATCCTCGACGTCGGCGGCGGGGCCTCCTTCCTGGTCGATCGCCTGCTCGACCGTGGCTATCGCCGGATCACGGTGGCCGACATCTCGGCGGCGGCGCTGTCCGTCGCGCGATCGCGACTCGCGGAGCGTGGCGCGCAGGTCGAGTGGGTGGTCGGCGACGCTCGGCACCTGCGCTTGCGCGAGCCCGTGGACCTCTGGCACGACCGGGCGGTCTTTCACTTCTTGACCGAGTCCGCGGATCAGGACGCGTACCTCTCGACGCTGAGAGCGAACCTGGCGCCCGGCGGCCACGTCGTGCTCGCCACGTTCGCCCAGACCGGGCCGACCCGGTGCAGCGGGTTGCTGGTGCAACGCTACGACGTGGCGGGCCTCGTCGAACGGGTCGGGGCTGGATTCGAGCTGGTGCGCGGGTTCGAGCGTCGCCACGTCACCCCGGCGGGCGCTCCCCAGGACTTCACCCACGTCGTGCTGCGGCGGTTGCCCGCGGACGTCTGACGGCCGACGAGCGGCGGCCTCCGGGCGGCGGGGCTACCTGAGACCGAGGTCGGTCGTCGTGAAGGCGTCGGCCGCGGCTTTCTCGTAGGCGGCGTCGAGGGCGTCGTGGAGCAGGAGGAGTGCCGCGAGGCGGTGGACCATCGTGCGCAGGTGGTCGAGTTCCGCGAGCGTGATGGGGCGGCCGTCGCGGCGCTTCGCGTCCCGGTAGCCGAGCCACTTCTTGAGCACGGGGTAGCCGCCCAGCTCGTAGCGCCAGACGCGTTCGGGGACGTGCTTCAGGTAGACCGTGTCGTTGAGCCAGAGGTCGCCGGTCTGCTCGCCCCAGGCCGGGACTTCGCCCTCGTCTTCCGTGGGCCGGCGCGAGATCCACTTGCCCGGAGCCGCGCCGAAGTAGGAGACGGTGACCACGAGGTCGCCGTCGTGGACCGCCTCCGTGGAGCGCGTCGCGATCACCGCGAGGTGGCGGCGGCGGGCGCCGAGCAGCGAGGTCAGCAGCCTGGTCGGGTCCGTCGCCGGGTCGAGCAGGGTGCCGACCTGGGCGCCGAGCGACGCGCACTCCTTGAGCACGGCCTTGTCGCGGGGGATCGGCAGGTGCAGCCAGTCCTGGGCGAGCGACTCCGCGTGGTCCGCCTCGAACCGCGGCGCATGGCCGACGGCGAGAGTGAGTGCGAAGAGCTGATCCACCACGGCCAGCGCGGACTTTTCGGTCAGGTCGCCCTTCAGGTGCCATTGTGAAGCGAGTGCTTTCCACAAGGCCGGGGCGAGGTTCGCGGTGGGCTCAGAGGGCTCGGCCTCGGCGAACAGGCGCAGCTCCGATTTCTTCGGCTGCAAGCGGCGCGGGAACCCGAACGCACCGCGGTCCTGGAGGTGGTAGTCGAACAAGGTGGAGGACCAGATGGGGCGAGCCTCCGAAACCCGCCGCGCGTAGGAGCCCGCCACCAGAAAGGGGCCGTGAGCGAGGTGATCGCCGAGCTGCGGCGAGCGCTCGGTGAGCAGCTTGGCTTCGGTCTCGTAGTAGATCCACCGGAGGTCGCCGGGGAACACGTGGTACGCGAGGATCTGCCCGTTCCGGAAGGTGGTCCTGGCCAGAAGTTCCTTACGCAGCGACTTCGGCTCGTAGCGCGCCCTCGGTTGACACAACACCGGGTGGCGCTCGGCCAGGTCCTCGAAGGGCATGTCCGAGAAGTAGTCGCGCATCCGGCGCTCGAGGATGGTCGCATCGGTCTCCACGACACTGCCCTCGAGGCCTCGCGCCGGGTTGACACCTTGGAAGGACTCCACGAAGAGATCGTCCAGCGCCGGCCAGTCCTCGTAGGAGCCAAAGGCGGTCGTGCTGACGAGACGCCACATCCCGCTCTCGGTCGGCGTGACGTCTTCGTAGGGTCGAGGGCCCTCGGGCGTCGCGGCGCACTCCTCGCGGGCCTTCGCCGGTGTCGCTTCGAGGTCGAGGCTGGCGAGCAGGGCCCGGCGCTTGGCGTCCGCGCGGCCCCAGAAGTCGCGGACGTGGACTGCCGCCGATGGCGTCTTGCTTCGCGGCGCTCCACGCTTCAAGAACGTCGTTATCGACGTGCCCACCTTGATGCCGGGTCCGCCGCTGTCCGTGTTGAAGATCGTCTCGCACGAATCGCCTTGCGGGGTGCGCTCGCTGGCGAGCCGGTTGCCGTGCAGGTTGTCCACCCAGATGTCGTCGAAGCGCGTGAGCAGCGACTCGCGCATCAGCGGGTGGGAGCGGCCGGCCAGGAACGAGCTGTTGGAGATGAAGCTGACGATGCCGTGGTCGGCGCGGTCGCCGATGCGGACCTCGGCGAGGCGGAAGAAGCGGATGTAGAGGTCGTCGAGGAGCTGCTTGCGGATGCCCCAGCGCTCGTAGATCGCGGACTTGCCGAGCTGCTGGCCCTTGTCGTCGCGGCGGATGCCCTTGTAGTGGTCGACGAGGCTCGCCTCCTCGTCGAGCGGCACCCCCGCGAAGCGGTTGTAGGGCGGGTTGCCGAGCGCGACGATGATCTTCTCCTCGCGCTTCACACGCCGCGCCGCGTCGTGTTCCTCCTGCAGCTCCGGGAACGAGAGCTTCATCTGGTCGGCGCCTTCCCAACCGGTGAGCGCGTTGGTCAGGAACACCGCCGGGCGGTGCGACTCGTCGGGCGGGGCGCCCAGCTCGTCGAGCATCAGGTAGAGCTGGAGCTGCGCGATCACGAACGGCGCCGTGAGGATCTCGAAGCCGATCAGCCGGCGGCAGACGGCGTCGAGCAGCTCGGCGGGCAGCAGCGCGCCCGCGCCCTCCGAGCGCAGTTGGTCGGCCACGCAGCGCAGCGTCTCGATCAGGTAGGCGCCCGTGCCGCAACAGGGGTCAAGCACGACGACGCGGCGGTCGGCGAGGCCCTTGGGGCAGTCCAGCTCCTCGCGCAACAACTGGTCGACGCGCCGCACCTGATAGCGGACGATCTCCCACGGCGTGTACCAGACGCCGAGCTGCTTGCGCAGGTCCGGGTCGAAGGCTTCGAGGAACGGCTCGTAGAAGTAGAGGATTGCGGTCGTCGCCGCCGAGCCGCCGCCCTGTTCGACGGCGGCTCGCGCCGGGAGTGAATCCCGGCGCTCGGGCCGCTGGGCTCCGTCGCATGGCTCCTCCGCCCAGACCCCCGCCTGCGACCCGATCTGCGGTGCCTGGAAACGGGCGAAGAAGCGCTCGCCGTCGACGCGCGCGAGCGTGGCCGCCGCTGCGTCGAGGTGCGGCTTGAGGCCCAGCTCCTTGAGCCGCGACGGGTGCTCGAACTCATGGAAGAGGGCGCCGAGGAACGGGATGCGCAGCCAGCGCGAGAGGTCCTGCCAGGCGAACGAACCGGTCTGGCCCGCGCGGTGCCACAACGTCCAGGAGGCGAACAGGCCGTAGAAGACGGTCTGGATCAGCGACGAGCGCAGGAACTCCTCGCCCTCTTCGCCTTCGAAGTGGATGCCGAGCGCCTTGCCGAAGTCGTCGAGCAGCGGCCGCACGGCCTGCGAGAACTGCTTCGGCAGGTCCTGCTTCGCGCGCCGCGCCTGGCGGGCCAGGATGCGGGCGAGCGACTCGGGCTCGGAGATGGCCGCGAACTCGGTCACGGCACGCTCGAGCAGATCGCCCAGCGCCTCCGCGCTCTCGGCGGAGACCGCCGCACCCTTCTTCAGCGCGGAGGCTGACGGCCACAGCTCGACCGTGTCGAGCACGCGCCGGTGATCCGGGGCGACCGGGCCATCACCGCTGGCGTTGCCGCTGACCACGAGCGAGAAGCCTCGGATGTTGGTGAGGAGGACGACGCCGGTGCGGCGCAGGTAGCGCCCGACCTGGTCCTCGGTGCCGGTGGAGAGCGCCATCTCGTCGAGGTCGGCGCTCGGCAGCTTGACCTCGCCCAGCACGACGGGGAACTCGCCAGCGCCGTCGTAGAGCGCGAGGTCCGGCATGTCGGCACCACCGCTGGGGCGGTACTGACTGGTCCCGATCCGCACCTGGAAGGGCAGCCCGCGATCCCGCAGCAGCCCGCTGAGCAGGCTCTGCAGCGCGGGGTAGTACGTCAGCTCGTTGACCCCGGGCGTCCCCAGCAGCACCGCAACGTCGCGGGCATAGGAAGCAACGCGCGGAACCGCGGAGGACATTCCGGCGGATTGTAAGGGGGGACGGGCCGGTTCGGTCCGACGGCCGTCGGACCGATGCTCACGCTCAACGGATTCGATGCTCGCGATCGCCGGAATCAGAATCCAGGGCGTCAGTCCTCGAAACAGGCCGTCCGGGTGCGTTCATGCCCATTCTCCTCGAGTGTCCTTGGCCGCGAGGTCGCGCGGCGCTTCCGGCAGCGTCACCCGGAATGTGGTTCCGGCCTCGGGCGTCGACGTGAAGTCGACCCGGCCGCCCAGGTACGTCTCGACCAGCAGCCGCACCGAGTGGGTGCCGATCCCGCGGCGGTCGCCCTTGGTGGAGAAGGTGCGCTGGAAGATCCGGGCCTGGACGTCCGCCGGCATCGCGCCCTCGTTGTGCACGCTGATCCGGCGCTGCACGGGCGACCAGCGCACGGTGACGCCCTGCTCGGGCGCCGAGGCTTCGAGCGCGTTCTTGACCAGGTTGGCCACCACGCGGCGGAGCAGCACCGGGTCCGTCACCACGGGCAGGTCGAAGGTCGGCACGCTCAGTTGCAGGCGGAAGGGATCGTCCTCGGCGCGCTGGAACGAGGCGCACACCTCGCGCAGGAGTTGGGCCACGTCGACCGGCACCGGCATCACCCGCAGGTGGCCGGACTCCGCGTCGACCAGGTCGCGGTGGGCCTGCACCTCGTCGATCGCGCGCCGGGCCAGGCGCAGCAAGTCGGGCGCGAAGTTGCGCGCGCGGTCCTCCGGCAGCTCGGTCCAGACCTGGAGATAGCCCTGGATGCTGGCCAGCGTGTTCAGCACGTCGTGGAAGAACATCTGCTCGAGCGCGGCCTGGCGCCGGGCATCAGCCAGGTCCTCGAGCACCGCGAGGTACAGGGGCGCGGGTTCCACACCGCGGAGCCGGCTGGCGCGGATGCGCAGGTCCCACAGCCGCTCCTGGCCGTCGACCCGGGCCGTGACGCGGCAGTCCTCGACCTGCGGCAGCCCCGTGCGCGCGACCTCGGACAGGGCCGTGCCGAGGCCACAGCTCGCGCACGACGGGCCCGTGCCGCAGCCCGCCGGTGCATCGTTCGCACGCTCGCAGTCGAGCGCCTCCCCCAGTCGCAGGCCGAGGAGCGCGGTCCCGCGCACCCCGAGCAGGCGGCGCAGCGCCGCGTTCTCGTGGAGCACCTCGCGCTGAGCGTTGAGCACCGCAGCCGGAACGGGCAGGTCGTCAACGAGGCGGGTCAGCAGCGGCTGGCCGGCGAGCGCGACCGCCTGGGCGACGCGCTCCTCGGCGGCGCTGCGCCGCGCAGGCCGCTCGTAGCTCGGCGCCGCCGGGTGGTCGAGGGCCTCGACGGGCCGGACCGGGTCGGGAAACGCGTGCGCGAGGCTCATCTCCGCCTCCTCAGAAGGCCCGGATCGAGACCGGTTCCGTGTGCTCCTCGTTGACGATGCGCAGCGACAGGATCGCGGACTTGTTGATGGCGAGGAACTCGTCCGCGGCGCCGCCGTCCGTGCTGACCTCGGTCAGGTTCAGGAACGGCTTGCCGTCGCACAGCACGTCCGAGACCCGCTTCTTGCCGTCGGGCACGTAGAGCGTGCCGTGGTAGTGGTGGCGGTCGGTCACGACGTGGACGACCGCCCGACGCGCGCGGCCGGCCGTGCCGAAGACGTTCCGGGCGGCCGGGCGGTTCGTGATGCTGGGTGCGGCGGCGGGGTGCTTGATTACGTGGTTCATGTTCGTCCTCCCTGCCCGCAATAGAGCAGAGGACGTGCCACGGCGCCGACGTGCGCGAACTCACACGAAACCTGGGGAAAACGGGGATCCGCTGCCCCGCCCGAGGCACTGCCCGGGCGATGCGCCCGACCCTCCGGGCGAGACGCCCGGTTACTTCGGGGTGATCGCCTCGGCGATCAGATGTGCCACGGCTCCGTGCGCACGAGCACCACGTCCGGCACGCCGCTCAGGCTCGCCCCGGCCGCGGGGCCAGCGCCGAGGCCACCCGCTGCAGCAGGTCGGCGCTCGTGAACGGCTTGGAGAGCAGCGCCACGCCCGGGTCGAGGCGTCCCTGCTGCGAGATCACCTCTTCGGGATAGCCGGAGACGAAGAGCACGCGCACGGCCGGCCGCGACTCGCGCAGCCGGGCCGCGAGCTGGGCCCCGTCGCCCCCCGGCATCACCACGTCGCTCAGCAGGAGGTCGATCGGCCCCTCGTGGGCCGCTGCGACTTCCAGCGCGCGCGGCACGTCCTCCGCGCTCAGCACGTGGTAGCCGGCTTCGGTCAACACCTCTTCAGTCAGCTCGCGCAGGGCCGATTCGTCTTCCGCGAGCAGGATGGTCGTGGTCGTCGCGGCAGGGGAGACGGCGTCGCCCCTCGGCGCCGGCGCCGGTGCGACCGCGGCCGCTACCTGCGGCAGCAGAATCTCGACCCGGGTGCCGCGGCCCGGCGCACCGTCGATGCGCACTCGCCCACCGCTCTGCTGCACGATCCCGTAGACCGTGGCCAGGCCGAGGCCGGCCCCGTCCTTCGTCGAGTAGAACGGCTCGAACGCGTGGGCCAGCGCATGCGCGTCGATGCCGCGGCCGTCGTCTTCCACCCGCAGCAGCACCTGAGGTCCGGCGATGCCCTGGGGCCATTCCGGGCCGGCCGCCGCGAGCGCGACGACCTCGACGACGAGGCGACCTCCATCCGGCATCGCGTCGCGGGCGTTGCTGCACAGCTCGAGCAGGACCTGCTGGAGTTGCCCCGGGTCGGCGAGCACCGCGGCGGGACCGGCGCTGCGGCGGATCTCGACCTGCACCTGCTCGCCCACGAGGCTGCGCAGCAGCGACTCGACGTCGGCCACCAGCGCATTGAGGTCGAGCGGTTCCGGCGCCATCACCTGCCGGCGGCTGAACGCGAGCAACTGACGGGTCAGGCGCGCCGCGCGCTCTCCCGCCTCGGCGATGCCGGCCGCGCGCCGCGCGACCTCCCCATCGGCGTGGCGCCGCAAGCGTTCGGCATGGCCGAGGGCGACGCCGAGCAGGTTGTTGAAGTCGTGGGCGATGCCGCCCGCGAGGCGGCCAACGGTTTCCAGGTTCTGGGCGCGGAGCAGACGCGCCTCGAGCTGCCTGCGGTCTGTGACGTCGAGGAACGCGGCCAGGATCAGCGGCTCGTCGCCGTCCACCTCGATGGCCGCGCCGGAGACGAGGGCATCGCGCAGCGACCCGTCCGCGTGCCGGAAGCGGAACTCGGCGCCCTCGAGCACCTCGCCCCCCGCGAGCCGGCTCAGGAGCTGGCCCCGCAGCGCGGGGTCCGGCCCCAGGTCCAACTCCAGCACGTTGCGGCCGACGACGTCTTCCACCGCGTAGCCGAAGAAGGTCGCGGCCCGCCCGTTGGCGGTCACGATGCAGCCGTCCAGCCGCGTGATCACGATCGAGAGCGGGCTGTGCTGGAGCAGCGCGCCGAAGCGCCGCTCGCTGGCCACGGCGCGACGGCGCTCGTTGTCTGCGGCCTCCAGGAACTGCCCCGCCTGGCTGGCCGCCCACAGCACGCCGAACAGGACGACCGCGAGCAGCAGCAGCGAGAGCAGGGCGTCGCGCAGGGCGTTCTCGAATGCGGGCACGGCGAAGTGGAAGGCCGCGTGGGCCACGCCGACCATCGGCACCAGGGGCAGGAAGGTGCGGGCCAGCCGCGCCGCATGCGTGGACCCGCTCAACCGGTTCATCGGGAAGCGCTCGGCGCCATCCGTCGACACGAGGGCCAGGCCGAGCGCCACGAAAGCCAGGGCGGTGGTGGCCGCCACGGGCATGGCGTCCGGACCGCCGAACGGGAGCGCGCTGTGGACGAACGAGAGACTGACCAGCGCGCCCAGGGTGGCGACCACTGCGCCCAAGGCACCTGCCACGTGCCCGGCCAGGCGCCGTTGCGGCCCGAGGCCGAACAGGAGCGTGCTGAGGCCGGCCAGCAGGAATCCGACCGCGGTCAGCGGTGCCATGCGCCCGTCGGACACGGGCGGCGCTCCCACGAGGTCAGGAACCAACAGGCCGTCGAGCACCGACGTGCCGCCTCGCGCATAAGCGGTCAGGGCATCGACCGCGGCAGCCGCGGTGAAAGCCCCGGCGGCGATCATCGCCACCCGACGTTCCCGCGACCCACGCCCGCAGAGCAGGGTGCCGGCCAACGCCACGAAGGCCAAGGCCGTGGCTGGGGCCATCCTCACGCCACCAGGCACGCCGCGAGCGAGAGCGTTCCACGGCGTGATCCACCCGAGCAGCCCGGCCACGGCCAGAGCGAGCGCCAGCAAGGCGCCCGCCTGGGCCCACCGGTCCAGCCTGCGGCCCTGGGCCGCTCTCACCGGAGTCGGCGACCCAGGTGCCGCGGCCGAGCTAGTCCTCACCACTGCGCTTCAACCGGTTGTACAGCGTCTTCACGTCGATACCGAGGGTCTGGGCCGCCTTGCCGCGCTGGCCGTCGTGGTCCTTCAGCACCTTGCGGATGTAGCGCTCCTCGAGCTCCGCGAGCGTGAGCCCGGACGGCAGCTCGCCACTGCCACTGCGCCGCGCGACGCGCGTCAGCGGCACGTGCTCGGGCCCGATCTCGTCGCCGTCGCACAGGATGTCGGCCCGCCGCACCACCATCTGCAGCTCGCGCACGTTGCCCGGCCAGTCGTAGCCCTTGAGCGCCTCCAGCGCGCGCGGCCCCAGCGACTTGCGCGAGCGCGCCTGCTTCAGGAAGTGCAGGGCGAGCGGCATCACGTCGCCGCGCCGCTCGCGCAGCGGCGGCAGCTCCAGCGACACGCCGTTGAGGCGGTAGTAGAGGTCCTCGCGGAACTCGCCTGCCGCGGCCTGGCCCGCGAGATCGCGATTGGTGGCGGCGACGATGCGCACACTGGTGCGGAGTGGCCGCGTCGAGCCGACGCGATAGAACTCGCCGGTCTCCAGCACCCGCAGCAGCTTGGCCTGCACGCCCTTGCCGAACTCGCCGATCTCGTCGAGCAGCAGGGTGCCGCCGTCGGCGACCTCGAACAGGCCCGGCTTGCGCACCAGCGCCCCGGTGAAGGCCCCGCGCTCGTAGCCGAAGAGCTCACTCTCCAGCAGGTTCTCGGGCAGCGCCGCGCAGTTGATGGCGACGAAGGGTCCGCCCTTGCGCGTGCTGGCGTCGTGCACGGCGCGGGCGACCAGTTCCTTGCCCGTGCCGCTCTCGCCCAGCACCAGCACCGACAGGTCGGTCGGCGCCACCCGCTGCAGCGTGGCCAGCATCGCGCGCATGCCGGGGTCCTCGGTGACGATGCCCGTGCTGCCCTGCTCGTGGCGGTCGAGGCGAACGCGCAGCGCGACGTTCTCGCGGCGCAGTCTCCCCCGCTCGACGGCCTGCGCGGTGACCGTGGTCAGCTCCTCGATCGGCGTCGGCTTGACGAGGTAGTCGCAGGCGCCCATCCGCATCGCGCGCACCGCGGTGGCGACGTCCGACTGGCCGGTGACCACGACGGCCTCGGTAAGCAGGCCTTCGTCGGCAATCGTGGTCAGCAGGTCGAGGCCGGATCCGTCGGGCAGTCCGAGGTCGAGCAGCGCGACGTGGAAGTCGCCTTCCCGGAGCTGGCGGGCGGCATCGGCGAGCGTCGCGGCTCCTTCGACGGCGTAGCCCGCCTCAGCGAGCGCCTCGCGCACGGCCTCCGAGAGCTCGCGGTTGTCCTCGACGACCAGCACGCTGGGGGCATTCTTCAAGGGGCGCTCCCGGGTCGATGGGTCCGCGAAGAAGTCTACGCCGGCGCGTCCGCCGGGGCCGCCGGCAGACCCAGGCGCAGCACCGTCGCGCCGCCGGCGACGGCGATTGCGAGTTCGACGCCGAGCCGGGCCGCTGCTTCGCGGGCCGCTGCGAGCTCGCGATCGGCGACCGACTCCCCGGCGAAGCGGAACAGCAGCGCTTCGCCAGCGGCGTCGGCCTCCACCGTCAGCGCCCCCGGCGTGGCCATCGCCACGGCATGGGCGAGCAGCCCGAGCACCGCCTGCGACAGCGGCCCGCGCCGAGCGCGGCAGTGCCCCAGTTCGCCGGCCAGCTCGAGCGTCACGTTGCGATGCCGCGCCGGGCTGGCCAGCAGTTCGAACGCTTCCACCACCAGCGCTCGCAGTTCGAGACGTTCGGGCGTTGGCTCGGCGACGCGGGCGTGGGCGCGCAGCGCCGTCAGGATCTGGCTGCAGCGGGTGGCCGCCTCGAGAATCGACCGCACCGCGCGGGCGTCCTTCTCGGCCTCCGGCGTGCCCTGCTTCCCGAGGCGTCCGAGCAGCAGCTCGGCCCGCAAGGTGATGGTCGACAGCGGCGTCGCCAACTCGTGGGCGACGCCCTGGATGCGGCGGCCGAGCAACGCCTCCGCTTCGACGCTGCGTTCCACCTTTCCGGACTCCATGGCCAGCACCTCCCCGGGGGCTTCTCGCACGAAGCCTGCCACAGCCCCGGGGAGCTGGCACGCGGGCTGCTAATCCCCCCGGCGAAGGGAGAGCCGAATGAAGGAGCCGAACCTCGAGGTCCTCGTCGAGCGGTCGGGCGAGAACGAACGAACCCCGAGCCGGGCGGGCGAAGCGGCCGCGCGGCGCGCGACCGTGCTGGTCCAGACGGAGCGCCACAGCTACCTGGGCACGTTGCACGTGCCCGACGGCAAGTCCCGCGTGCTCGACGTGTTGTGCGACGGCCGCCCTTTCCTGAACCTGACCGACGTCTCGACGGATGGAGGCGACGGCCTGGAGCCGGTGATCGTCCTCAACAAGGCGGCGATCCAGTGCCTGCGCTTCGTCGGGGTCTCGGCGTGGCCGGCACCGCTCACGCAGGCCGGTGGTGCGCGGTGAACGCGGGTCCGGTTCTTCCCGATGCCCGGGTGGAGTTCCCGGCATCGGGCGTCGTGCCCGCCCCCCACGTGCTGCTCGTCGACGACGACACGGGGCTGCTCGGCGTGACCCGCGAGCTGCTGGAGGACGCGGGCTACCGGGTGACGGCCGCCGAGGACGGCGAAGCCGCCATCCGCGAACTCGCCATCGGCGGCTACGACCTCGTGTTGACCGACGTGGGGCTGCCGGGACTCGGCGGCGTCGACGTGCTGAAGGCCGTTCGCGCCCGCGACCGCGAGCTCCCCGTCGTGTTCCTGACCGGCAGCCCCTCGCTGGAGACGGCGATCGACGCGGTGCAGCTCGGCGCCCAGCGCTACCTGCTGAAGCCGGTCGCCGCGACGGAGCTGCTGGACGCCGTCGCCGCGGCCGCCGCCGAGGGACGGCAGCGCCGCCAGCGCCCGAGCGCTGCGGACCGGCAGGTCGACGGGCTGGAGGCGGGGCTGACCCGGGCCTTCGAGCGCGCGCTCGGCTCGTTGTGGATCGCCTGGCAGCCACTCTTCCGGCGCGACGGCAGCCTGTTCGCGCACGAGGCCCTGCTGCGCTCGCGCGAGCCGGCGCTGGTGCGGCCCGCGCAGATGCTGGCCGCGGCCGAGCGCCTGGGCCGGCTCGGCGAACTGGCCGCCCGGGTGCGAGCCTGCACCGCGACCGACGACCGCGCCTTCGCGTCGGGCCTGGTCTTCGTCAACCTCACGCCCGCCGACCTGCTCGACCCGTCGCTGCTGGCCGCCGAAGCGCCGTTCGTCGCGCGGGCGGGCTCGATCGTGCTCGAGATCACCGAGCAGGCCCCGCTCGAAACCGGCTCGCGCCTGCGGGAGCGGCTCCGCGAGCTGCGCGCGGCCGGCTTCCGGATCGCGCTCGACGACCTCGGCGCGGGTCACTCGAACCTCAACGGGTTTGCGGCGCTCGAGCCCGACTTCGTCAAGCTCGACATGGCGCTGATCCGCGACGTCGACTGCGAGCCGGTCAAGCGGCGGCTGGTGCGGGCGATGGTCGAGACCTGCCACGACCTCGGCATCGCTGTCGTCGCCGAGGGCATCGAGCGCCCCGGCGAACGCGCGGTGGTGGAAGAGCTGGGCTGCGATCTGCTGCAGGGCTTCCTGCTGGCGCGCCCGGCGGCCGCCCCGCTGGCGGGCTAGCCGGCGCTGCCGCGCGCCGCGGCGCGGCGCGCGATCGCCGCCCGCACCGCCTTGCGCAACTGGGCCGGGTTGAGGGCGTGCTTCTGCAGGTAATCGAACAGGCCCTGGCGCAGCCCCGCGATCGCGGTCTGCAGGTCGGCGTGGCCCGTCAGCACGATCACCTCGGGCTGCCCCGGCGTGCGCCGCAGCGACTGGGCGAGCTCCAGCCCGTCCATCGCGGGCATGATCAGGTCGACGACCGCGACCTCGAACGAACGCTCGCCGGCCAGCGCGAGGGCGGCGGCGGGATCGTCGCGCCACTCGACGGCGATGTCGACGTCCGCCAGCGAGTCCGCGACGCTCTTCGCGAACTCCGCGTCGTCGTCGACGACCAGGACCAGGTGCGGCTCGGGCTGCTCGACCGTCATCGACTCCTCCCCGCGCGCCAGCGACGGGCTTGCGCTCTCGCCATCAGCGATGCACGGATCGTACCGCCGTCAGAGCCCGCGCAGCACGTAGAGGTCCGACAGCACCCGGCGGTAGCCGTACACGTAGGCGCGCCCGTCCGCGGAGAGCTGGACCGGGGTGATGGCGAGCACGCCGGCGCGGTCGGCTGGTGCGATCTCCCACGCGAGCTCGCGGCGCCCGCTCGCGAGATCGACGCGGAAGACGCGCGCGGGGATGCGCCCGGGAGCGTAGACGTAGAGGCAGGCAGGCCCGCACCAGCGCAGCACCTGCTCGCCCGGATCGACGTGGGGCAGCGGCCGCGTCGCCCCGCCTTCGGCCGCCAGCAGCGCGTGCGCGCCGTCGACGAGGCGCACGGCCAGGTGGGCGCCGTCCGCGGACAGCGCCTTCGACGAGAGGGGGAACGTCGCCCCTTCGGGACCCAGCGGCACCGGGGCCGCGGCACTCGCGAGGTCGAGGACGTAGATCCGCGACGAACGCCCGGGCTCGAAGCCGCTGACGAACAGCCGCCTGGCGTCCGGCGCGAAGGTGGCCGCGGCGGCCCTCACTGCCCCGCGGGGCAGCGAGCGCGGCTCTCCAGCCGCGGTGGGCAGCAGCATCCAGCGCTGGGCGTCCGAGGTGAAGTTCTCGACGGCCAGCACGCGCTCCCCGTCGGCGGCGAGCGCCAGCGCCGCGCCGCCGCCGAGCCTCACGGCGGGGCGGCCGGCCGCGGTCTCGCGCAGGTAGACCGAGTAGCCGCGGCCGCCGCCTTCGCCGTTCTCGGCGAAGTAGACGCGCGCGCCGTCGTCGGCGAAGTCGGAGGGATAGGCGTAGTCGAGCCAGGAGAAGTCGCGCTCGTCCGCTTCGCCCGGCGCCCGCACCCGCATCTCGCGGCGCTGGACGTTGCTCGCGAACAGCACCTGGCCCGCGGCCACGTCGTGCAGGGTCAGGGTGCCGGCCATGCGCAGCACCGCCCGCTCGCGGCCGTCGAGCGTGACGGCGTGGAGCGCGCGCGCCGCGCCCTCGCGCGTGCCCGTGAACCAGACCTCGCGCGCGTCGCGCCAGGCGAGCCCCTGCAGCGAGCCCCACTCGCGCGACAGCATCACCGGCGCGGCTCCCGCTTCCACGACGGCGACGTTGCCGCCGTCGTCGCCGCTGACGGGATGGTCGAGGAAGGCGACGCGGCGGCCGTCCGGCGCGACGCGCGGGTGCGAGATCCAGCCGGCGGTCTCGTGCAGCACCGTGCCCACCGGGTACTCCAGGCGGGTGCGTCCGAAGGCGCTGCGCACGACGGCCAGGGCGACGCCGTCGGGAGACCAGTCGGCGAACTGCACGTCTTCCAGCACGGCGCGCGAGGCGCCGCCCGAGAGCGGCGCGCGGGCCAGGGTGCCGCTCGCGACGAACGTGCCCAGCCGCCGCCGACCGTGCGAGAGCGCCATTTCGCCGCTCGCCGAGAGCGCGAGCAGCTCGGTGTCGGCAAAGCCGAGGGGCCGCGACTCCGGGCTGCCGGGGCGGCAACTGAACACCTCGACCGGCGCGCCGTCCCACGCGGCCGAGTAGACGACCGTGGCGGCGTCGGAGGCGAAGCGGGCGTGTTCGATGGCTCCGCGGCGGAACGTCAGCCGCGTCAGCTCCGGCACCCGCGCCGGCGGCGGCGGCGCGAGCCACGCGTGCAGCGCGGCGCCGGCGGCGAGCCCCGCGGCCAGCCAGGCGAGACCGGGCGGCAGCCGCCGCCGCGGTCGCGCCGCAGCCAGCGCCTCGCCCGTGGCGGGGTCGTCGATCGCCTCGAGCTGGAAGGCCAGGTCGCGCGCCGACTGGAAGCGCTCGGCGGGGTCCTTCTCGAGGCAGTGCTCGATGACGCGGGCCAGCGCGCGCGGCGCGCCGGTGCCGGAGGCCGCCAGCGCCGGCGGGTCCTCCTTCAGGATCGCGTTCATCGTCTCGACCGAGCTCGCGCCGCGGAAGGCGGGTGCGCCGGTCACCATCTCGTAGACGAGGGCGCCGAACGCGAACACGTCGGAGCGGGCGTCGACCGCCTCGCTGCGCACCTGCTCGGGCGACATGTAGCCCGCGGTGCCGAGCACGCGGCCCTGGGTCAGGGCCTGGTCGTCGCCCGCTTCGCTCTCGACCAGGCGGGCCAGGCCGAAGTCGAGGATCTTGACGCGCCCGTCCCGGGTCAGGAACACGTTGTCGGGCTTGAGGTCGCGGTGCACGACGCCGCGCTCGTGGGCGGCGGCGAGGCCGTGCGCGAGCTGGCGCGCGAAGTCGAGCGCCTTGCGCAGCGGCAGCGCGCCGCGCTCGAGCCGCGCGCGCAGCGTCTCGCCCTCGAGCAGTTCCGTGACCAGGTAGGGCACGCCGCCGTCGTGGCCGACGTCGTAGACGGCGAGCAGGCCGGGGTGGCTGACGGCGCCCATCGCCCGCGCCTCCTGCTCGAAGCGGGCGAGGCGCTCGGGGTCGGTGCGGGCCTGGGCGTGGAGCAGCTTGACCGCGACCTCGCGCCCCAGCCGCCGGTCGCGCGCGCGGTAGACCTCTCCCATGCCGCCCGAGCCCAGGTGGGCGAGGATCTCGAACGGACCGACGCTGCTGCCCGGCGCGCGGAGCATGGGGGTTGCCTCGCGATTATAGGGACGCGCCCTCCCGGGCCACGTGCGCGATCTCACTCGCGCGCCGTCGCAGCCACCACGCCGCCAGCCCGCCGGCGGCCAGCCAGGCGCCGCCCAGCGCGCCCAGCAGGGCGGGCAAGAACAGCGCGGAGCCAGTGCCGCGCGCGGCGTGGACCGGGTAGATCGCGTGGGCCAGCCGGGTTCCCGCGCCCTGCTCGCGGGCGTCGATCGCCTGCAGCACGCGCGCCTCGTACGGGTCGATCACCACCCAGCTCCGCCCGTTGGGATGCCACTCCCCCGGCAGCCGCTTGCGCACGCGCACCGCCGCGTCGTCGCCGCGGCCCGGGGAGAGCATCACGACCTCGCCCGCGCCAAACGCGGCCTCCGCCGCGGCCACGACCTCGCGCCAGGGTCGGAACGGCCGCGGCTGCAGCGACACCGTGGCGTCGGGAACCCGCGGCGGGGTGCGATCGAGGAGCGCGCTCAACGCGCGCGCCGTGGGAGCGCTGAAGACGAGCGCCGCGCCGGTTGCGGCGAACAGCAGCAGCGGCGCCGACAGGAGGACACCCGAGGCCGCGTGCGAGCGCAGCCACTCGACGCCGCCGAGCCCCCGCGGCAGGGCGCGGCGGAGGCGGTACCCGCTGCGCCGTCCGGGCCACCACAGGATCACGCCGCTCAGCGCGAAGAACACGCCGCCGAGGGCGACGATGCCGTTGACGGCGTGACCCGTCCTGCCCGCGAGCAGGTGGGCGTGCAGCTCGAACAGGAACCCGGGCAGGCTGTCGCGCCAGGTCCAGCGCTCGATCAGGGCGCCGGTGACCGGGTCGGCGAGGGCCTGCGAACCGTCCGCGAGCCACAGCTCGAAGCCGTTCAGCCCGTCGTCCGGGAAGCGCACGACCCGCACCTCGGCCGGCGGGACCTGCGCGAAGAGACGCTCCAGGGCGTCGCCGCGGCCGGCGCGCTCCTCCGGCGTGACCGCCGCCGCGAGCCGCGGGTGGCGGGCGCGGTGGTAGTCCGCCTCGAACAGCAGCAGGCCTCCCGAGGCGGCCACGACGCCGAGCACGAGGCCGACGGCGAGCCCCGCCCAGCGGTGCAACCGCCTCAGGAGTTCCACGGGCGATCCTAGAAGCGGCGCTCGAAGACCAGGCTCAGCGTGCGGCCCTGGCCCGCGAAGTAGGTGTCGTTGCGCAGGAACGCCTCGGTCTGCGAGAAGTAGGTCACGTACTGGCGATCGAACAGGTTCTCGACGCCGAGGCGGAAGCGGCCGAGGCCGGTCTCTGCGGCGACCGAGAGGTCGGCCGTCGTGTAGCCCTCGAAGTCGCGTCCCGCTTGCGCGGCCGGGCCGCGGAACGCGCGGTCCAGCAGCCGCGAGACCTGGAGCCGGGCCGAGAGGCCCGCGGGCAGCGTCGCCGACGCGAACAGGTTGAGGCGGTTGGGGCCGAGGTTGGCGCCATCGAGGTCGGTGTCGGGATCGCCGTCGCCGTTGGTGTCGTAGCGCCCGCGCAGCCAGGCGAAGCTGCCGCCGAGCCGCCAGGCTTCGCCCGGCGCCAGCTCCAGCGTCGCGTCGAGGCCTTCGATGCGGGTCGGCTCGCGGCGCACGTTGAAGATGCCCTCGGGCGTCGGGTCGAGGATCGAGCCGCGGTCGGAGCCCGAGCGGTACCAGGCCGCGTGGGCGCGCACGCGGCGGCTGCGCCAGTCGACGCCGAACTCGGCGTTGCCGGTGACGATCGGCTCCACGTCCACGAGCCGCTCGACCGAGAGCCCGGGCGTGCTGACCGCGCGCAGCACGCGGCCGACGTCGGGCATCGTGAAGCCCTGCGACCACGAGGCGTAGGTGGAGAGGCGGTCGGTCGCGTGGAACACGACGCCGGCGTTGGGCAGCGCCCGCGAGAACGAAGGCGAGCCACCTGCGACGAACGTGCTGCGCGACGACGGCAGCGTCGTGTAGTCGTCGACCTGGAGCCGCGCCAGTTCCACGCGCAGGCCGCCGCTCACGATCAGGCGGTCGCCGAACACCCGCTGCACCTGCGCGAACGGCGCCGCCGCCCGCAGCCGCGTGTCCGGCACCCACACGCGGTCGGTGCGAGCCAGCACCTGCGCGCTCTCGTCCTGCGAGAGGTCGAGGCCGAAGGTGGGCGTGAACCCGGCGAGGCGGCCGTGCGGCAACTGATAGGTGAGCTTGAGGCCGAGCTTGTCGCTCCGGATCGCCGACTGGTCGAGGAACGCCGGACCGCCGGTGGTCAGCGCGAAGGTGCCGAACGCGCCGCCCTCGAAGAGCGCCCAGTAGTCGTAGAGGTAGGCCTGGGCGACGAACTCGCCGCTCGCGAGGTCGCGATCGCGGTACTCGAGCGAGGCGGTGGTGACGTCGTTTTCGGCCGGGTCGCCCGTGGTCGGCCGCGGATCGCCTTCGACGGTGCCGGTCAGCAGGCCCCTCGCGCGGTTGCCGTTGCGGACCACGAAGTCGCCGTCGCGGGCGAGGCGGAAGTCGTTGAACGTCAGTTCCAGCCGGCGCTGGGCGTCGAGCGCCACGCCGCCCTTGAAGTAGAGGTTGCGGGCGCGCGAGTCCATGATGTCGCCCTGGGTCGGGTACAGGCCGACCGGGTTGCCCTCGGCGTCGTAGAAGAGCCCGCGCAGGTGTGCTGAGGCGCCGGCAACGAAATCGAACGAGCCGACGCGGCGCCCGACCAGGTACGAGGCCTTGGTCGACCAGCCGTCGTCCTCGAAGCCGTCGCCGTTGCCCACGGAGAGCCGCACGTCGTGGGTCCAGCTTCCGTCCGCGTGCGGCGCCTTGGTCACCATGTTGACGACGCCACCGGTCGCGCCGATGCCCTGGATCGCGTTGGAGCCGTGGATCACCTCGACCCGCTCGACGAAGTCCAGGTCGATCGTGTGGCCGTCGCGCTCGCCATCGCGCAAGGGCGTGTGCTGCGGCACCCCGTTGATCGTGTAGAGCGGGTTGCGGCCGCGCAGCGTCTCGGCCCGCCCGGTCAGCTTCTTGAGGCTGGGCCCGAAGCCCGGCACGGCGCTCTCGAGCAGGCTGGGCAGGTCGTCGCTCAGCGCCGTCCGCGCCTGGATCGTCTCGGCCTCCACGAGCGTGACCGTGTTGGCGAGCGCCGTCACCGGCGTCTCGACGCGGGTCGCGGTGACGGTCACCTCCTGGCGGAAGCCGGCGGGCTCGAGCACTAGCCGCAGCGCCCCCGTGTCCGGCCCGATCACGAACTCCACGCGGCGCGCGGCGAACCCGTCGAGCCGGGCCACGAGGGTCGCCCGGCCGGCGGGCACGCCCGCGAAACGGAACGAGCCGCGTTCGTCGGCGAAGACCTCGCGGGCGCTGCCCCCTGCCTCGATCTCGACGACCGCGCCGGGCAAGGCGCCGCCCGTGGAGTCGACTACGTGGCCCGCCACGGAGTGGTCGGCCGCGGCCGTCCCGGTGAAGGCCAGCGCCAGAAGGGGAATCAGGACGTAGATGCAGGTGCGGATGCGGCTTCGGAACGCTGTCATTTCGTGGCGACCTCCTCGCGAGAACCCCAGGCGGGATTCGGCGCGGGATCGTCTCAATTTTGATTCTGAAAGTCAATTCCATATTCATTGCAAAGCGCAACCCACGTGTTTTCTGTGAGATCCTGATCTCCGCTGTGCCCGGTACGCCCGTCCAAGACTAGAGCGCCTGCGCCCAGGCCGTCGTCGCCGCGTCGAGCGTCGTGCCGAACACCGCGACGAAGGCGCCGTCCGCGTTCTTGGAGCGGCCGGCGCGGCGGAACAGCTCGGCGACGCGCTCGACGCCGTGCTTGGCGATCAGGTCGGAGACGAACGCGCCGGCGACCGCGTACGCGTCGCCCTGCTCCATCCGCTCGAAGTTCTTGACGAAGTCGCCCACCGGCTTGCGGGCCAGGACCGACTTCGCGCGCTTCTGCATGTCCTTGACCGTCCAGCCCTTCTCCGGCGCCAGCGCCAGCGCCAGGCCTTCGTGGAAGAAGCGGCCCGGGTCGCCCAGCTCGATCGCCGCGCGGTGGACCAGCTCGTGGGCGTGGAAGGTGCGGGTCGAGAAGATCTGGCCCGTCTTCGGCAGCGTGACGCCCTCGCCGTAGACGCCGGTCAGCGCGTCGACCTGGGCCGGCAGCGCCACCTTGTGGTACTCGACCTTGGCGACCGTGACGCCCAACGCCTGCTCGGTCTCGGCCAGGAAGCTCTCGGCCTTCTTCGCGTCGGACTTCGAGACCTTCTCGTCGCACTCGTAGAGCACGAACTCGAAGCGGCCGGTCTCGAGGGTGTGGCAACCCGCAGCCCGGGCCGGAGTGCTGGACAGCCCGCTCACCGCCGCCGCCATCACGATCGTGCCCAGGTTCTTCATGCCCGCTGCTAGAGCAGGCCGAAGTCCAGTTACGCAGTCTTAGTTAAATGTCTATTGTTCAATCAGTTATCGACATTTCGACGGGAACAGTTACCGGGCATTGTTGCCGATTTAGGCAACCGGCAGGGAACCCGTTCCGGAGTTCCGCAAACGGGCGACGGCCGACGCTACAATCGCGCGCTCATGGCTGAATCCCCGTTCGCCGGCAAGGTCGTGCTCGCTCCGCTGACACGAGGCGGGCACGCGGCGTTCCGCCGGCTGGTGGTCGAGCTCGGAGCCGAGGTGACCACCTCCGAGATGGCGGTGGTCAAGAACCTGCTCTCCAACTCCCCCGCCGAGTTCGCGCTGCTGCGCTCGCACCCGTCCGAGCCGTTCTTCGGCGTGCAGCTCGCCGACCGCAAGCCGGAGACCGCGGCCGAAGGCGCGCGCCTCGCGGCCTCGCGCGGCGCCCGCTTCGTCGACCTCAACTGCGGCTGCCCGATCGACGCCATCACCCGCAAGGGCCTGGGCGCCAGCCTGCTGCGCAAGCCGACGCTGCTGGCGCGCGTCGTGACGGAGATGGTGAAGGCCGTCGACGTGCCGGTCACCGTCAAGCTGCGGCTGGGCTGGAGCGAGGCCAAAGGCGAGAACGTGTCCGAGGTCGCGAAGGCCTGCGAAGAGGCGGGCGCCGCGGCGATCGGCGTCCACGGCCGCTTCCGCGAGCAGCGCTACCAGAAGGCCGCCAACTGGGACGCGATCGCGAGGGTCGCGTCCGAGCGCTCGGTGCCGGTGATCGGCAACGGCGACGTGCTCACCCACTACGAGGCCCACGAGCGCTGGCAGCGCACCGGGGTGTCGGCGCTGATGCTGGGCCGCGGCGCGCTGATCAAGCCGTGGCTGTTCCGCGAGATCCGCGAGCGGCGAGAGATCTTCCCGGACCCCGAAGAGCGGCTGTACATGACCTGGCGGCTGCTCGGCTTCATGCGCGAGTACTTCGGCGACAAGCCGTCCGCGCACCGCCGCATCGGCGAACTGCTGCCGTGGCACCTCGGCTTCTTCTGCCGCTACCGGCCGCTGCCGGAAGCGGAGTGGGGCGAGGCCTCGCGCCGCCACCCGCTCTTGCAGACGCGACTGCCGCAGGGCGAGGGCCTCGCGCCGCTGGAGCGGCTGCTGCGCGACGGGCGCGAGACGACCCATCGCGCGATCGCCGCGCGGCTGATCGCGGCGGCCTCGTTCGACGAGGCGCTCGAGCAGAACCGGGCGCTGGCGGCGGAGCTGCCGCCGGACGGGGACGGCGAGGCCAGCGAGCCCTCCGCGGCGCTGGTCGCCGGATAGACGTGCCCCGGCTGCGCGTCGACGGCGCTCCGCTCGAGGCGCGCCCCGGCGCGTCGCTGGCGGCGGCGCTGCTCGGCGCGGGCCGCGCGTGCCGCACCTCGACCCGCGGCGAGCCGCGCTCGGCACTGTGCGCGATGGGCGTCTGCTTCGAGTGCCGCGTGCAAGTGGACGGCGCGCCGGGAGTGCGGGCCTGCCTCGAACCGGTGCGCGACGGCGCCGAGGTCCGCACGGCCCCAGGCGCGGCGGCTGATACCACGCCGGGCACTGGGGAGACGCTCGCGCTCGACGTCGACGTCGCGGTCGTCGGCGGCGGGCCCGCCGGGATCGCCGCAGCGGTGGCCGCGCGCGAGGCCGGTGCTCGGGTCGCTCTGCTCGACGAGAGCCGCGCGCCCGGTGGACGGCTGTGGCACCAGCCGGAAGCGGAGCGCCCGACCGAAGCGCGGCGCTGGCTGGCGCGGCTCGCGTCCTCGGGCGTCGACCTGAAGATGCAGGCCACGGTCCACGACGCCTGGGCCGAGCCGGGAGCGGGCTTCCACCTCGAGGCAGCCTGCGCGGGCTCCGCGCCGTCGCGCCTCACGATCGCAGCGCGCGCGATCGTGGTCGCCACCGGGGCCCGCGAGCTGTTCCTGCCCTTCCCCGGCTGGACGCTGCCGGGCGTCGTCGGCGTCGGCGCCCTGCAGGGACTGATCGAGGACGGGCTCGACGTGCGCGGGAAGCGCGTCGTGGTCGCGGGCAGCGGCCCGCTGCTGCTGCCCGCGGCGGCGCGCGCGGCCCGCGCGGGCGCTGTCGTCGTCGCCGCCTTCGAACAGGCGCCGCTCGCCTCGCTGCTCGGCTTCGCCGCGGGCCTCGTCGGCTGGCCGGGGCGCGCGATGGCGGGCCTCGGCTATCGCCTGCGCTTCCTGCCCACGCCCTACCGCGCCGGCACCTGGGTCGCCGCGGCGCGCGGCACGGAGCGCATCGAGAGCGTGACCGCAACGGACGGGCGGCGCCAGGTCGAATTGCGCTGCGACCTGCTGGCCTGCGCCTACGGCCTGGTGCCCAACCTCGAACTGGCCCGCCACCTCGGCTGCGCGGTCGCCGACGGCGCGGTCGTCGTGGACGCGGCCGCGGGCACGAGCGTGCCGGGCGTGTTCTGCGCCGGCGAGCCGACCGGCGTCGGCGGCGGCCCGAAGGCCGCGCTCGAGGGCGCGCGGGCCGGTGCGTCTGCCGCGGCCCACGCAGCAGGGCCCGCGCCCGCACCGGTCGACCCGGCGCTCGTGGCCGCGCTCGCGAAGGAGCGCCGGTTCGCCGCACGGCTCTCGCGCGCGTTCGCTCCGCGCGACGAGCTGCGCGCGCTGGCGATGCCCGACACGCTCGTCTGCCGCTGCGAGGACGTGCCGCGCTCGGCGCTCTCGGGCTGCACCAGTGCCCGCGAGGCCAAGCTCGTCACCCGCGCCGGCATGGGCGCGTGCCAGGGCCGCGTATGCGGCACGGCCCTCGAGTTCCTGGAAGGCTGGGCGCCCGACGCGGTGCGCCCGCCGCTCAAGCCCGTCCCCGTCTCTGTGCTGGAGGCCGACCGATGAAGTGGCAAGGCGTGATCCCCGCGATCACCACCCCGTTCGACGACGCGCTCGCGATCGACGTCCCGTTCCTGCAGCGGCACGCGGCCTGGATGGTCGACGCCGGCTGCGCGGGCATCGTGGCGCTGGGCTCGCTCGGCGAAGGCGCGACGCTGTCGTTCGACGAGAAGAAGCAGGTGCTGCGCGCGCTGCGCGAGGCGCTCGGGACGCGCGCCAGCCTCGTCGCCGGCGTGGCCGCGCTGTCGACGGCCGAGGCCGTCGCGGTGGCGAAGGCCGCGCACGAGATCGGCTGCGACGGCCTGATGGTGCTGCCGCCCTACGTCTACGTCGGCGACTGGCGCGAGACCGAGGCCCACTTCCGGGCCGTGATCGGGGCGACGCCGCTGTCGTGCATGCTCTACAACAACCCGATCGCCTACAAGACCGACGTGCTGCCGGAGCAGGTGGTGAGCCTGTGCCGCGATCACGCCAACCTGCACGCGATCAAGGAGTCGAGCGCCGACGTGCGGCGCCTCTCCGCGATCCGCGCGCTGCTCGGCGACCGCCTCGCTCTGCTGGTCGGCGTGGACGACCTGATCGTCGAAGGCGTCGCTGCGGGTGCTTCCGGCTGGATCGCCGGCCTCGTCAACGCGCTGCCGAAGGAGTCCGTCGCGCTGTTCGAGCACGCGCTGGCGGGCCGCCACGCGGAAGCCCGCGCCCTCTACGAGTGGTTCCTGCCCCTGCTGCGCCTCGACGTGGTGCCCAAGTTCGTCCAGCTCATCAAGCTCGTGCAGCAGGAGGTGGGCATGGGCCGCGAGACGGTCCGCCCGCCTCGTCTCAAGCTGGTGGGCACCGAGCGCGACGAAACCCTCGCCCTCATCCGCGCGGCGCTCCGCCGCCGCCCGGCCGTGTGATCGACTTCAGCGCAGCTTGCGAGCCTCGATCACGCCTTCGAGGAACGCGCGGTCGATCGCGTCCTGCGGACGCGGAGTGTCCTTGAGCCGGATCAGGGTCTGGGGGCTGGGCACCCGGATGACCACTCCGTCGCGCTCGATCGACTCGGCGTCTGCGGCCGCAGCAGCGTAGTCGAGGCCGCACGCCCGGCCCATCAGGTCGACGATGACCTCGTCGACGACTCGGACCACGACGTGTCGCAGGACGTCGTCGTCGTCCACCTCGGCCGCGGCGTTGTCCGCCAGCACCGACAGCGCCTGTTTGACGCGCGCCACGTTGGCCGGAGACGGGTCGACGAGCAGGTCGATGTCCTTGGTGAAGCGACCAGCGCCGTGGGCGACGACGGCGAAGCCTCCGATCAGGAGGTAGCGGGCGCCGGCGCCCTCGAGGGCTCGACAGAGCCGGATGACGTCTTCGGGTTCCGGAGCGCGTGCGTACTGAGCATCGTCTTCGTCAGCCAAGCTTCGGCCTCCTCGAAGGAGCGGAAGCGATAGACCCCGCGGGGCGCAAGGGCCGGGGTTCCGCGCAGGGCGGCAGCCGTTCGGGCGAGGCGCCCCTGGTCACGCCACGAGTCTCCCTCCGCCCTGCGTCGGCCGCGAGTCAGCACGGGACCAGTATAGGCCGTCGACTCACGGCACGATCTCGGCGCGAACGACGAGGAGCTTGCGGCTGCGGGCGCGGGAGGCGGCAGCGCCCGCGGTGCCGGCCTCGCGCCCGGACTGCTCGCCGTCGATCGCGCCGACGACCGCCGACTCGCCGGGAGCCAGCACGAGCTGACTTTCGACGTCGGTGTAGGCGACGCCGGGGCGGCCGCGGCGGTCCTCGGTGCGCGCGGCGTCAGTGAGCAGGAAGTCGAGGCGCACGCGGCCGTCGCCCAGCACCTGCGGCCGGGCGACCAGGCCCTGCTCCGCCGCGACCGGCGTCACTCCGCCCCAGGGGCCCGTGCGCACGGGGATCAGCTCCCCCGCCGCGATCCGGCCCTCCGACCCCTCCTGCACGCGCACGCGGCCCTGGCTGCGGCCGCGCGTCCGCGAGACGCCGCCGCGCAGGTCGACCGCGGCCAACTCCAGCCCGGGCCGGCCGCGGCGCCAGTCGAGGCGCACGCCGGCGGCCTCGAGGTCGGCCTCGTCGACGATCTCGTAGTGGAGTTCCAGCGTCTTCGACGGCACGTCGACGGCCGCCAGGATCGCCAGCGCGCGCGCGACGAGCTCCGCAGGGCCGGACAGGATCAGCGACGCCGTGCCACCGTCTTCGGCGACCCGCCCGGCCGCGCCGAGCGTCGACTCCGCGAGCGGCAGCAGCTCCCAGGTCGGGCGGTGCTGGCACCGGTAGATCTTGATCACGTCCTGCGCGGCGGCCGCTCCGGCGAAGGACGCGGCCACGGCAGCGGCCAGGCCGAAGAGCAGGCCGCGGCGCGCGGTCACGCTTCGCCTCGCAGCCGCAACAGCGCCTGGCGCGCGGCGTCCTGCTGCGCCTCCTTCTTCGAGAAGCCCTCGCCCCATGCGCTCACCTCGCCCCCGATCCGACACGCGACGCGGAACCGCGGCCGGTGGCTCGGCCCCGCGACCTCGTCGACGACGTACTCCGGCGTCGCTTCGCCGCGGCCCTGCAGCAGCTCCTGCAGCGCGCTCTTGTGGTCGACCGCCGCGAAGCCCTCGTCGAGCGCGTCGTCGAACTCGGCGGCGACGAAGCGGGCCGCGGCGGGCAGCCCGCCGTCGAGGTACAGCGCGGCGACCACCGCCTCGTAGGCGTCGGCCCACAGCGCGGTCTTGCCGCGGCCGCCCGTCTTCTCCTCGCCGCGGCCGAGCCGCAGCAGCGCGGGCAGGCCGAGGCGCTCGGCGCGCCGCGCCAGAGAGCGCGCGTTGACGAGGTGGGCGCGGGCCCGGCTCTTGGGCCCCTCCGGGCCCTCCGGGTCGCGCCGGTGCAGCAGGTCGGAGACGAGGAAGCCGAGCACCGAGTCGCCGAGGAACTCGAGCGGTTCGTTGTGGGCGCGGCGGCGGGCGCTCGTCTCGTTGACGTGGCTGGTGTGCGTCAGCGCGCGCACCAGCAGCTCGCGGTCGGCGAAGGCGTGGCCGAGCTTCGCCTCCAGCGCGGCGAGGCCCGCCTCGAACGCCTCGCCGTGGACGGTCACGGCGCGACGACCTTGAGGATCACCAGCGTCATGTCGTCGTGCTGGGCAGCACCCGCGACGAAGCCGCGGATCTCGCCGAGGATCTTCTCCTTCATCTCCTCGGACGAGAGGTGCGGCGCTTCGGCGAGGATCTCCTCCAGCCGCGTCTCGCCGAACAGCTCCGAGGCCGGGTTCATCGCCTCGGACAGGCCGTCCGTGAAGAACAGGAACAGGTCGCCCTCGTGGAGCGGCAGCTCGACTTCTTCGAGCACCTTGTCGAACACGTCGCCCTTGTCGAGGCCGAGGCCCAGGCCCGGCGGCGCGATCACCCGCGTCTTCCCGCTGCGCTCCTCGAACGCGATCACCGGGTTGTGCCCGGCGCGGGCGAGGCGCACGGTGCGGGCGCGGGTGTCGACGACCGCGTAGGTCATGGTGATGAACGAGCGCGGGTCGAGGGTCGACGACAGGATGCGGTTGGCCTCGCCGAGCAGCTTCGCCGGCGAGTCGTAGATGCGCGAGAGCGAGAGCACCAGGCCCTTGAGCTCCGCCATGTACAGCGCCGCCGACGTGCCCTTGCCGGAGACGTCGGCGACCAGCACGCCCATCTTCGACTCGGACAGCGGCAGCAGGTCGTAGTAGTCGCCGCCGACCTCGGTGGCGGGCAGGCACAGCGCGGCGATGCGCAGCCCGGGCAGCTCGACGACGCCCTGCGGCAGCAGGCTCATCTGGATCTGGCGGGCGATCCGCAGCTCCTCCTCGAGCCGCTCCTTCTCGGCGTTCTGCCGCAGCAGGTCCTCGATGCCGGCGGCCATCATGTTGAAGGAGTCGGCCAGCTCGCCGAGCTGGTCGCGGCTGCGGAAGCGCACCGGCTGGTCGAACTCGCCCGCGCGCAGGCGCTGGGTGCCGCGGGTCAGCTCGTGCACGCCCTTCGTGATCGTGCGCGCCAGCATCCAGCCCACCAGCAGCGCGAAGGCGTACATCACGAGGAACGCGACGCCGACGATCAGCAGGATCTGGTGCAGGATGCCGCCGAGGTTGACGACCCGCGGCGCCAGCCGGCGGTACATGTCGACCGGCGAGAACTGGAACGTGATCGGGTCGGCGCTGGTGGTGCCGGTCTCCCAGTCGGTGCGCGGGATCGGGGCCACGAACGGGTAGCTGTTCTCCACGGGGCGCTGGATCACGGTCACGTCGTCGCGGCCGCGGTGCCGCACCTGGATCCCGCTGCCGCTGCGGTCGCTCTCCACGGTGCCGCCGGTGGTGAGGATGCGCAGCCCCGCCCGCTCCTGCAGCGGGCGGAAGAACTCGAGGTCGACCGGCACCTCGAGGACCAGGAAGAGCGCCGCGTCGCCGCGCACGGCCCGGATCACGTCCCCTTTTTCGCCGCGCGCGAGCCCCGACCAGCCGGGCGCGCGGTACCAGGCGGGCAGCGCCGCCGGCAGCGACCCGGCCGTGGCCACGGGCTTGCCCCCGGCGACCAGCGCGAAGCCGAGCTGGGAGTGGAGGTCGCCGGCCCCCGCTGCGGCCAGCCGCGCTCGCAGCCGCTCGGGGCCGGGCGGCGCCGCGGGGTCGATCTCGGCGACCACGGCGCGCGCGGCCGCGTCGAGCAGGCCCGTCTGGCGCTGCACGTCGGACTCCACGAGGTGCGCCGCGACGACGCCCGAGGTGACCACGCCGCCGAGCAGGAAGAACAGCACCAGCAGGCACAGCGGCACGACCGCGATGAAGAGGTAGGAAACGATCAGCTTGGTGCGGATGCGCCAGAGCAGCACCCGCAGCAGCCAGGCGATCACGGCGGCGCCGGCCCACGCCACGAACCCCAGCAGCACGAAGCCCGCGACGCTCTTCACGGGCTCGGGCAGCGGCAGGCCGAAGAGGGCGAGGAACCGGATCGCGAGCGCCGCCAGCAGCGCGCGCCCCGCCCAGCGCTCGAGCAGGAAGCGGCGCAGGCGCGCGACCGGTGACAGCCGCGGAGCGGGGGTGGGACCCGGGAGCGTGTAGCGGGCGCGCGACATCGGGGAGCTGATGCTAGCCTTCCGGGGCGATGATTGGCACCCTGCTGCTGCTCGTGCAGGCGGCGACACCCGACATCTCGCTGGCCGGCCTCGTGGTCGGCCGCGGGAGCGGCGCCGCGATCCTGCGCATCGACGGCCGCCAGCGCGCCGTCGGCCTCGGCGAGACCGTGCACGGCCACAAGGTCGCGGAGATCGACGCGACCGGCGTCTGGCTCGAGAAGGACGGCCAGCGCGTCCACCTCGCGCTGGGGCGGGCCGCCGCGCCCGCCCCGCCGCCGCCTCCGCCGCTCCCGACCGCCGCGGCGGCACCGCGCGCGGGTGAAGAAACGCCGCCGAAGGAGTTCGCCCGCGCCGAGCTCGAGAAGCGGCTCGCGGGCGAGATGCCGCGGCTGCTGGCCGAGACCGCGCTGATGCCGGTCACCGAGAACGGCCGCATCGTCGGCCTGACCGTGACGCGGATGCCCGCCGACAGCCTGCTGCACGAGATCGGGCTGCGGGCGGGCGACGTGCTGACCGAGATCAACGGCGTGGCGATCGACGGCCTGCCTGCGCTGCTCTCGCTCTACCCCACCCTGCAGACGGAGAGCCGCTTCAACGCGATCGTGCTGCGCAACGGGCGCCTGACCTCGATCAGCGCCCTCCTGCACTGAGGAGACACCGATGACCCGCCGCCTCCCGGCCCTGCTCGCCATCGCGCTCTGCGTCGTCCTCGCCCCTGTGCCCGCGCAGGCCTGGGGTTTCACCGGCCACCGCCTCGTCAACCGCAAGGCGCTCGAGACGCTGCCGGCGCCGCTGCGCGAGCTGTTCCTCGGCAACGCGGCCTACCTCGTCGAGCACTCGGTCGATCCCGACCTGAAGCGCGCCGCGGGCGACGACGCGGAGGAGCCCAACCACTTCCTCGACATGGACGCCTGGGGCGGCGCGCCCCCGTTCCCGGACATCCCGCGCGACGAGGCGGCCCACCTGGCGAAGCGCGGTGCCGAGGCCCGCGACAAGGGCCGGGTGCCGTGGCGGGTGGCGGAGGAGTACCGCGCGCTCGTGGACGCCTTCCGGCGCGGCGACGAGCCCGCGATCCTGCGCCACGCGGCGATCCTGTCGCACTACGTCGCCGACGCCCACGTGCCGTTGCACGCGGTGCTCAACTACGACGGCCAGCTCTCCGGCCAGCGCGGCATCCACTCGCGCTGGGAGAGCCAGATGGTCGAGCGCTTCGAGGCCCAGCTCGAGCCGCAGGTGCAGCCGGCCCCCGCCCGGCGGGTGGACGACCCTGTCCTGTTCCTGTTCACGGTGCTGCTCGACTCCTTCGCGGCGGCCCAGCAGGGCTTCGCGTCGGACCTCGCGGTGCGCGGAACCGCGGACTTCGTGGAGACGAGCGGGGACGACCGCTACGACGAGGGCTACTACTCGCGCCTCTACGCGCGCGAGGGCGAACGCCTGCGCGACCGGCTGCAGGCCGCGGCCCACGGCGTCGGCTCGCTGTGGCTGTCGGCGTGGGAAGAGGCCGGCCGCCCCGCGCTCGACGCCGCCTACCGCGAGGCCTACGTGCGAGGCACGACCCGCGGCGCGTTCCTGAGCCTGGACGGCGCGGCGCAGTGGCTGATCGACGACGCGATCGCGCGCGGCGTGATGCCGGAGCTGGCACGGCTGCGGAAGGAAGGCGCCGCCGCGCGCTCGATGCTCGCGGCGCTGCCGACCAAGACCGCGGTGGCCCACGCCTCGCTGTGGACCGGGGCCTGGGCCGACCAGTCCGGCATCGGGGGCAACGTGATGCCGCTCGCGGGCGGCAGCCTGCTCGAGTGGAACAACGGGTACTCCTCGATGCACCTGAAGGCGGAACCGATCTGGGTCACGGCCGCGCGCCAGGGCCAGCTCGCGACGGTCGTCTCCGCGCCGCAGGTCTACCCGTGGGCGCCATACCTCGGCGAGCGCCGCTTCGGCGGCAACTACGGGCGCAACCTCGCGCTGTTCGACGGCTACGGCGCGATCGAGTCGCGCGGCGCCGTGCGCGGCGCGGCGGAACTGCAGCCGCGAGAGGTCGGGCCCTGGCTCGGGACGCTGCCCGAGTCGGCGGGCGAGCGGCGCGAGGTGTCGTTCGAGATCGCGGGGGTGCGCATCGACGGCCTGCTGTTCGACGACCCGAAGGACCCGGCCACGGGCTTCGACACGCTGTACCTGGGCCTCGACCGCGACGCCGCGGGCGGCATCCGCCTCAAGCCGGCGCCGATCCGGCCCGGCGACACGAGCGCGTTCCAGGCGCTCGCGCTGCGCCTGGGCGGCGACACGGCGGTCGTCCACTTCCGGCTGTGGGACCTGGCTCCCGACGCGTCTTCGCTGACGCTGTGGAGCAGCAGCGTGCACGTGATCCGCTCCAGCCGGCCCGGCGCGGAAGGCGCGGCGCTGGAGGCCACCGGCGGCTTCGTCGGCAACGGGGCCTCGTTGCTCTACGGGCGCGGCGCGCTCGGCAGGCGGCTGTGGGAAGGCGGCGACGGGACGGCGGAGCGCCGCTATCTCGAGACCGTCGAACTGGTCGCGCGCCAGTTCGAGCGGCTCGACCGGATGGCGATCGAGCGCACGGACTGGAAGCTGCTCGTCACCTACCTGCCCTACCCCGACGAGTTCTTCCACTTGTGGCTGGGCGTGCTCGACCCGGACGCCCCGGGCCACGACCCGCAGGCCGCGGCGGCGCTGCGGCCGTTCGTCGACGAAGGCCTGCGCGTCGTCGACCGCCACGTCGCCGCGCTGCGCCAGGCCCTCGGGCCCGACGCCCTGCTGGCGGTCTCGACCGATCACGGCATGGCGGGCGTCTCGCGAGTGATCCGGCCCAACGTCGCGCTGGCCGCGGCGGGGTTGCTCGCGAAGGGCCCTGACGGCCGCCTCGACCTCTCCGGCACCCGCGCCCACGCCTTCGCGGGCGGCCAGGGCTTCGTGATGCTCAACCGCGCGTCGCGCCCCGGCGGCACCGTCGCGCCGGAAGACGAGGCGGGGGTGCGCGCCGAGGTCGTGCGGGTGCTGAAGGCGCTGCGCGACCCGAAGGACGGCAAGCCGGTGTTCGAGGCGGTGCTCGAGCCGCGCAAGGCCGGCGACCCGAGCTTCGGCGGGCCCGACGGCGGCGACCTCTACCTGGTGCCGCGGGTCGGCTACGAGGTCCACTCGTCGCTCGACGGCGAGGTCGTCGGCGACACTTGGCGGGTCGGCACCCACGGCACGGCGCCGGAGCGCCCGAAGAACCAGGGCCTGACGCTGTTCCACGGCCCCGGCGTGCGCGCGGGCGCCGACCTCGGCGCGATCCGCCAGATCGACGTGGCCCCGACGCTGTGCGCCCTGCTCGGCCTCGAGCCCCCGAAACACGCCACCGGCCGCGTGCTGGAGCCGGCCCTGGCCCGCCTCCCGAGCGCCCGGCAGCGCTGAGGACGGATTTGAGAATCCTGAAGTGCCACCTTAGGAATCTCACGGCCGCAGCGGCGGTGGCGATCGCGCCGGCGAGCGCGGAGGACGCGCGGCCGCGGGCGCGGGAGATCGGGATCGCGCCCGGGGTGCTGGCGCCGGGATCGCTCAATGCGATCACCGACGTGGCCGGCGTGCGGGTCGGGCACGTCACGCTCGTGCACGGCGACGACGTGCGCACGGGCGTCACCGCCGTGCTCCCGCACGGCGGCAACCTGTTCCGCGACAAGGTGCCGGGCGCGGTGTTCGTCGGCAACGCGTTCGGCAAGCTGGCGGGGTCGACCCAGGTCGCGGAACTCGGCACGATCGAGACGCCGATCGTGCTGACGAACACGCTCGCGGTCGGAACGGCGGTCGAGGCCGTCGTCCAGTTCGTGCTGGCGCAGCCCGGCAACGAAGACGCGCGCTCGGTGAACGCGCTGATCGGCGAGACCAACGACGGCGGCCTCAACGAGATCCGCAAGCCGTCCGTCAGCCGCGAGCACGTGGTGCAGGCGATTCGCGACGCGCGCGAGGGCGGGGTGGCGGAGGGCGGGGTGGGGGCCGGCACCGGGACCATCGCCTTCGGCTGGAAGGGCGGCATTGGCACCGCGTCGCGCCGGCTCCCGGCACGGTTCGGAGGCTACACGCTCGGCGTGCTGGTGCAGTCCAACTTCGGCGGCGTGCTGATCGTCGACGGCGAGCCCGTGGGCGAGCGGCTCGGCCGGCACCCGTTCGCGGAGACGCGGCCCACGGCCGCCCGCGGCGAACGCGAGGCCGTCGCCGACACCGCGGACGGTTCGGCGATGATCGTCGTGGCGACCGATGCGCCGCTCTCGGCGCGCGACCTCGAGCGGCTCGCGGCCCGCGCGGTGTTCGGCCTGGCCCGCACGGGCTCGTCGTACTCGCACGGCAGCGGCGACTACGCGATCGCGTTCTCCACGGCCGAGTCGCTGCGCGTGCGCCACGGCGAGACCGCGGTCGCACCGCGGCCGACGCTGCCCGGCGACGCGCTCTCTCCGCTGTTCCAGGCGGCGCTCGAGGCGACGGAGGAGGCGGTGCTCAACTCGATGCTGCGCGCGAACACGACGACGGGCCGCGGCGGCCGCACCGTCGAGGCGCTGCCGATCGAGCTGCTGCGCCCACGCTGAGGCGCGACGAGGATCAGCGCCTGCGCCCCGCGCGTCGCCCCTTCGCACGGCGGGCCGCGTAGGGCTTGCGCGGCTCGGCAACGCCTTCCGGACCCGGCCCCAGCAGCAGCTCCACTGCCGCCCGCGGGTCGAGGACCATCAGCGACGTGCCGGTGAAGCCCCGCGGATCGCGGGTGACGATCAGTTCGCAGCGTGCGGCCTCCGCGGCAGCCAGGGAGACGGCATCCTCGTAGTCGGGCGCCGCCACGTCGAGCGCCCGCGTCAGCACCCGCCGATCGATCGGCACCACCTCGAGCATCGAGAGGGTGGCGCGGACCGCTCGCACGCCCGCAGCGTTGCCGCCCTCGCGCCCGATCAGGTAGCTGAGCGTCGTCAGGGCGTGCGCGGAGATGAAGCCGTCGATCCGGCGCATTTCGGACGCGTGACACAGCCGGACGGCGGCGGCCTCGAACCCGCTCCGGCGGTCCAGGGCGTCAACGACGACGTTGAGATCGAAGAAGACGCGGCTCACCGGTACTTGCGCAGCAGGTGGGCGCGGTACTCCGCCCGCGGGTCGTCGCCGAAGCGGACGCCTGCCAGGTCCTTGCGCAGTTGGGCCAGGATCGGGGCCTTCGACCAGTCGAGCGGCGGCAGCTCCGTCTTCGGGCGGGTCAGCGCGTCGAGGTAGTTCTCGACCAGCCGCGACACCGAGGTGCCGCGCTCCGCGGCGTAGGCCTTGGCGCGGTCCACGACTTCCCCGTCGACGCTCAGGGTGAGCTTCTGCATGTACGTATCGTAGGACCACAGCGATACGTATTCAAGATCGTTCGGCCGCGCAGGTGCTCCTATCGCACCTCGAAGTGCGAGCGCGCCTCGCCGCCGCGGCCGTCGCGCACGACCGCCACGTGGCTGCCGGCGGCCAGCGCCCAGTCGAGGGCGCGGTCCGCGGCGACCCGGCCGACCACGACGCCGTCGATCTCCCAGGTCACGTACGCGACGCCGGCGGGCGCCGCGGCGCGCAGCGGCAGCGTCTGGAACTCGGGCCGCAGGGTGGGGTCGCGCAGGTAGCGCGCGCCGGGCGGCGGGCTCACGATCGCCAGCGCGTCCTCCCGCGCGTCGTCGCGGGCGGTGGCGCCACCGCCGCGCGCCCGCCGCGCCGCCTCGTCCGCGGGCCGGGGCGCAGCGGACGGCACCGCTCGCGCCAGCAGCCCTTCGCTCGCGGCCCACGGCCGGTAACGCGCGGGCCAGGCGACCACGCTCCCGGCCCGGCTCCGCGAGTGCCAGTCGCACGTCTCGCGGCCGACGTCGCCGGGCAGCCACTCGGTGCGCGACCCCGGGCAGTGCCGGCCCGCGGCCATGCCCGACAGCGGGCACAGCGCGCGCGGCTGCAGGTCCGCGGGCCGCGCCACGATCGGGTCGATCCGTTCCAGCGGCAGCCGGCCCTGCACGTGTTCCTGCGCGGCGAGCAGCACGTCACGGAACAGCGGCGCGGCGCCGGTGACGCCGGACGCCCGCTCCAGCGGCCGGCGGTCGAAGTTGCCGACCCACACGCCCACGGTGACCTCGCTCGTGAAGCCCAGCGTCCAGTTGTCGTGATAGCTCTGCGACGTGCCGGTCTTGACCGCCACGGGGAACGGGAAGTCGAGGCTGGAGCCTCGGCCGAAGGACCACGCTCGCGCCTGCGGATCGGCCAGCACGTCGGCGATCCAGTGCGAAGCCCGCTCGGAGAACAGCGTGCGCGGTTCGCGGCCCGCGCAGGCGCCGTCGGCCCCGGCCGCGACTCCCCCGCGCAGGAAGCAGGGCGCGAGGTACACGCCGCCGCGGGCGAACGCCGCGTAGGCGGCTGCCAGTTCCGAGAGCCGCACCTCCGCGTCGCCCATCGTCAGGCCGAGTCCGTAGTGGTCGGCATCCCGGCGCAGCGTGGTGAGCCCGGCCCTCCGCAAGACTCCGAGCAGGGCGCCGACGCCGGTGCGCGAGAGCAGGTAGACGGCCGGCACGTTCTCCGAGCCCGCGAGCGCCTCGCGCGCCCGCATCGGGCCGCGGAAGCGGCCGTCGTAGTTGCGCGGGGCGTAGACGACGCCGGGCATCGCGGTCGGGAACGTCGACGGCACGTCGGGCAGCGAGCTGCCGGGGTGGAAGCCGAGGTCGAAGGCCAGCGCGTAGGTGAACGGCTTGAGCGCCGAGCCCGGCTGGCGCGGCGCCCGCGCGCCGTCGATGGTGCCGCCGTGCTCGGCGTCGAACCAGTCGCCCGAGCCCTCCCACGCCAGCCACTCGGCGCCGTCGTTGCGCAGCACCACGACCGCCGCGTTGTGGGCGCCGTGGGAGCGCAGCCGCTCGCGGTGGGCCGCGACGATGCCGCGCACGCGCCGCTGCAGCTCGAGGTCGAGCGTCGTCTCGACGCGCGCGGCTCCCGCCGGCACCGCCTCGCGCACGTGCTCGACGAAGTGCTGCGCCGGCAGCTCGAACGCCGGGCGCTTCAGCGCGAGCCGCTCGGCCCGCGCGACCGCCGCCTGCTCCGCGCTCAGCGCGCCGCGCGCCTCCATCCGCCGCAGGACCTCGAGCTGGCGCGCCCGCGCGCGCTCGAAGCGGCGCCACGGGTCGTAGGCACTCGGCCGCTGCGGCAGCCCCGCGAGGAACGCCGCCTGCGCCGCCGTCAGCGCGTCGGCCGAGGTGCCGAAGTAGGCCTGGGCCGCGGCCTCCGCGCCGACGAGCTGGTTACCGTAGGGCATCCGCGCGAGGTAGAGGGCGAGGATCTCGCGCTTGTTCATCCGGCCCTCGAGCCGCAGCGCGAAGAGCGCCTCGCCCAGCTTGCCGGCGACAGTGCGGGGCCGCGGCCGCAACTGCTTGACGAGCTGCTGGGTGAGCGTCGAGCCGCCCTGCACGATGCGCCCGGCACGGACGTTCGCCCACGCCGCGCGCGCCAGCGCCAGCGGGTCGAGCCCGGGGTGCGAGAAGAAGCGCGCGTCCTCCGCGGCCAGCGTCGCCTGGACCAGCCGCTCGGGGAGATGCTCCGCGTCGTACGTGCGCGAGCGGGTGCCCGCCGCCGACAGCGCGTGGTAGATCGGGCGCCCCGCGCGGTCGACGATCTCCATCGAGCGCAGCGCCTCGCCCGCGAGCAGGTCCTCGGGCAGCGGCCCCCAGCGCACCCAGGCGAAGGCGAAGAGCGCCGCCGCGCCCAGCGCGAGGGCGCGGCGGCGGGACAGCCGGAAGGTCACCTCGAGGCGGCGGGCTCCGCCGGCGGCGCGACGGTCACCGTGTCGCTCGCCGAGCGGCCGAACACCTCGGGCGCGTACATCTCCTCCACCCGCGCCGGGCCGACCCGGAACGTGCCCGCGGTCGTCGCCCGCGCGAGATAGGTGAACGTGTGCTTGCCCGCGGCGAGCCGGGTCGCGAAGAGCTGCACGCGGTCGTCGTGGCGCTCGACGTGGTCGAAGCCGCCCTTGCGCCACGCCTCGCGCCAGTCGGACTCCTCGTTCTCCGACTCCTCGGCCCGCACCAGGTCGCGCGCCGTCGTCTGGAACCAGGAGTCGACCGCCTCGAAGCCGGCGGGCAGCGGGTCGGAGACGGCGACGTAGCGGCGCTCCTGCGGCAGCTCGAGGGTCAGCGTCACCTTGACGAGGTCGCCGGCGGCGAACGAGCGCAGCGGGCTCGCGGGCGCGGGGCCCTCGCCGGGCGCGTACGCGCGCTCGATGCGGAAGCCCTGCGGCATCGCGGCGAACTCCGCGGCGTCTTCCGCGTAGCGCAGCCGCGCCGACCAGAACAGCGTGCCCTGGCCCTCGCGGCTGAACACCAGCGGCACCTCGCCCGTCGCGGCTCCGATCCGCGACGCGAGCTGTGCCATCGGCACCGCGCTGTCCTGGGCGACGGCGCTGCGACCCTGGAACGTGCCGCTGGCGACGGCCTGGCCGGCGAGGGTCGCGAGCGCCTTGAAGTCGGGCTCCACCGTCTCGTACTTGCGGTAGTAGTCGACGAGGCCCGAGAGCGCCCAGGCGTTCTCCTGCGTGTTCCCCCAGCGGCCCTTCTTGCGCGCCTCGAGCAGCCAGCGCGCGATCGCCGCCGCGTCCCTGGGGTCGGCATCCATCCTCGACAGCGCGCCCAGCCCCATCGCCGAGGTGCGGGCGCTGCTCGACCACAGCCACAGCAGGTCGGCGTCGTTCGCCTCCTCGAAGTGGGCGTAGCCGCCCTCGCGGCGCAACGCGTTACCGAGCCGCCGCCGCAGGTCGTCGCGGCGCGGGCCGCTCTCCCCCTTGGCCTGCAGTGCGTCGAGCAGGTGGGCGGTGCCGAAGATCGGCAGCCGCTCGCGGGCGTCGTAGAGGCGGTTGATCGCCGTGTCGACGTTGCGCCCGCCGGTGACGGCGACGGCCGCCGCGAACGCCAGCGACGCCGCGTTGGCCGGGGCCAGCCGCAGGTCGGCGGGGGTCGCGGTCAGGTCGCGCTCGAGGGCGCCCAGCGCGCGCTCGAGCGCGCCCACGTCGACCGCGCGGCCGGCAGCCTTGCCGCGCTGGAGCACGTGCGCGACGTACGCCGTGAGCCAGGTGTTGGTCCAGCGGCAGCCGCCCTTCCAGTAGGCGAAGTGGCCCGAGTCGCACTGGTACGCGGGCAGCTCGGCCAGCCCCTGGTCGGCGGCGGGCCCCAGCTTCGAAGGCTCGAGACCGGGGATCGCGAACGCGCCGCCCAGTTCGGCCGCCAGCACGAGGCCGAGCGTCGCCGACGCGCGCTGCTCTGCGCAGCCGTAGGGGTACTCGACGAGGTAGCGCGCGCCTTCGCCGAGTCCGACCAGCGCGGTCGAAGCCAGCGAGACGTCGAGCCCGCCGTAGCCCGGCACCACGTTCTTCGGCAGCGCCAGCGCCTCCTTCGACTCCGGCGCCGCCTGGCCGTGGGCCGCGACCACCTCGGGCACGACCACGACCTGGACGGGCAGCGTCTCCTCGAACGCGTCGGCCTCGTCGCGCATCCGCACCGACATCTGCACGCGGGCACGGCCGGCGGCCTTCGCCTTCAGCGCGAAGCGGACCTCGCGCGAGCGCTCCGGCTGGAGCGCCACGGTCTGCGTGGGCGCGCCTTCGACCACCAGCACGCCGGGGTCGAGACTCTTGAACGTCACGATCGCGTCGCCCGGCTGCTTCAGCCGGCTGGTGACGACCGCGCCGAAGCGGGCCTCGTCGCCCAGCGTCAGGAAGCGCGGGAACGCGGGCTTGAGCAGCAGCGGCTTGCTGATCCGCAGCTCGCGCTGTCCCGCGCCGAAGCGCGACGCCTTGTCGCCCGCGACCGCCATCACGCGGTAGGCCGTCAGGTCCTCGGGCAGCGCGACCTCGGTCGAGGCGGTGCCGTCGGCGGCCGTCGGCAGCGAGCCGAGCCAGAACGCGAGCACGCGGAAGTCGCGGCGCACCGTCGTGCCGCCTTCGTCGCTGCCGCCGCCGCCGCCCTCGTCGCCGCCCTTGGGGATCACCGCGCGGCGGCTGACGATGTACTGGCGCGAGTCCTGGGTCAGCACCTGCAGCGCCTTGTCGACCCACACCGAGCCGCGGGGGTCGGGCGCCTCGTAGCCGGTCAGCTTGAGCACGCCTTCGTCGACCGCCCACAGCGTGACCTCGGAGGCGACCGGCTGGCCCCCGGGGCCCTTGACGGCGACCGAGACCTTCGCCTTCGCGCCGGGCCGGTACTCCTCGCGGTCGGTCGCGACCTTCACGTCGAGCCGCTTGCTGCCGTCGTCGACCTGCAGCGCGACGAGGCCGACCCGGAACGCGGGCTTGCCGGGGTCGGACGAGTCCTCGGGCGTGTACTCGCCCGTGCGGCCGCGGACCAGCAGCAGCGAGACGAACAGGTTGGGCACGTCGGCCTCGCCGACCGGCACCTCGATCGTCTTCTGCGTGGAGTCGAGGGTGAACACCCGGCGCGAGCGGATGCCCTCGCGCTCGGTGGTGAGCAGCGCGGTGGCCGTCTCCCACGGCGACTTGACCACGATCCGCGCCGTCTCGCCCGGCTTCCAGGTCTTCTTCTCCGGCACCACGTCGATGCGGTTGTGGTCGTAGCGCTGCCAGGCCGTGTAGCCGCCGCCCAGCGCGTAGAAGCCGGTGGTCGTCGTCGTGCTTCGGCCTTCGGCGTCCTGCGCCTTCGCCCGCAGCTCGAAGTAGCCGCCGGTCGGCAGCGGCACCTTCAGCGGCTGCGGCGTGGCCGCCGTCTTCACGGTCCACTCGCCCGCCGGCACCTCGCGCTTCTCGGTCTCCCACGTGTAGAAGCCGCCGCCTTCGGCGCGCCGCACGCTGTTCCACTGGATCTGCACCAGCGACACCGTGACCTCGGCGCCCGCGACCGCGGCCCCGTCGGGCGCGACCGCGGCGATCTCGGTGTCGAGCCCGCCCTCGACGTCCGCGAAGAACGGCGGGCGCTTCACCGCCACCGCGTACGGCATCGCCTCGACGCGGAAGCTGGCGCGGCCCGCGATCTGCTGGCGCGAGGCGTCGGTGACCGTGCCCTCGAGCGTGAAGAGATGCGGGTGGCCGAGCGCGCGGTCGGTCTCCGCCGCCAGCGCCAGGCGGCCGTCGCCGTCGAGCTTGCCGTCGCCTTCGGCGACCGTCTCGTCCCAGCCGCGGAAGTTCTCGTCCTCCTCCGCGAAGAACGCCCAGCGCTCGGGCTGCCAGCGCTCGAGCACCGCGGGCGCGGGCTCGCGCAGCGCCTGCTTCGTCAGCGACCAGCGCGCCTCCTTCTCCGCCATCGGCACGCCGAACAGGTAGCGGCCCGAGACCACGCCGGCGAGCTTCGCGCCGGCGACCGCGTCCGGGGCCGCCAGGTTGGCGTCGACGCGGAAGTCGGGCCGGCGGTAGGCGGCGACCAGGAACGAGCCGTAGACCGGGCGCTGCTGGCCCTCGACCTCGACCTTCACCGAGTAGTTGCCGAGCGGGGCCGCGGCCGGGACGTCGACCTTCAGCTCGGCCGAGCTCCACTCGCCGAGCTTCACCGTCTCCGAGAGCAGCTCGTCGGACTGGCTGGTCTCGACCGTCACCTTCGCCTCGGTGCCGGCGGGCAGCAGCTTCATGCCCGACGCCGTGTCGGAGCGCAGGATCAGCTTCAGGCGCACCTGCTCGCCGAGCTTGTAGACGCCGCGGTCAGCGAAGGCCGTGCCGCGCAGCATCGGCTTCGCCTGCTCGAGGTCGTAGTACGTCCCGAAGTACCAGGGCTCGATGCCCTCGGTCCAGTCGGACAGCGCGTAGGCGAAGTCGCCGTCCTTCTCGGCCGTGGCCACGAACGCGAGCTGCCAGTAGCTCTCGTCGCCGCGCAGCGCGAGCGGCGGCGACATCGCCGTGCCGTCGGGGCCGGTCTCGCCGCTCCAGCGCACGGCGTTCTGCAGGTCGCGCAGCGCGACCTTCGCGCCGGCGACCGGCGCTCCGTCGGCGAGGCGGGTGACGAACAGCAGCGTGCCTTGCGGGCTGTCCTTGACGGTGAGGCCGAGGTCGGTGACCTGGACCAGCGTCGCCCGCACCGCGCTGCTCCCCGCGTGCGAGCGCGGGATCGGCGTGCCGTTGCGCAGCGCGACCCAGGCGACGCCGGTCGGCCCGCCCAGCACGTCCTTCAGCTCCAGCGCGTAGGACTGCGAGACATCGGGCACCGGCGCCAGCGTGCGCACCGTGCCCGCGCCGGCGGGCGGTTCCGCGAACGACTTGTCGCGCAGCTTGAGCAGCGTCGGCACGAGCTGGTCGGGCGCCACCTTCGCCGCCCAGTGACGCACGTCCTTCAGGTTCCGCGCGTAGAACGGCAGCGCGGTGCCGCCCCCGCTCTCCCACACGCCGTGGCCGCCGCCAAAGCTGGTGGCCGCGCGCTGGTGCCAGTTCTCGACGCGGTCGATCCACACGTAGCCGAGCTTCTGGCCGTCGCTCGACTCGAGCCCCGGCGCCAGCACGACCTCGTAGGTGCGGCCCGGCGCGAAGTCGTAGCCGAGCTGCGGCAGCGTGACCGCGACCGACTCGCGCCAGTCGGACGTGCCGTAGTCGTGATCGGCTTCCTCCTCGGGGTCGATCTCGACCGCGCGGGGGGCGAGGTCCTGCGTCTTGCCGTCGGCGAGCACCTCGCGCACGCGCACGTGGCGGGCGAACTGCGCGAGTCGAGCCCGGCCCCGCACCTTGAGCGGGTTCCACGAGTCGGGCTCGCAGGAGGCGACGCAGGCGAAGCCCTGGACGAAGAAGGCGCCTTCCAGACGCACGGTCTCGTGGCGCGGCTCGCCGGGCGTCTCCGGACCGCCGGTGCCGCGCGCGCCGGCGCCGAGCGTGACCCGCAGCCGCGAGCCCGGGGGCGGCGGGGTCGTCGTCTTCAGCACGACCAGGTCGTCGCCGTGGCCCAGCCGCTCGCGATCCCACTCTGCCGCCAGTTCGACCGCGACCGGGCCGGAGGCTGCGGCCGCGGCCTTCGCCGCCTTGACCTTTGCGTCGTAGGCCGCCACCGCGCCGGGCCCCATCGCCTTCTGCGTCGCAGCGGGCAACGCGGGCGGAGCCCAGGCGTACGGCTCGAAGGTGACGGCGAGCTGCGCATGCTGCAGCAGGGCCGCGCCGTCGACCGGCTGGTTGAAGCGCAGGCCGACCATTGCCGGCGAGTCGCCGCGCCCCGCCTGGCGATACACCTGCGCCTCGCGCAACCGCAGCACCGGCGTCGTGAACTCGAAGCGGTGGGGCTGCCCCAGCTTGCGACCCGACACGGCCGTCGCGGTGCCGTCGATCGTCACCGTGTACTTCGTGCCCCAGGGCAGCGGCTCCTCGGGCGTGAAGACCAGCGTGTCGGTGCCCGCCCAGCGCAGCGTGCCCTTCGCGGACGGCGCGATGCGGAACCACGGCGCGCCACGCCCGTCGGCCTTCCCCAGCGGCACCATCGCCTCGGAGAAGACGACGCGCACCTCGCGGGCCTGGTCGCGGTCCTCGAGCAGGCCGCGCGGCGCGGCGTCGCGCACGGTCAGGGTGGGGGCGTCCGCGGCGAACGCGGGCGAAGCGAAAGCGAGCGGCAGCAGCGCAAGCAGGGCGGCGAGCTTCATGGTGCGCGGAGTCTAGCGCCGGCGCTTGCCGGTGCGATTTCGCTGCCGCGGCGCCCGCCGGCTCAGGCCGCGGCCTGCCGGCGCCAGGCGCCCGGCGGCCGGCCGAAGCGACGGCGGAAGGCGCGGCTGAAGGCCGCCTCCGAGCCGTAGCCGACCCGGGCCGCGACCTCGGCCTGGCCCAGCGTGCCGTCCTCGAGCAGGCCGGCCGCCGTCTCCAGCCGCCAGCGCGTGAGGTACGTGAGCGGCGGCTCCCCCACCAGCGCGGCGAAGCGGGCGGCGAAGCGCGAGCGCGACATGCCGACCGCGGCGGCCAGCGACGCGTTGGTCCACTCGTGGTCGGGCCGGGCGTGGATGCACGCGAGCGCGCGGCCGACGGCGGGATCGCGCAGCGCTCCGAGCCAGCCGCCGCGACCCTCCGGGATCGTCTCCAGCCACGCCCGCAGCGCCTGCACGAAGATCACGTCGGTCAGCCGCGACACGATCGCCTCGCTGCCGGGCCGCCCGTCGCGGGTCTCGCGGGCGAGCAGGCGCAGCGTGGCCTGCAGCCACTCGACCGCCGGCGAGTCGGCCGGTCGCAGGTGGAGCACGGGCGGCAGCAGCTCCACGAGCGGGTGGGCCCGCGGGCGCTCGAAGCGGAACGAGCCGCAGACGAGCAGCGTCTCGGCGCCGGCCCCGCCGCCGCGCATCACGGCGCAGCCGCCCTCGGAGCGGCGCTGGCCGATCATCTCCGCCAGCGGCCGCGTTCGCGTCGCGGGCGAGTCGGTGAGCGTGTGGCCGCTGCCGCGGGGGACGACGACGAGGTCGCCTCCGGCCAGCGCCACCGGACGCTGGCTGTCGACCTTGAGCCACGCCCCGCCGCGCTCCACGACGTGGAAGTGGGCGTACTCGGAGCGCAGCAGCGCCATGCCCCAGGGCGCCTTCAGCTCGGAGCGGCAGAACACCCGGCTGCGCAGGCGGAGCGCGTCCATCACGGAGGTCAACACGTCGCCCGCCGGCAAGCGACCGGCCCGGATGGGACGCTCGGACAAGAAAACGGGATTGCGTGGCATTGGCCGTCTCGCCTCCGCGGACGATAGTAACGCCATGAAGCTCGCGATCGTCGGCACCGGCAACATCGGCGGCACCCTGGGACGTCGGCTCGGCGCCCGCCACGAGGTCGTCTACGCCACCCGCAAGCCGCAGGACCCGGACGTCCAGGCGCTGGTCGCTGCCACGGGCAGGGGCGCCCGCGCGGCCACGGTCGCCGAGGCGGCGGCCGGCGCCGAGCTGGTGCTGGTGGCGACGCCGTGGGGCGCGGCGCTCGAGGTCGTCCGCGAGGTGGCCGACTGGAGCGGCCGGGTGCTGGTCGACTGCACGAACCCCGTCGGCCCTGGATTGCGCCACGCGCTCGCGGACGGCTCGGGTGCCGAGGCGTTGGCCGTGGCCGCGTCCGGAGCCCGCGTCGTCAAGGCCTTCAACACCGCCGGCTTCGAGGTCTACGCCGATCCGCGATTCGGCGCCGAGCCGGCCAGCCTGTTCCTGTGCGGCGACGACGCCGCCGCGAAGTCGGCGGTCGCAGGCCTGGCCAGAGAACTCGGCCTCGACCCGGTCGACTGCGGGCCGCTGGCCCAGGCCCGTCGGCTCGAAGAACTCGCCCTGCTCTGGATCTCGCTCGCGGCCTCCGGCCAGGGCCGCGCCCACGCCTTCCGCCTCGTCCGTCGCTGACCGCTTTCCCCCGAAGGAGCCCGATGAGCGCCAACGCCAACGTCACCAACCCGTCGAAGAAGAAGAAGGTCCTGCTGATCGCCGCCAACCCGGCCACGTCGCCGACCACCGGCTGGCCGATCGGCTTCTGGTGGGCCGAGCTGACCCACCCCTACTGGGCCTTCACCGAAGCCGGCTACGAGGTCGAGATCCGCAGCCCGCAGGGCGGCGCGCTGCAGGCGGACGGCTACAGTGACCCGGAGGACGCCTCCGGCTACTCGGCGGACGACATCCTCTCGCTCGGCTTCAAGAAGTCGCCGAAGCACGCGGCCCTGCTCGTCGACACGAAGTCGATCGCGGGCGTGGACCCGGCCGGCTACGACGCGCTGTTCGTGACGGGCGGCCAGTCGCCGATGGTCACGTTCCGCGGCAACGCGGAGCTGCAGAAGCTGGTGGCCGCCTTCCACGAGGCCGGCAAGGTCACCGCCCTCGTCTGCCACGCCACCTGCCTGCTGCTGGAGACGAAGATCGCCGACGGGTCGCTGCTGGTCGCGGGCAAGACCTGGACGGGCTTCGCAAACGCGGAGGAGCAGTTCGCGGACAACTTCGTGGGCAAGCGCATCCAGCCTTTCTGGATCGAGGACGAGGCGCGGAAGCTGGCAGGCACCAACTTCGTCGTCGACCAGCCGTTTCGCGAGTTCGCCGTGCGCGACGGGCGGCTGATCACGGGCCAGCAGCAGTTCTCGGGCGCCGCCGCGGCCCGCCTGGTGATCGAGGCCCTGGGCCGGTAGGGCCGCACGCGATGGGGCCCCCGCCGCGACGGGGGCCCCGCTCCGACATCGGATCGAGCCTGTCGCTGCCGCTGTCGGCTACCGGATCTGCGCGAACTCGAGATAGCGCACGATCTTCTGGAACTCGCACTCCGCCTTGGTCCGGTCAGCGGTCCGGATCCGGCTCCAGGAAGGCATCTCGCCTGCCACCGGCCGCGAGCGGTGGTAGGACTGGGTCCCGAAGCGGATGTGGTTGACCACGTGCAGCCGGTCGAAGCGGCCGTCGCGGGCCACGATCCGCCGCAGGTCGGTCACCGGCGCCGGATCGCCGTTGGTCGGCTCCGCAGCCGTGGCGCCGCTGCCGTGGCAGCTCGCGCACTGTTGCAGGAACAGGCCCTTGCCCTCGCCGATCATCCTCAGCTCCTTGTCCGAGAGCTCCTGCGCGAAAGCCGCGCCGCCGAGCCCCAGGATCGCCAGGGCCATCGCGATCTTCCTCAACTTCATACCCACCTCCCGGACGTCGGCGGCGTGTCGCCCCTCCGACACGTCCAACTTGCGGCGCGCGTCCGGCGCCCGCATGAGAACAACGTGGGATCTGGATGGGAACGAGTCCGGTCACCAGGTCGGCACGTCGCGCCAGCCCGGGAAAGGGCCGACCGCCACGCGGTAGCCCGTGGCGGAGGCGGGGTCCTCGATCACCTCGAGGTTGGTCAGGGCCTGCAGCTTCTGCAGCAGGATCGCGAGCGGCAGCGTGTGGAAGGGCGGCCGCCCGAGGTCCGGCATCGGCCACAGCCGCACCTCGGCCCCGCTCGCGGAAGCGACCCACTTCCGGTCCGGCGAGATCGCGACCCGTCGAATCGGGCCAGCGTGTCCGAGCAACAGGTGAGGCTCTCCACCGCGCACGGACGCGACTCGAACGACGCCTGCCGTGTCACCCGTGGCCACGATCTCGAGAGCCGGGTCGGCGGCCAGGCCGAGGGTCAGACGGGTGCCGTGCCCGCTCAACATGCGCCGTTCTCCCGTCACCACGTCGAGCGACCACAGCTCGGAGTTCGAGAGCATCAGCGAGTAGCCCTGCCCGAGGGTGGCGATGGCACGGCGCCCGTCAGCCGCGAGGACGAAGGTCGCGAACGCTCCTTCCCCTCCGAGTACGGTTCGGTGAACGCCCGTCACGGGGTCCCAGGCGCGCAGCCCACCGTCTCCCCCGGTCAGGACGCGTCCGTCGTCCAGGAAGGCGACGGCGCGCGCCTGCCCTGCCCAGCCGCGACCACCCTGCGTCGTCCAGCGCGCGACCGACCGTGCCGAGAGCGTCTGCCGATCGATCAGGTACAGGAGTTGCTCTGTCCGATTCGGCGCGTAGTGACTCACCACCGCTGCCCAGCGTCCCGAGCGGTCGAGGGCGAGCGCTCCGAGTGCCACTCTCGGCGAGGGGTAGCCGAGAATCCTGCGCGGACGGGCGCCCGGGGAGTCGAGATCGTAGACGCCGAGTTGAGGCGCCGTGAACGCCAGTGCGGAGCCGCCCGGCTCCCAGGCCACTCCGTACGCGTAGTGATCGGCCCCGAGGTCGATGCGGCGCGGCGGGCCACTTCCCGGCACGAGCGGCAGGACGTGCAGTCCGTCGCGGGCGGCCGAGGCCAGGTAGCGCGAGTCCGGCGAGAACGCGAGGTCCGCCACCGGGCCGTCATCATGGACGAGCACGACGCGGGACTGCGGCAGTCGCAGCGGCCAGAGCGCCGTACCGGAAAACGAAGGGGCCGCGAGCCACGTCCCGGCTGGGTGAAAAACGGCATCGCCGGCATCGACCGCTTCACCGCGGAACAATCGCCGGATCGGAGCCGCGGCGAGGCCTGCCCGCTCCCACACGCACGCCACACCCTCCCGACTCGCGAACCACGCCAGGTGACGCCCCGCAGCGTCGACAGGCAATGACGAGAAGCGGTGGACGGGCACAGCCTGCACCCGGGAGACCAGGCGGCGCGACGGCACGGACCACTCGCCGATCTCGCCTGCACTGTCCACGGACACCAGCCGGGTGCCATCGGGGAGGAAGCGAAGCTGACGGACGGACGTGCGGTGGCGCCCCAGTTCGAGGTCGGCGGCGACGCCCGAAACGGGCAGCGAGCGGAGCATCACGCGCTCCTGGCGCCCGTACGCCAGCCAGCGCAGGGAGCGGTCGACATCGCTGGGCGCCCGCGTCCCCCACTGATCCGGGCTCGTGTCCCACTCGGGCCTCCAGCGGGCGTGGACGCGACGCGCGAGGTTCCCCGGATCGACGACCGTGAGCTGGCGGTCGCCAGGATCGTCTGGCGCTGCGCCGAACACGACGAGGCGGGCCTGTTCGTCGAACCGCACCCAGCGCGCTTCGAGCGGGATCGTGGCCACCAGCCGACCAGCCCGGTCGTAACCCCGGAGCGTCGGGTCGCGGACGGCGAACGTCCACAGCCGCTCGCCAGAGGGGTCGAAGGTGACACCACGCGGATCGGCTGCGACGGGGAGGTTCGGGACACTGTGCAGCCGTCGCCCGTCGTCCGACCAGACCACGACGGAGGTTCCCAACCCGCTCAGCGCGAGGCGACGCCCGTCTGGACTGAACGCCCCGCGCTGGCCCCCTACCTCTTCCGACGTCTCGGGCAGGATGCGCAGGGTCGGACCGCGCCACAGGGCCTCGAGCGCCAGCAGCCGGGCCTCGAGGTTGTCCGTGATCTCGAGGCTGGCCCGCGCGAACGCCACGGCCGCGCTCGGGTGACGGTCCAGCTCGAGGCGGCCGAGCGCCACCAGCCGGCTCGCCCGCGCCCGCCGCGCCTGCGCGATCGCCTCCTGGCGCGAGAGGGCGATCGTCGCCGCCACGCCCGCGAGCACGACGACGACGAGGGCGAACACGCCCCGGCGCAGACGCCGCAGCCGGGTCGCGCGGCGACTCACCGCCGACGCGAAGTCCTCCTCGATCGCGGTCAGCCGGCCCGGGTAGCGCTCGCGCCACAGGGCCAGCTCGCGCTCGGCCGCGCCGGTCCACAGCAGGTCGCGGCTGCGCCCGCGCTCGTCCCACAGGTGTGCCGCCTGGCGGAGCTGGTCGCGGAGCTGCGCGCCGTCGGCGTCCTGCGTCCGCCAGCGCACGAGACGCGGCCAGGCGACGAGCAGCGACTCGTGGACGACCTGCACCGAGCGCTGCCCGTCGTGGGTCCCGTCGGCGGACTCGGTCAGCAGCCGCGCGTCGACCAGCGCATCGACCACTCGCCCCGCGTCAGCCCGCGAGTCCGCGAACGCCGACAGCAGGTCGTCGCGGTCCATCACGGCCCGCGTGCCGCGCGAGGTGACCAGGTTGCGCAGCAGCTCTCGCACGACCTTTTCCCGCTCGGGGCCGAGGCTCTCGAGGACCGCGTCGGCGTGGCGGGCGAGCGCGCCGCCGACGCCGCCGATCTCGTCGCGGGCGCTGCGCGTGAGCAGCCGCCGCGCCGGATCGCGCCGCTGCCAGAGCTCGGCCACCGCGAAGGCCGCCAGCGGCAGCGCCGAGCTGCCCTCGCCGACGAACGCCACCAGCTCGTCGACCAGGGCCTCGTCCTCGAAGCGATAGCCGGCGCGGGCAGCCGGCTCCACGAGGGCGCGGCGCAGGGCCTCGCCCGCGAGCGGGAGCAGCGGCGTCACGTCGGCGAACACGGGCGCGAGCGCCGAATGCTCGTGGCACTGGACGAGGAAGTCGTCGCGCATGCAGACCAGCACGTGCACGTCCGCCTCGGCGACCAGGCGGCCCAGCAACTCGGCGAAGCGGCGCTGCTCGTCCGGCGGGTTGAGCGTGAACAGCTCCTCGAACTGGTCGACCACCAGCAACGCCTCGGCGTGGGCGCGGCGCCAGCGGCTGACGGCGGCGAGGGCGTGGGGCGCCTCGTCGATGCGCACGAGGTCGGCCACGCCGTCGCGCGGCCAGCTCGGGGGCCAGCGCCTCCGCGAGCCCGACGAACGGCCGCGAGCCGGGCGTGCAGACGAGGCCCCCCCAACCCGCGGGCCGCGAAGCCAGCACGCCGGCGCGGACGAACGAGGTCTTGCCGGCCCCGGAGGGGCCGATCACGGCCCGCAGCCCGTGGCGTGCGAGCTTCGCCCACAGCGCGGAGACCTCGTCCTCGCGCCCGAAGAACCGCGAGCCGTCGCCCACCTCGTAGGCGCGAAGCCCCGGGTACGGCGACGGGTCGGCCGCCATTCGCCGCCGGGCGCCGCTGCGACGGAAGGCGAGCAGGGCCTCCTCGATCTCGAGGCGCGCGTCGCCGAGGCTTCGCAGGCGCCGCGCCGGGTCCTTCTCCAGGCAGCGCTCCAGCAGCCGGCGGATCGACGTCGGCACCTCGGCCGCGAGCGCCACCCAGGGGGGCGGATCGGAGAGCACCGCCGCGATCGACTCGGCGGCGGTCGCACCGGGGAAGGCGCGCCGCCCGGCCAGGCACTCGAACAGCACGCAGCCGAAGGCCCACACGTCGGTCCGCTGGTCCTGCGCCTCGCCCCGCACCTGCTCCGGCGACATGTAGGGCGCCGTGCCCGAGGGGGGCGAGGCGTCGGAGCCCGTGGACTGGTCCGAGGGGAACGCGGCCTCGGCGCGGGCCGGTGCGGCGGCCTGGAAGGCCCGCGCCAGCCCGAAGTCGAGCAGCTTCACCTCGCCGCGGGGCGTCAACCGCACGTTGGAAGGTTTCAGGTCGCGATGGAGGATGCCCCGCTCGTGAGCGGCCTCCAGCCCGGCCGCGATCTGGCCCGCGACGTGGAGGGCGTCGGCCACCGGCAACGGCCCGCTTCGCAGCCGCTCGCCGAGGGTCTCGCCTTCGACCAGTTCCATCACCAGCACCGGCTGGCCGTCGCAGACCTCGAGGCCGTGGAGGGTCGCGACGTTGGGGTGGTTGAGCGAGGCCAGCACGCGCGCCTCGTGACGCAGGCGCTCGAGGTGCGGAGCGCGCGCGGCCAGGTCGTCGCGGATCAGCTTGAGCGCGACGTCGCGTCCGAGCCGCGTGTCGCGGGCGCGGTAGACCTCGCCCATGCCGCCGGCGCCGACGGGCGCCAGCACTTCGTAAGGTCCGACGCGACGGGCGGTCGCGAGGCCCATGTTGGAAGACCAGAACTGCTGTCGGGAATCGTACTCCCGCGGCCGGGCCGTTGCACGCTCGATGCGGGAGCGCCGCCGGGAGTTGGACGGCTTCTCAGTCGCGGCCGGTCGCGGTGGCCGTCGGGAACTCGGCGGAGTGCGCCCGGAACACGAGGCGCGCCTCGCCGAGGCGGATCTCGTCGCCGTCCGCGAGCGGCTCCGGCGCGGCGACCCGCCGTCCGCACAGGAAGGTCCCGTTCTTGGATCCGCAGTCCTCCACGGTCGCCGACGCCCCTTCGACGCGGATCACGGCGTGGCGCCGCGAGACCGATCCGTGGTCGACCCACACGTCCGCCTGCCGGGTACGGCCGAGCAGGTTCTCGCCGGGCCCGAGCACGGCCTCGCGCTGCTCCCAGTACAGGCGGAACCCGCTGTCGGTCGCGAGGCCGGCGTCCTCGCGGGCCTCGGCCGCGAAGGCGTAGCCGAAGCCCCGCACCGTGCGCAGGAAGCGGGGGGCCGACGCGTCGTCGCCGAGGGCCCGACGCAGCTCCTTGACCAGCGAGGCGAGGTTCGACTCGGTGACGAACGTCGCGGGCCACACGCGCTCGAGCAGCTCGGAGCGGGACACCGCCCGCGGGCGCTGCTCGACGAGGCAGACCAGCACGTCGAACGCCTTGGGCGTGAGACGGAGCGGTTCGCGCCCCTCGAGGAGCTGGCGCGTCCCGGTGTCGAGCACGAAGCCGCCGAACTCGACTCTCACGGCCGCTTCGGACCTCCAGGCCGTTGGACTCTCGGGAGAGTCTCGCGCCGGCGCGGGCGCGGTTGCAAGGCTTTTCGGCCGCGGCCGGCATCTGAGCGGATTGTGAGAGGGCCGTCACGGGCACCGCTCCTCAGGGCGCCGTCAGGTCTGCGCCGCCGCTCGCGCCCATCGTGGGGCGCGGTCGACAATGGAGGGGAGGGGATGAACTTGAGGAACAAGATCCTGCTGGTCCTGGGCCTGATCGGGCTCGGGGTGGCGGCGGCGCTGCACGTCGCCGGCTGGGTGATGCGGACGGCGCCGGTCCACACGACTCCCCCGCCCGCCGCCAGCGTCCCCGAGCCCGGGGCCCCGGCGGACCGCGTCGCCGAGGCCGGCAGGCGCCTGCGGGGGCTCGTCACGGGGGACAACCTGCCGGGCGCCTCCGCGGCCGTGGCCGTCGACGGCCGCCTCGTCTGGCGCGAGGCCGTGGGCTGGGCCAACCTCGAGCGGCGCCTGCCGATGACGCCCGAGACGCGGCTGCGGATCGGCGCCGTGAGCGAGACGCTGACCTCGGTGCTGCTGGGCCGGCTCGCGGAGCGCGGCGCGCTCGACCTCGACGCGCCGATCGGCCCCGTGGTCCCGGCCCTCGCCTCCGGCCCGCTGGCCGCGGTCTCGACGCGCCAGCTCCTCGGCCACGTCTCCGGCGTGCGCCGTCACCGCGGCGAGGGCGAGGGCATCCGCCTCTGGAACTGCCGGGACCTCGCGGAGGGCCTCTCCGCGATCGCGACCGACCCGCTGAAGCACCCGCCCGGCGCCGGCTTCGACTGGTCGGCGTGGAACTACGTGCTGGCGGGCGCGGTCGCCGAAGCGGCCGCGGGCCGCCCGTTCGCCGAGTTGCTGCGCGACGAGTTGCTGGCTCCACTCGACCTGCGCGAGACGGAACTGGACGGCGCGAACGTCCCGAACCGGACCGCCTTCTACTGGCCGCGGATGAGCGGGGACACGACGCTCGGGGTCGAAGACGCGCAGGAGGTGGAGTACGCGTGTTTCGCCGGAGCCGCCGGCCTCGTCTCCACGCCGGGCGACCTCGCCCGCTTCGGTGCCGCGGTGCTGTCGGGCCGGGCGGCGCGCCCCGAGACGATCGCCCGGCTTCACGAGCGCATCGCCCGCGCCGAGAACCCGCGCCACGAGTACGGCCTCGGCTGGAAGGCCTACACGATCGGCGGCGCGGCCGCGGTCGGGCGCGACAGCTCTCCGGTCGGCGGCACGGCCTCGCTGCGACTCGTTCCCGGCACCCGCGTGGCCGTGGCGGTCGCCACCAACGTGACGTACGCGCGGGGCATCGCCCCCTTCACCGACGCGCTGGCCGAACTGTTCGCAGGGTCCGGGGGCGGCTCGCGGCCCTGACCGCACAGGCGTAGGATCCGCGAGCGGGAGGCCACCATGAGCCAGCGCAACGACCGTCGCGAGTTCCTCAAGCTCGGCGCCGCCGCCGGAGTCGGCGGGGCCACGGTCAGCCTGGCGGCGGGCCTGCCGCCGCTGCCCTCCAACGCGCGCACGGCGGCGGCGATGCCGATGCGCAACCTGGGCCGCACCGGGTTCCAGGTGGGCCTGTTCTCGCTCGGCGGCCAGGCCGCGATCGAACAGCCCGACAACGCCCACGTCGCGGTGCCGCTCGTCGAGCGCGCGCTGGACCTCGGGGTCAACTACATCGACACCGCCGCCCGCTACGGCGGCGACGCGCGCTGGAGCCAGCGCTACATCGGCGAGGTCATGAAGCGCCGGCGCGGCGAGGCGTTCCTCGCCTCCAAGACCCACGACCGCACCCGCGACGGCTCGCTGAAGCTGCTCGAGGAGTCGCTGAAGCTGCTCGACACGGATCACCTCGACCTGTGGCAGGTCCACAACCTCTCGGTGCCGGAGCAGGTCGACCAGATCTTCGCGAAAGGCGGCGGACGTCCACCACCTGAGCTTCCGTCAGAAGCTGCTGCCGCTGGCGGTCGAGCGCGAGATGGCGATCATCGGCATGAAGATCCCCGCCCGCGGCCGGATCCTGAAGTCCTTCGCGCCGCCTGCGCCGGGCGGCCCGCCGCAGGCCGGCACCGCGCCGGGCACGATCGTGATGTCGGAGGCGCTGCGCTACGTGCTCTCGCTGCCGGTCAGCACCGTCATCGTCGGCTGCGACACGATCGCCCAGCTCGAGGAGAACGTGGCGCTGGCCCGCGCCTTCAACCCGCTGAGCCCGGCGCAGATGGCGGAGCTGGAACAGCGCACGGCGGCGATCCACCCGCAGGCGCTGTTCTTCCGGCGCTGGAGCTGAGGGCCGGCGCGGACGCCTTCGGTCCGAACAGGAACGGCCCGGTCACGAGGGCGATCTCCGTCACCAGGGCCGCCGCCAGCACCAGCACGGCCAGGCACCCGCTGTGGGGTGAGGCCATCTCGCCGATCTCGGTGTCGCCCTCGCCCAGCCGGGTCATCTCGCGCTCCAGGTTCCGGTCTCTTGGACCGGGTGACCGGGCGGAAGGTTGAAGGACGCGGCCCGGGAGGGCGACCGCGGTCCTCAGCGCACCGGGGCGGACTCGGTCGCCGGCCCCCAGCCGCGCAGGGCCACGTCGCAGTCGCCGCAGCGACCCAGGGCGCGCCGATACTCGGCGCCGCAGGCCGGGCAGTAGACGACCGCGAGCGGGTCCTGGCGCTCGCGAGTCAGCAGGGCGTCGCCCTCGCCGAGCCCGACCGAGCGCAGCCATGCAGTCAGCGCTTCGCGCCGCACGCGCCAGTAGTCGCCGAGCCGTGCGGGGTCCGTGCCGGCGAGGCCCTCCTCGATCTCCAGCCACTCCTCGGCCGCGACGCGGCGCACGTCATCGGGGCCAGCGAGGGCGGCGACCACCGCGAGCGGAGCGAAGTCGGCGTACAGGTGGCGGGCGGCGAAGCTCGGCGCGTGGGCGGCGAGCGGCGGGTAGAAGAGGAGCGGCTCGAGCGCGCGCCGGATCGACGCCCGCTCGAGACCCACGGCGGCGAGCATCCGCGCGGCGAGGACCGCTGCCGCGAGCGCCGCGAGGAGCGCGACGGCAAACGCCCCGAGCGCCAGGGCCCCGGGCTGCTCCGGCAGGTAGAGCGACGCGGGCAGCGCCACGAACCCGGAAGCGAAGGCGATCGTGGACGAAAGCCGCAGCGGGCCGAGCCGCTCCCGCTGGCGGCGGCGCCGCTCGCGCACGAGGTCCACGCGCAGCCGGTCCCGCAGCCACGCCTCGAGATCCGCCATCCGCTCGGCCCCGCTCGCGGCGCGAGCCCACCCGCGCACCCGGGCCGCGAGCGCCGCGGCGGCCTCCGGCGTCGGGGCGCGCAGCACTTCCCCGGCGTCGGACTTCACGCGCGAGCCCTCGGCCCGGGCGTCGGCGAGCCGCGCCCAGGGGATCTCGACGAGCTCGTCCGCGTCGGGCGGCGCGAGGCCGCCGCCGCGGGGAACGATCAGCCCCGTCGCGGTCAGCCACAGCCGCGGCTCGAACGGCGCGATCGCCTCGCAGGCGGGCCACAGGCCCGGCGCGGCGAGGCTGCGCCGTTCGAGCCGGTGCGGCTCGCCGTTCCAGGACACGAGCAGGCGCCGCCTCGCCCCGACCAGCGCGAACGAGTTGAGGACGAAGAAGGCGAGCGCCCAGGGGAACAGCTCGTGGAGCAGCGCGACCAAGCGCGGAGGTCAGGCGCTGCGCTGGCTGCCCGTCATCGCCTGGAACAGGCGCCGGATCCCGGCGATCGCGCCGACGACCAGCAGCACGGCCGCCTTGCCCAGCTTGCCGAAGAACTTGGCGATCACGGCGAACAGGCCGAGCTTCGACGCGGCCGCGCCCGCGCCGCCCGCCACGAGGGCGACCAGCCCGTACTTCGCGACCTTGTCACCCGGCACGAACTCGGCGTACGACTTGCCGGTCTTGTAGCTGAAGTCGGCCAGCAGCTTCTCCACCTCGGGCTTCGACTGGGCCAGCCGGCCGGGCTCGTCGACCAGCGTCACCGACATGAAGCCCTCACGCCCGAGCAGCCGCACGTTGTAGTTGACGACCTCGCTGCCGTCGTCGCTCCGCGCCTTCATCGCCCACACGAGGTTGTGGGTCCGCGCGTCGTAGCGCGGCTCCTCGAACCAGCCCGTGACGTGGAGGCCGGGCACGCCCGCCTTCTTGCGCTGCTCGTTGGCGGCCTCGGTGCCTTCCTTGTAGCTCTCGAGGATCGCGTCCTTGTCGATCTCGTTCCGGTCGTCGTCCTTGACGTAGCCGTCGGGGTGGTACTCGAACACGAGGATCCAGTCCTGGTCTTCGGCGAGCGGCGTGATCATGCCGACTTCGCTGTCGTCGACGGTGTTGCCCAGCGCCTTCATCAGCCGGCGCGTGTCTTCGGCGTTGGCGAAGCGGTAGCCCTCGGGCAGTGCCACCTGTGCCGTGTCGCGGCCGAGGTCCACAGTCGTGGGGCCGAACTTCCAGGCGATGCGGTCCGCCTCCTGGGCCGAGACCGGGAACGCGCTCGCGACCGCCATCGCGAGCACGACGAACCGAACCACTCGATGGAGCATGAGCGCCTCTCTCCTCCTGCGAAACGGCACACTGATTGACTGGAGCGATCGAGACGATAGCACGGCCCAATGTCCGGAGGCGCCCTCTCCGACTGTCGGGAGACTCCGCGCGGGTCAGGCGCGCGGCTGTTCCCAGCGACCCCGGGTGAAGTCCGGGAACTCGACCGGCATGCCGCCCTGCGCGACCGACGCTTCCGACAGCGGAGCGGGCGCGCTCCAGGCCGCCGCGTCGTAGACGTCCATGTCGGGCACCAGCCCTTCGCGCATCGTCTGCACCAGCCGCCAGGCCATCACGTAGTCCATGCCGCCGTGGCCGCTCTTGCGGGCCAGCTTGCCGAGTTGCGTCCACAGCGGGTGTTCCCAGCGCTTGCGCAGCTTCTTCTCGAACTTCGCCCAGCGCTCGCCGCCCGGCTGGCCGTCGACGTAGAGCCGGTCGGGGTAGCCGCGGAAGATGCCCTTCGTGCCCGAGACCAGGTTGATGCGGTCGTAGGGGTGCGGCGTGGCCACGGTGTGCTGCAGCACGATCGTCTTCCCGCGCGCGGTGCGGATCAGGCTGGTGTTGACGTCGCCGCAGCGGTAGCTCTCGTTCCACTTCGGGTCGCCCTTCGGCACGTGCCGCCTGCGCCACTCGCTGAGGCCGCGCTCGGGCGAGCTCATCGAGACGAGCCGCGCGAAGCGGTCGCCGCGGTTGACGTCCATGCAGCGGGCGACGGGCCCGAGGCCGTGGGTCGGGTACAGGTTGCCGTCGCGGCCCAGGTGCTCGAAGCGCCGCCACAGGCCCTCGCCCTCGTTCGAGAACAGGATCTCGCGCAGGTCGTGGTTGTAGGCGGCCTCCGCGTGCAGCACCTCGCCGAGCAGGCCCTCGCGCACCATGCGCAGCACGGCCAGCTCGGCGTAGCCGTAGCAGCAGTTCTCCAGGATCACGCAGTGGCGGCGGGTGCGCTCGGAGGTCTCGACCAGCGTCCAGCACTCCTCGAGCGTGTTCGCCGCAGGCACCTCGACGCCGACGTGCTTGCCGTTCTCCATCGCCGCCACGGACATCGGGACGTGCCAGTTCCAGGGCGTCGCGACGTAGACGAGGTCGAGGTCGTCGCGCCGGCACAGGCTCTCGAAGTCGCGCTCGCCGTTCGTGAAGCCCACGGGGCGTGGCCTCCCCTTGCGCGTGACCCGGGCCTGGGCGGCGGTCACCTTCGACGCGACCACGTCGCACACCGCGTTCACCTCGACGCCGGGAATGCCCAGCAGGTCGTCGAGCAGGCTCATCCCGCGCCCGCCGCAGCCGATCAGGCCGACGCGCACGACGTCCCTTCTCTCGAAGGGCACGCCGATCATGGTGGCGTGGCCGGTCGCCGGGCGCTCGACCGGCGCCGCGGCCGCCTGCTGGCCGGAAGACGCGCCGGCGAGAGCCAGGCCGGCGGTGGCGCTGCCGGCCGCGACGAGCAGGTCGCGCCGGGAGACGGGCTTCGTGTGGTCACTCATGGACGAGGCTCCTTCGACGAAGGTTCGTGGGCGGGCGGACGCAGATCGCGGAGCATGCGGCGGATGTCGGCGATGCCGCGCCAGGCGACGGCGAGGGTGATGGTCGAGTACCAGAGCAGGCAGGCCGCGACGAGCAGCGCCCAGAACGGGTGGCCGGCGAAGAGCTCGCTCATCGCACGCTCCCCGGGGCCGGCTTGACCAGCGAGCCGAAGACCATGCCGAGCGCGCTGCCCGCGTAGGCCGCGAGCCCCGACCAGTAGGGTCCGACGTGGGCCCGTGCCCACTCCCCCGTCGCGGGCAACTGCTCGACCACCAGCCACGCGACGGGGATCGCGGCGCCCAGCACGATGGCCGCGGCCGCGCCCCAGTCGTTGGCGCGCGGCCAGTAGCAGCAGGCGAGCAGCAGCGTGGACATGCTGGCGAGGTAGATGGTGCCGGTCACGCCGAGGTAGGTCCAGAGGTCGCCCTTCAGCGGGTACCACAGCCCGTAGAAGAGCAGGAAGGCGCCGATCGCCGCCACCAGCGCGCGGTTCCACAGCAGGCCCTTGCGCTCGCTCCAGCCGCGGCGCCAGGGGCCGAGCAGGTCGTTGTAGATGACGCTGGCCCAGCTCAGCATGTAGCTCGAGTCGGTCGACATGTCGGCGGCCAGCATCGCCGCCAGCAGCAGCCCGAGCAGGCCCACGGGCAGGAAGGCGCCGAGCCACTGCGGCATCGCCCGCAGCGAGTCGGCCTCGGGTCCGAGCGCCGCCAGCGCGGCGATCCCCCACAGGCCCGGCACCAGGAAGCGGGCGACGAAGAAGAACGCGCTGCGCACGTACACCTGCTGGCCCGTGCGCGCGTCGCGGGCCGACATCACGCGCTGGATCGCGGTCTGCCAGGTGAGCACGGTCGCCAGGTTGAGGCAGGCGTTGAACAGCACGTAGGGCCAGCCCATCTCCGGGTGGGCCAGCGGGTCGAAGCCGGCGGCGCCGCGATGGACCTCGACGGCGTCGACCAGCGCGCCCCAGCCGACCTGGGCGAGCAGGAGGAGGCTGACCGCCAGCAGTCCCCCGCTCATCACGACGAACTGCACGAAGTCGGTGACCAGCACCGAGAGCATGCCGCCCAGCGCGGTGTAGAGCACGACGATCGCGAGCAGCACGGTCATCACGATCTCGAGCCGGTGGGTCGAGAAGAAGGAGCCCGGGTCGGCGGCGCCGAGGCCCGCGACTTCGACCAGGAACTCGCCCCCGGTGCGCAGGAACACGCCCATGTTGAGCAGGCCGCCCAGCACGATCACGACGCCCGACGCCCAGCGCACCCGCGGCCCGAAGCGGTGCTCGAACAGCTCGGGCAGCGTCATCACGCCGGCCTCGCGCAGCGGCCGGATGCCGAAGCCGGTGTAGCCGACGACCAGCATCGCGAGCGCCATCAGGATGCCGGGGGTGGCGCCGGCGAAGCCGTAGCGGAAGCCGTTCTGGGCGGCGTAGACGCAGGTGACGATGCCGAACTCGGTCGCGGCCAGCGAGGCGATCCCGAGGTGCACGTCCATCTGGCGGCCGGCGACCAGGAAGTCCTCGACCTTCGACACGTAGCGCCGGACCAGCAGGCCGGCGGCCAGCGTGGCGAGCAGGTAGAGGGCGACGATCGAGCCGTCGACGAGCGAGAGGCGCATCAGGAGCGGGTCTCCGGGAAGCAGGCGGTGCAGCGCCGGCGCAGCTCGTCCTGAACGCGCTCGAGAGCCGCGAGCAGCGCGAGCTGGGTGCGGGCGCGGTCGAGATTGTGATTCGGCCTCGCCACCTTGTAGTACACGTCGCCGGCCACGAAGTCGGTCGCGAAGCGCACCGCCTGCTCGCAGGTGATGACGAGCGCGCCGGTCACCAGCGACGCGGCCTCGTCCGCGGTCAGCACGGGGCCCGCGCCGGCGATCCAGCCGCCGGCGAGCGCGTCGAAGCGCCCGAGGTCGAGGCCGACGTGCGACGGGTCGGGGTCGTCCTCGGCCGCCACCGCCGCGCCCGAGCGCACGAGGTCGCCGAAGTCCCAGGCCGCGAGGCCGGGCATCACCGTGTCGAGGTCGATCACGGCCAGCGCCTCGCCGCTCACGGCGTCGAGCAGCACGTTGTCGAGCTTGGCGTCGTTGTGGACGATGCGCGCCGGTAGCCCGCCGGCAAGCAAGGTCGCGTACCCGCGGCGCGCGCGCAGCGCGTCGAGCTCGCGCGAGGCCTCCCCGGCGCGGCCCGCCGGGTCCGTCGCGACGACGCTCTCGAGCTGGCGGAAGCGGGCCGCGGTGTCGTGAAAGCCGGGCAGCGTCTCGCGCAGGCCCGGCGCCGCGTCGTCGGCGAGCAGGGCGACGAAGGTGCCGAGCGCGCGGGCCGCGGCGTACGCCTCGGCGAGGCTGCCCCCTGCGCTGGCCGGTCGCGCGCCCTCGACGTAGCGGTACGCGCGCCAGCAGTCGCCTTCCGCGTCCACGGCCCACGGCCGTCCGTCGCTGCCGGCGACCGGCGCCGGCGCGCGGCGGTCGAGGTCGGGCACTCCGGCGGCGGCGAGCCGCGCGCGCAGGTGGGCGCTCACCGCGGCGGAGTTCGCCAGCACCGCGTGCGGGTCGGGGAACACCCGCGGGTTGAGGCGCTGGAGCACGAAGCGCCTGCCGTCGCCCGCGGCGACCAGGAACGTGTCGTTGATGTGGCCGGCGCCCAGCGTCCCGATCTCCGCGGCCTCCAGCCCGAACAGGCGGGCGGCGGTGGCGGCGAAGGCGGGCTCCTTCATGCGAACAGCGGCGCAGGGTACTCGCCCGCCGCGTGCAGTTCGCGCAGGCGCTGGCGCGCCCGCTCGCGGTCGCCGGGGTGGGTGAGGCCGAACCAGGCGCCGCCGGCCCGCAGCACCTCGACGCTCGCCCGCCCTTGCGCGAGGAGAGCGCCGACTTCGGTCGAGAGCTGGAACTCGGCCGCGGCGTCGCGCCCCGCGGGGCCCGCGAGGAAGGCGGCAAAGCGCCCGGCCAGCAGGCGGAACAGGCCGGGCGTGAAGCCCCACGCGTTCATCGAGGTCGGCGCGTCACCCGGGAACCGGCGGCCGTCCGACGCCGTCGCCCCGCCGCGGTCGTCCGCGACGAGCCCGAGCACCTCCTCGATCCGCGCGAGCCGCCCGTCCCGCTCCTCGCACAGGCCGCGCGCGACCGGCCCCTCCGGCGAGAGCGTCTGCGCCAGCGGGAAGGCGGCGAGTGCCCACGCCCCGTCGGCGGGCGGCCTCGCGAGGTGGGCCGCGAGCGCGGCGTAGGCGGAGCGCCCGTAGAAGTCGTCGGCGTTGATCACCGCGAACGGACCGTCGACGGCGCCCCGTGCTGCCAGCACCGCGTGGCCCGTGCCCCAGGGCCGGGTCCGGCCCGGCGGCGGCGCGGCGCCGGCCGGCACGTCGCCCAGGTCCTGGAAGGCGAGGTCGACGCGGAGCCCCGCGCGCTGCCACGGCACCGCCCGCTCGCTCAACGGGGCCTCGAGGTCGCGCCGCGTCACCAGCACGACGCGCGAGAAACCCGCGCGCGCGGCGTCGGCGACGGCGTAGTCGAGCAGCGTCTCGCCGCCAGGGCCGACGCCCTCCACCTGTTTCGCGCCGCGATAGCGCGAGCCGATGCCGGCCGCCATCACCACGAGTGTCGGACCCGCCACGGCCGCCGAGCATATCCCCCTGGCCCGGCTCTTGCGTTACAGTCGAAGAGAGAGCCGGCGCATGCGCAGATTCCGCGCGCCGGAGATCGGAGGGGGCCATGACCCACCTGGCCTCTCGCGAGGCGTATCGCCACCTGGTCGATCGCCTGAACCGCTACCCCCAGGGCGCCCCGCCCTCGGAGGTCCTGTACCGCATCCTGTCGCTCCTCTTCACTCCGCGGCAGGCCGTGCTGGTGTCCGCGCTGCCGATCAAGCCATTCCGGCTGGCGACCGCCGCCGCCGCGTGGCGGATGAAGGAAGCCGAGGCGCAGCACGAACTCGACGCCTTGTGCGACAAGGCGCTGCTGCTCGACATGGAGACCGCGGGCGGCACGATCTACTGCCTGCCGCCGCCGATGGCCGGCTTCTTCGAGTTCTCGATGATGCGGCTGCGCGGCGACGTCGACCAGAAGCTGCTGGCCGAGCTGTTCTTCCAGTACATGAACGTCGAGGACGAGTTCATCACCGCGCTGTTCGCGACCGGCGAGACGCGGCTGGGGCGGATGTTCGTGCGCGAGTCCGCGGTGCCGCCCGAGCTGTCGACGACGGTGATGGACCACGAGCGGGTCAGCGAGGTCGTGAACACCGCGACGGCGATCGGCGTCGGCGTCTGCTACTGCCGCCACAAGATGACGCACGTCGGCCGCGCCTGCGACGCGCCGCTTCGCAACTGCCTGACCTTCAACAACGCCGCCGCCTCGCTGACCCGCCACGGCTTCGCCCGCCGCATCGACGCCGCGGAGGCGAAGGACGTCGTGCAGCAGGCGCAGGACCACGGGCTCGCCCAGTTCGGCGACAACGTGCGGAAGAACGTGGCCTTCGTCTGCAACTGCTGCGGCTGCTGCTGCGAGGCGATGCTGGCGGCGAAGCGCTTCGGCTTCCTCCACCCCGTGCACACGACGAACTTCGTGGTGGAGATCGACGCGGAGAGATGCAACGGCTGCGGCCGCTGCGTCGACGCCTGCCCCGTCGCGGCGCTGCGGGTGGAACCGGTGGCCGCGGCGGCGCCGGACGGGCGCGAGCGAAAGCGCGGGATGCTCGACGCCGACGCCTGCCTCGGCTGCGGCGTCTGCGTGCGCTCGTGCGCCCGCGGCGCGCTGCGGCTGGCGCCACGCCCCGCGCGCGTGATCACGCCGCTCAACTCGGCGCACCGCGCGGTGCTGATGGCGATCGAGCGCGGCAAGCTGCAGGAACTGGTGTTCGACAACCAGGCGTTCCTCAGCCACCGGGTGATGGCGGCGATCCTCGGCGTGATCCTGAAGCTACCGCCGGTGCAGCGGGCGCTGGCCAGCCGCCAGTTCCGGTCCCGGTACCTCGAGGCGCTGCTCGCCGACCAGTGAGAAGGCGCGTCGCCCCGCGCGGCGGGGCGACGCCGCGGTACACTCCCGTCGCGCTCTCCACGAGGCGAGGTCCCGGTTGAACGCTGACTTCCGGCTGCTGTTCGATCACAACCCGCACCCGATGTGGGTCTACGACCTCGAGAGCTTCGCCTTCCTCGACGTCAACGAGGCCGCGCTCTCCTCGTACGGATACACGCGCGAGCAGTTCCTGGCGCTGCGGGTGCCCGACCTGCTGGCCGACTCCGAGCGCGAACGCTTCGCCGGCCACGTCGCCCGCCGCCGCGGCGAGCCGCTGCGGCGCTGCGGCGTGTGGCGCCACCGGCTGGCCTCGGGCCGGCTGGTCGACGTGGACGTCGACGCCCACAACGTGACCTGGGCGGGGCGCGAGGCGGCGCTGGTGACGGCCCAGGACGTCAGCGCCGCGCGCCAGGCCGAGCGCGTGCAGGAGGCGCTGTTCCGCATCTCCGAGACCGCCACGACGGTGCGCAACGTCGAGGAACTGTGCGCCGCGCTGCAGGGCATCGTGGGCGAGCTGACCTACGCCCGCAACTTCTACATCGCGCTCTCCGAGTCCGGCCCCGAGGGACTGCGCTTCGCCTACTTCTCCGACGAACACGACGACCGTCCCCCGGAGGGCCCGTACGGCCGCGGCATCACGGCTTACGTGCTGCGCACGGGCAAGCCGCTGCTGGCCACCCCCGAGGTCTTCGCCGAGCTGGAGGCGGCGGGCGAGCTCGAGACCGTCGGGGCCGCCTCGGTCGACTGGCTCGGCGTGCCGCTCGGAGATCCCGGCGCCCCGTTCGGCGTGCTGGCCGTGCAGACCTACGACCCGGAGCAGCGTTACACCGACGCCGACCGCGAGCTGCTCACCTTCGTGTCGCGCCACGTCTCGGCGGCGATCGAGCGCAAGCGTGCCGCGGAAGCGTTGGTCGAGAGCGAGGCCCGGTTCCGGGTCGTGGCCGAGACGGCGCCCTGCGCGATCTTCATCTACCAGGGCCCCGACTTCCGCTACGTGAACCCGGCCACCAGCGAGATCACCGGCTTCTCGCGGGACGAGCTGATGGCGATGAAGTTCTGGGAGTTCGTGCACCCGGACTTCCGCGACATCGTCAAGGAGCTGGGCCTGGCCCGCCAGTCGGGCCGCGAGCTGCCGCCGCGCTACGAGTTCTCGATCGTGCGCAAGGACGGCCGCGTGGCCTGGATCGACTTCTCGGCGGCCAACCTGACGTACCAGGGCCAGATCGCCTCGATGGGCACCGCCTTCGACATCACCGAGCGCAAGCGGGCGGAGGACCGGGTCCGCGAGCTCGCCTACCACGACCCGCTGACCGGGCTGCCCAACCGCCGGCTGTTCGAGGACCGGCTCAAGGTGGCGCTGTCGCAGGCCCAGCGCAACCGCCAGAAGGCCGGCGTGCTGTTCCTCGACGTCGACCGCTTCAAGCCGGTCAACGACTCGCTCGGCCACGAGGTGGGCGACCGCCTGCTTCGCGCCGTCGCCGACCGGTTGACGCTGGTGCTGCGCGAGGGCGACACGGTCGCCCGCCTCGGCGGCGACGAGTTCACGCTGCTGCTGCCGGCGCTGACCGACGCGGTCGATGCCGCGCGCGTCGCGGAGAAGCTGCTGGCCGCGATGCGGCGCCCGTTCCGGGTCGGCGACCACGAGCTCTACGTCAGCGGCAGCGTCGGCGTCGCGCTCTCGCCCGAGGACGGCAACGACCCCGAGTCGCTGCTGCGCAACGCGGACGCCGCGATGTACCGGGCCAAGGAGCGCGGTCGCGACGGCTACGAGCTGTACACCCCGGAGATGAACGCCAGCGCGCTCGACAGCCTGGCGCTCGAGCACGACCTGCGGCTGGCGCTCGGCCGCGGCCAGCTCGAGGTCCACTACCAGCCGGTGTGGGACCCGCGTGCGGGCCGCGTCGCGACCCTGGAGGCGCTGCTGCGCTGGCGCCACGCCACCCGCGGCCTGCTGGCGGCCGAAGCGTTCGTGCCGCTCGCAGAGCAGACGGGCCTGATGCCGGCGATCGGCTCCTTCGTGCTTCGCAGCGCCTGCCTCGACGTCGCGCGCTGGCGCTCGGCCGGGCTCGCCGAGCTGAGCCTGACCGTGAACCTCTCGCACCGCGAGCTGATGGCTCCGGACTGCGCGGCCCGCTTCCTCGACACCGTGCGCGAGTGCGGCCTGCCGCCGCGCTCGCTCGGCGTCGAGGTGTCGCGCACCGAGACCCTGGACCGCGCCGCCGCCCGCGCGTCGCTCGGCGCGCTGCGGGCCGCGGGCGTGACCATCGCCCTCGACGACTTCGGCGGCGGCGCTTCGCTGACCGAGCTGCGGCGGCTGCCGGTCGACGCGGTCAAGCTCAACGCCGCGCTGCTCGGCGACGACGCCGCCAGCGAGGCGATCGCCCGCGCGCTGGTGACGCTGGTGCGCACCCTCGGCCTCGCGGTCGTCGCCCACGGCGTGGAGACCGAGGTGCAGCGGGAGTTCTTCGACTCCTGCGGCGCCGACCGGCTGCAGGGCCGGCTGTTCGGCGCGCCGGCGCCGGCCGACGCCACCGCCGCGCTGCTGTTCGGCAACCGGACCCGCGGCTGACGCGGGCGGCCCGCGCCTTTCCTGCGTGATAGGATCCCGCCTCCGCGCCTGGCCACTACATTCTCAGGATCCCGATGGAACAGTCGACTCTTGCCGTCCCCCGCCTGCGCACCGCGAACAGCCTGCTCGATCTCGTCGGCGGCACGCCGCTGCTGCGCCTCGACCGCTACGCGGGGGAAGGGGCCGCCCACATCCAGGCCAAGCTCGAGTTCCTGAGCCCGGGCGGCAGCGTCAAGGACCGCGCCGCGATCGGCATGATCCTGGCTGCCGAGCGCGCCGGGCGCATCGCGCCGGGGGCGACGCTGATCGAGCCGACGGCCGGCAACACCGGAGTCGGCCTGGCGCTGATCGGCAACCTGCGCGGCTACCGGGTGATCGTCGTGGTGCCCGAGAAGTTCGTCGGGCCGAAGACGGCCGTGATGAAGGTGCTGGGTGCCGAGGTGGTGCTGACGCCGACCGAGAAGGGGATGCCGTTCGCGATCGAGAAGGCGAAGGAGCTGGCCGCCACGATCCCCGGCGCCTACGTGCCGCAGCAGTTCGACAACGCCGCCAACCCCGAGTACCACGAGGAGACGACGGCGGCGGAGCTGCACGAGCAGCTCGGTGGCGCGATCCCCGACGCGGTGGTGATGGGCGGCGGCACCGGCGGCACCTTCACGGGCGTCGCCCGCTACTTCAAGAAGCGCGACCCGAAGGTGCGTTGCGTCCTGGTCGAGCCGCAGGGCTCGATCTGGGGCGGCGGCCCGGCCGGTCCGCACAAGGTCGAGGGCATCGGCAACTCGTTCTGGCCGTCGACGCTGGACCGCTCCGTGATCGACGAGATCCGCACCGTTTCCGACGAGGCCTCGTTCGTCGCGGTGCGCGAGCTGGCCCGCCGCGAGGGGCTGCTGATCGGCGGCTCGGCCGGGGCCGCGGCCCACGCCGCGCGCGAGGTCGCCCGCGAGCTGGGGCCGGGCAGGACCGTGGTCACGCTGTTCGCCGACGGCTTCGAGCGCTATCTCGGCAAGGGCGTGTTCGAGAACCTCTAGGAGAGTCCGCTTTGGGTTTCGCCACCGACTGCATCCACGCCGGCCAGGAGCCGGACCCCTCGACGGGCGCGATCATCACGCCGATCTTCCAGACCTCGACCTACGTGCAGCAGGGCATCGGCGAGCACAAGGGTTACGAGTACGCGCGCACCCAGAACCCCACGCGCCGCGCGCTGGAGCTGAACCTGGCGGCGCTCGAGGGCGGCGCCGACGCGTACTGCTACGCCTCCGGCATGGCCGCCACCAACGCGGTGCTGACGCTCGTCAAGCAGGGCCAGCGCGTGGTCGTCTCCGACAACGTCTACGGCGGCACCCACCGGCTGTTCACCAAGGTGCTGGCCCAGTACGGCATCGACTTCGCCTTCATCGACGCGAGCGACGCGGCGGCCTTCGACGCGGCGGCCGGCGACTTCCAGCTCCTGTGGATCGAGACGCCCACCAACCCGCTGATGAAGGTGTGCGACATCGCGGCGCTGGCGGCGGTCGCGAAGAAGCGCAACGCGATCTTCGTCGTCGACAACACGTTCATGAGCCCGGCGCTGCAGCAGCCGCTCTCGCTCGGCGCCGACGTCGTCGTGCACTCGACGACCAAGTTCCTGAACGGCCACTCCGACTCGGTCGGCGGCGTCGCGGTGACGAAGCACGAGGCGCACGCGAAATGGCTGCAGTTCGTGCAGAACGCGGCCGGCGCGATCCTGTCGCCGATGGACTCGTGGCTGGTGCTGCGCGGCACCAAGACCCTCGCCCTGCGGATGGAGCGCCACGAGCAGAACGGCCGCCGCATCGCGGAGTTCCTGCGCGGCCGGCGCGAGGTGAAGAAGGTGTTCTGGCCCGGCTTCGAGGACCACCCGGGGCACCAGGTCCAGAAGCGCCAGGCGAAGGGCTTCGGCTCGATGATCTCGTTCGACCTCGGCTCGCGCGAGGCGGCCGACCGCTTCCTGCGCAAGCTGAAGCTGTGCTCGCTCGGCGAGAGCCTGGGCGGCATCGAGACCCTGATCTCGCACCCGGCCACGATGACCCACGCGGGCTACACCCAGCCCGAGCGCGACGCGCTCGGCATCGGCGACGGCCTGGTGCGGATCAGCGTCGGCTGCGAAGACGCCGCCGACCTCGAGGCGGACCTCGCCAACGGCTTCGCCGCGCTGTACACTTTCGATCGATGATGACGTCCTGGAAGCCGTGAAGCGCCATGCGGCGGGGCGCTCGGTGTCGCTGGGCGAGGCTGCGTCCGAGCTGCTGCGCCGCGCGCTGCGCGCCCAGTGCCCGACCGCCGACGTCAACGGGTTGCGCGTCTTCGACCCGGGCCCTGCCTCGGCGCTGGTGCGCGCCGAGGCGATCGAGCGGCTGCTGGACGAAGAGCTCCGGTGACGCCGATCCTGCTCGACGTGAACGTGCTGATTGTCGATCGATGGGGCGTCGCGGCCGTGCTGGAGCCGTTCACCGGGGCTCTCCAGGGCCACCGCCAGGTGGCCGACGCCTACCTGCTGGGCCTGGCGCTGCGCCACGAGGGCAAGCTCGCGACCTTCGACGCGGGCATCCGCGCGCTCGCGGCCGATCCGCGCCATGCGCGGGCCGTCGAGTTGATCTCGCGCGCCTGAACGAGCCCGGCTCAGCGCGGCAAGACGCCCATCATCGCCGCAGCCGCGCGAGCGTCGGACCGACCCGCATGGGCGGGCACGCCCCGATCGGCCACGCGTCCGCGCGCCTATGATGCCGCCATGACGAAACGGCTGCTCGCCCTTCCCCTCGCCCTGCTCGCCGGTTCAGCCGCCGCGGCGCCCCCGCCGGCGATCGCGGAATGGGTCGCCGGCCATCAGCGCGAGATCGTCGGTGAGTTCCTCGACCTGCTGGCGATCCCCAACGTGGCCGCCGACCGGCCGAACATCGAGCGCAACGCCGCGTTCCTGAAGGCGGCGCTCGAGAAGCGAGGCTTCCGCGCGGAGGTGCTGCCCACCGACGGCAACCCGATCGTCTGGGGCGAGCTGCGGCCGGCGGGCGCGTCCCGCACGGTGCTCATCTACTTCCAGTACGACGGGCAGCCGGTGTCGCCGAAGGGCTGGGCTCAGGGCGATCCGTTCGGGCCGGTCGTGCGCCGCGGCAAGTGGCTGCCCGGCGAGGAGCCCGGCTTCGTCGAGAACGCGCGCGAGCTCACCTCCTTCGAGCGCGACTGGCGCGTCTACGCCCGCTCGGCCTCCGACGCCAAGGGTCCGATCATGGCGTTCCTAGCCGCCCTCGACGCGCTGCGCGCCGGGGGGCTCGAGCCGAACGTCAACGTGCGCGTCGTGATGGACGGCGAGGAGGAGAACGGTTCGCCGAGCCTGATCGCGGCCATCGAGCGCTACCGCGAGAGGCTGGCCGCCGACCAGATGCTGGTGTTCGACGGGCCGGCCCACGTCAGCGGCCGGCCCACGCTCGTCTACGGCTGCCGCGGCATCCACCCGTTCCGGATCACCGTCTACGGGCCGAAGTCGGGCGTGCACAGCGGCAACTACGGCAACTGGGTGCCGAACCCCGCGCTGCGCCTCGCCCACCTGCTGGCCTCGATGAAGGACGACGCGGGCAACGTGCGGGTCAAGGGCTTTCTCGACGAGGTGCCGACGCCGACCGCGGACGAACTGGCGCTGATCGACGCCGTGCCCGGCGACGAGGCGGGGCTGCTGAAGGCCTTCGGCATCGCGGAGCCGGAGCAGCCGGGGCTGACGCTGCAGCGCGCGCTGCTGCGCCCCACCCTCAACGTGCGCGGCATGCAGAGCGCGTTCGTGGGCGCCCAGGCCCGCACGATCATCCCCGACCGCGCGGTCGCCGAGATGGACATCCGCACCCTGGTCGAGACCCCGGGCGAGCGCCTCGTCGCGCGGGTGGTCGAGCACGTCCGGGCGCAGGGCTATCACCTCGTGGACGCCGAGCCCGACGACGGGACCCGCGCCCGCCACCCGCGCCTCGCGCGGATCGAGGTCGACGACTCGCCGCTGCACGCGTTCCGCACGCCGATGCTCTCGCCCGAGTCGCGGCGGCTGGCGGCCGCCGTCGAGCGCGCGTGGGGCGCGCCGCCCGTCGAGATGCGCTCGATGGGCGGCAGCGTGCCGATCGCGCCCTTCATCCAGGCGCTGAAGATCCCCGCCGTGCTGGTGCCGGTCGTCAACTACGACAACAACCAGCACGAGGAGAACGAGAACCTGCGCCTCGGCCACCTGTTCGACGGCATCGTCACCTACGCCGCCGTGCTGCGCATGCGCGACTGACGCAGGGCGAGCCTTCCGCCTCCCTCGGCCTGCCCGGCTGAGCGGAGACGCCGGACGTGAGGACCTCGAAAGCCCGCGCCAACGCGTCGTCGAGTTCGCGGCGCGACGCTCCAGCGGCGAGTCGCGACGAACGAAGGCACGCGGCGACGGCGATCCGCTTCACGACCTCACCACAGGCCGGAGACGGGGTCGGTCAACGCGGCACGTAGACGTAGTCGGGTCGCTTGCGGGCCCCGCTCCGCGGATAGCCTGCTTCGGCGGAAAACACGCGGCCGGCGAGCCGGTAGTGACGCTCGAGCCCGACCTCGGGGTGCCAGCCCTCGTCGCTGACCACGACGGCGTCGAAGCGGCGGGCCGCGAACGCTGCCTGCAGCTCGGCCAGCAGGAGCGACCTGGAGGGAGAGTCGCGCGAGCGCAGCACGTCCCAGACGGTCAACCCCTGGGCATAGCTGCGCTTTCCGGCGAGAGTCGGCACGAACCCGCGGTCGGCGACGTAGACCTCGCCGGGGAAGGACCGCACGACCTCGAGCAGCCGGTGGCCGGCAGCCAGGTCGGATCGGCCGGGCACGACCGAGCGCAGGTCGTGAGTGTTCGCGGCCAGGTGGAGGAGGAGCAGCGCCGCGGCGGCGTTCGCGCGCCGGGTCCCGCCCGCGCCCCACTGCGCGAGCCCCACGGCCGCCGCCACGCCGAGCGCGAAGTAGGCCGGGATCAGCGCGTTCAGATATCCACCGACGTGCCCGCGCCCGGCTCCGCTCGCGAACAACGCACCCGTCAGCCACGACAGGAAGAACGCGAGCCGGTCGCGCTCGACGGGCGCCGACCGGCGCGCCAGCAAGCCCAGGCCCAGCGCCAGCGGCACGGCCATGGCCCACAGCAGGTCGTGGGTCACGAATCGCACCAGGGTCGGGAAGTGCCATGCGTGCGACGCCCCCAGGGCGAAGACGTAGAAGCCGTACCAGCCCCCGGTCACGGCATCGAGGCCGATCGAGGTGGCGAAGACCAGCGACGCGAACGTGGCGAGCAGGGCCGCACGGGCGGCGCCGGCGAGGCTCCAGGCGGCCCACGCCCCGATCGCGACCGCGACGAACAACGACGTCTGCTTCGTGAAGAAGGCCAGGAACAGGACGACTCCCGCGAGGACCTGCGGCGTGACGCTCCTGCCAACGCGGGCGACGGCCACGCCGAGCAGGGTCAGGAAGCACGCCAGCATGTCGACCCGCGCGAGATCGAACCACGCCCCCGTCGCCGCGTAGGTCGAGGCGCAGGAACCGATCGCCAGCAGCGCGGCGAAGCGCGATCCGGTCTCCCGCTGCGCCAGCCAGCCGGCGATCGCCAGCGAGCCCAGGGTGGAGAGCACCGACACGAGACGCGGGGCGAGGAAGCCGTCGCCAAGCATCGCGGAGGCCGCCGCGCTGGCGAGGAAGTACAGCGGCGTGTACAGGTAGGGCACATGGTCGAGGCCCGGTTCCACGTAGAGCGGCTGCCCCCGCGTCACGCGGAGCACCTGGTCCACGATGCTCCCCTCGAGTTGTTCCAGCTCGAACGGGAACGGCAGGCGCATGGCCACGACCACCGCCAGCGCGACGACATGGACCAGGCAGGCGAGCAAGAGGCTGTGGCGCAGCAGCGGGGTGACGAGGCGACCGGGGCGCAAGAAGGCCGCACGCTAGACTAGTTCCGCTCGCGCGGTCAACAGCGGCCGGGGAGGCCCTTGGAATACGCTCAGCCGATCCCGCCGGCGGCTTCGCCCCGGCGCGCCGTGGTCTTGCGCGCGCTGTCGCTGGCGCTGGGCATGGCGCTGGGGATCGCGAGCGCGACCGCCGCGTGGATCGCCGGCGGCGTGCTCGCTGCTCGCGGGCGCCTGCGCGTCGTCGACACGTTCGTGCACCACGGGCTGCGCCCCGGCTTCAGCGGAACCGAGACGTGGGGTGCGGCCGCCGTCCCCTACTTCGTGAACGACCTCGGCTTTCGCGACCGCGCGGTGCGGCGAGTCCCGCCGATCACCCGGGCCGGCCGCCGCTTGCTCTTGCTGGGGGATTCTTTCACCGAGGGCCTCGGGCTCGGGTACGAGGAGTCTCTCGCCGGAGAGTTGGAGGCCGAACTCGGGAGGCGATCGGCAGACGTCGAGGTGCTCAACGGCGGGGTCGCCAGCTACTCGCCGTTCCTCTCGGAGCGCGTCCTTCGCCGCTTCCTGGAGGCCGGGTACGAGGCGGACGAACTGGTGCTGTTGCTCGACGTCTCCGACGTGCAGGACGAAGCCGTCGGCGACTACGAACGCCTGGGCGAGACGGGGCGGTTCCCTCCCCTGTGGCGCCGCCGGCTCGACGACTGGGCGCGAGGGCCACAGGCCTTCTGGGAGACGACCCGGTTCGCTTCCCATGAGGAGAAGGTGGACTACTACGCGGTGCGTGACCGCTGGACGGAAGACGACGCCCTCTGGGAGCGATTCGGGCGGCTCGGAGTCGAGCGCTGTCGTCGCAGTGTCCGGCGCCTTCGTGACCTGGCCGCCGGCCGTGGCATCCGGCTCCGGATCGCGATCTACCCGTGGCCCACCCAGATCGACAGCCCGCGCACGCCGTCGCGGGCGCAGCGGGCGTTCGCGGAGCTGGCCGCATCGCTCGGCCTGCCCCTCACGGACGCCTTCCCCGAATTCCGCGCCCACCCCGACCCGCGCTCGCTGTTCGGGTCCGGCGACGTGCACTGGAACGCCGCCGGAGCGGCACTGATGGCGCAGCGGCTGGCGCGCGATCTGGCAGACGGGGCTTCCTCGGGCTCGCGGCCCTCGCCTCGCAGGTAGCCCGGTGTACGATCCGCTGGATACCCTCGGAGCCGCCTGGAACCGAATGACCGAGCCCTCCCCCCTCGGCCTGCCCGAGGAGCCGCATCGCGACCTGCCCGCCGACTACCAGCGGGCGCTCGTCGAGACCGTCGTCGACATCGACGTGGTCACCGAGCTCGTGCGGCGCAACCTGGAGGAGGCGGACGTCCGCCGCATCCTCGGCAAGCTCGACCGCCAGGACCGCGACGGCTTCCTGTCCCGGCTGTCGGCGCTGCTGCGCAAGACCTCGGCGCTGCTGCTGATCTCGCGCCAGCTCTCCGACTCGCTGTTCGTCGACGTGCTGCTGCCGCGGCTGGTCGAGCTGATCTGCGACTTCCTCGAGGCCGAGCGCTGCTCGGTGTTCCTCTACGACAAGCGCACGGGCGAGCTGTTCACCAAGGTCGCCTCGGGCCTCGACGCGGAGATCCGCTTCCCCGCCAACCAGGGCATCGCCGGCGCCGTGTTCGCGAGCGGCCAGCCGCTGCTGATCCCGGACGCCTACGCCGACCCGCGCTTCAACACCCGGGTCGACGAGGAGACCGGCTTCCGCACCCGCGACCTGCTCTGCGTCCCGCTCAAGCACGTGCGCGCGGGCCACGCCGAGACGGTCGGCGTGGCGCAGGTGCTGAACAAGCGCCGGCGCGGCTTCGACGACGAGGACGTCAAGCTGCTGGAGGCGCTGGCGGCACCCGCCGCCACGGCGCTCGCCAACGCGATGCTGCACGAGGAGGTCCGGCGCGCGCGGTCCGAGGAGTCTCAGTTCCTCGAGGTCAGCGCGGCGCTCTCGCGCGAGGTCGACCTGCGCCCGCTGCTCGGCCGCATCGCCGCCACGGCCGCCTCCGTGCTCGACGCCGAGCGGGTCACGCTGCTGGTCCGCGATCGCCGCAGCGGCGAGCTGTGGGGCATGACCAGCGAAGACGGCGGGGCGGGCGTCGGGCCGTCGCACCCGGAGATCGCCGACCTCGTGTTCCGCTCCGGCGAAGGCATCGTGCTGGCCGACCCGGCGGCCGACCCGCGCTTCGACCGCACGCTCGACGCGAAGGCCGGGCGCGTCACCCGCTCGCTCGCCTGCCTGCCCGTGCGCGACCGCGACGGCGCGACCGTGGCGGTGGTCGAGGCGCTCGACAAGCGGCGGGGCGTTCGCGGCAGGCGACCTCGCGCACCTGGCCGCGTTCTGCGCGCAGACGGCGATCGCGATGCAGAACGCGCGCATGGTCGACGACCTCAACGCGACGATCCAGCGCCTGCGCTCGCTGCTGGAGGCGAGCGAGGCGCTGTCCGGCGCCGCCGACCTCGACTCCCAGCTCGCGGTGATCCTGTCCCGCGCCCGCGGGGTGGTCGACGCGGAGCGCAGCCGGCTGTGGGTCCACGACGAGAAGGAGGACGTGCTGCGCAGCCGCGAGCCGGGCGACGCCGCGGCGCGTCCGCTGCGGGTGCCGGTCGGCGTCGGCTTCGCCGGCCACTCGGCGCGCACGGGGGCGATCGTCAACGTGGCCGACGCGACGCGCGACCACCGCTTCGACCCCGCCCTCGAACCCGCCGGCGGCGCGCCGATCCGCTCGCTGCTGTGCGCGCCGATGTACACCCACGCCGGGCGCCTGATCGGCGTGCTGGAGGTGATGAACAAGGCGGCCGGACCGTTCGGCGCGCAGGACGAGGCGCTGCTCTCGGCGTTCGCGTCCCACGCCGCGGTCGCCCTCGACCGCGCGCGGCTGGTCGAGGCCTTCGTCGACAAGCAGAAGATCGAGCACGGCCTGCGCCTCGCCCACGACATCCAGATGGCGATGCTGCCGCGGGTGTTCCCGGCCGCGGCGGAGTTCGAGATCGCGGCGCGGCTGGAACCGGCCCGCTCGGTGGGCGGCGACCTCTACGACTTCCTGGTCAAGGACGGCGCGCTGTGGTTCACGCTGGGCGACGTCTCCGGCAAGGGCATCGGCGCCGCGCTGTTCATGACCATGGCGAAGACGCTGCTGCGGGCCGCGATGGGCAGCGCCAGCCTGGGCCCCGGCGCGCTGTTCGAGCGAGTGAACCGCGAGCTGTACCGCGACAACGAGCGCGGGCTGTACGTGACCACGTTCCTCGGCCGCCTCGACCTGGCGACCGGCGCGCTCGCTTTCGCGAACGCCGGCCACAACCCTCCGTACATCGTGCGGGCGGGCGGCCGCGTCGAGCCGCTGCACGGCGGCCTCGGCCTGCCGCTGGGCCTGATGGACGGCCCCGGCTACGAGTCGGCGGCGGTGACGCTGGCCGCGGGCGACGCGCTGTACCTCTACACCGACGGCGTGACCGAGGCGCTGTTCACGCCCGCGCGGCTCGAGGCGCTGCTCGCCGCGCAGGCGGGCGCCGCGAGCGCCGATCTCGTCGGCCACAGCTTCGCGGCGGTGAAGGAGCACGCCGCGGGCGCGCCGCCGTCGGACGACATCACCGCGCTGGCCGTGCGCTACCTCGGGGCCCGCGGGTGACCGGGATCACGGCGCCACGGAACCCGCCTGCTCGCCGCAACGTCTCTCGACGGGTGCGAGGCGCAACGAGATCGAGGTGGCGATGGGCGTCGCTCGTGTGCCTCGGCGCGGCTCTCTCCGCCGGCGGCGCCGCCGATCGCGCAGCGCCGGTCACGCTGGCCGCGACGGGCCTGACCGGCGACGACGGGCCCGGGCTCTCCCGCTACGCTCCCGTCTACCCGCTGTGGACGGACGGGGCGGCCAAGCGGCGCTGGGTGTCGCTGCCGGCCGGCGCGACGATCGACGCCTCGCGGCCCGGCGCGTGGGTGTTCCCGGCCGGTACGCGGTTCTGGAAGGAGTTCGCGTTCGGCGGGCGCAAGGTCGAGACCCGCTACATGGAGAAACGCGCGGACGGCACCTGGCTCTACGCGGCCTACGTGTGGAACGAGGCGCAGACCGAGGCCACGCTGGCGCCGGCGCGCGGCCTGCGCGACCACGCCGACGCGGGCGAAGGCGTGCGGCACGACATCCCCGGCGTCGCCGACTGCGCGGTGTGCCACGAGGCCGCGGGCCGCGACGCGGTGCTCGGCTTCGGCGCGGTGCAGCTCGCCCCGGAGCGCGACCCGCTGGCGCCCCACGCCGAGCCGTTCGAGCCGGGCATGCTCGACCTCGCCGGCCTCGTCGCGGCCGGCCGGCTGTCGCCCGCCCCCGCGGACGGCGGCGCGTCCGCCCGCATCACGGCGCGCAGCCCGCGCGAGCGCGCCGCGCTCGGCTACCTGCACGCGAACTGCGGCACGTGCCACCACCCCGACGACGAGGCGGCTTCGGCCGGCTTGTGGCTGCGGGTGGCCCCCGGCGAGGCGGCCGGCAGCCACGCTGCGCTGCGCACGGCGCCGGGCCGGCCGGCCGGCAGCCCCGTCGAAGGCGTTCCCGGCGGCGCGGGACTTCGCATCGCCGCGGGCGATCCCGGCCACAGCGCGCTCGTGCAACGCATGGAGTCGCGCCACCCGCTGCGCCAGATGCCGCCGCTGGGCTCGGAGCGCGTCGACCGCGAGGCCGTGGCGCTGATCCGCGCCTGGATCGCCGAAGACCTTCCCGCCGTGCACGACTGAAACCGGACCAAGTGGAGGAAGACCGAAGGATGAAGATGGGGATCGCCGTCCTGGCCCTCGCCGGGCTCGGAGCCGCACCCGCCGCCGCCGCGGATGACGCCGCCCAGTCGCGCATCGAGCGCGGCAAGTACCTGGTGCTGACGTCCGGCTGCGCCGACTGCCACACCGCGCACAAGCTCGGCCCCAACGGGCCGCAGCCCGACGAGACGATGGCCTACGCCGGCCACCCGGAGTCGATGGTGCTGCCGCCCGCTCCGAAGCTGCCGCCCGGACCCTGGCTGTTCACGGGCACCGGCACGATGACCGCGTGGTCGGGCCCGTGGGGCACGAGCTTCTCGGCCAACCTGACCCCGGACAAGGAGACCGGCATCGGCACCTGGACCGAGGAGAACTTCGTGCAGGCGCTGCGCACCGGCCGCCACATGGGCAAGGGCCGCCCGATCCTGCCGCCGATGCCGCTGCTGCCCCTGTCCCACGCCACGGACGATCACATCGAGGACATGTACGCCTACTTCATGTCCCTGACCCCGATCAAGAACAAGGTCCCCGCCCCGCTCCCGCCGGCGCAGTAGCGTCACGCGCGCCGGGGCGGAGCTTCCGCCCCGGCGCTGCTACAGTCGCGGGCGATGGAGCCCGACGATCCGGCGCAGGCATTCGCGGCGCGGCTGCAACAGGCCACGCTCGGCTACTTCGACGTGCTGGCCGGCTACCTCGGACGCCAACTCGGCTTCTACGATGCGCTGGCGGCCGCCGGGTCGCTGACGGCGTGCGAGCTGGCATCCCGCACGGGCACCCACGAGCGCTACGTGCGCGAGTGGCTCGAGCAGCAGGCCGTCACGGGCGTGCTGGAGGTGGACGACGTGGAGGCGGCGCCGGCGGAGCGCCGCTACTCGCTGCCGCGGGCCCACGCGCGCGTGCTGGTCGAGCGCGACGACCCGCTGTGGCAGGGCGACCGTCCGCTGAGCCTGCTGCCGCTCTCGCGCCAGATGCCGTCCCTGCTCGAGGCCTTCCGCGAGGGAGGCGGCATCGCCTCCGCCGACCACGACGAGGAGGCCCGCATCGCCCAGGCGAGCCTCGGCCGCGTCGCCTACCTGACGGAGATGGCGGGCTGGATCGCGGCGGTGCCGGGCCTCGAGGCGCGGCTGCACGCCAGGCCCCCGGCGCGCGTCGCCGACCTCGGCTGCGGCGCCGGCTGGTCCGCGATCGGCCTCGCCCGCGCCTTCCCGGCGGTCACGGTCGACGGCTTCGACGTCGACCCCGCGAGCGTGGAGATGGCGCGCGCGCACGCGCGCAGTGCGGGCGTCGCCGACCGCGTGCGGTTCGAGACGCGGGACGCCGCCGACCCTGCGCTGGCCGGCGACTACGACCTGGCGATGGTGTTCGAGGCGCTGCACGACATGCCGCGCCCGATCGAGGCCCTGCGCACGCTGCGCCGCCTGACCACTTCGGGCGGCACGGCGCTGGTCGTCGACCTCAAGTTGCCGCCGGCGTTCTCCGCTCCCGGCACCGACCTCGACCGCTTCGTGTACGGCTGGAGCGTGCTCTCCTGCCTCGCCTCGAGCATGAGCGGCCCGCAGCCCGCCGGCACCGGCGCGGCGATGCGCCCGGACACCCTGCGCGCCTACGCGCGCGAGGCGGGCTTCACGGACGCCCTGATCCTCGACGTCCCCCACGACGGCTGGACCTTCTACCGCCTGCAGTGAGGACCTGGGCTACTGGTCGCCCCGGCTCGCGCCCCGGGCGCGGATCGCGTCAAAAATCTCGCGGGCCAGGATCGGGAATGCGGAGCCGCGGAAATCCGCGTCGTCCATGTAGCGGGTGACGATGCGGTCGTTTTCGCCCATCCGCTCGACCATCAGGTCCTCGATCAGGCGCCGGATGCCGATCTCGAAGCGGTCGAGCGGGTTGGCGAGCGCCGTCTCGATCACCTGCTCGTTGCGGCAGGCCCGCTCCTTGATCTGCTGGAAGAAGAGCCGGTCCTCTTCGTTGAACTGGGTCCCGAAGCGCTCGTTCAGCACCTCGATGATCGCGGAGAGCGGGGCCTCCTCGTCCTGCGCGCGGCCGGTGCCGAGGTCCGTCGGGCTCTTGACGTACTGCGCTTCGCCCTCGCGCACCTCGATCGGCCCCGAGGCAATCCGCTCCAGGCGGTAGTACTGGAGCGCCACCTCGTCGCCGACACTCACCACCGCGGGGTCCCGCTCGGCCGGCAGGTGGTCGAGCAGCAGGCGGCCGAAGCTGTAGAGCTGCTCTTGCTCAGCGTCGCCCCAGGGAATGATCTGTGAGAGGAACGCATACAGCCGCACGTAGCCCGCCAGGCGGTTGCGGAAGGCCTCGCGGTCCTCGGCCTCCGCGATCGCCTTGAAGCGGTCGACCGAGGGCTGCAAGTGACGCTGCAACTCCGCGTGATCGCCGCGCGATTGCTGGGTCACGGGCTTGTAGAACACGCGCGCGAACGCCTCGACCTCGCTGCGGTGCCAGACCTGGGCCTGGTCGAGTTCGTGCTTCAGCGCCTCGAGCTGCCCCGGGTCGGACACCTCTTCGAGCTCCGTGCGGTCGTAGTAGGGCTTGAAGGCGCGGAGGATGTCCTCGGCGTCGTTGACGAAGTCGAGCACGAACGGCGCGTCCTTGCCCGGCACCATGCGGTTGAGCCGGGACAGCGTCTGCACCGCCTGCACGCCGTCGAGCCGCTTGTCGACGTACATCGTGTGCAGCAGCGGCTGGTCGAAGCCGGTCTGGTACTTGTTGGCGACCAGCAGGAGCTGGTAGTCCGCCGACTCAAAGCGCTCCGGCAGGGCCGCTTCGCCGATCGGCCGGCCCGTGACGACGTCGAGGTTCATCCCCGGCTCGGTGTACTCCTGCCCGGTGTCCGGGTCCGTCACGCTGCCGCTGAAGGCGACCAGCGTGCGCACGTCGCCGTAGCCCTGCTCGGCGATGTAGCGGTCGAACGCCAGCTTGTAGCGCACCGCGTGCAGCCGCGACGAGGTGACGAGCATCGCCTTCGCGCGCCCGCCGAGGCGGTGCTTCACGTGCTCGCGGAAGTGCTCGACCATCACCTCGGTCTTCTGCTCGACGTTGTGCGGGTGCAGGCTCATGAACTTGGCCAGCGCCCGGGCGGCCCGCTTCTTCGGCAGCGCCGGGTCGTCGGCGACCGCCTTCTGGAGCCGGTAGAACGTCGCGTACGTCGTGTAGTGCGACAACACGTCGAGGATGAAGCCCTCCTCGATCGCCTGCCGCATGCTGTAGATCCGGAACGGCTCCGGCTTGCCGCTCGCGCCCGGGCGGCCGAACAGCTCCAGGGTCTTGCCCTTGGGCGTGGCGGTGAACGCGAAGAAGCTCAGGTTCGGCTGCCGGCCGCGCGACTGGACGATCTGGCTGAGCCGGTCTTCCCAGTCTTCCTCGCCGTCTTCTCCGCTGCCGGCGCTCGCCGCGCCGAGCAGGGCCTTCAGCTCGCGCGCCGACTCCCCCGTCTGGCTGGAGTGCGCCTCGTCCACGATCACGGCGTAGCGCCGGGCCGCGATCGCCGCTTCCCACGCCGCCGCCTGCCGGCGTTCCTCGGCCGAGGCCTGCTCGTGGGTCTCCGCGCCCGCGACGCGCAGGAGCCCGCGCAGCACGAACGGAAACTTCTGCAGGGTGGTGATCACGATCGCCGTACCATCGACCAGCGCCTCGGCGAGCTGGCGCGAGTTCTCGTCGATCGCCTTGACGACGCCCTGCGCATGCTCGATCTGGTAGATCGCGTCCTGGAGCTGCTGGTCGAGCACGCGCCGATCGGTGATCACGATCACGCAATCGAAGACCTTGCGGTCGTGCCCGTCGTGCAGGCTGGCCAGCCGGTGCGACAGCCACGAGATGCTGTTGGTCTTGCCGCTGCCGGCCGAGTGCTGGATCAAGTAGTTGTGGCCCGCCCCCTCCTCGCGCGCCGCGGCCACCAGCCCGCGCACCGCGTCGAGCTGGTGGTAGCGCGGGAAGATCAGCGCCTCGCGCACGAGCTTCTTCCTGCCGCCCTGCCCGTCGTCCACCCGCTCCTCGGAGCGCTCGAGGAACATGAAGTGGCCGAGGACGTCGAGGACGCTGTCGCGCTGCAGCACTTCCTCCCAGAAGTAGCCGCTGCGGTACCCCGACGGGTGCTGCGGGTTGCCCTTTCCGCACTGGACCTGGCCGGGGTGGCTCCCCCGGTTGAAGGGCAGGAAGACGGTCGCCTCGCGCCGCAACTGGGTGGCCATGTGCACTTCGTCCGGATCGACGGCGAAGTGGACGAGCGCGCGCTTGCCGAACTCGAACAGCGGCGCCCGTGGGTCGCGGTCGCGCTTGTACTGGGCGACGGCGTGGCGCCAGGTCTGCCCAGTGCCCGGGTTCTTCAGCTCGCAGGTCGCAACCGGCAGCCCGTTGACGGCGAACAGCAGGTCGACGGTGTCGTTCTTCCCCGGGTGGCAGCGCACCTGCCGCGTCAGCGTCAGGCGGTTGCGGGCATAGAGGCCGAGGATCTCCTCGTTGAGCCCGTGCGCAGGCTTGAAGTAGCACAGGCGGAACGTCTTGCCGTGGAACTTGAAGCCGTGCCGCAGCACGTGGAGCGCGCCCTTGAGCGCCAGCTCCTTGGCGAGCGATTCGACGACGAGCGCGTCGAGCGCGCTTCCGTGCAGCGCCTTCATCTGCGCCCACAGCGGCCCCTGCGTGTCCTGGAGAAACCCGACGACGACGGAGGGGAACAGCGCCCGCTCGACATCCCAATCGGCCGCGGACCCGGCTTCCCAACCGGAGCCCTCGCACAGGACGACCTCGAGCCAGCTCTCGAACGCCCGCTCGTCGGTCTGGCTCATGGATGCCCGATTCTGCCACCGGGCGAGGTCGGGCCGGCACTCCGGCCGACGCGCCGGGCGCGACCGACGACGAGATCCGCGAGGCTTGCGAGGGCGCTCGCGTCGAGGCCCACGAGCGCCGGACTCGACGCAACGGCTTGCGCTCGAAGGGCGACGGCCTCCGCAAGTTCGCCGACACGGCGGCGCACGAAGGGCGGCGCGAGACCCGCCTCCTCCGCGAACGCGGTCCATGGCGCCGGGCCGATCTCGTCGAGCGTCGCGCCGCCACCGATCTTCATCGCGAGCCTCGGCGACAGGTCCGGGTACGCCGCGGTGCAGAGCAGGTCGTAGAGCGGCGCCAGGCGCACGACGCCGCCGGCGTGGAGCAGGCTGAAGTTCTTGCCATGCGCATCGGCGTTGCCCGCGATCACGTTGAACACGGCGGCGTCGAGCAGCGCCAGCACCGCCTTCGCCGGAACCGTCGTCGCGCGACGCGCGAGGTCGAAGCACGCCCGCAGGTTCGGCCCGCCCTCGGCCGCGTACTTGCGCTCGGGCGGGTTGGCCAGCGCCTGGCAGAAGTCTTCCTGGTGCAGCCGACGTGCGTGACCCCGCTCGTCGACGCGCCGGTCGTATCGGGTGACCAGCAGGTACGGGCGCCCGGCGATCACCCGAGCTGCCACGGGCGCCACGTCGAGCCCCGCCTCGGCGGCCAGCGTCATCACGAAGGCTTCGTTCTCGGTCGTGTGTGGGAAGCGCGCGAGCGGCGGTTTCAAGATGTGCGTGGTCGGCTGCCCCGGCGCGGGCAGGGCGACGCGCCCGTCCGCCAGCACGACGGGCAACTTGGATTGCGCGCCGGCGAGAGAGAGCCGGAGCCCGTCGCGACCGGCCAGCAGCGGCCGAGTCGGCAGCGCGTCGAGGATCTGCGAGAGGGCGTCGTCGTCGAGTGGGCGCGGCTGCGCATCGCCGGCCGGCCCGGGGGGCGTCACACCTTCGGGCCACAGCGACAGCGCCCCCGCGACGTCGCCCCCGAGCGCGTCGAGGAAAGCGAAGTCGTTGCTCCTCGAGATCCCGAGCGCCGCGGCAATCGCTTCTCGCTGCGCGTCTTCGGGAAGCAGGCCCGCGAAGAAGGGCCGCGTCGCCCGCTGACTGAACGGCTTCTCCCGCTTCGGCAGCGAACACGAGATCGCCGGACGCGCCCCGTCCGACAGCCATTCCGCGGCATAGGCGAACCGCATCGCCCCGTGCCTGTCGACGCGCAGCGTGCCGACCCGCGCGCGATCCCACCAGACGACGAGCGTGCGCGGCATGGGCCTGTCAGCGCCGCTCCGCGGGCGGCGGAATCACATCGACCCGGCAACCGAGAGCGGCCAGGACGGCCAGCACCTTGTCGAGGCGCACGGTCGGCTTCCCGGCCTCGAGTTCGACGACGAAGCGCACGCCCACGCCGGCCGCGGCCGCCAGTTGGTCCTGGCGCAGCCCCTGCCCTACCCGAGCCTCCCGCACGACGCCACCGATCTGCCTGGAATCCATACTAACTTCCCGATCGGGACAATCATGGGCCGGCGTCTCCAAGAAGTCCAGGACATTCCCGATCGGGAATACATAGCCGGGATTCCCTGACCCGAGACCGTGGCTTCCCGATCAGTAACACGACTGCTCTCGGGAGGCGGAACGCCGACGCCGCGCCGCCCGCTACCCCGGCCGCGAGGAGCCAGGCTGGAGCTCGACTTCGATGAGGGGGCGGCGCGGCGCCCCTCGCGGAGTGGGCGGGCCGTCCGGGAGTTCACCGTCCAGCATGAAGGTGTGGACGAAAGGCACGAGGTCGAGCCGGGCGGTGCCCCGCACGGCGGTGCGGGTGATGGTGCAGTGGACACAGTACTCGGGGGGGCCAGGGCGACGCCGCAACGGTGACACCGCTCGTTGTCGACGGCAGTCTCGCGACCGCACGCTCGGCACTCCTTCCGGAGAGCGGAACCGCACTGGCAGAAGCGGGCAGCGCGGACCCCGACCCGCCCACGATCGACGCAGACGTTCTCGGCGCCGTGGGAGACGAGGAGTTCCCGGCCGATCACGAGCACCGACAGCGTTCCGCAGTACGAACACTGCACGCGTTGCCCGAAGCCGCCCTGGGGCCCCGGCAGGCCGAGGCTCGCGCCGCACTTCGGGCACTGAAGGGGCGTGAGCGCACTGTCGGTCGGAAGGGTCATCGAGCACTCCCGGGGGTGAGAGGGTCAGACGAGGTGGGCCTTGCGAGCCAGGTCTTCGACGACGGCCGAGAGTGTGGTGTGCGAGGACTGCGCAGCTTCTTGCAGCGCCCTGTAGACCGGTTCGTGGAGCCGCAGCTTGGCCTGGACCTTGCGCTCACCGCCCGGCCGGCCTCGCCTCTGGCCTAGCACCTTCATCACGGCTGCGTAGGCCTGCTCCAGCCGCGCCTTGTCGCCAGCGGCGAGGAGCATCTGGGCCTGGAAGCCCACCCGGCCGTCACTCGTGCGGTAGAGCTTGAGGGCCGGCGCTTTCGGGAAGAAGCGGCGGAAGGCGGCAGTCGCCTGCGCTTCCTGCTCGCGCAGGCCCGCATCCGGAACCACTTCGATCCACTGCGCCCTCTTGGTCATCTCACTCACCTCCGGGCAAGACGTCCTCGACCAGGAACGAGTCCGATGGGCACGCCAGCACGAACACGGCGTACTGGTCGAGCGCATCCGCCATCTGCTCGGCCAGGACGTCGATCCGGCCGCGGTGTTCGAGGAACTGATCCCGGGAATCGCACGCGGCCAGGATCAGCGTCTGCCCACCCTCGTACAGCACCTGGGCCTCTCCGTCCGGTCCGAACACGACGTTCGTGCCGGGCGCCGGCACCGGCGTCGCGCCGCCGAAACAGGACGTCAACTCGTCCATCGCCCGCCTCGTCCACTCCGCAATCAGCACCGCCGCCAGCGGTCGCCCTCGTCGATCCAAGGCCGGGATCGGGATGGCCACGAGGTAGCTCTTCTCCGTTCGCTTCCTCATCCCGCTTTTCCGGTCCCATGGACCACAAATGAGTGTGCCATGACCTGCCCCCCGAAGCCAGCGTCGCGAGTGACTTCGGCGAGGACGCTGCACCCCGGAACCTCCAGGTCAGGACCACCGGCCCGAGGGGTTCTGGCGCCGGGCAGAGCCCGCTACGTCGCAGCCACCTTACGCTCCTCCGCCCCAACCCCCCGACGGGGGCGGAGCCGCAGCTTGGGCCCTGCGCTCTCCGCCCGGCCGACCTCGTCTCTGGCCCAGCACCTTCATCACGGCTGCGCAAGCCTGCTCCAGCCGCGCCTTGTCGACAGCGGCAAGGAGCATCGAACCTGGCGAGGTGGACGAGATGCGGCCGTGCCCGTCAGGCTGACGCGCTCAGGGACTCCAGCCGGTCCAGGGTGTCGGGGTACTTCTTGACGAGCCAGATGAGCGCTGCCGCCTGGTCGTTAGGCTTGCTGCGACCCTGCTCCCAGCGCTCGAGGGTCCGCGGGTTCACGCCAAGCTTGAAGGCGAACACCTGACGCGACATGTGGAGCGCCTCGCGGGTCTCGCGGACCGTGTCGGGAGCGAGGGCCGGGAGGGCGATCGGCTCGACGCGATGGGTGCGCAGGGTCAGCCGGCCTTCGCGGTGCTCGCGCATGGCGTCGACGCCGGCCCGCAACTCCTCAAAGAGGCTACGTCGGGGCGCTCGCCCCTGGTTTTTCTTCGGCATCTTCTACTTCCTTCGCGGTCCCGAGCGCCGACGCTTCTCCTCGTCTGCCGCCGCCTTCAGGAGTCGCCTCTCGTTTGGCGTCAGGTCGGCCACCTCGCTCTTTCCGTAGAGCGTCACGAGCCAGATCAGGTCAGGCTGATGGAACAAGTAGTAGATCACCCGCAGGCCGCCGCGCCGACCGCGCCCACGGCGCGCATCACCCCAGCGAACCTTACGAAAGCCACCCGTGCCCGGGATGACGTCGCCGGCCTCGGGATCGCGAGCCAGGTGCTGCTGCAACTCGGCGTACTCGTCATCGGTCAGGTACTCCGGCAGGAGCTGCGTGAAGGCCGGCGCCTCGATGAACTCCAAGGGTCATCCCACCATACGCAACTTGCGTATAGGCGTCAACGTCCATCGCTTCCTGCGCGTCGGCATTCGCGACCTCCGCGGCGGAGGCTACGGGCCGGTCAGGCCGCGGCGGGACCGGGCGCCTTGTCGCGGACGCCGATCTTGCCGGTGACGGCGGCCGTGATCAGGGCCTGGCGGTACTCCTGAAGGCGTTCGATGGCGGCCTCGACCTTCTCGACCAGGCGGTCGATCCGCGCCGTCTCCCGGTCGAGGTACTCGGCGATCGCTTGCTGCTCCCGGACAGGAGGCACCGGGATGCGCACGCGCTTGAGGTCCCGGATGTTGACGCCTCGCACCGCCGCTCCGAGGCTGAGCGCCAGAAGCGGACCGACGACAGCCTCCGCTTTCAACGCGTGGAGGAGCCAGCGCCCGTCCACTTCGGCCGCCGGCGCGACTCTCGCCACGTCTTGCGTGATGTTCGCGCCATCGATCCCGGCGGGGACCATCTCAACCTCGCCGACGGTTCCGCGAATCGAGAAGAGGAGGTCGCCCGCTCGCAAACGACTTCGTTCGTAACCGGCTGCGATCTCGATGGTGGTCCGGCACAAGCTCTCGGGGGTCAGGCGGCCGGGCTTGACGTCGCCTCCCTTGACGATCAGGACACCTTCGTCGACATCGGGGCCCGGAAGCACGATGCCGTACATGATCGGTCGTCGCGGCTCCACGAGGTGCATCAAGGGAGACTCGCGCCAGCCCTCGGGGATGCCTGAGGGCTTCAGGTTGGGGTGGGGGGCGAGGCCGGCGGCGCGGGCGGCTTCCGGAGGGAGGCCGCGGGTGACCGTCCGCGAGATGAGGGCGGTGCGCTTCTCGCGCAGCCTCTCGACCAGCGCCCGCTTCTTCGCAACCAGCAGACCCAGCTTGGTCGTCGTCTCGTCCAGGAAGCGCGCAATGGCTGTCTGTTCCTGAACCGTGGGCATGGGGAAGCGGTAGCGGCGGAGCTTCTCGCCTGTCAGGTGCGGAATCGTGTTCGGGTTCCCTTCTGCGAGGAACACGCCCGACGAGGCTGCCGCCGACAGCAGGTAGAAGACAAAGCGCGGGTCATCGAGCGATGGCCGGAGCGGGCGCATGCGATGCAAGGCCTTCTGGTAGGCGAACCCGGCTCCCTCGGGCGGGACAATCGCGGCGCGCCCTACTTCGCCGCCCTCGCACACCAGCAGGTCACCAGCGCGAAGAGTGAAGCGGCCCCGCTCGGAAGGAGCCACGTCAATCTCGGGCAAGTCTTCGAAGTTGATGCGGTCCCACTGGACGTCGACATTGCGGAGGTAGGGGACAAGGTGCGCGCCAGTGATCCGGCTCTCGTCCAGCATCTTGCCCAGGTCGATCGAGTACCGCGTGTAGAGAGGGGGCGTTCCCCAGTGTGCCGGGACGTCACCCAGCCACTCCACGCCGCTGGGCTTGTAGGACGGGTACGGCTTCCACTTCATGCCGTGACGTCCTTGAGCAGGATCAGGATCTCGGACTCGAGCTGCTTGATGTCGGCCTCGATCGCCTCCAGCGGGCGGGGCGGCTCGTAGCGGTAGAAGTGGCGGTTGAGCGGGATCTCGTAGCCGACCTTGGTCTTGCTCTCGTCGATCCAGGCGTCGGGGACGTGGGGCCGCACCTCGCGCTCGAAGTAGGCCTGCACGTCCTCCTTCAGCGGCACCGTCTCGGTGTCGCGCAGGTCGGCGTCGGGCTCCGGGTGGCCGTCGCGGTCGCGGCAGATCTCGGCCGCCTCGTCGCGCTCGCCGAGCGCCGCGACGATCGCCTTCACCTCCGGTGCCGCAAGCCGCAGGCCGCGCGCCTTCGCGGCGGCGTGCAGGTCGTCGAGGAACGCCGCGCGGTCGCGCCAGGTCTTCGGCTCGCCGCCACCGCCAAGCGCCGCCAGCAGCGCCCGCAGGTCCGCCTGCCGCGCTTCGCCCTCCGCGATCTCGGCCTGGCGCGCCTTCTCCGCCTTCTTCGCGGACGTCGCCAGGTTGCGGAAGCCGCTCTCCTGCTCGAGCCGCGCCAGGCGCTCCGGCGTCAGCGCGAGGCTCAACCGCAGCGGGCGCTCGACGGTGACCTTGCGGTAGCCGAAGTCTTCGTTGTCGAACACGCGGCTGACCACCAGTTCCTTCTCTTCCCCATCGACCACGAGCCGCCGGGTGTCGCCGTCGCGGGCGTCACCGTGCACCTGCGCGATATCGCCGATCTGGTCGGGCTCGCCCTCGGCCTTGTCCCCGATCTTGTTGCGCTTGTTGCCCAGGCTCTTCTTCATCTTCACGAAGAAGTTCCGGGCGTCGACGAGCTGGACCTTGCCGCGCCGGTGCGGCTCCTTGCGGTTGGTCAGCACCCACACGTAGGTCGAGATCCCCGTGTTGTAGAAGAGCTGGTCGGGCAGGGCGACCACCGCCTCGAGCCAGTCGTTCTCCAGGATCCAGCGGCGGATCTCGCTCTCGCCGCTGCCCGCGTCGCCCGTGAACAGCGGCGACCCGTTGAACACGATCGCGATCCGGCTGCCGCCCTTCTCGACGGCCCGCATCTTCGACAGCATGTGCTGCAGGAACAGCAGCGAGCCGTCGTTGATGCGCGGCGTGCCGGCCCCGAAGCGGCCCTCGAAGCCGCGGGTGTCGCGCTCGTTCTCGATGAACCGCTGCTGCTGCTTCCACTCGACGCCGAACGGCGGGTTGGCGAGCATGTAGTCGAACGCGATTCGCCGCCCGCGCTCGTCGTGCTCGAAGGCGTCCTTCGTGAAGGTGTCGCCGAGGCGGATGTTGTCGGCGTCCTCGCCCTTGATCAGCATGTCCGACTTGCAGACGGCCCACGCCTCGTCGTTCCAGTCCTGGCCGAACAGCATCGGCCGCGCCTTCGCGTTCAGCTCGCGCACGTAGCGCTCGGCGACCGAGAGCATGCCGCCCGTGCCGCAGGCGGGGTCGTAGATGGTCTTGACGACGTGGCTGCGTCGCAGGTCCTGCTCGGGCGCCAGCAGCAGGTTGACCATCAGCTTGATCACCTCGCGCGGCGTGAAGTGCTCCCCGGCCTCCTCGTTCGCCTGCTCGGCCCCGAGCCGGATCAGCTCCTCGAACACGTAGCCCATCTGCACGTTGTCGACCCGCTCGGGCGAGAGGTCGACGCGGGAGAAGGCCTTGACCACCTCGTAGAGCAGGTTCTTCTCGGCCATCCGCGCGATCTGCGGCTCGAACGCGAAGCGCTCGAGGATCTCGCGCACGTTCGGCGAGAAGCCGTGGATGTAGGCGTTGAGGTTGGCCGCCAGGTCGTTCGGCGCGTCGAGCAGGCGGACGAAGTCCAGCTTGTGGGTGTTGTAGAAGGAGTGGCCGGTGATCTTGCCCAGCACGGAGAGGATCACGCTGTCGGGCTTGCCCTTCAGCTCGGCCTTCTTCGCCAGGACCTTGTCCTTGGTCGGCGCCAGCAGGCAGTCGAACCGCCGCAGCACGGTCAGCGGCAGGATCACCTTGCGGTACTCGTTGCGCTTGTACGGCCCCCGCAACAGGTTGCAGATGCTCCACACGAACGACGCGAGCTGAGCGTGGGTCTCGACCGTCAACGCGACTGCTCCAGGAGCCACTCCAGGTACGGGGCGTGGGCCGCGGTGATCGGGAGCGCGATCAGTTCCGGGACCTCGTAGGGGTGGAGCTGCACCAGGGCGGCGCGCAGCGCCTCGAAGCGGTCGGCCGCGGTCTTGATCACGAGCTGGTGCTCCTGCGCCTGCTCGACGGCGCCCTGCCAGCGGTAGGTCGAGGTCCCCCGCGGCAGCACGTGGACGCAGGCCGCGAGTTGCTGCTCGACGAGGGCGCGCGCGATCCGGTCGGCGTCCGCCGCCTCCGCCACCGTGCACAGGACGACGAGCGCGTCAGCGCCAGCCCCGCTCACTTCCGTCCCAGCTCCTCGATCGCCTTCACCTGCGCGGCGGTCAGCGGTACCACCGACAGCCGCCCCTGGCGCACCAGCGGGCTGTCCGCGAACAGCGGCAGCGCCTTGATCTCGGCGAGCGTCACCGGCCGCGCGAGCGCGGCCACCGGCTCCAGGTCGACCACCACCAGCTTGCCGTTCGGGTACTTCGGGTCGACGCGGGCCGCGCCCGCGACCTTCGCGACGCCGACCACCGCCTTCTCGCCGCCCGTGTGGTAGACGAACACCTTCTCGCCCACCTGCATCGCGCGCAGGTTCTTCTGCGCGGTCGGGTTGGTGACGCCGTCCCACACGCCGCGCTTCTCCGCGCGAAGCCGCGCGAACGAGTACTCCTCCGGCTCCGTCTTCACCAGCCACATCGTCCGTGCCCTCCAGCGGTCCCCCGCCCGCCCGGAATCCTAGCCCGGCCGCCAGAAAGGCGTTGACAGTTCCACTCCCCGCGTCTACTCTTGCAGCACTTTTTTATAAACATACTGCAAGAAATGGCACGAATCGACGACCTCAGGCGGCGGGTGCAGGAGCGGCTGGCCGAGCAGCGCGCGCTGGTGGAGCGCCTGCTGGCCCTGCGCGAGCAGCTCCCCGGCTCGCTGTTCGCCCGCTTCTCCGAGTGCGGCAAGGAGGGTTGCGTGTGCCAGGAGGGCCACAAGCACGGGCCGTACTACGTGCTCTCGACCCGCCGGGCCGGCAAGGCCGCCTTCGCCTACCTCGACGAGCGGGGGGCGGCCGCCGCCAAGGAGCTGGTCGACGCCCACCGCGAGTTCCGGGAGGGGCTGAAGGAGCTCAAGAAGGTCAACGACGAGCTGGTCGGACTGATGAAGGAGTACCAGGCGGCGGCCGCGGAATCGGCCGGGCGCCGGGTCGGAGTGGCGGCCGCTGTTTAGCGGCTGGAATTCAAGCAGGGTAGGATCTTGGACTCAGGTCTTAAAGTGCCACCTCAGGTCCAGCTTTCGAAGCGCGAGCGCGAGCCGAGCACCCGCCGCAAGGCGGTGATGCTCTTCTCCGGCGTCGCGTTCATCGCCCTGGTCGTCGGGTCGTTCCTGGGCGACGGCGGCATGCTCGCCTTGTGGAAGAGCCAGGCCCGGGCCGAGCAGGCCCGGCTCGAGCTCGAGGAACTGCGCGCGGAGAACGCACGGCTCGTCGAGGAGATCCGCGCGCTGCGCTCCGACCCGCGGGCCATCGAGCGCATCGCCCGCGAGGAGCTGGGACTGGCCGCGCCGGGAGAGGTCGTGTTCGTCGTCCGCACGCTGCAGGCGCCGCCCGCGCGGCCCTGAGCGGCCCACCTTCACGAAGTCCTTGACAGTCGCACTCGCGGCGCATGTACAATGCGCGCGCACTCGTCAAAGCTGGTCGCTTTCAACCCCGTGCTCCTTTGAACGAGTCTGACTAGGAGGATTCACTCGAATGGCGAAGCCGATGACCAAGTCGAAGATCGTGGCCGCCCTGGCCGAGAAGCTCGACGTGCCGAAGAAGACGGCCGCTGCGGCGCTCGAGACCCTGGCCGCGATGGCCCACAAGGAAGCCAAGAACGGCTTCACGATCCCCGGCGTCGGGAAGCTCGTCGTCCGGAACTACAAGGCCCGCATGGGCCGCAACCCGCAGACGGGCGAGGCCATCAAGATCCCGGCCCGGAAGCGCCTGAAGTTCGTGGTGGCGAAGGCCGCCAAGGACGCCGTTCTCGGCTCCAAGTAGTTACCGAAACAGGAAGCGGGCCCGTCCCCGGGGCGAGCCCGTCAGCAACGAAGGCGCGGTCCCTCCCCAGGCTCCGCGCCTTCGCTCTTTTCGGCGCCGGCTCTCCCCTGAAGTAGTCTTCTGCTCCTGATGACCGCTGCCCGCCGCGAGTGGCTGCTGCGCCTCGCGCTGCTCTCGATCTCCCTCCTCTTCTGCGCCGCCGTGCTCGAGATCGCGGCCCGCGTGCTCGACGCCCGCCGCGGCGGCGGCAAGGAGGGTTTCGAACCGGTCCAGTACACGATGCACGACGAGCGGCTGGGCTGGCGCCTGGCCCCGGGCACGAGCGCGACGTACCGGCGTCGGGAGTACACCGTGCGCGTGGAGGTCAACGCGCTCGGCATGCGCGACCCGGAGCGCCCGGCGTTGCCCCCCGCAGGCAGCCGCCGCGTGCTCGCCCTCGGCGACTCCTTCCTGGAGGGCTACACCGTGCCGCTGGAGCAGACGGTGACCCGGCGCACGGAAGCGGAACTGGGCCGCACCTGTCCCACCGAGGTGCTCAACGGGGGCGTCGCCGCCTACAGCACCGACCAGGAGTACCTGTGGTACCTGGATCGCGGGCGCGCGTTGCGGCCGGACGTCGTGCTGGTCTTCCTCTACTACAACGACATCCTCGCCAACACCATCGACCGGTACTGGGGGTCCCCGAAGCCGCTGCTGGAGTTGAGGGGTGACGAGCCGCCCGCGATCGCCAACTTCCCGGTCGCCCGCCCTGCGCCGCCCGATCCCCAGCCGGCGACGCCGGAACCGCCGCAGTACCTGCGCGGCTCGGCGGCGTTCGACTGGTTCGCGAACCGACTGATGCGCGGTGCCCCGCGGGCCTTCCAGGCGTTGTCGCGGCTGGGCCTGTGGGAACCGCTGGGGGACGACGGCATCGACGCCCAGTTGCTCGTCTACAAGGCCCGGCGCGGCCAGCGCGAGGTGGAAGCGGCCTGGCGCCAGACGGCCGGCATCCTGGGGGCGCTGGCGAGACAGGTCGCCGCGGATGGCGCCCGCTTCGCCCTCGTCTACGTGCCCAGCCGGATGGAGGTGTCGGATCGCGACTGGGAGCTGACCCGGTTGCGCTTCGCGCTCAACGAGCGCGTCTGGGACCGCGGCCTGGTCGCGCGCCGGCTGTCCGCGATCGCCGCGGCCGACGGCTACCCGCTGCTCGACCTGACGGCGGCGTTGCGCGCGGCCGACCGCGGCGTGATGGGCGGGCCGTACTTCCGCTTCGACGGCCACTGGAACGAGACCGGTCACGCGGCAGCGGCGGCAGCCACGGCCGCCTTCCTGCGCGAGCGGGGCCTGCTGCCGGCGGGCTGCTAGAGCAGCGGCTTCAGCGCCTCGCCGAGCGCGGCCAGGAACGCGTCGGGGTCGGCCGCGTCGAGCACGATCTCGAACTTGCCGTCGGGGCGCTTGCGGACCCGCCCGGGGTTGCGCGGGCCCAGCGGCACCACCACCTGCTCGCGGTGGATGCCGAGCGCATCCGTCGTCGCGAACACCTTCTCCATCTCGCGCTGCGTCACCATCTCGAGAGGCATACGCGAATAGGGTAGCAGCGGCGCACGGCGCGCGCGCGGCCTGCTACCCTGAGCCCGCGCATGACCGAGAGACCCGACGACCTGGAAGCCGTGCTGGAAGAGGTCCGCGCGCTGGCGGCCGAGGCCGGCGGGCCGCGGGCCGCGGCGGCGGTGTCGGCGACCGCGTCGCTCGAGCGCGAGGTCGGCCTCGGCTCGCTGGAGCGGGTCGAACTGCTCTCGCGCCTGGAGCGTCGCGTCGGCCGCCGCCTCGACGAGGCCCACCTCCGCCTCGACAGCGCGGCCGAACTCGCGCGCGCTCTGTCTTCCGCGCCGGGCGCCGAAGCCACGCCCAGGCTCGGCGGCGCGCGCGGGCCCCAGCTCGCGCCCGCCGCCGCCGACCTCGCCCGCGGCGCGCGCACGATCCCCGAGGCGCTGTGGCGCCGCGCCGACGGCCACCCCGACCGCCCTGCCGTGTACCTGCGCGAGGACGGCGCCAGCGAAGAGCGCACGATCACGTACGCGGCGCTGCGCGACGCCGCCGCCGCGGTCGCCGGCGGCCTGCGCGAGCGCGGCCTCGGCCGCGGCGACACCGTCGCGCTGATGCTGCCGACCGGCTTCGACTTCCTGCGCGCCTTCCAGGGCATCCTCGCCGCCGGCGCGATCCCGGTCCCGATCTACCCGCCCGTGCGGCTCGACCGGCTCGAGGAGTACGCGCTGCGCCAGTCCGCGATCCTGGCGGACGCGGGCGTCAAGCTGCTGGTCACGATCGACCGCGCGCGGCCGGTCGCCGACCTGCTCCGCGCGCGGGTGCCGAGCCTGCAGGCGGTCGTCACCGCCGGCGAGCTGGCCGACGTCGGCCGCGTCCTGCGCGCGCCCGAGGGCGAGGCGGGCGACGCCGCCTTCATCCAGTACACCTCGGGCAGCACCGGCCAGCCCAAGGGCGTGCTGCTGACCCACCAGAACCTGCTCGCCAACATCGCGGCGATCCGCGCGGGGCTGCAGGCGCAGCCCACGGACGTCGGCGTGTCGTGGCTGCCGCTGTACCACGACATGGGCCTGATCGGCTCCTGGCTGTTCTGCCTGCACGACGGCCTGCCGCTGGCGGTGATGTCGCCGCTCGCCTTCCTGGCCCGGCCCGAGTCGTGGCTGTGGACGATCCACGCCCGCCGCGGCACGCTCTCCGCGGCGCCCAACTTCGCCTACGAGCTGTGCGCGCGCAAGATCAGCGACGAGGCGCTCGAGGGCCTCGACCTCTCCTCCTGGCGCTGCGCGCTCAACGGCGCCGAGCCCGTCAATCCGGAAACGCTCGAGCGCTTCGCCCGCCGCTTCGAACCCTACGGCTTCCGCCGCGAGGCGATGCTCCCGGTCTACGGCCTGGCGGAGAACTCGGTGGCGCTGGCGTTCCCGCCGCCGGGCCGCGGGCCGAAGATCGACCGCGTGCGGCGCGCGGACTTCGCCGACCACGGCCGCGCCACGGCCGCGCCGGCCGACGACGCCGACGCGCTGCGCTTCGTGAGCGTCGGCCGCGAGCTGCCCGAGCACGAGGTGCGGATCGTCGACGACGCCGGGAACGGCGTCGCCGAGCGCGTGGTGGGCCGGCTCGTCTTCCGCGGGCCGTCGATGACCGCCGGCTACTTCGGCAAGCCCGAGGCCACGGCCGCGATCACCCTGCCCGGCGGCTGGCTCGACAGCGGCGACCTCGCGTACCGCGCGGACGGCGAGATCCACGTCGCGGGCCGGCGCAAGGACCTCATCATCAAGGGCGGCCGCAACCTGGTGCCGCAGGAGATCGAGGAGATCGCATCCCAGGTCGCCGGCATCCGCAAGGGCTGCGTCGCCGCGGTGGGCCTCGCCGCCGCCGGCACCGGCACCGAGGCGCTGGTCGTGGTGGCCGAGACCCGCGCGCAGGGCGAAGAAGAACGCCGCGCGCTCGCCGCGGCGGTCGTCGAGAAGGTCGCCGAGGCCGTGGGCGTGCCGCCCGACCGCGTGGAGCTGGTGCCGCCGGGCTCGATCCCGAAGACCTCGTCCGGCAAGATCCGCCGCGCGGAGACGAAGGCGCTGCTCGAGAGCGGCGAACTCGGCCAGCGGCCCGCGCTGTCGTGGGCCACGCGGGCGCGGCTGCTCGCGGGCGTCTTCCGCGCCGGTCTCGGCCAGGCGCTGTCGAGCGCCGGCCTCGCGCTGCGCGGCGCGTGGACCGCGCTGGTCGTCGGCGGCCTGCTGCTGCTCGCCTGGCCGCTGGCCGCCGTGCTGCCGGCCTCCGGCGTGCGCTGGATCGAGCGCCACGGTTGCCGGCTCGCGCTGCGGCTGCTGGGGCTGCGGCTCGAGGTGAGCGGCCTCGAGCACGTGCCCGCGACCGGCGCCTGCGTGATCGCCGCCAACCACGCGAGCTACGCCGACGCCGTCGTGCTGCTGGCCGCGCTGCCGTTCCCGGTCGCCTTCGCCTACAAGCGCGAGGCGATCGGCTACCCGATCGTCGGCACCTTCCTGCGCCGCAGCGGCCACCTCCCCGTCGAGCGCTTCGACGCCGCGCAGTCGGCGCAGGACGCGAGCCGGGTGACGCAGGCGCTCGCGGGCGGCGAGCGCGTCGTCGTGTTCCCGGAGGGCACCTTCACGGCGGCCGCGGGCCTGCGCCCGTTCAAGCTCGGCGCGTTCCACTCGGCGGCCGAGGCCGGCGTGCCGGTGGTGCCGGTCGCCCTGGTCGGGACCCGTCGCCTGCTGCGCGACGGCTCGTTCGTGCCGCGGCAGGTGACTCTCGAGGTCCACGTCGGGACGCCGATCACGCCCGCGGGCAGCGGCTGGCACGGGGTGATCGCGCTGCGCGACGCGAGCTTCGAGGCGATCGCCGCCCGCTGCGGCGAGCCGCGGCTCGACCTCGTCAACGCGGGCCCGGAGCGCCCGCATCAACAGTGAACACGCGCCGGCTGACGCTCGACGAGGTGCGCGCGGCCCGCGAGCGGCTGCGACCCCACCTGGCGCCGACGCCCCTGCGCGAGAGCCTGGCGGCCCCCGGGGCGCGACTCAAGCTCGAGTGCTTCCAGCCCACCGGCTCCTTCAAGGTGCGCGGCGCGCTCAACCGCATCGCGGCGATGGGCCCGGAGGAGCGCGAACGCGGGATCGTCACCGCCTCCGCCGGCAACCACGCGCTGGGCGTCGCTTTCGCCGTCTCGCGGCTGGGGCCGCTCTCGGCGACGGTGTTCGTCCCAGCCTCGGCGCCGCTCGCCAAGCGCCGGAAGCTCGGCCTGTTCCCGGTGCGGGTCGTCGTCGAAGGCGCCGACTACGACGCGGCCGCGGCGGCGGCACACGCGTTCGAGCGCGAGACCCGCGCCGTCTACGTCCACGCGTTCGACGACGCCTTCACCGCGGCCGGCCAGGGCACCGTCGCGCTCGAGCTGCTGGAGCAGGCGCCCGACCTCGACGCGGTGGTGGTGCCGGTCGGCGGCGGCGGCCTGATCAGCGGCATGGCCGCCGCGCTCGACGCGCTGGCGCCGCAGGTGAGGGTGATCGCGGTGCAGCCGGAGGCCTCGCCGGCCCTGCGCGCGTCGCTCCGGCAGGGGGCTCCGCTGCTCGAGTACCCCGCCGGGCCCACGTTGTGCGACGGCCTCGCGGGCGGCATCGGCCGCTTCGCCTGGGAGCACCGCGCGCTGATCGACGAGGTGATCGAGGTGCCGGAGGCGGAGACGCGGGCGGCGATCGCCGAGCTGGTCGCCGCGGACCAGGTTTTGGCGGAGGCGTCGGGCGCGATCGCGGTCGCGGCGCTGCGCAGCGGCAGGGTCGAGGCGGCCCGGCCCGTCGCGGTCGTCACCGGCGCCAACCTCGACGCGGCCGTGCTGCTCGACGTGCTGGCGGAGCGCGGGTGAAGGCCGAGCGCGAGAGCGACCGCTGGTTCGCGCCGGCGGCCGCGGGCGTCAGCGTGATCGCGGGAGCGGCGGTGGGCGGCGCCGCGCTCGGGATCGCGGGAGCCGCGGCCGGCCTCGCGGCCGGCGGCGCGATCGGCTGGACCGTCGCCCGCGGACTCTCGCGGCGGACGCGCGCCCGGAGGCGTGCGCTGGCGACCCCGTTCCCCGAGCGCTGGCGCCGCTACCTGCTGGAGCGCTACGACCACTACGAGCGGATGGACGAAGGCTGGCGCGCCCGCTTCGAGGCCGACCTGCGCATCTTCCTCGCCGAGCAGCGCATCACCGGCATCGGCGTCGACGTCACCGACGAGCTGCGGCTGCTGGTCGCGGCGTCGGCGGTCACGCTGTCCGTCGGCTGGCCCGACTACGAGTGGGACCAGCTCACCGAGGTGCTGCTCTACCCCGACGACTTCGACCGCGACTGGCGCGTCGGGGACGCGGAGGACCCCGACCGCGCCGGCGAGACCCACCCGTGGGGCACGATCATCCTGTCGGTGCCGTCGCTCGAGCAGAGCTTCGACGACCCCGACGACGCGTTCCACGTCGGCATCCACGAGTTCGCCCACCTGCTGGACGTCGAGCACAGCCACTTCGACGGCATCCCGCCCGGCCTCTCGGGCGAGGCCGCGCGGGCCTGGACGCAGCTCGCGGAGCGCGAGATGGACCGCATGCGCAAGGGCCGCTCCGTGCTCGACGACTACGGGGCCGACGAACCCGCCGAGTTCTTCGCCTGCGCGGTCGAGGGCTTCTTCGAGGCCTCGCTCGCGCTGCGCCAGCGCCACCGCGAGCTCTACGACGCGCTGCGCGCCTACTTCGGCCAGGACCCCGCGGCCTGGGACGACGCGCGCGGGCTGGAGCTGTGACCGCGGCGGAACGGGAAAGGGCGGTTGACCGGGCGGGGGCCCGCCCGTAGCCTTCGCGGACCGGTGACGCCCCCCGCTCCCACCGTCCGCATCGAGCACGAGCCGCCCGAGCTGCGCTTCGCGCTGGCGCTGCAGCGCACGCGGCTCGCGGTGTACTCGCTGGCCGCCCTGGCGGCCGTCGGCGGCAAGTGGATCGGCGTGATCCAGGCGAGCTGGAGCCAGGGCCTGCCGCTCCTGCTCGTCGGCCTCGGTTCCTGCCTGCTCTTCGCGTGGGCGTACCGCCGCCGCTTCGACGCCTTCGTGCCGCTGCGCCCGCTGTGGATGGCGACCGACGTCGTGGTCGTGACCTGGGGCGTGTGGATCACCGGCGGGCTGCACAGCCCGTGGTTCGTGTGGTACCTGTCGAACACGGGCGCAGCGGCCTTCGCCGCCGGCTTGCGGGCGGCGGCGCTGGTGGCGGTCGCCAACGCGATCGCCTACGTCGGCGCGCTGGCGGCGCTGGGCCAGATCACGGGCTTCGACGGCACCCTGGCCGAGGCCTTCGCCCGGCTCGGCTTCCTCTACGCTGCCGCCGTGTTCCCGCTGCGCGGGATCGGCATGCTGCAGGAGCGCCAGCGCGAGATCCGCCGTCTCCAGCAGGAGCAGGCGGACAAGGTCGAGCAGCTCCTCGAGCTGACCCAGGACCTCGAGCAGGGCACCCGCGCGCTGGCCGAGGCCAACGTGGCGATCCGCGAGGCGGACCGCATGAAGAGCCAGTTCCTGGCCAACATGAGCCACGAGCTGCGGACCCCGCTCAACTCGATCATCGGCTTCTCGGAGATCCTGATCGACCGGCTGCGCGAGCAGGTCCAGCCCAAGCACCTGAAGTTCCTGCACAACGTCCACGCCTCCGGCCAGCACCTGCTGGCGATCATCAACGACATCCTCGACCTGTCGAAGGTCGAGGCCGGCAAGATGGAGTTCCACCCGGAGCCGCTGCGGCCGGGGCCGACGCTCGACGGCGTGCTGCACGTGATGCAGGGCATGGCCCAGCAGCAGCGCATCACGTTCGAGCTCGACGTGCCGGCCGACCTGCCCGAGGTGGTGACCGACCCCGCCAAGTTCAAGCAGGTGCTCTACAACCTGCTCTCGAACGCCGTGAAGTTCTCGCTGGAGGGCTCCACGGTTCAGGTGGCGGCCCGCCTGCTGGCGGCGGCCGAGTCGCCGCTGGGCGCGGCCAGCCTGGCGATCTCCGTGCGCGACCGCGGCATCGGCATCCCCGAGACCGATCTCGACGAGATCTTCCGCGAGTTCCACCAGGTCGACGGCGGCTCGACCCGCCGCTTCGGCGGCACCGGGCTCGGCCTCGCCATCGTCAAGAAGTTCGTGGAGCACCAGGGCGGCCGGGTGCGGGTCGAGAGCCACCTGGGCCTCGGCAGCACGTTCACGGTGCTGCTGCCGCTCCACCCCGCGGGCAGCGCGCCGCACGCGCCCGAGCCGTACGCCGGGGTCGAGCGGGAGCACGTCGTGCTGGTCGTCGAAGACGACCCGGCTGCCTTCGAGGGCCTCGCCCGCGCGCTACGCGCCGCCGGCTACGCGCCGGTGCGCGCGCGCCAGGGCGAAGACGCGCTCGACGCCGCGCGCCGGCTGCGGCCTGCGGTGATCACCCTCGACATCGGGCTGCCGGGGATGTCGGGGTGGGAGGTGCTGAAGGAGCTGAAGCGGCAGGCGGACACCTGCGACATCCCCGTCGTCATCGTCTCGCTGATGCAGAACCGCGAGCTGGGCCTGGCGCTCGGCGCCGAGGACTACTTCACGAAGCCGGTCGACCGCGGCCGGCTGGTGGCGCGGCTGCGCGAGATCGCGCCGGGCCCTCCGCCACCGGCCGGTGCGCGGGTGCTGGTGGTGGACGACGACCCCGCCGTGCACGAGCTGGTCGAGGCCGAGCTGCTGCCGCTCGGCTACGTTCTCGAACACGCCCACTCCGGGCGCGAGGGCCTCGAGCGCGCGCGCGGCGGCCGCTTCGAGGCGGTGATCCTCGACCTGATGATGCCGGACCTGTCCGGGTTCGAGGTCGCGGCCCGGCTCAAGGACGATCCCGCGACGGCGGCGCTCCCGATCGTCGTGCTGACGGCGCGCGACCTCTCCGCACCCGAGCGCGAGGCGCTCTCGGGCAAGATCGAAAGCCTGGTGCGCAAGGGCGAAGGGGGGACCCTGAAGCTGGTCGAGGCGGTGCGGCAACTCGAGCGCGCGCGCCAGGCGGGAGCCGCGCCGTGAGCCGCATCCTGGTCGTCGAGGACAACGAGCAGAACCTGGAGCTGACCGTGTTCCTGCTCGAGGAGGCGGGCCACGCGCTGCGCGTGGCCCGCTCGCTCGACGAGGCGCGCGCGGCGTTGCGCGACGAGGTGCCGGAGCTGGTGCTGCTCGACATGAACGTGGCCGGGGAGGACGGGATGGCGCTGGTGGCCGAGATCCGGCACGAGCCGCGGCTGGTGCAGGTGCCGGTGCTGGCGCTGACGGCCCACGCCATGCGCGGCGACCGCGAGCGTTTCCTGGAGGGCGGCTGCGACGGCTACCTCGCCAAGCCGATCGAGGTGCGCACGTTCGTGGCGGCGGTCGAGGGCCACCTGCCGGGGAGGACCAGCGATGAGGGGTGACGACGCGCTGCTCGGCGCCGGCGGCCGCGTGCTGGTCGTCGACGACCAGGAGGCGAACCGCGAGCTGGTCGAGGAGATCCTCGGCTCCGCCGGCTACGAGGTGGAACTGGCGGTCGACGGCCAGGACGCCCTCGACCGGATCGAGGTGGCCCTGCCCGAGTGCATCGTGCTCGACGTGATGATGCCGCGGCTCGACGGCTTCGAGGTGTGCCGCCGGCTGCGCGCCGCGCCCCGCACCCGCTTCGTGCCGATCGTGATCCTGACCGCGCTCTCCGACACCCGCGACAAGGTGCGCGGCCTGGAGCTGGGCGCCGACGACTTCCTGAACAAGCCGGTGCGGCGCGAGGAGCTGCTGGCGCGGGTGCGCTCGCTGGTCCGCATCCGCCGCCTGCGCGAGGAGCTCGACACGGCGGACGCGCTGATCTACACGATGGTGAAGGCGCTGGAGAGCAAGGACCCGCGCTCGGCGGGGCACTCCGAGCGGGTGGCCGCGATGGCGATGTCGACCGCCGCGGCGCTGGGGCTGAGCGCGCGCGAGTTCGAGGCCGTCGGCAAGGGCGCGCTGCTGCACGACATCGGCCGGCTCGGCGTGCCGGAGGACGTGCTGGCGGCGCCACACCCCTTCACCGGCGAGAACCTGGCCGCCTACCGCCGGCACCCGGAGATCGGCGAGCGCATCCTCCGGCCGCTGCGCTCGCTGGGCGGCGTGGTCGACGTGGTCCGCCACCACCACGAGCGGCTCGACGGCTCCGGCTACCCCGACGGCCTGAGCGGCGACGCCTTCACGGTGCCCGCGCAGCTCGTCGCCCTCGCCAACCTCTACGACGAGATCGCCCACGGCGCCGGCGGTGCCGCCGCCGCCGGCCAGGCCCTGCGCGCCGAAGCCGCGGCCGGCCGCTTCCGCGGCGACCTGGTCGAGGCCTTCCTGCGCACCGGGCCCGCCGCCTTCGGCCGCTCGGGCACGGCGCTCTCCGACCCGTGGGCCGACCTGGCGCCCGCCCACGCCAGCGAGGGCGGCCGCATCCTCGTGTGTGACGACACCGCCGCCAACCGCGAGGTGCTCCAGGCCATGCTCGAGGAGGCCGGCTTCGAGGTGATCGCCGAGGCGAACGGTGGCGCTGCGGTCCACGCCGTGGAAGAGCACCGCCCCGATCTCGTGATCCTCGACATCCGGATGCCCGGCCTCGACGGCTTCGAGGTGTGCGAGTGGATCAAGCGCTCGCCCGAGACGGAGTTCCTGCCGGTGGTGCTGGTGACGGCGTTCGGCGAGCCTGCCGACCGCGCCCGCAGCGCGCGGGTCGGAGCCGACGACTTCCTCACGCTGCCGGTCAACCGCCTGGAGCTGGTGGCGCGCGTGCGCTCGCTGCTGCGCCTGCGCGCGTACCACGACGACCTCGAGGACCACCAGAGCGTCGTGCTGTCGCTGGCCTCGGTGCTGGAGGCCAAGGACCCCTACACCCGCGGCCACTCCTCGCGAGTCGGCGAGCTCGCCGCCCGGCTGGCCGGCGAGATGGGGCTGCCCGCGCAGCTCTGCGAGCAACTGAAGATCGCGGGGCTGCTGCACGACATCGGCAAGGTCGGCGTTCCGGAGCGGGTGATCAACAAGCCCGGGCGGCTGACCGACGAGGAGTTCCTCACCATCATGAGCCACCCCGGCGGCGGCGCGACGATGGTGCGGCCCCTGCGCACCGTGCGCGACGTGCTGCCGATGATCCGCCACCACCACGAGCGCTGGGACGGCCGCGGCTACCCCGACCGGCTGGCCGGCGAGCAGATCCCGCTCGGCGCCCGGGTGCTGGCCATGGCCGACGCCTTCGACGCGCTGACCTCGGACCGCTCGTACCGCAAGGCGCTGCCCGCCAGCGAGGCGGTCGCGATCCTGGCGAACGAGACCGTCGAGGGAAAGTGGGACCCGGCGACCTACGCGGCGCTCGCGGCCATGGTCCGCCGCGGCGGCCACGTCATCTAGCAGAGCTCCCCCATGCGCCTCGACCAGCGACTGATCGCCCTCCACCCCGGACTCTCGCGGCGCCGCGCGAAGGAGGTCGTCGAGAAGGGCCAGGTGCGGCTCGACGGCGCCACCGTGACCGAGCCCGGGCTCGAGGTCGCCGACGACGCCCAGCCCGACTGGGACCCCAACCGGCCTGCCCGCCGCACAGCGCGGCTCGACCTCGTGCGCCTGCACGAGGACGAGCACCTGCTGATCGTCGACAAGCCGGCGGGGCTCCTGACCGTGCCCACGCCCGGCGGCGGCGACGACGAAGACACGGCGCTGCGCCGCGTCGAGGAGTACGTGAAGCGGCTGCGCCCGCGCGGCGCCTTCGCCGCCCGCGTGCACCGGCTCGACCGCGAGACCTCGGGCGCGCTCGCGTTCGCGCTCTCGGCCCAGGCCCGCGCCGGCCTGATCGACGCCTTCCGCCGCCACGCGATCGACCGCCGCTACGTGGCGCTCGTCGCCGGCGAGCCGCAGCAGGACGCGGGCACGATCGACGCGCCGATCCGCGACGAGTGGAAGGGCGGCCGCCGCGGCATCGCGCGCGAGGGCGAAGACGCGAGCGACGCGATCACCCACTGGCGCGTGCTCGAGCGGCTGCGCGGCTTCGCGCTCGTCGAGGTGCGGCTGGAGACCGGCCGCCAGCACCAGATCCGCGCCCACCTCGCCCACCTCGGCCACCCGGTGCTCGGCGACCCGATCTACGGCGAAGCGAAGGCGCCGCGGCTGATGCTGCACGCGGCGCGGCTCGGCCTGCGCCACCCGGTCACCGGCGAGCCCGTGCGCGCCGACTCGCCGCTGCCGCCCGACTTCCTGAAGCCGCTCAACCGCGTGCGCCAGGGCGTCGCCGCCGGCCTCCCCCGCGACCCGCGCCGCCACCGCCCGCCCCGCAAGCCCGCGTCGCGGCGTTAAGCTCCGCGGGTCGGCACGCCGCCGAAGCGTCCATCCCGCTGGAGGTCCTCATGCTCCGTCGCCTCGCCCTCGCGCTGCTCGCCGCTGGCCTCGCCGCGCCCACCGGCCTCGCGGCCGACAAGAAGCCGCTCACCGCCGACGAACTGTGGGCGGTCGGGCGGGTCGGCGCCCCGCAGGTCTCGCCCGACGGCACCCGGGTCGCCTTCACCGTCAGCCGCTACGACATGGGCGAGAACCGCGGCGACACCGACATCTACGTCGTGCCGCTGGCCGGCGGCACGACGAAGCGGCTGACGACGAACAGGGCCTCCGACTCGTCACCCGCGTGGAGCCCCGACGGCACCCGCATCGCGTTCGTCTCGCGCCGCGAGGGCGACGCCGCTGGCCAGCTCTACGTGATCCCGATCGACGGCGGCGAGGCGGAGCGCGTCACGGACCTGCCGCTGGGCGTGTCCGGGCCGCGCTGGCTGCCGGACGGGAAGCGGATCGTCGTGGTCTCCCACGTGATCGCGGGCCACGAGACGCCCGAGGCGACGAAGAAGGCGAAGGAGGCGCGCGAGAAGAACAAGGTCAGCGCGAAGACGTCCGAGAGCCGCCTGTACCGGTTCTGGGACCGCTGGCTGACCGACGAGGAGTATCCGCGCCTGTTCGTGGTCGACGTGGAGACGAAGCAGGCGACCGACCTGCTGCCCGGATCGAAGCGCTTCTTCTCGTTCCAGACCGGCGCCGGCTCGTACGACGTCTCGCCCGACGGGCAGTGGATCGTCTTCGCGGCCAACGCGACCGAGCCGCCGTACCTGACGGTGCAGTCCGACCTGTTCCTGGTCTCGACGGCGGGCGGCGAGGTGAAGAACCTGACCGCGGCCAACCCCGCGAACGACGGCGACCCGGCCTTCTCGCCGGACGGCAGGACGATCGCGTTCTCGCTGGAGCGCAAGGCCGACGGCTGGCCGGACTACTCGCGCGTCGCGCTGCTCGACATCGCCACCGGCAAGGTCACGGCGCTGACCGAGGCGTGGGACAACTCGACCGGCGGGTACGCGTTCTCCGCGGACGGGAAGACGATCTTCTTCCACTCCGAGGTGCGCGCCCGCACCGGGATCTACTCGGTCCCGGTCGCGGGTGGAAAGCCGCGCGAGGTCGTGAAGGGCGGCGTGACGTCGGGCGTGGCGGTGGCGGCCGGAGGAGCGCTGGTCTTCTCCCACACGACGCTGGCGAAGCCACCCGAGCTCGCGGTGGCGAACGCCGACGGCAGCGGCTGGCGCGACCTGACGACGCTCAACGCGGAGCGCGTCGCGAGCTGGGACCTCGGGCCGTCCGAGGAGATGGTGTTCGCAGGCGCGGGAGGCGACGAGGTGCAGATGTTCGTCGCCTTCCCCCCGGGCTTCGACAAGTCGAAGAAGTACCCGCTGCTGCAGGTCATCCACGGCGGCCCCGTCGGCACCTCGGCCGACTCGTTCCACTTCCGCTGGAACGCCCACGCCTTCGCGGCACCCGGCTACGTCGTGGCGATGGTCAACTTCCACGGCTCGTCGAGCTTCGGCCAGAAGTGGGTGGAGTCGATCCTCGGCGCCCACCCCGACAAGCCGTTCGTCGACATCATGAAGGCGACCGACTTCCTGATCGCGAAGGGCTACGTCGACTCCGCGCGGATGGCGGCGCTGGGCGGCTCGTACGGCGGCTTCATGGTCAACTGGATCGCGGGCCACACCGACCGCTTCAAGGCCCTGGTCAGCCACGCGGGCGTCTACTCGCTGCTGGGCCAGAGCGCGTCGGACGCCACCTGGGGCCGCCACCACTCGTACGGCGGCTACCCGTTCACCAACCTGGCGAACGTCGAGAAGTGGAGCCCCAACCGCTTCGCGGCCGGCTTCAAGACGCCGACGTTGATCCTGCACGGCGAGCGCGACTACCGGGTGCCGGTGACCCAGGGCCTGGAGTTCTACGGCGTGCTGCAGGCGAAAGGCGTGCCGGCGCGGCTCGTCTACTACCCCGACGAGAACCACTGGATCCTGAAGCCGCAGAACTCCCGCCACTGGTACGGCGAGGTCCACGGCTGGCTGGCGCGCTGGCTGAAGTAGCAGCCCGCGCCGCCGCCGGGCGTTCACGGGAAACGGCGCCACCGAGACACAGAGACACAGAGGCAAGGCCCCAGCCGCGGCCCCCTCTGCCGTTCTCTGTGCCTCGGTGCCTCTGTGGCGTCGTCGCCGTTCGACGTGGCGTTGTCGCCGTTCGACGTGGCGTCGTCGCCGTTCGCGCGGAGGGAGTCGCGGCGGTCAGCGGATCGCGCGGAGCAGTTCTTCGATCTCCGGCCGCTCCCGCGGGAACTCCAGCCCGACATGGCGGGAGAGGCCCTCGGGGCGCGACCAGGTGACGGTGGCCGGCACCTCGAGCTGGGGCGACGTGGAACCGTCCTTCAGTGGCGCCTCGAACGCGAGCTCGAGGGCGGCGCCGCGCTCGAGGTCCTCGCCGATCCGCAGGCGGCAGCCCTTGCTCGACACGTCCGTCACGGTGGCCGCGCGCCACTCTCCGCCCGGCGCGCGATAGCGCACGCCGAGCAGGCAGGAGCGGCGCGCTGCGAGCCGGCGGTTGCGGCCCCTCGTGATGTACTCGTTCATGGCGGGGCACCGTGCGGGAGGAGGACCGGAGAGATGTGACGAGTATAACGCTCACGCCGCGCGCGTCACCCTTATCATTCGCGCCACGGGGGCAAGGTGAAGACTGGGCGGCTGCTCAAGCTGGAGCGGGAGGGGGTCTCGATCCAGGTGTATTTCTATCGGGAGGGCGGGGCGATGCAGGCGTCGGTGTTCGTGCTCGAGTCGGGCCGCTCCCCCGCTGCCGAACCGCTCGCCCGCTTCAGCGCGGCGTCCGACCCCGAACTGGAGCGCATCGTGCGCGGCTTCGTCGACGAGCGCTGGCCGAGGCGCGGGTGAAGGCCGCCGACCGCTTCGACATCGCCGGCGCCACCTGCCTGCTCCAGGGCGAGCGCTGGCCGGTGCTGAACGTCTCCGTGGGCGGCCTGTTCGTGGCCACGCCGCACTGCCCGATGAAGGGCCAGTTCGTCGACCTCGAGCTGGAGCTGCCGGGCCGCGAGCCGTTCACCGTGGCCGGCGTGGTCTCGTGGATCAACGACCCGGCAGCACCGCGCGCGCCCGAGCTGCCCCAGGGCTTCGGCCTGCGCATCCACCGCATCGCGCTGGCCGACAAGGTCGCGCTGCTCGACCTGCTCAAGCGGCAGACGCCGCCGCCGGCGCGGCTCAAGTAGGCGGAAGCGAGGCCCGATGGAGCGGCGCGAGTTCGGCAGGCGCGCGATCGCGGGCGCGACGGGCCTGCTGCTGGCCGGCGCGGGACGCGCGGCGGAGGACACCATGCGGGAGATCGCCGAGGCCTACGTGAAGCTGGTGCTGGCGCTCGGCCAGCACGACGCCGACTACGTGGACGCCTATTACGGTCCGGCCGAGTGGAAGGGCGAGGCCCTTCGCTCGAAACGCGCGCCGCAGGCGATCCGCGCCGGCGCGATCGCGCTGCGCGAGCGGGTGGCCGCGCAGCCCGCGCCCGACGAGTTCGCCCGCCTGCGCCGCACCTACCTCGACCGGCAGCTCGCGGCACTCGTGGCGCGCGCCGAGTTCCTGGGCGGCGCCCGGCTCGGCTTCGACGCCGAGTCGCGCGCCTTCTACGACGCGGTGGCCCCGACCCACACCGAGGCGGAGCTCGACGCGGCGCTGCGCGAGCTCGAGGCCGTGATCCCGCGCGGCGACGGTCCGCTGGCCGAGCGCTACTCCGGCTTCTCGGCGCGCTACCGGATCCCGCGCGAGAAGCTGGACGCGGTGTTCCAGGCGGCGCTCGCCGAGGCCCGGCGCCGCACCGCGCTGCACCTGGAGCTGCCGCCGGGCGAGGCGTTCCGGCTCGAGTACGTCACCGGCAAGTCGTGGAGCGGCTACAACTGGTACCAGGGCGGCTACCGGAGCCTGATCCAGATGAACGTCGAGCTGCCGATCACGATCGACCGCGCGGTCGACCTCGCGGCCCACGAGGGCTACCCGGGCCACCACGTCTACAACGCTCTGCTCGAGCACCACCTCGTGAACGGGCGCGGCTGCGTCGAGATGACCGTGTACCCGCTGTTCAGCCCGCAGTCGCTGATCGCCGAAGGCACGGCCAACTACGGCGTCGAGGTCTGCTTCCCGGGCGCCGAGAAGGAGGCGTTCGAGGCCGAGGTGCTGTTCGGCCTCGCCGGGCTCGACCCGAAGAGCGCCCCGGCCTGGCACGCGGCGCAGCGCGCGATGCGCACGCTCGCCTACGCCGGCAACGAGGCGGCCCGCCGCTACCTCGAGGGCCGCCTCGACGCCGACGCGGCCGCCCGCTTCCTCGAGACCTACACGCTCGCCGCTCCCGAGCGCGCGAAGCAGCGGGTGCGCTTCTTCGACCAGTACCGCAGCTACGTGATCAACTACAACCTCGGCCAGGACCTGGTCCGGGCCTGGGTCGAGAAGACCGCGGGCCCCGACCCGAGCCCGGAGCGCCGCTGGCAGGTCTTCGCCAGCCTGCTCGCCTCCCAGCGCCTCCCCGCCGACCTGGGCTGAGCTTTTTCGGTAAGCTCCGGTTCGTGCACGGGGGCGAACGCGTCGTCGAGGTGTTGTGGGCGCACGGGGTGAAGGCGCTGTTCACCCTGTGCGGCGGGCACATCTCGCCGATCCTGGTGGCGGCCAAGGCGAAGGGAATCCGCGTCGTCGACACCCGTCACGAGGTGACCGCGGCGTTCGCCGCCGACGCGATGGCGCGGCTGTCGGGGGTGCCGGGCGTCGCCGCGGTGACCGCCGGGCCCGGCGTCACCAACACCATCACCGCGCTCAAGAACGCCCAGCTCGCGCAGTCGCCGCTCGTGCTGCTGGGCGGCGCGACCGCGACGCTGCTGCGCGGGCGCGGGTCGCTGCAGGACATCGACCAGATGGCGCTGGTGCGGCCGCACGTCAAGCTGGCGCTGCAGGTGAAGCGGGTGCGCGACCTCGGGCCCGCGGTGGAACGCGCGCTGCGGGCGAGCGTGGCCGGCGTGCCGGGGCCGGTGTTCGTCGAGACGCCCGTCGACCTGCTCTATCCCGAGGGCGTGGTCCGCGAGTGGCACGGGGCCAAGACCGCTCGGGCGCCGAAGAGCCTCGCCGAACACGCCGAGCGCGCCTACGTCGACTGGCACCTCGGTCGGGTCTTCGGCGGGCCCGGCCTCGCGGAGACGCCCTCCGGGCAGCGCCCGGCGCCGCCCGAGGCGCCGCCGGGCGTCGTCGAGAAGGCGGCGTCGCTGCTGCGCCGGGCGCAGCGGCCGCTGCTGCTCGTCGGCTCGCAGGCACTGCTCGACGTGCCCGGCCTCAACGACCTGACGCTGGCCGTGCGCTCGCTGGGCGTGCCGGTCTACCTCTCCGGCATGGCCCGCGGCCTGATGGGCGCGGAGGAGCGGCTCCAACTGCGGCACAAGCGCCGCGAGGCGCTGCGCGAGGCCGACCTCGTGATCCTGGCGGGGGTGCCGTGCGACTTCCGGCTCGACTACGGCCGCCACGTGCCGCGCCGTGCGACGCTGATCGCCGCCAACCGCAGCCGCGCCGATGCCCGACGCAACCGCCGCCCGACGCTGGCCGCGATCGGCGCGCCCGAGCGCTTCCTGCGCGCGCTGGCGGTGCGCCTCGGCAGGCCGCGCCCGGAGTGGACGAACTGGCTCGAGGCACTGCGCGCCCGCGACGCGGCGCGCGATGCCGAGATCGCCGAGCAGGCCGCCGCGCCGGCCGCAGGCGGCCTCAACCCGCTGGCGGTGTGCCGCGCGCTCGACGCCGTGCTCGGCCGCGACAGCGTGATCGTCGCCGACGGCGGCGACTTCGTCGGCACCGCGTCCTACGTGCTGCGCCCGCGCGGGCCGCTGTCGTGGCTCGACCCGGGGCCGTTCGGCACCCTGGGCGTCGGCGCCGGCTTCGCGATCGGGGCCAAGGTGGCACGGCCGGACGCGGACGTGTTCGTCGTCTTCGGCGACGGCTCGTTCGGCTACTCGCTCGCGGAGTTCGACACCTTCGCCCGCCACCGCCTCGGCGTCGTGTCGCTGATCGGCAACGACGGCTCGTGGGCCCAGATCGCCCGCGAGCAGGTCGAGGTGCTGAAGGACGACGTGGGCACCGTGCTCGCGCGCACCGACTACGAGCGGGCGGTCGAAGGCCTGGGCGGGCGCGGGTTCCGGCTCGAAGCCGGGGCCGACGCCGAAGGCGTGCTGCGCCAGGCGCAGGCCACCGCCCGCGAAGGCACCGCAACCTGCATCAACGCGCTGCTCGGCCGCAGCGACTTCCGCAAGGGCTCGCTCTCGATCTGAGCCCGGCGGCGCACGCGAGAACAACCGCCCCCAGGAGACCCCCGACCGACCATGCACGAGAGCCACCTCCTCCACGACATCGGCATCGCGATCATCGCCGCCACCGCGCTGGCGCTGGTCGCCCGCGCCCTGCGCCAGCCGCTGATCCTCGGCTACCTGCTGGCCGGCGTGCTGGTCGGCCCGCTCGGCCTGTCGCTGGTCGAGGAACAGGCCTCGGTCGCGCTGATCTCGGAGATCGGCCTGATCCTGCTGCTGTTCATCATCGGCCTCGAGATGGACCTCAAGAAGCTGATGGGCGCCGGCAAGCCGCTGGTGGTCACGGGCGTCGTCCAGTTCCCGGCCTGCGTCCTGCTCGGCACGCTGGCGGCCCGCTCCTTCGGCCTGCCTCTGGGCGAGGGGCGCTTCGACGCGCTCTACGCGGGCGTCGCGCTGGCGCTGTCGTCCACGATGATCGTGGTCAAGCTGCTCTACGACAAGTTCGAGCTGATGACGCAGCCCGGGCGCATCACGCTCGGCGTGCTGGTGTTCCAGGACCTGTGGGCGATCCTGGCGCTGGCGATCCAGCCCAACCTGGCCGACCCCAAGCCCGCGATCCTGCTCGGCTCGCTGGTCCGCGGCACGCTGCTGGTCGGCGTCTCGCTGCTGCTCGCCCGCTACGCGCTGCCGCGGCTGTTCGCCTTCATCGCCAAGCTGCCGGAGCTGATGCTGGTGACGGCGCTCGCGTGGTGCTTCCTGGTCGCGGGAGCCGCCGGCGCGCTGGGGCTCTCCAAGGAGATGGGCGCGCTGGTCGCCGGCGTCGCGCTGTCGACCTTCCCCTACAACCTCGACGTGATCGCCAAGGTGATCAACATCCGAGACTTCTTCGTGACGCTGTTCTTCGTCACCCTCGGCATGCAGGTCCCGAAGCCTGAGCCGGCGCTGCTGGCCGCGGCCGTGGCGGCAGCGGTGTTCCTGGTCGCCACTCGCTTCGTGACCGTGTTCCCGGTCCTCTACGTCCTGCGCAGCGGGCTGCGCGGCTCGCTGCTGCCGGCGATCAACCTGTCGCAGATGAGCGAGTTCTCGCTGGTGATCGCCGCCCTCGGCCTCGCTCTCGGTCACGTCTCGGCCGGCACGGTCGCGCTGCTGACCCTGGTCTTCGCGCTGACCTCGGTCAGTTCGACCTACATGATCACGTGGAACCACCCGTTGCAGGCGGGCCTCGCGGCGCTGGCGCGCCGGCTGGGGCTGCGCGACTCCGGCGAGATCCACGAGGACGAGGGCCACGGCGACGGCGCGGGCATCGTGTTCCTCGGCTTCTGGCGCGACGCCAGCTCGATCCTCCACGAGTTCGAGGACGGCCCCCACCCGCTGCTGAAGGAGATCCAGGTGGTCGACTTCAGCCCGGCCGTGCTGGCAGCGCTCAAGAAGCGCGGCGTGCGCGCGGTCTACGGCGACATCGCCAGTCTCGACACCCTGCACCACGCGGCCGTGCACCACGCGAAGCTGGTTGTGGCCACCATCACCGACGCGGTGCTCAAGGGCACGACCAACAGGCGGCTGCTGCAGGCCGCCCGCCGCCTGTGCCCGGAGGCGCGGGTCGTGGTCGCCGCCGACACGTTCACGACCGCCCTCGAGCTCTACGAGGACGGCGCGGACTTCGTCTACGTGCCGCGCCTGCACTCCGTGCACCGGATGGCCGAGGTGATCGAGGCCGGCTACGAGGAGGGCCTCGATGCGCTGCGCGCCGAGGAGATCGAGGCCCTGAAGAAGCGCGACGAGGTGCTCGGCTAGTCCTTGTGCTCGGCCGGGCTCAGCTTGTCGGCGTCGGGCAGCGCTCCCGCCAGGCGGGCGGGGTCGTGGATCAGCACCGGCAGGTGCTGCGAGCAGATGCGCCAGGCTCGGCCGTGGTAGTCGAACGGGATCAGCGGCGTCTCCGCGGAGGTCTTCGCGCACAGCACGCAGGCGTTGGTGTCGGTCATGGGCGTCCTTCCTCGAGGTCCTTCCAGGCGTCGGCGACGCGTGCGGCGGCACGGTCGAGCAGTTCGGCCGTCGACGAGCGGCCGAGCGAGAAGCGGATCGCGCCGCCCGCGCGTTCCTTCGCCAGGCCCATCGCCAGCAGCGTGGACGACGGCGACGGCTCGCCGGAGTGGCAGGCGGCGCCGGGCGTGGCGAGCACCTCGGGCGCGCGCGACAACAGCGTGAAGCCGGCGACGCCCGGGAACGAGACGTTGACGGTGTTGGGCAGGCGGGCGGGATCGTCGAGCGGCGGGCCGTTGAGCAGCAGGCCGGGCACCCGCCCGGCGAGAGCGTCGTGGAACCGGCGCGACAGCTCGCGCAGGCGAGGCACCTCGGCCGGCAGCTTCGCGGCGGCCACCCGCGCCGCGGCGCCGAGGCCGACGATGCCGGGCACGTTCTGGGTCCCCGCGCGCAGGCCCTTCTCGTGCGGCGCGCCGAGCATCCACGGCTCGAGCTCGACGCCGCGGCGCACGTAGAGCGCGCCGACGCCCTTCGGTCCGTAGAGCTTGTGCCCCGCGATCGTCAGCAGGTCCACGCCCAACGCCCGCACGTCGACCGGGATCTTGCCGACCGCCTGCGAGGCGTCGGTGTGGACCAGCACGCCGCGGGCCCGCGCGGCGCGGGCGACCTCCGCCACCGGTTCGACCGTGCCGACCTCGTTCTGGGCCAGCATCACCGACACCAGCCGGGTGTCGTCGGCGATCGCGGCCGCCACGGCCTCGGGATCGACGCGGCCCTCGATCGAGACGGGCACGATCGTCGCGCGCCCGCCGCGGGCCGCCCGCCGCCGCGCATTCTCGAGCACGGAGAAGTGCTCGACGGCGGTGACCACGACGTGGCCGGGGCCGACGCCGTTCATCACCCAGTTGTTGGACTCGGTGCCGCCGCTCGTGAACACGATCTCGTCGGGCTCGGCCCCGATCAGCGCGGCCAGCGCCGCCCGCGCCTCGCCCACCGCCTCGGCCAGGCGACGGCCGACGGCGTGTGCCGAGGCGGCGTTGCCCTGCACCTCGACCAGATACGGCCGCATCTCCTCGAACGCCTCCGGGCAAAGCGGACAGGACGAGTTGTGGTCGAGGTAGATCGCGTCGTCCACGTTCAGCGCTCCACCATCACCGGCGCCACGCGCCACAGCGCGTCGACCCACGGCGTGCGCGCGTACAGCCAGCGCAGGCGGGCGTCGCCGTCGGCGGCGAACTTCGGATCGGCGGCGAGCGCGGCCTCGAACTCCGCGCGCAGCTTCGAGTCCTGCTGGAGCATGCGCTCGCCGAGCGGCGCCATCACGTACTCCTCGACGTACTCGGTGCGGGCCAGCACGCTGTTGAAGAAGCCCCAGCGCAGGAACGACTCGGGCGAGAGCGGGTCGAGCAGCACGACCGCGAGCGCGCCCAGGTCCTGGTCGGTCGGCACCCGCACGGAGCCCGTCGGGAAGCGGCGCGTCGCGGTCTCCCAGCGGCAGTTCGCCTTGCCCAGCCCCGCGCGCCCCTCGTTGACCGGAGCCACCTCGGCCTCGACCAGCCGGCACTGCTCGACGGCGACCTCGCGTGGCGCGTCCAGCGTCTCGAAGGCGATCCCCTGCAGCCGCAGCCGCTCGATCGCGTCGTCCCACTGCGGTCCGAGCCAGTACGCGCGCGGCCGGTGCACGGCAGCGGCAACCGCGTCCGCGGTGTGGAGCGGCAGCTTGCGCGTCACGACCTCGCCCGTGTAGACGAGCTTCGTGCCGCCGGTGGCCGCCGACGGTTCGTGGCGCCAAGCGATCAGCTTCGCCTCGACCTCGACCGCGGCGCCGCTCGGCTTCCACGCCACGGGCACCTCGGCGGGCCGTCGCGCGCGGTCGGCCGCGGTGGCCGCCTTCAGCTCCGCCCCCCGCTCGCCGAGCGCGCGCAGCGCCGACTCCAGCAGCACGTGGGTGCCCAGCACGCGGCGCTCGTAGGGCTTCAGCGAGTGGTTCTCGACGAGCAGCGCGCCGAGGTGGCGGGCGTCGCCCCACGGGTGCGAGAGGCGGGCCGAGGCCGGGTAGTCGCGGAAGCCCTTTGCGGGGTCGCGCGAGTCGACCCAGTTCGCGACGTAGAGCGGGCCCGGCTCGTGCCCCGCCGCCGCCAGGTCGCGGGTCAGCGCTTCGCCGAGCACGCCGCTCATCCAGCCGTCGATCGCCGGCGAGTGGCCGTGCGGGCCCAGCGCGCCGAAGGTGATGTCGTAGGCGTGGTCGCCGCCGTCGGTGACGTGGAGGTCGAAGTAGAGGTCGGCGCCCCACTGCTGCAGGGCGGCGACCACGGCCCGGATCTCCGGAGTGTCGAGCTTCGTGTAGTCGCGGTTGAGGTTCAGGTTGCGGGCGTTGGTGCGCCAGCCGGCGTTCTCCGGGCCGCGCTGGTTGATGCGGCTGCGGGGAGAGACCCGCTCGTGGCCGTCCGCGTTGAGGATCGGCACGAACAGGAACGTGGCGCGCTCGAGCAGTGCCGCGCGCGGCGCACCGGCGAAGGCCACGTCGCGCAGCAGCATCAGCCCCGCGTCCTTGCCGTCGATCTCGCCGGCGTGGATGCCCGCCTGCGCCAGCAGCACCGGCTTGCCGGCGGCGCGCACGGCGGCCGGCGTCGCGGCCCCCTCCGCGCTGGCCACCACCATCCAGAGCGTGCGCCCTTCGCCGCTGCGGCCGATCGGCACCATGGCGACGCGGTCCGAGGCCGCGTCGAGGCGCTGCAGCCAGGCGACCGTCTCGTCGTACGAGGGGGTCGTGCGGAAACCGGCGACCTCGGCCGGCGTGATCCACGGGTGACCGGCTGGAGCGACGCGGTCGCGGCTGGCCCCGGACCACGCGGGCACCGGGGGGAGCGGCGCGGCCCAGGGATCGTCCGCTCCGGCAGTCGGCGCGAGCAGCCCGAGGCAGAGAGTGGCGGCGAAGGCGAAGCGCATGGCTCCCAAACCTACCGCGCCGCGCGTTTTTTCGCCAAGGGCCTGACGTGGCCGCCACGTCCCGCGGCTAACATGCGGGCGCGATGCAGGCGCTGCTCACGACCGCTCTGGAGCTGCTGCTGCTGGCCCTCGTGGTCGGCTTCGTGGCGCGGCGCGTGCGCGTGCACTACAACGTGGCGCTGGTCGTCGCCGGCATCGCGGTCGGCGCAACCCAGTTCATCAAGCCGATCGGCCTCAGCCCGGACATCGTGCTGCAGCTCTTCCTGCCGGTGCTGCTGCTCGAGGCGGCGATCTCGACCGACCTGCGACGGCTCCGCGAGAACCTGGGCCCGATCCTGCTGCTGGCGCTGCCCGGCCTGCTGCTGTCGCTGCTGGCGACCGGCGGCCTGCTGCTCGCGACGATCGGGCTGCCGCTCGGCTTCGGGCTGCTGCTGGGGGCGATCCTGGCCCCGACCGACACCATCGCGGTGCTCTCGGGCTTCCGCAGCGTCGGCGCACCGCCGCGCCTGCGCAGCCTCGTCGAGAACGAGAGCCTGTTCAACGACGGCACCGGCCTCGTCGCCTACGGCGCGATCCTGGCGGTGCTCACGGGGGGCGGCTTCGAAGCCGGGGCCGTCGCGCGCAATCTCCTGTGGGTGATGGCCGTGGGCACCGCAGTCGGCTGGCTGTGCGGTTTCGCGGCGTCGTTGCTGGCCCGCCACGCCGGCGACCACCTGAACACGATCGTGCTGACCGTCGCCCTCGCCTACAGCGCCTCGCTCGTCGCGCAGGCGGCGGGCGCCTCCGGCGTGCTGGCCGTCGTCGCGGCCGGCCTCGCCCTGCGCGCCCACGGCTGGGCCGGCCTCGACGCGCCGTCGCGGCTTGCCGTGCGCTCGTTCTGGGAAGTCGCCGCCTTCGCCGTCAACAGCGTCGTCTTCCTGCTGGTCGGCATGCAGGTCGACGGCCCGGCGCTGCTGGCCGCGGCGCCCGCGCTGTTCTGGGTGCTCCTGGCGCTGGTCGCCGGCCGCCTGGCCAACGTCTACCCGCTGCTCGCGCTGCTGCGCGGCTCCCGCCTGGAAGTGCCGCTGCGCTGGCAGCACCTGCTTGTGTGGTCCAACCTCAAGGGCAGCCTGTCGATGGCGGTGGCGCTCTCGCTGCCCGCCGACCTCCCCTACCGCGAGCTGCTGGTCACCGTCACCTTCGGCTGCGCGCTGGTGACGCTGACCGTGCAGGGCCTGAGCCTGGCCGGCGTCGCGCGGCGGCTGGGCATCGGGCACCGCGACGCGGCCGAGGAGGAACTCGAGGGCCACCAGGGGCAGTTGCTGGCGGCGCGCGCGGGCCAGGCGGAGCTCGATCGCCTGCAGCACATGGGGCTGCTGGCGCTCGCGGACTTCCAGCGCCTGCGCGCCCAGTACCAGCAGGTGATCGCCCGCTCCGAACGCGGCCTGCGCGACCTGGCCGCGGTGCGCGACACCGGTGACAGCCGGCGCCTGCGCCTGCTGCGGCGCCACCTGTTGCTGGTCGAGAAGAGCGCGGTGCGCGAGGCGGTCGGGTCGGGCATCCTCGCCGAGGAGGTCGGGGCTCGGCTGTCCCGCGACATCGACAGCGCGCTCGACCAGCTCGGCAACGAATAGGCGGAGGAGCGACATGTACGTGCTGGTGGCAGGCGGCGGGCACATGGGGTCGTTCCTGGCCACGCGCCTGCTGGCCGCGGGCCACGAGACGCTGGTGATCGACACCGACGCGCGGGTCACCGAGCGGCTGTACGCGGAGCACGGCGTGGTCACCGTGACCGGCAGCGCGACGGACCTGTCGGTGCTCGAGCAGGCGGGGCTCAAGCGCGCCGACGCCGCGGTGGCGATGACCGGCCGCGACGCCGACAACCTGGCCTTCTGCCTGCTGGCCCGCTACTACGGAGTGCCGCGGGTGCTGGCGCGCATGCTCGACCCGCAGTACGAGGTGCCCTACAAGCTGGTCGGCGCGACCAAGATCCACTCCGAGACCGACCTCATCGTGAGCTCGTTCCTGACCTCGCTCGAGTTCCCCGAGATCGGCGCGCTGATGTCGATCGGCCCGCGCGACCTGGTCGCCTTCGAGGTGCGCGTCTCGCCGCTGGCCCGCGTCGCCGGCCGCACGGTGCAGGACATCGTGCGCGACGAGGCGTTCCCCAGCGGCTGCCTGTTCATCGGCGTCGAGTCGCCCGAGGGCGACGTCAAGGTGCCGGGCGGGGCGACCGTGATCGCCGGCGGCGCCAGCGTGATCCTCGCCGCGCACCGTCCCGACCTGCCCGCCCTGCTGCGCTGCCTGACCGCTCCGCGCCCCGAGGCGCTCGCCCCGGAGGCCGGCGAGGCGCTCTCGCTGCTGGCCCGGGTCAGCTTCCTGGCCGGCGTCTCGCGCGACGACCTGGAGCCGCTGGCCGCCGAGGCGCGGTTCACCCGCTTCGCCGCGGGCGCGGCGGTGTACGCCCAGGGCGAACCGGGCGATGCCCTCTACGTCGTGAAGTCCGGCGCCTGCGAGGTCAGCGGGCGCGGCGGCAGCGCGGTGTTGCGCAGCCCCGCCTTCTTCGGCGAGCGCACCGCGCTCACCGGCCAGGCCCGCACCCGCAGCGCGCGGATGGTCGAAGACGGCGTGCTGCTCGCGGTGCCCGGCGCCGCCGTGCGCGCGCTGGCGCTGCGCAACCCGTTCCTCGCCCTCGAGTTCGCCAAGCTGCTCAGCGCCGGCGCCTGAACCTCGCGATCCCCCGGGAGCCCCACCTTGATCCAAGCAGTCCTGCTCTCCGGCGGCCACGGCGGAGAGGCCGTGTCCGCGACCCTGCTCATGCTCGCTTTCGTGCTGATCGGCGCCAAGCTGGCCGGCGAGGTCACCGAGCGCCTCGGCCAGCCCGCGGTGCTCGGCGAGTTGCTCGCCGGCATCCTGCTCGGCAACGCGGTCGCGGGCCCCTGGGTGCAGGAGCTCCGCGCGAGCGAGACCTTCCTGGTGCTGGCCGAGCTCGGCGCGGTGCTGCTGCTGTTCCACGTCGGGCTCGAGTCCACGCCGCGCGAGATGCTGGCGGTGGGCGGCCGGGCCTTCGCCGTCGCCGTGATCGGCGTGGTCACGCCGATGGCGCTGGGCTGGGGGGTCGGCATGCTGGCGCGGCCCGGCGACTCGTGGATGCTGCACGCGTTCCTGGGCGCCATGTTGTGCGCCACCAGCGTCGGCATCACGGCCCGCGTGCTGGACGACCTCGGCCTCGTGCGTTCCGCGGCCGGCCGCATCATCCTCGGCGCGGCCGTGATCGACGACGTGCTGGGCCTCGTCGTGCTGGCGGTGATCTCCGGGATCATCACCGCCGCCGGCAGCGGCCAGGCGCTCGGCGCGGGCGCGATCGCCCTGATCGTCGTCAAGGCGGTCGTGTTCCTGGTCGGCTCGCTCGGCGTGGGCGGCCTGCTCTCGCCGCGCCTCTTCGCGGCGGCCGTGGCGTTGCGCTCGCGCGGCCTGGTCCAGACCCTCTCGCTCAGCTTCTGCTTCCTGATGGCCTGGGCGGCGCTGGCCGCCGGACTGGCCCCGATCGTCGGCGCCTTCGCGGCCGGGCTGGTGCTGGAGGACGTGCACTTCGAGCGGCTGAAGGAGCGCGGCGAGCCCGCGCTCCACCACTCGCTGGAGCCGCTGATCGGGCTGTTCGTGCCGGTCTTCTTCGTGCGGATGGGGATGCTGGTCGACGTGCGCTCGTTCTTCGACGGCTCGGTGATCGTCGTCGCGCTGGCACTGACGGCCGCCGCCGTGATCGGCAAGCTGGCCTGCGCGATCGCCGTGCCGCCGGGCGTGTCGCGGCTGGTGGTCGGCCTCGGCATGATGCCGCGCGGCGAGGTGGGCCTGATCTTCGCGGGCATCGGCGCCACGCTGCACCTGGCCGGCCGCCCCGTGATCGACGCCGGCACCTACGCCGCGGCGGTCTTCATGGTGGTGGCGACCACGGTCGCGACGCCGCCGGCGCTGATGTGGGCCGCGCGCCGCCTGCGCTCGGCGGGCGCCGCACCGGTCGACTGAGCCCGCTTCAGCTCCCGTCGCCCAGGGCGAGGCCGGACTCGGTGACGATGCGCGCGAAGCTCTCGACCAGGAACGGGTCGTGGAACGTGCCCGCGCGCTCGGCCAGCACGCCCAGGGCGACGTCACGGGGGCGCGCCTTCGAGTAGGGACGCGTCGTGCACAACGCGTCGAACACGTCGGAGATCGACGTGAGCTGGCTGACCAGGTTGGGGCGGCGCGCCTGGCGCGGCTGCGGGTAGCTCGGCACCCCGTCGTAGCGCATGTGGTGTTCGTAGGCGACCAGCACGGCCAGCGGCCGGCAGCCCTCGATCCCGCACAGGTGGCGGGCGCCCAGCTCCGCGTGGCCCTGCATGATCTTCCACTGCTCGCCCTCGAGGCGCCCCGGGCGGTTCAGCACCTCGAGCGGGATCTTGAGCTTGCCGACGTCGTGCAGCAGCGCGGCCGTGCCCAGGTCGTGCAGCTTGTCGCCCTGGATGCCGAACGCGCGGGCCTGGGCGATGGTCAGCAGCGAGACGTTGATCGAGTGCACGAAGGTGTACTCGTCGTGGTCCTTGAGCGGCGCCAGCGGGATCACCTCGCGGGTGGCCCGGCTCAGGCCCTCGATCAGGCCCCAGACCACGTCCTCCAGCCGCCGCAGCCCGCCGCGGCCGTCGCGACGGAAGGCGGTGAAGGCCTCGCGCGCCTCGTCGAGGCTGCGGCTCGACAGCGGCTCGTGGGACGCGGCGGCCTCGAGGCCCTCCTTGACCTTCGCCTTGACCCGGCCCACCTCCACGTGAGCGCTGCCCGCGGGCACGCCGCCGACCGCGAACGGCTCGACGAACGCGCGGCACTCGTCGGCGGTGAGGCCGCGGGCGAGCGTCAGCCGCTCGACGCCGCGCCGGGTCAGCAGGTGGACGAACTGCTCGACGTAGAGGCTGCCGCGGCCCAGCGGCTCGCGGCCGACCACGACGTCGTCGCCCACCGCGAGGAACGTGATCGCCGCCTCGTGCCGCGCGTCGCACGCGGCCTCGAGCGCCGCCACCATGCGCTCGGTCGCCCGCAGCACGTTGGGGTGCGTCGCCGAGTAGAGCGCGCGGCAGTTGATGGCCTGGTCGAGCTGGACCACCAGGCGGTCGATCGGGTCGGGCGCGGGGCCGTTCACGCGGGCTCCTCCCCGCCGGGAGGCGCGGGCGGCGCCGGCTGCGTCCGCTGGAGCTGATGGCAGGTCTCGCGGATCTTCGGGTCGCGCGAGCGCAGGCCCTGTTCCAGCCAGGGCTGGCGCGCCTCCACGGGATACGACTCGAGCGCCTTGTAGGCGGCCCGCCGCTCGTCCAGCGCGACGAGCGGCAGGCGCCAGTCGCGGAAGAAGCGCGACAGCCGCGGCAGCACCGACGGGTCACCGATGTCGGCCAGCGCCCGCAGGGCCTTCATCCGCAGGCTGCGCCGGGCGCCGAAGGGGTCCCAGCGCAGCAGTACCCCGAGCAGCGGCTCGCGGGCCTCGGCGATGCCGTACTGGCCGGTCAGCGCGACGGCGACCTCGGCCAGCTTCGGGTCGGGGTCGAGGATCGCCTTCTGGAGCAGGTCGAGCGGCGGCTCGGGGTCGAAGGCGAGCAGCGTCTTGATCGCCTCCAGCCGCACCCGCAGGTCGGCGTCCTTCGCCACCCGCCGCACCTCGGGCAACGAGCTGCGGTCGTCCACGGCGCGCAGCAGGACCAGCATGTTGCGCACCACGTACCAGCGGGAGTCGGCGAGCAGCCGCTTCGCCTCGGGCACCATCACGGGCCCCAGCGACACCAGCAGGTCGAACAGGCGACGCCGCCGCGACTGGTCCTTCTCGTTGGCCAGCGCGCCGAGCAGCGAGCGCCCTGCCGCCTGCCCCAGGCTCTGCACCAGGCGCCCCAGCTTCTCGGCGGTCCCCGAGCGGGACTGCCCCATGCCGGCGACCATGCCCATCACCTGCTGGCTCTCCGCGAGCCGGCCGAGGAACTCGCGGGTGGCCTCGCGCGCTTCGTCGGGCAGCGCCGGGTCGGCGATCAACGTGTGGAAGGCCTCGACCAGCGCGATCGCCTCGTCCAGCCGGCCGTCGGCGAGACAGGCCCCGAACAGCGCCTGCAGGCGGTCGAACGCGGGCCCGCGGTCGCCTTCCCCGGCGACGAAGTCGAGCAGCGTCTCGACCAGGCGATTCGACAGCGCCAGGTCGGTGATCGTGTCGCCGCGGCCTTCGAGCGCCAGCGGCTCCTCCGGCAGGTAGGCGAAGCCCGCGAGGTCGACCGCCGCCGCCTGCTCGACCAGGGCCTGGTGATCCTCGGGGTTGTAGCGGTCGATGTCCTCTTCCTTGAAGATCATCGACAGCTCGAGTGCCAGCGCGTCGGTGTCGAGCTTTCCCAGAGCCGTCCGCTCGGCGCGCTCGCGGCCGGCCGCGGCGGCCAGCGTCTGCACCATGCGCAGGGCGTGCGACGAGAGGCGGCTGCCTCCCGCGTTGAGCCGGCGCAGCGCCTGCAGCATCTCGTCCGGCGCAACGGCCTGCGCGAGCTCGGCGACGGCATCGGAGGCGCCTTCGTCGGTCGCCAGCGTGCGCAGGGCCGCGGCCAGCACCGGCTCGCGGACGTCGGCGGGCAGGGCCCGGACCAGTTCGGCCACCTGGTGGACCGCCAGCTCGCGGGCCGCCGCCTGCGATCGCTCCAGGTGGCCCCCGACGGCCGCGGCCAGCGCCTCCACGCTGGCCCCCGAGTCGCCGCGGGCCAGTGCCTCCTGGAACAGGCGCGCGATCGCCTCGGCGGAGTAGCTCTCGCCTGCGCTCGCCTCGCGCCCGGCCGCGTCGAGCTGGCGGCCGGTCAGCAGCGCGCGCAGGATCGCCTGCCACAGGTCGCGCGGCGCGCGAGCGGGACCGAGTTCGTCGAGCGCGAGCTGGTCGAAGTCGACGCCCTTGACCTCGATCCCGAGGACGCCGGCCGCTCGCAGCTCTTCCGCCAGCGCCGCGTCGCCCTCGCGCCGGCCGCCCAGCCGCGCGAGCAGGGCCTCCAGGGCTGCGGGGGCGACCGCCTCCGCGAACACGATCAGGGCGACGCCGCGGGCGTGGAGGGCGTGCGCCAGCCCGGAGACGTTGGGCGACCGCAGCCGCGTCTCGCCCCAGACGAGGCCCTCCTTCTCGACGCCCAGCCGCAGCGCCCCGGCGCCGGCTGTGAAGGCGTGAAGCTTGCGGTGCGCGGCCTCCAGCGCATGGGCCCGGGCCGGGTGGCCGGGGGGATACGACGACAGACTCCGCCAGGCCGTCACCAGCGCGGCCAGTGCGTCCTGCGGGCTCGCGATCGCCGCCGGGTTCGCCATGCCCTAATTTCCCCGGGCGGCAGCGGGAGGCCTGTCCTGCCCTGGGGGATGTTGGATGTTACTCCCGCGGCGCCCGCCGCGCACGCCGAACCGGAGAGGTCGGCTCAGGGCATCGCCACCGTCCAGATGTCGGCGCGGGTCTCGGCGAGCTCGTAGACGATGCGGTCGCCGCGTGGCGACCAGGCCGGGTAGCGGACGTAGCTGCCCGGCGAACGGTAGTCGGTCAGCGCCCGCTCTTCTCCCGCGCGCGAGACCCAGCGCACGTTCCACGCGGTGCCACCGTGCAGCGCGACGAATGCCACCTTGTCGCCGTCGGGGGACCAGGAGTGGACCCAGTGCAGGCCCGGGCCGCGGGTCAGTGGTCGCGGCGGCCCTGCCGGCCGGCCGTCCGCCCGCAGCTCGAGCAGCACGACGTGGGTTTCGTCGCCACGCTTCATCTGCAGCGCGATCGCGCGGCCGTCCGGCGCCCAGACCGGGAAGCCCATCATCTCGGGGTCGTCCGTGAGCTGCCGCGGCGCCCCGCCCGCGAGCGGCATCCACCAGGTGTTGATCGGCCCTCCTCCGGGGGACCAATTGAACGCCACCCGCAGGCCGTCGGGCGCCAGGCGCGGGGCGTCGATCGGCTGCCCGATGTCGCGCAGCGGCGTCGCGCGCCCGTCGCGCACGTCGGCGGCCCACAACGACGGGTGGCCGCCGCGGTCCGACACGAACGCCACTCGCTTGCCGTCGGGGAACCACGACGGCATGGTGTCGGTGCCCGGATCGGAGGTGAGCGGGCGCGCGTCGCGCCCGTCGGCAGCCGCGATCCAGACGTCGGAGCGGGCTCCGTTGGCGACGCGACTGTACGCGAGCCAGCGGCCGTCCGGCGAAAACGCGGGTCGCGAGTGGCGGCCCTCGCCGGAGGTCAGCAGCCGGGGCGGGCCGGACGGGAGGCTGGTCGCCGGGTCGAGCGGCAGCGAAGCGAGGTGAGCCTCGGCTGCGACCGCGGTGAACGCCAGCCGACTCCCGTCCGCCGACAGCGAGAGGTGCCGGACGCGCTGGAGCCCGGAGCCGACGAGCTGCGCCCGCACCCACTCGGGTCCGCGGCCTTCGGCGCCCAGCCGCAGCTTCCAGATGCCCGAGCTGCCCGGCTCGGCGTAGGACACGTAGTAGATCGCGTCGCAGCGGGGACACGAGGCGGGATCGCTGACGGACGGCTGGTCCGCGGGCAGCGGCACCCGCCGCACCTGCTGGCCGTCGGGCCGCACCCGCCACAGCGCCGCGCCGACGCGGTCGTAGGCCACGAACACGATCTCCGCGCCGTCCGGCGTCCAGGCGGGCGTGCCGTGGCCGCCCGCCGGCTGCCCCGGCCGCGTCACCTGCCGCGGCTCCCCGCCCGCGGCCGCGACCACCCAGATCGAGCACGGCGGCAGCGGCACGACGGACGTGTAGGAGACGTCGATCTGCGGCTCCGACTGGAACGCGATCCACTTGCCGTCCGGGGACCAGGCGGCGCGAGCCCCGAACGTCGAGACCTGCGCTGGCGCGCCGCCTTCCGCCGGCACGGTCCAGATGCCGCCTCGCTCGCGGGAGAAGTAGGCGATGCGCCGCCCGTCCGGTGACCACGCGGGCTGCACGTTGTGGAAGCCGTCGCTGGTCAGGGCCCGCACCCCGCTGCCGTCGCGGGCCGCCACGAACAGCTCGAAGCGGCCCTCGCGCTCGGCGGCGAAGGCGATCCGCTCGCCGTCGGGCGACAGGCTCGGGTAGAACTCGAGGTCCGGGTCGCGCGTCACCTGCAGTGCCGACGGCGCCGCGGGCGCGCGCTGCTCCGGCGCGCGACAGGCCGGCAGCCCGATCGCGAGCGCCGTCGCGATCACGACGCCCGCCACGGCAGCCGTGTCACGCGTTCTCATCGACGAGAACTCCCCCGCCTCCGATTATGCGCGAGCCCGGCGGCTCGCGCGCCGCTTCGCGACTACTCTGCGCGCAGGGCGTCGATGGGGTCGAGCGCGGCGGCGCGGCGGGCCGGGCCGACGCCGGCGACGAGCCCGGTGGCGGCGCTGACCGCGAGGCCGGCCAGCACGAAGCGCAGCGGCGTCTCCAGCGGCAGCCCCGGCACCACCAGCCGCAGCAGGAGCCCGCCCCCGAGCCCGATCGCGATGCCGAGCACGCCCCCCAGCGTCGCCAGCGCCGCGGCCTCGGCCAGGAAGACGGCCTGCACCTGCGCCGCGGTCGCGCCGACCGCGCGCAGCAGCCCGATCTCGGACGTGCGCTCGCCGACCGCGATCCACATCATGGTCAGGATGCCGGTCGCGCCGACCAGCAGCGAGATGGAGGCGATCGCGCCGACGGCGGTCGTCAGCACGTCCATCACGTTGCCGAAGACGTCGAGCATCGCCTCCTGGGTGGTGACCGTGAAGTCCTCGTCGCCGTGGCGCTCGATCAGCACGCGCTTGACCTCGGCCTCGACGCGGGCGGTGTCGCGCGCGTTGGCGTAGACGAGGTCGATCTCCATCAGCTCGTCCTGGTTGAACAGCCGCAGCGCGCTGGCGACCGGCACGATCGCGATGTCGTCGACGTCGAAGCCCATCATCTGTCCTTTGGGCTGCATCACGCCGACGACCCGGAAGCGCCCGCCGGCGATGCGCACGACGGCACCCAGCGGGCTGCGCTCGCCGAACAGCTCGCGCGCGAGCTTCGGCCCCAGCACGGCGCTCGCCCCGCCCTGGCGCGGGTCGCCGCGCGGCCAGAACGAGCCCTGGCGCGCTCCGAAGCGCCAGAGCACCGGGAGATCGGGCGTCGCGCCGAGGATCGTCACGCTGCGCGAGCGCCCCCCGAGCTCGACCGCGCCGAGGCCCATCGTCACCGGCACCACGACCTCGACGCCGCGGATTCGCGTCAGCGCCTCGGCGTCGTCGATGGTCAGCTTGCGGGTGCTGCCGCCGAGCACGCCAGGGATGCCCATCGTCTTCGAGCGGCCCGGGTTGATCGCGATGATGTTGGTGCCGAACTGGGTGAACTGGGAGACGACGTACAGTCGGGTGCCCTCGCCGATCGAGGTCAGCAGGATCACCGCCGCCACCCCGATCGCGATGCCGAGGGCGGACAGGAAGGAACGCAGGCGATGGGCGCGCACCGCGCCGAGCGCCAGCCGCAGCAGCTCTCCCGCCATCAGCGGCCACCCAGCGCCGCCACCGGGTCGAGGCGGGTGGCGCGGCGCGCGGGCACCACGCCGAACACGGCGCCGACCGCGACCGACATCAGGAACGCCGCCGCCACGGCCCACGCGGGCGGCGACGCCGGCAGCGCCGGAAAGATCGCGACCAGCACCTGCACGGCGGCGAAGCCGAGGGCGAGGCCGAGCACGCCGCCGGCCGAGGAGATGAGCACGGCCTCCGCGAGGAACGCGGCGAGCACCTGCCGGCGGCCCGCGCCCAGAGCCTTGAGCAGGCCGATCTCGCGGGTACGCTCCGAGACCGAGACCAGCATCACGTTCATGATCCCGACCCCGGCGACCGCCAGCGAGATCGCGGCCAGCCCGCCCAGCGCGCGGGTCAGGGCGCCGAGGATCGAGTCGAAGGCCGACAGCACGGCATCCTGGGTGATGACGGTGACGTCCTCCTCGCCGTGGCGCTCGCTCAGCAGCTTCAGCGTGGCGGCCTTCACGGTGTCGAGCCGGTGGTGGCTGCGGGCCTGCAGCAGCAGCCGGAACAGGCTGCTGCGGTCGAACATCTGCATCGCGGTGGCGACCGGCACGATCGCGACGTCGTCCATGTCCATGCCGAGCTGCTGTCCGCGCGGCGCGGTCACGCCGATCACCCGCATCCGCCAGTCGCCGATGCGGACCACCTGGCCGAGCGGCTCGGCGCCGGGGAACAGCTCGGCCGCGAGCTTGCTGCCCAGCACCACGACCGGCGCGCCGCGGTCCCAGGGCTGCTCCGGCAGGAAGCGCCCGCGGGCCACGCTCAGCCGCCGCACCTCGAGCATCTCGTGACTGCTGCCCGCGACCGCCACCTGGCGGCGGCGCGCGCCGAACGCCACGGTCTCGGTGCCGATCACCAGCGGCGCCGCCTTGTCGACGCCGGGCACGCCGCGCGCGACCGCGAGCGCGTCGTCGAGCGTCAGGTCGCGCGGCGTGCCGCCGAAGCCCGGCATCGCCCCCGTCGTCTCGGCGCGGCCCGGCAGCACGACGACCATGTTGCTGCCGACCGCCGCGAACTGCGCCAGCACGTAGCGCCGCGCGCCTTCGCCCAGCGCGGTCAGCGTGATCACGGCCGCCACGCCGATCGAGACGCCGAGCAGGCTCAGGGCGGTGCGCAGCCGATGCCCGCGCAGCGCGCGGAAGGCGAAGCCGACGACGTCGCCCGCGGTCACGGCCGGCCGGGCGCCGGGGCGGCGTCGCCCTCGCCGTCACCCGTCGACAGCAGCTCGACCGCCTCGTGGATCTGCTCGCCGCTGCCGCGGAACACGACGTGGCCGTCGCGCAGCACGATCAGCCGGCGCGCCCGCCGCGCCACCGCGGGGTCGTGGGTGACGACGACGAGCGTCAGCCCGTCGGCGTTCATCCGCGACAGGATCTCGAGCACGTGCCGCCCCGACGCGCCGTCGAGGTTGCCCGTGGGTTCGTCGGCCAGCAGCAGCTTGGGCTCGAGCACCGTGGCCCGCGCCAGCGCCACGCGCTGCCGCTCGCCGCCCGAGAGCTGGTCGGGGCGGTGCGAGGCGCGCGGCTCGAGGCCGACGGCGCGCAGCTTCGCCATCGCCCGCTCGCGGCGTTCCGCGGCCGGCACCCCCGCGAACACCATCGGCAGCTCGACGTTCTCCCGTGCGGTGAGCCGCGGCACCAGGTGGAACGACTGGAACACGAAGCCGATCGTGTGGCGGCGCAGCAGGCTGAGAGCGTCGTCGTCGAGCGCCGAGACGTCGCGGCCGTCCAGCTCGTAGCGGCCGGCGTCGGGGCGGTCGAGGCAGCCCAGCACGTGCAGCAGCGTCGACTTTCCGGAGCCCGAGGGCCCCATGATCGCGAGGTGCTCGCCGCTCGCGATCTCTTCGGTGACGTCGACCAGGGCCCGGACCGGGTTACCGCCGAGGTCGTAGGTGCGGCAGATGTCGACGAGGCGGATCACGGCGCGGCGCGGGCGCGGGCGCCGGCCTTGACCTCGGGGCGGTCGAGCGAGGTGACGACGGCTTCGCCCGCGCGCAGGCCCGATCGCACCTCGGTGCGGTCCCAGTTGCGCAGCCCGACCTCGAGCGCGCGCTCGACCAGGATCCCGTCCTCGAGCACCAGCACCTTGCCGCCCTCGAGCAGCGCGGAGGTCGGCACGTGCAGCGCGCCCTCGCGGGCGATCAGGATCACCTCGACGTCGGCGGAGGTCCCGGGCAGCAGCGAGCGGGCCACCTCGGCGTCGTCCAGCTCCAGCTCGATCTCGATCGTGCGGTTCTGCTCCAGGCGGTCGGTGACGTACGGCGCGACCACGCCCACGCGGGCCGCGAACTGCTGCCCGCGGTGGGAGTCGACCGTGACGCGCGCCGGCTGCCCGGCCTGGATGCGCGCGGAGTCGACCTCGTCCATCGGCGCGCTGACGTAGATGGAGCGGGTGTCGATCAGGTCCAGCACCGGCGGGATCGGCAGCGCCGCGGGCGACGGCGACGTCCACTCGCCCACCTCGACGAGCGTCTCGGCAACGAGCCCGTCGAACGGCGCGCGCAGCACCGTCTGCGCGAGCTGGGCCTCGGCCAGCGCCACCGCGGAGGCATGGCGCGCGGCCACCGCCTCGGCGGCGCGGCAGGCGGCTTCCGCGGTGCGCGCCTGGCTCTCGACGCCGTCCACGAGGTCGGTGGAGACGATGCCCTGGGCGGCGAGCTCGCGGGTGCGGCCGCGCTCGCGGGCCGCCCGCTCGGCCACGAGGCAGGCCTGGTCGCGCTGGGCGGCCCCGGCGCGCGCCTCGTCGCGGGCGAGGCCGAGCTGCGCCTGCTGCAGGGCATCGTCGATCTTCAGCAGCACGTCGCCTCGCCGGACCTGGGCACCGCGCCGGTGCGGCAGCAGGACGACGTGGCCGCCCGTCTCCGGCGCGAGCTTGGCGCGCCGCCGCGCCTTGACGGTGCCGGCGCGCGAGTTGGTCACCGTTTCTTCGACCCGGCCCGCGGCGACGACGAAGACCTTGACCTCGATCGGCGCGGGCGCGAACACGGTCGCCCGCAGCGCGAACCCGGCGCCGACCACCGCCGCGACCACCAGCACTCGCGACCACCCGGAGCGCATCACCCTCCGATTGTCGCGCATCGTCGTCGCCGTGCCTACGCGAGCGGGGCGGCCGGGCTCAGAGATCGATCGAGACCACGCGGATCTGGCGGCCGGCGGCGAAGGTGCGCGGCCGATTCTCGAGCTTCAGCACCCCGCGCGGGCAGACGTGCGCGCACATCCCGCAGCCGACGCACGCCGCGCGGGTGAAGCTCTGGTTGGCCATCGCGTACTGGCGCACGTCGATGCCCATCTCGCAGTAGGTCGAGCAGTTGCCGCACGAGATGCACATGTCCTTCTTGACGGTGATGCGGAAGCGGCCCAGCTTCTGGGCGAGGCCCAGCATCGCCGCCATCGGGCAGCCGAAGCGGCACCAGACACGGGTCCCCATCAGCGGATAGAGGCCGACGCCGATCACGCCCGCGAACATCGCGCCGATCGCGAAGCCGTACCAGTCCTGGACCTGGAACGCGAAGCGCGAGAACGCCGGGTACTGCTTGCCCACCGCCCAGTTGACCCAGACGATCGCGGTGGTCACCAGCGCGACGAACAGCACCAGGTGGATCGAGATCCGCTCCAGGCGCCAGGCGCCGGCGGACTTGTCGGAGAGGTGGCGCCACGGTTCGCCCGCGGTGTTGGCGAGACCGCCGCAGCCGCAGATCCAGGAGCAGTAGAAGCGCTTGCCGAAGAAGTACGCGAGCAGCGGGAAGGCGACCAGCGAGCCGAGAAAGCTCCAGGCGACGATCAGGAACGGCTGCTGCAGGATCACGCCCGGGTAGAAGTACTCGATCTTCAGCGGCCAGAAGTACGAGAAGTAGTACTCCTTCTGCCGGAACACCGTCAGCACGATCGGCAGCGCGAAGGCCAGCACGACCTGCACGAGCACGACGGTGATCGTGCGCACGCGCTGGTACGGGCTGTTGCCGTGGCGGCGCAGCACGAATGCGCCGCCCGCGATCATCGCCACGGTGTAGGCGAGTCCGTAGAGCGTCCACTTGGAGCCGAGGCCGACCGCCTTGGCGAGCGTCTCGAAGACGTCGATCGGGATGCCGAGCTTCGGCATCGGGCCGAAGTACAGCAGCACGTAGGAGACGAGCAGCAGCGCCGAGAGCGCCCACGCGGGCCACGCGCGGCGGCTGACCGGGTGCTGGTAGGTGTTGAGGAGCCCTGCCTGCATCGCGCCCCTCCTACGCCACTTCCGCCGTGGGCTGCACGGCGAAACGGGGCGCGAACTCCTCGTCGAACTGGGCCTCGGGCAGGTGCTTGAGCACCCACGGCAACTCGCGCCGCTCGTGGATCCACTCGAGCAGCGGCTCGTGGTTCCAGCGTGAGCCGAGCATGTTGAAGCCCACCACCCGGTCGCCCTTCAGCACGATGCGCTGGCTCTCGGGGCGCCCGGGCACCCGCTGGAACCACTCGCGCACGCCCTCGGGCCGCGGCAGCGGCGTGTTGTCGAAGTTGAGCGCGACCGGGACGAAGCCGGCCGTCGTCCACTCGAGGTCGAAGAACTTGGCCGAGTTGTACCAGGTGCCGCGCCGGTAGCGGACCTCGTCGCCCAGCATCGACGCGGCGGCGGCGCGGCCCTGGTCGCGCGCCGTGTACCACAGCGGCTCCGGCCGCCGCGAGCCGTCGGCCCAGGTCACGTTGGCGCAGTCGCCCGCCGCCCACACGCCGTCGAGGTTCGTGCGCAGGTCGTCGTCCGTCTCGATCGCCCCGCCTTTCGACAGCGCGAGCCCGCTGCCGGCGAGGAAGCCCGTGTTGGGCACCACGCCGATGCAGCAGGCGGCCAGGTCGCAGCCCAGTTCTTCGCCCGTCTCGGCGAGTCGGACCGCCCGCGGCCGGGAGCCGGCGCCGCCGCGCAGGATCTCGGCGACGTTGGCGCCCAGCCGCACGTCGATGCCGTGGTCGCGCATGTGCTCGCCGACCAGCGCCGCCTCGCGCGCGTCGAGCGCCAGCGGGAAGTACCAGCTCTCGCGCACCACGAAGGTGACGTGGAGTCCCCTGTCCTTCAGGATCTCGGCCACCTCGACGCCGATCAGCCCGCCACCGATCACGACGGCGCGCCCCCCGGGCTTCGCCTCGGCGTCGAGCCGCTCGAGGTCGCGCAGCGTCACGAACCCGTGCACGCCCGGCCCGTCGCTGCCGGGCCACGGCGCCGGCCGCGCCTTCGAGCCACAGGCCAGCAGCAGCCGGTCGTACGCCACGCGCGCCCCGCCCTCGAGCACGAGCGCCTTGCCCGCCGCGTCCAGCGCCGTCACCGCCCCGCGCACCCGCTCGAAGCCCATCCGCTCGTAAAGGCCCCGGTCGTAGGGCTCGGTGTCCTTCAGCGCGAGCTGCCCGGCGAAGACGTACATCAGCGCCGGCCGCGAGAAGAAGTGGTCGTGCTCGGCCGAGACCAGCGCGATCGACGCCGTCTCGTCGCGCCGCCGCAGCGCGAGCGCCGTCTCCATCCCCGCGACGCCGTTGCCCAGGATCACGTAGCGCATCGACGGTGCCCTTCCTCCCGTACCGAGAACGCCGCGCCCGGGCACCCCATTCCCGCGGCGCGTCGCCGAGTCGTCAGTGACGGGGAGTTGTCATATTGCCTCGGTGAAGACTGCGACGCCTGGCGTGCCGTCGTCCTCCCGCTCGACCACCCCCGCTACCGGGCCCCGACCTGCCGGCGCCGTGCACCACGTTCATCCCCCGCGCCGCGAGCCGTGAGGGCCTGCGGCCCGACGGCCGCAATCCGCTCTCGGGGCGATGATGGAGAGGCCATGAACCAGAGCCCGAACCCCCTGGCCCGCTCGCTCGTCGTCGTCACCCTCGCCACCCTGGCGCTGCACCCGTCGGCCGCGGCCCAGGCTCCGGGCTCCGCCCGCTTCGACCACTCGGGCCTGGACCGGCTGCTGAAGGCCCGGGTCGACGCGGATGGGCAGGTGGACTACGGGCGGCTGCGAGGCGACTCGCGGGAGCTCGACGCCTACCTCGCCTCGCTGGCCACTGTGGCGCTCTCCGGCCTGGCGCCCGAAGAGCAGCTCGCGCTGCAGATCAACGCGTACAACGCGTTCACGCTGCGCCTGATCCTCGACCACCATCCCGTCGCTTCGATCAAGGACATCCCGTCCGGCGAACGCTGGCGTGCCCGCCGCTTCCGGCTCGCCGGCGAGACGTTGAGCCTGGACGATCTCGAGCACCAGCGGATTCGGCGGCAGTTCGACGAGCCGCGCATCCACTTCGCGCTGGTCTGCGCCGCGCGCGGATGCCCGCCCCTGCGGAGAGAGGCCTACGAGGGTTCACGCCTCGCCGAGCAGCTCGCCGACCAGTCACGGCGGATGCACCAGGACGAGCGTTTCGTGCGGTTCGAGGCCGCCACCGGGGTTCTGCACCTGACGCACCTGTACGACTGGTACGGCGACGACTTCCGGAAGCAGGCCCCTTCAGTGGCGGAGTACGTCGGCCGCGAGTTGCCGGCGGTGCGCGCAGCCCTCGACGCCGGCGTGCAGGTGCGCGTCCGCTGGCTGCCCTACGACTGGTCGCTCAACGCACAGCCTTGAGCCAAGGCGGGCGCGCTACTCCGGCAGCGCGTGCGCCTTGCGCCCGCCGCGGGCGACGCGCTCGGGCGTCGCGCCGGTGGCGAGCAGGCGCCCGGCCAGCTCCGCGCAGCGCGCCACCAGCGACTCGACGCCCTCGCGCAGCTCCGCGCTCGTGCGCAGGATGGCGACGTTGCGCTCCATGTCCTCCGCCGTCCAGCCGCGGGAGTGGGCGACGTAGGGGAACTGCGGGAACAGGAAGCCGAGCTCCGCGAAGAAGCCGAGCATCTGCCCGGCCACGGCCTGCACGTTGTCCTGGCCGCCGATCACGATGAAGCCCGCGACCTTGTCGCGGATCAGCACCCGGTCGTGGGTGGTGACCTGGTTCTGGATGCAGTTCATGCGCTCGGCCATGCGGTAGTAGAGCGAGCTGGCCGCGCCCCAGCGGATCGGCGTCGCCACCAGGATCACGTCGGCCCAGTGGACGAGCGCCTCGTACACCCGGTCGAGCTGATCGTCCGCGTCCATCTGGGTGATCGAGCACGGCCAGGTGCAGGCGCGAGCGGCCTTCGAGTAGTAGCCCTCGCAGGCGCGGAACGACAACTCGCCGAGCTTCAGCATCCGGGTCTGCGCGCCGAGCGTCTCGGCGGCGTGGGCGAGCGCGTGCTCGAGCAGCGCCTCCGAGCCCGAGAAGCGCGGGTTGTCGCGGTCCATCACCGTCGTCGAGATGCCGGCCACCCGCACCGGCCCCGGCTCGCGGCGCACGGCGCGAGCCAGCGGATGCGGCGCGTGCGGCTTCTTGTGGCGCGGCGTCGCCGGCCGCGCGTCGACGAAAACGCGGCCGCCTTCGACCTTCACGGCGTGCGACGGGACGCGGTCCTCCTCGAAGCCCGGCTCGCCTTCGCCGGTCCGGCAGTGGAACTTCCACTGGTGCCAGGGGCAGACGACGTACTCGCCGTCGAGCCGTCCTTCGCCGAGGGGGCCACCCACGTGATTGCAGGCCCCGGAGATCGCCGAGAAGACGCCCTCGCGCCACACCAGCGCGATGGCCGTGGAGCCCGCTCGCACCGCGGTGACCGGTCGACGGGCCAGTTCTTCAGCCGCCCCGACGTCGTGCCAGCGCGGTTCATCCATGGCGCCTCCGTTCCTGGTCCGGCCACCCTAGCGGACGCGTTCGGGACCGGCAACCCGGGAGTCGCTGGTTCATTCATGCTGATAGAGTCGGTCAGTGATGCTGAACGGCAGCCCGGAGGTCGGGCTCGGTGCCCCCGGGGAGGCCCGAGGCGTCGCCGACATGCCCGCCCTGACGTCGTTCCGGGCGCTGGCCGCGCTGCTCGTCTTCGTCTTCCACTTCCGGCCGCAGGCAGACAGCGATCTGATGGAGATCCTGTGCGGCCAGGGGCACGTCGGGGTCACGGCGTTCTTCGTGCTGTCGGGCTTCCTGATCACGGTGCGCTACTTCCCCGCGATCGCGCGCGGCGAGCACCGGATCGGCGAGTACTTCGTGCGGCGTGCCGCGCGCATCCTGCCCCTCTACTTCTTCGTCTTCGTGCTGATGCACGTCGTGTCCCGGGGCGCCGCGCCGCTCGGTTGGCAGTACCTGCCGGAGTGGACGCTGACCCAGGCCCTGTTCGGCACCTCACTCGAGGATCTGACCGTCGGCACCTCCTGGTCGCTGACGGTCGAGGAGTGCTACTACGCCTCCGCCCCGCTCGTGTTCCTCGCGATCGCCCGGCTCAGCCGCCGCTGGGGGCTGCGGGCCGGCGCGACGCTCGGCCTCGTGGGGACGACGCTCGGCCTCGGCCTCGCCGGCGCGCTGGTGCTGCAGTTCTCCGAGCCGCTGGCGGCGGCCGGGTTGAACTTCCTCGCCAATCCCCTGCTGCTGCGCTCGTTCACCCTGTTCGGGCGCTACGCCGACTTCGCGATGGGCACCGCGGCAGGCCTGATCTTCCTGTCGGGAAGGGTGGACGCGCTCTGGCGCCGGCCGCGCGGCGCCGTCCTCTCGACGCTGCTGACGCTGGCCGGCGCCGGCCTGGTCTACGCCGCCCAGGCGGGGATGGTCCGCAACGCGGTCGACCCGAACGCCCTGTGGCGCTGGAACCACCTGGCGGCCGCCGGCTCGACGGCGATCGTGCTGGCGCTCACCTGCGGCCGCGCCCCGATCGCGCGGCTGATGTCGGCCGGCGTGCTCGTCTATCTCGGCCGCGTGTCCTACGCGTTCTACCTCGTCCACTTCAGCCCGCTCGGGGACGACCTCGTGTTCTGGCTGCTGCCGGGCGACGGCGTGCACCTGCTCACGCTGTACCTCGGCGTGACCGCCGTCAGCGCCCTGCTCTTCGAACTGGTCGAGGAGCCGGCGCGCGAGACGCTGCTCGCGCTGTGGCGCGGACGCTCGCTGCGCGAGGCGGAGCCGGTCCGACGGCGGGCGCTCGGCTTCAGCGTGGCGATCCTGCTCGCCGTGCTGGCCGGGCAGCACGCGGCCTGGTGGGGTCACAGGCTGGAGCCTCCCGGCGAGGCTGCGCTGGAGCGTGCCCTCGGCCGGGACTCGAGTGCCGTCTTGCACGCCGAACTCCTCGATGTGCCGCCGGACGGCAAGGGCCCGCGGGTCACGATCCCGGACGAGTGGCTGCAGGGCCGCCCCGGAAAGCTGCACGGGCCGGAGGCGCTGCTCGTCTACGTCGACGGACGGCCGGTGCCCTTCCTCGGGACCGGAACGCCCGGCGAGGAGCCGGCCTCCGCGTACTACCGCTGGCGGCGGGCGCCCTTCCTCAGCCTCGACGTCCCGCTGCCGGCCCGCGTCACGGTCGTCGACCTCGACCTCGGCGTGGAACTGGCGCTGGCCCGCGCGCGCCTCGCGGAGAACCCGCTGCCGCTGGCCTTGCCCCTGCTGCTCCTCTGCGGGGCGGGCCTCCTGTGGTGGCGCCGGGGCGGGGCGTGCTGGAGCCCGCGCACGAGCCTCGCGGCCGGGGCGGCCCTCACGTTCCTGTGGCTGGTCAGCGAGGCCTACCAGCAGCCGTGGGCGCCGCTGCTGCTGGCACTCGAAGCGATCGTGATCTTGAGGCTGGCCTTCGGAGCCCGCTAGGCACCGGCGGGCCAACGCCGAGCGGGACATCACGGTTGTCTGCGAAGACGGTCGCCGCGCGTTCGGCCGCCTGCGACTTCGACGCGAGCCACCGCCTCCGACCTCGCTCAGCGGGTCCAGTCAGTTGAGCGTCTGGTCCATGGCCCAAGCCCCGGGGGTAAGCTGCGGACATGAGATCGTTTACCCGCCGCGCCGCCTGGCTGCTCGCCTTCTGGCTGGGCGCTCGCCTGGCCAGCGCACCGGCAGCGCAGGCCGCCGAGCCAACCCTATTCGACACGGTTTCGCAGGCCATCCTCCAGGCGCGCGAGACGTACATCGCGGTCCGTCGCGACCTCCACCAGCACCCTGAGCTCAGCGGCTCCGAAGCGCGCACTTCGACCGTCGTGGCCGAACGCCTGCGCGCGCGTGGCCTGGAAGTGCGAACGGCGATCGCAGGCCACGGGGTGATCGCCATCCTTCGTGGCGGATCGCCAGGGCCGACGATCGTGTTCCGCGCGGACATGGATGCGATGCCATCCTCGGCTCCGGACCCGGTCCCGTTCCGGTCCGGCACGCCCGGCGTGCGGCACATCTGCGGCCACGACGTGCACACGACGGTCGGGCTCGCACTCGCCGAGAGCCTGGCTTCGGTGGCGCCTCGACTCCACGGCACGGTCGTCTTCGTTCTTCAGCCTGCAGAAGAAACCGCCACGGGCGCCCGCGCGATGATCGATGCCGGCGCATTCGAGGGCATCGAGCCCAGTGCGTTCCTGGCGTTCCACACGGCGCCGTTGCGGGCGGGCTTCGTCTCCGGCAAGGCCGGCGCGATGCTGCCGGCGCGCGATCGGGTCACTGTGGCCGCGCGGGGCGCCGCCAACGAGCGCGACTGGGCGCAAAGTGTCCGTGCTGCCCTGGCGGCGCTCGGCACCACCACGTCAGGCGGATCGCTGCCGGATCCCTTCGTCGTCGTGCAGGGTGACCCCACCATCGAATGGGTGGGCAGGGCGAGCGAGTGGCGCGTCAGCGCCAACCTGACGGTCTCGGATCCGGAAGCACGGCAGGCCGCTCGGCGTTCGCTCGAGGCGGCTCTCGCGGGAAACCAGATCGGCGGGTCGGCGGCGCGGATCGAATGGGTGCAGCGGGTGCCCGGAGCCACCAACGACCCGTCGCTCGAGGCGATGGCCCGCGCCTCCATCCAGCGCGCGCTGGGACCCGAGGCGTTCGTGGTTTCGTCTGCCGCTCCCACGGCGTTCTCCGAGGACTTCGGCTGGTACCGCGAGCTGGCGCCGACGGTGATGTACTGGCTCGGGGTCGGCAACCCCGAAGCGGGCTACTCCGGTGTGCCTCACAGCCCGGACTACGTCGCCGACGAAACCGCCATCGAGACGGGAGCCCGAGCCATGGCGGCCGTGATCCTCGATCTGCTGCAGCCGCCAGCCCGCTGACCGATCCGCCGCAACCGCCAGCGGGGACCCGCTCGACGGCCACCCCCTGAGCGTTGAGGTCGGGGCCGCGCGAGTTCGGCCCGATGGCGCCCCCCCTTGACAGGTGACTGCCTACGGCCTACCTTTCCGTCGTTATGATATTGAAAGTCACTTTCAGTTTCACTCCACTGACGAAGTCAGGCGCGATGCGCAGCCTTCTCCTCGTAGCGATCCATCTGCTCGTCCTCCCCACACCGAATCTCTCCGCTGCCGATTGCAGCGTCCCGATCGTCGTTCGCGATGCGACCGGGCAGCCGCTGCCCGGCGCCGAAGTCGTCGTCGCGCCGCCCGGCAAAGTGATCGCCGCCGATGGCGGCGGCGTGGCTTGCGCGCAGGGCCTCGCTGCCGGCGCTTACGAGATCACCGCCCTGCGGGCGGGCTTTGCCCCCGCACGGGCGACCTTCGTGATCCCCGCGCCTGGCGGAATCGTGTTGACTCTCCGCCCGGCGCGCGAGGAGGCTGTCGTCGTGACGGGCGCCCGTGCCGAGCGCGAGCTGCGGACGGTCCCTTACAGCATCTCGGTGATCGACCGCACGGCGATCGACGCCTCGGGCGCAGACTCGGCAGGCGAACTGCTGCGCGACGTCCCAGGCGTGCAGATCACCGACACGTCGCTGGCCGGCAACAAGCGCGTCCGGATCCGGGGTGAGGTCGGTTCGAACGTCCTCGTCCTCGTCGACGGGCGCGAGCTCTCGGAGCAGCGGAGCTTCCACGGCGCCGCACCACTGCTCCTCGACCTCGCCGAAGTCGAGCGGGTGGAACTCGTACGCGGGCCCAGCAGCGTCGTGTACGGCTCCAAGGCGATCGGCGGGACGGTGAACTTCATCCCGCGGGCGCCCTCCGATCGCCCGGTCTCGGGCCGGACGAGCTGGGCCTTCAACTCGTCGACTGCAGGCTACGACGGTGGCGCCAGCCTGTCGGGCACCCTCGACTGGTTCGACTACCGGGTCTCGGCCTCCCGCTCGGATCATGGCGATCGGCGAGTCCCGGACGAAGTCCAGGACAACGCGGCATACGCCAACGCGATCGGAACCCTCGAGAACTCCGGCTTCGACTCGACCTCGGTGACGGCCGAGATCGGACGCCGCTGGGGCGGGTCTCGCGTCGCGTTCCGCCTCGAGGAATTCCGCTCGGCGATCGAGTCCCACACGAGCGACGACGTGCTCCAGTCGGGGCTCGATTCGTTCCAACTCGATTTGCCGCGGCAGGACCGTCGCACCTTCGCAGCCACCTGGCGCGGCCTTGGCCTCTCGCCGCAAGTGCCCTCGTTGTCAGCAACGGTGTACGTCCAGCAGCGGAAGCGCGATTTCGCCCAAGAACTCGGCATCGTGCAGACCGGCTTCGCCGGGCCCGGATCCCGGCTCGAAGTCGACCTGGCGATCGACACCGTCTACGACCAGGACACGCACGGGCTGCTGGCCAGCGCGGAGTGGAGGCCGGACCGCGCTCATCGCTTGGTCGCTGGCTTCGACCTCGTCCGCGACGAGATGAACGCGGCGGTCGCGGACTCGTCCACGACCACGCTGACCTTCCCGCGCATGCCGGCCCCGATCGTGGACGTCGCCACCGAGAGCATCGTCAACGAGAGCCGCCAGGACTCGTTCGGCGCCTTCGTCCAGGACGAGTGGACCCTCGCCCGCCAGGTGAAGCTCGTTCTCGGAGCACGCTTCAACACCTTCGCATCCTCGCTGCTGGCAACCACGAGCCAGAGGCTCGAGACGGGTTCCACGCGCAACGGTCGACTCTCCGGCGCGGCTTCGCTGGTGTTCGAGCCCTCGAACAAGAGCGCGCTCCGGGCCAGCTACTCGCAGGGCTATCGAAACCCCTCGCTGCTCGAGCTGTACGAGGGCACCGCCCACGGCGGCGGTGGATTGCTTTATCCGAATCCGGACCTCGATCCCGAAACTTCCCACAACTTCGAACTGGGCGGGCGGCTCGCCACCACGCGACTCTCGTTCGACGCGTCGGTCTTCTACACGCGCGCCAGCGACTACGTAACGACGCGTCTGTGCGGAGAAGGCTCTCCTTGTCCGTCCGGCTCGACGCCGAGCCTCGACCGCGTCTACGACAACGTGAACGGTGCGCGCACCACCGGCCTCGAGCTGTCCGCCGCCTGGCGACTCGACTTCGTGCCGGTCGAGGTGTTCGCCGAGACGACCTACCTCCACCGGGAGTTCCAGTACACGGGCTTCACCACCGCCGACACCGGCATCCCGAGGTTCTGGGGGCGTGGTGGCCTGCGCGTCGGCCGCACGGGGGCGCGCGACAGCCGGCTCTTCGGCGAGCTATCGCTGCGCGCCGCAGGCCCCGCCGACGAGGAACTGGAGCGCGGGGCCGTCGAGCGCTACCCGGGATGGACCGTCCTCTCGGCTCGCGGCGGCGTCGAGTTCGGCTCGAGAGTCCCCGTCGGCTTCACGGTCGAGGTCGGCAACCTCCTGGACGAGGGCTACCGGCCCGCCCAGGAGTCGCTACACCAGCCCGGCCGCTACGTCGTGGCCAAGATCGTGACGAGCTTCTGAGATGACCCGCGGAATGCCACTCGCCCTCGCCCTCGTCGTCGTGGTTGCGCTCGCGCCGGACAGGGCGCTCGCCCAGCCGGCGCCGAAGGTCGGCGTGCTGCTCGCGAACCACGGCTCTCGCTCGGCCGCTTGGCGTGAGGCCCTGCTTGCCCTCGATCGCCGGGTGCGCCAGCCACTGCTCGAATCGGGACTCGTGCACGGCGTGAAGACCGCGTTCATGGAGTACACGGAGCCGTCGATTGCGACGCGCATGAAGGAGTTCGACGCCGAGGGCTTCAGCGACGTGATCGTCGTGCCGGTATTCCTCACCGTGAGCGCCCACACTTTCGACGACATCCCGACGATCCTCGGACGCAAGGCTGACGCGCACTCTCTCCAGGCACTGAAGATCGAGAGGATCGAGCGTTACACGCCTCGCGCCCGCACCCACTTCGCGCCGCGCCTCGATTTCGGGCCACTGGTCAGGGAGAACGTCCTGCGCCGCGTGCGCGAGTTGTCGCAGGTTCCTGCCCGCGAAGGCCTCGTCCTGATCGCGTACGGCGACGCGAAGTACGAGGAGCGATGGGCGGCGCTGATGAAGGACATCGCCGCCCACGTCCGCGCCGGCGCTGGCATCGACGAGTTCGCGTGGGGCTGGGCTGGTCACGTCGCTCACTACGACCCCGCCCACACCACGCGGGCGATCGAGCAGGTGCTCGCGCGCAAGGAGCGCGCCGTGGTGGTGCCGGTGTTCGTCGCGTTCGACGAGATGTTCCAGGTGAAGATCATCGGCAAGGGCATCGCGGACGTCCCGCGCCACCGCGAGCGAGTCGCCTACGCGCCCGACGCCATCCTCCCTGACCCCGCGATCGACGCCTGGCTCGTCGAGGCGGCCCGCGGCCTGGCGGCGGGCCTCGGGCGCCCGAGCCCCGTCGGGGAGCGATGACGACGGCGTTCTTCGCCGCGGTGCGACGCTGGAGCCGGATTCTCCACCGCGACTTCGGCTATTTCCTGACGGCATTCGTGATCTCGTACTGCCTCTCCGGTATCGCCCTCAACCACGTCGACGAATGGAACCCGGACTTCGTCGTGCACAAGCAGGAGATCGTGCTCGAAAGGGCGTACACCGAGGCCGAGGTCGACGAGGCTCTCGTCCGGAGACTCGGCGGCCGGGTCGGAGAGCAGGAGCACCGGATCGTCGACGTGCCGACCCCAGGGCAAGTGAAGGTCTACTACGACGACGCTTCGCTGCACTTGTACCTGGACCAGCGGCGGGGCCTCTACGAGCGGCTCGCTCGGCGCCCCGTCTTCTACGAGGTGAACGTCCTCCACCGCAACAGCCTGAAGGCCTGGAAGTGGTTCTCCGACGCCTTCTCGGTGCTGCTCGTGCTGGTCAACGTGACCGGGCTACTGATTCTGAAGGGTCGCCATGGGCTGACGGCACGAGGCAAGTGGCTGGTCGCGGCGGGACTCCTGCCGCCGGCCGCGGCCCTCGTTGTCTTCGGCATGGGCTGAGGCGCCGCGAGGCAGCGCGGGTCCAGAGACAGGGAGAAGCGATGTTGTTCGACCGGAGGCCGATCGACCCAAAGGACGCACACGTGCGCGACGACGACAGGAGAGATCCCCCGGAAGCCCCACGCCGCATCTGGGAGATCGAGACCGATGCCGTGTTCCTGGCAGTGGGGGTGCTGCTGGAGTCGTCCACGGTCGCGCGCTTGCTCGAACTCGAGGAGTCCCCGGAAGCGGCGCGGGAGGACGCGGCGGTGGCCGCCCTCGTCGAGCGGTGCAGGCAGCCCGGATCGGTGGCCGCGGCGGTGGAGCGGGCGCTCGACGAGGCCACTGAGGCCACGCGCGGCCACGTCCGAGGCTGCCCGATGTTCGAGTTGGCCGGCTGGTGGTTGCGTTCGCGCCAATGTGCGACCGGCCCCTACCTCGCCGCGTTGCTGTGGAGCCTGGCGCGGGACGGGCGATGGGTCGTGCGCGACCTGCAGGTCCGGGTCCAGGGCGACGTCTACCTGCGTGCCTTGCGCCTGCTCGGGTCGGCTGGGGCTGTGGCGACATGACGGCGGTCATGTCGCGAGCACTGGAGCCCGAAGAGAATGACCTTTGGCATCGTCATTCCCGCAGTGGCGGGACACGGGGACCATTCCGATGAGCGAACTGATCGATAACCGCGCCTACCGTATCCGCACCCTCAAAGAAGTCATCCGCCACCTGCACCAGGGTCACGCGCCGGCCGAGGTGAAGCGGCGCCTCGCGGCGCTGGTCCGCGAGTGCGACGCGTCGGAGATCGCGGCCATGGAGCAGGAGCTGATGGCCGAAGGCGTGCCGGTAGGCCAGATCATGGGCATGTGCGACCTGCACTCGCAGGTCGTGCGCGACATCCTCGTCGAGCGCGCGAGCGCGCCGCCGCCGCCGGGCCACCCGGTCGACACCTTCCGCCGCGAGAACGAGGCGCTGCGCGAGCAGGCGCGCGCGATGCGGGCCGCCCTCGCCGCGCTGGCGCCGCCGGACGCCGACCCGGAGGCGCCCGCCGACCCTGGCAAGCTGCTCGAGTGCCGCAAGGCGTTCGCGGGCCTGATGGACGTCGAGAAGCACTACCAGCGCAAGGAGCACCTGCTGTTCTCCGTGCTCGAGCGGCACGGCATCACGGGCCCCTCGAAGGTGATGTGGGGCAAGGACGACGAGGTGCGCGGGTTGCTGAAGGAACTCGGTACGGCGCTCGCCGAGAGCGGCGGCACCGCCGGCGAGTGGCGGCTGGTCGCACAGGCCGTGGCCGAGCCGGCGCTCGCAGCGCTCGAAGAGATGGTCTTCAAGGAGGAGCGCATCCTGCTGCCGATGGCGCTCCAGAACCTGACTGAGACCGAGTGGGGCGAGATTTTCACGCAGTCACCGCAGTTCGGTTACTGCATCGTCGACCCGCGCGCGGGCTGGACGCCGGCCGCGGCGACGAGCGCTGTGCCCGAGGCAGCCGCGGCCGAGGCCTCGCGCTCCGGCGTTGCGTTCACGACCATCGGGTTCCGGCGGCGGAGTGAATCCGCCGCCGGTCCCATGGGGGCTCCGTCGGACGACTCCGGCCTCCTCCGCCCCCAAGCCCCCGGGGGTGCGCTGGCCCAGGGGCTCGTGGTGCTGCCGACCGGGGCGCTCGGCCTCGAGCAGCTCAAGGCGATCTTCGCGACGCTGCCGGTCGACCTCACCTTCGTCGACGCCGAGGATCGCGTGCGCTTCTTCAGCGAGGGCCCGAACCGCGTCTTCGCCCGGCCCAAGGCGATCCTCGGCCGACGGGTCCAGCACTGCCACCCGCCGTCGAGCGTCGACGTCGTGGAGCGCATCCTCGCCGACTTCCGCGCCGGTCGGCAGAGCGTGGCCGAGTTCTGGATCGAGCTCCACGGCCGCTTCGCCCACATCCGCTACTTCGCGCTGCGCGACGAGAAGGGCGCCTACCTCGGCACCCTCGAGGTGACCCAGGACCTGACCCGCGAGCGCTCCCTGCAGGGCGAACGCCGCCTGCTGCAGTACGAGTCCTGAGACGTGGGCGACCCGAAGCCGCGGGTGCCGATCCTGCCGTCGACGAAAGTCGCGGAACTGCTGGAGTCGTGGCCGGGACTCGAGGAGACGCTCGTCGCCTAGGCGCCCGCGTTCCGCCGCCTCCGGAACCCGGTTGCTGCGGCGTGACCAGCCACCTGGATGACCCGGCGCACGTGGCGGCGCCAGCGTGCCAGAATCCGGCACCGGAGCAACGAGGGAGCCACGATGAACGCACGCCGCCAGAAAAAAGGCCCGATCCGCCGTATCGCCGGCTGCAGCGCCCTGGCGCTCGTCGTCGGGCTCGGGGGCACCGCCGCGGCCGAAGACTGGCCGCAGTTCCGCGGGCCGCGGCAGGACGGCACGGCTCCCGCCGCAGGCGTGGCGCAGGCGTGGCCCGCGAGCGGCCCCGTCGAGCTGTGGCGGCGCGGGCTCGGCGCCGGCTTCTCCTCGATCACGGCCGCGGGCGACCGGCTCTTCACGCTCGCGGCCGAAGGCGAGGTCGAGGTCGCGCTGGCGCTCTCCGCCGCCGACGGCAAGACGTTGTGGCGGGTCGAGCTCGGCAAGCCGTTCCGGCTGGAGTTCGGCGACGGCCCGCGCTCGACGCCGACCGTGCACGGCGACCGCGTCTACGTCGTCTCGTCCGCCTCGCGGCTGATGGCGCTCGACGCGGCGACCGGGGCGCGGGTGTGGGAGCGCGACCTGACGGCGTACGACCCGGTGCCGCGCTACGGCTACGCGATGTCGCCGGTGGTGGTCGACGGCCTGGTGGTCGTCGAAGTGGGGACGAAAGACCTGGTGGACCGCGCGCTCGCGGACGCGGCGGCCAAGGCCGGCCCGACGCCCACGCCGGCGCCGGATGCCACCCCGAACCCTGCCGCAGCGGCAGCACGACCGCGTCCGATCGGCGCCGCGGCCGCGTTCGACGCGGCGACGGGCGAGCTGCGCTGGCGCGGCGGTTTCGCCGGGCCCGCGTCGTACGCGTCGCCGGTGGTCGCCGAGCTGGGCGGCGTGCGCCAGCTCGTGTACTCGCGCGGCACGCGCGTCGCCGGCCTCGGCCTCGACGGCACGTTGCTGTGGGAGCACGAGACCGCGCCGCGCTCGGCGATCGCGATCCCGGTGATCCTGCCGGGCGACGTCGTGTTCGTCTCGACCTCCGACGACTCGTTCGGCTCGCTCGCGATCCGCGTGCGTCGCGAGGCAGGCGCGTGGAAGACCGAGCCGCTTTGGTCCGAGCGGCTGATGCGCAACCACTTCAACGCCTCGGTCCGAGTCGGCGACAACCTCTACGGGTTCGACAACGGCACCTTTCGCTGCCTCGACGCAGCCACCGGCGCGCGGCGGTGGGCGGCCCGCGGCTTCGGCAAAGGTTCGCTGATCGCGGCGGGCGACCTGCTGTTCGTGCTCGGCGACGAAGGCACGCTCGCGCTGGTGCGGGCGACGCCCGAGTCGTACCAGGAGCTGGGCCGCGTGCGCGCGCTGAGCGGCAACTCCCGCGCGTGGACCGCGCCGAGCCTGGCGGGGACGCGCCTCTACGTGCGCGACCACCAGGACCTGGTCGCCTACGACGTGGGCGAGAAGGCGCTGGCCGCCGCGGCGACGCCGGTCGCGCCCGCAGCGCCCGCGAAGGGCGCGGCGAGTGCGGCGGCGCCCGAAGCGCCCTCGGGCGACCTCGCGGCCGACGAGATCCTGCGCCGCTACGCTGCGGCCCGCGGCGGCGCCACTCGCTGGAAGCAGGCGAAGGGCCTCGAGCTGCGCGGCACGTACCGCGCGTTCAGCGAGCGCTCGGACTTCGTCCTGCTGCGGCAGCGCGCGCTGCCCGCCGACCTCTTCCGCCTCCAGTACAGCGTCGCCGGCACGCCGGCGATCCGCGCGTGGGACGAAGCCGGCGCCTGGCTGCAGCACCACTTCCTCAGCCAGACCCCGCTGCGCGTGCCGGGCCACAAGGACATGGCGACGTACGGGCCGCAGATGCGGCGCGAGGCGATCTTCGCCCCGCCGCTGCTCGATCCGGCTGCCCACGGCCTGGCCGTCGAGAAGGCCGGACGCGGCGAGGTCAACGGCGCGCCGACGATCGCGCTGAAGGTCTCCTTCCCCGCGCGCGACGGCCAGCCCGCGGCCGTCGAGACCTGGCACCTCGACCCGCGCACGTTCCTCGAGGTCGCGGTCGACAGCCAGGTCCTCGACTACACGCAGGGCGCCCAGCCGTTCGCCCAGCGCGCCTACTACTCCGACTTCCGCGCGGTCGACGGGCTGATGCTGCCGTTCCGGCTGGAGCTGGAGTTCAACGCCCGCGTCGAGGTGATGGAGGTCGCGACCGCGAAGGTCGACCCACAGCTCGACGCGTCGCGCTTCGCGATGCCGCCGGCCCCGGCGCCCGCGAAGCCGGCCGGCCAGTAGCCCGCGTCGCCGTGCGAGCCGCGGGCGTCGCCGCGATCGTCGTGGTGCCGCTCGCGCTCGCCGCGGAGGCGCCGGCCCCGCTGCCCGATCCGCTGGCGGCGGGCTGGCGCGGGGCGCCCGTCTGCGAGCGGCTGCGCGAGGACGAGGCGCTGCGCGTGCTGCGCTGCAGCTTCGCCCCCGGCGTCGGCCACGAGCGCCACTTCCACGCGCGGCACTTCGGCTACGCCCTGTCCGGCGGCCGGATGCGGATCACCGACGAGCGCGGCACGCGCGAGGTCGAGATCGCGGCGGGCTCCAGCTTCGCGAGCGACGGCGTCGCCTGGCACGAGGTCCTGAACGTCGGCGACACGACGGTCGCCTACCTGATCGTCGAGCCCCGCGGAACCGCCGCGCCTTCGCCGTCGCCGCCCGCGCGCTGACGCCGCCTATACTTCCTGCGCGTCGGCCCCGGCCGGCGCTGCAGGAGGCCCACCTTGCGATTCTCCCCGTTCGCCGCCGCGGCGCTGGCCGCGACCCTCTCCGTCCCCGCCCTCGCGCAGCAGCGACCGCTCACGCTCGAGGACCTGTACCACCCCGAGAAGAAGCTCGACTTCGCCGGGCAGCCCGTGTCGGGCGTCGAGTGGCTCGACGACCGCGCGTACGTCTACTTCAAGGCGGACGCGCCGACGGGCGGCGAGCGCCGCGCGAGCGGGGGCGAGTGGCGCAAGGTGGACGTGGCCACCGGCCGCGAGGAGCCGCTGTTCGACAGCGCGAAGCTGACCGCCGCCATCGCGCGTGTGCCGGGTGCGGGCGCGGACGAGGCGAAGCGGCTGGCCCGCTCGCGCGGCCTGGTCAAGGACCCGGCGCGCCAGCTCGCGCTCGTCTCGTTCGCCCGCGACCTGTGGCTGTGGCGGTTCGGCAGCGATCGACTGGTGCGGCTGACCGCGACGCCCGGCGAGGAGATCCTCGCCAGCTTCAGCCCCGACGCCCGCAGCGTCGCCTTCGTGCGCGAGCACGACCTGCACGTCGTCGACGTGGAGACGGCGCGCGAGCGGCGGCTGACCACCGACGGCTCGGCGAACGTGCTGAACGGCGAGTTCGACTGGGTCTACGAGGAGGAGATCTACGGCCGCGGCCAGCGCCGCGCGTACTGGTGGAGCCCGGACTCGGCGCGGCTCGCCTTCCTGCGCCTCGACGAGCACGCGGTGCCGCGCTTCACGCTGGTCGACGACATGGCCTACCGCCCCGACGTCGAGCAGTGGCCGTACCCCAAGGCCGGTGACCCGAACCCGGGCGTGAAGCTCGGCATCGTTTCGGCCGCGGGCGGTGCGCCGGTCTTCGCCGACCTCGGGCGCTGGGGCACCTCCGAGATCCTGATCGTCGAGGTGTCGTGGGCGCCGGCCTCCGACCGCGTCGGGTTCCAGGTCCAGGACCGCGAGCAGACCTGGCTCGACCTGGCGACCGCGAGCACGCGCGGCGAGACGAAGGTGCTGCTGCGCGAGACCACGAAGGCGTGGGTCGAGCCGCAGGGCGCGCCGCACTGGCTTCAGGACGGCGGCTTCCTGTGGTTCTCGGAGCGCAGCGGCTTCAAGCACCTCTACCACTACGCGAAGGACGCGACGCTCGTCCGCGCCGTGACCACGGGCGAGTGGGAGGCGCGCACGCTGCACGGCGTCGACGAGAAGGCCGGGCTCGTCTACTTCTCGGGCACCGAGCGCAGCCCGATCGGCAGCGACGTCTACGCGGTGAAGCTCGACGGCAGCGGCCGGCGCCGCCTCAGCGAGACACCCGGCACCCACTCGGCGACCTTCAACCCCGGCTTCACCCACTACGTCGACTCGTGGAGCGACCTCACGACGCCCACCCAGGTCCGGCTCCACACGGCGGACGGCAAGCTGGTGCGGCTGATCGACGGCAACGAGGTGAAGGCCCTGGCGCAGTTCCGGATCGGCAAGCCCGAGCTGCTGAAGGTGAAGACCCGCGACGGGTTCGAGATGGAGGCGATGCTGGTCAAGCCGCCCGACTTCGACCCGGCGAAGAAGTACCCGGTGTTCCAGCTCACCTACGGCGGTCCGCACGCGCCGCAGGTGCGCGACGCCTGGGGCGGGACGTCGTTCATGTACAGCCAGTTCCTGGCCCAGCAGGGCATCGTCGTCTGGGTCTGCGACAACCGCACGGCCTCGGGCAAGGGCGCGCAGTCGGCGTGGCACGGCTACCTGCGGCTGGGCGAGACGGAACTGGCCGACGTCGAGGACGGGATCGCGTTCCTGAAGCAGCAGCCGTGGGTCGACGCCGCGCGGATCGGCATCAACGGCTGGAGCTACGGCGGGTTCATGGTCAGCTACGCGCTCACCCACTCGAAGAGCTTCGCGATGGGTATCGCCGGCGGCTCGGTCACCGACTGGCGCAACTACGACTCGGTCTACACCGAGCGCTACATGAAGACGCCGGCCAACAACCCCGACGGCTACGCGCGCACCGCGCCGCGGGCGGCCGCGAAGGACCTCCACGGCGAGCTGCTGCTGATCCACGGCGCGCTCGACGACAACGTGCACCCCGCCAACACGATGCAGTTCGCGTGGGAGCTGCAGAAGGCCGGCAAGCCGTTCCGGCTGATGCTGTACCCGAAGTCGCGCCACGGTGTCACCGACCCGAAGCTGCTGTGGCACATGCGGCAGCAGATGTACGCGTTCACCGCGGAGACGCTCCTGGGCGCCGCCCGGTAGACTTGCCGCCATGCCCCGGATCGCGATCGTCTTCGGCTCCCTGCTCGTCCTGGTCGGCGTCGGTTTCTACGTCGGAACCGGCGCCGCCAGCGTCACCGCCCTGATCCCCGCCTTCATCGGCCTGCCGTTGGCCCTGCTCGGCGGCCTCGCGACGCGCGAGAACCTGCGCCGCCACGCGATGCACGGCGCGGCCGCGCTCGGCCTGCTCGGCTTCCTCGGGTCGGCCCGCGGCCTGGCTCAGCTGCCCGCCCTGCTCTCCGGCGAGCCGCTCGCGCGCCCCGCAGCGGTCGCCGGCCAGTCGCTGACGGCGGCGCTGTGCCTCGTGTTCGTGATCCTGTGCGTGCGCTCCTTCGTGGAGGCCCGCCGCAAGGCCTGACGGCTCAGCGCGCGGCGGCGGGCAGCACCAGGCGGAACGTGCTGCCCGCCCCGGGCGTGCTCTCCAGCTCGATGCGCCCGCCGTGGGCTTCGGCGGCCCAGCGCGCCAGCGCCAGGCCGAGGCCCGCCCCGCCCGGCACCCGGGCGCGGTCGCGATCGACGCGGAAGAAGCGGTCGAACACGCGCTCGTGGTGTTCGGGGGAGATCCCGGGGCCGTCGTCGCGAATGGCGACATCGATCGCCCCGTCGTCGCGCGTGGTCGTGGCAAGTTCCACGCGGCCGCCGACCCGCCCGTACTTGATCGCATTGTCGATCAGGTTCATCACGGCCATCCGCAGCACGACCCGGTCGCCGTCGATCTCGGCCCGCGCGCAGGAATCGCAGGCGAGCTGCTGGCCGCGCTCCTCGGCCAGCACCGCGAGCTGCTGGGCGACGTCGCAGGCCAGCGCCCCGAGGTCGAGCCGCTCCACGTGCAACGCCAGGCGCCCCGCTTCCGCCCGCGACAACTGGAGCAGCGCGTCGACCAGCCGCGTGAGCCGGTCCGCTTCCTCCAGCATCGAGGCCACGACCTCGCGGTACTCCGCGGCGGACTTGCCCGGGGCCAGGCCCACCTCGCCGACGCTGCGCAGCGCCGTGAGCGGCGTGCGCAGCTCGTGCGAGGCGTCGGCAGTGAAGCGCTGCAACTGGCCGAACGACTGCTCGAGCCGGGCGAACGCCTCGTTGAAGGCCGCAGCGAGCTGCGCGAGCTCGCCGCCGTCCTCCGGGACCGCCAGCCGATCGGACAGCCGCTCGGCGCTGATGCGGTGGGCGCGGCGCGCCATCTCCGCCAGCGGGGCCAGGGCCCGGCCCAGCACCGCGCGGCCGCCCAGCGCGGCCAGGCCCAGCATCAGGGGGAACGCGGCCGCCAGCCCCTTGAGCAGGTCGCCGAGCCGGTGGTGCATCGGCTCTTCGGAGATGGCGACACGGACGGCGAAGAGCTGGCCGTCGATCGGCTGCAGCCGCGCCATCACGCGCACCCGGCGCCCGTCGATCCGGCGACTCCGGGGCTCGGCGTGCAACTCGTGGGTCGACGGGACCGGTCCCAGTTCGAGCGGCTGGCTCGTCGCCCCGTCCAGCAACAGCCGTCCTTCGCCGCTCCAGATCTCGGCCCAGTGGCCGCGGCTGGGGTCGGACGTGCGCCGCGCGAACTCCGCGGGGTTGCGCCACCAGACCGTGCCGTCGGCCGCCACCGCGGCGCCGCGCACGGCGCGACCGAGGTCCTCCTCGAGCCGGTGGTCGAGCTCGTCGCGGGCATGGGAACGGAGCAGCGCCCAGGTGCCTGCCCCGTAGAGTGCCAGCGTCAGGCCCAGCACCCCAGTGTAGTGGAGGGTGAGGCGCCGGCGCAGCGAGCCGACGCGCTTCAGGCGCCGTCTCCCTGGGGCCCGAGCAGGAAGCCGACCCCGCGCACGGTGTGGATCAGGCGCGGCTCGAAGCCCTGGTCGATCTTCTTTCGCAGGCGGGTGACGTGGACGTCGATCACGTTGTCGAGTGGCGTGCCGCGCTGGGTCTCTTTCCACACGTCGCGGGCCAGCATCTCGCGGGAGACGATCTGGCCGCGGTGCCGCACGAGGTACTCGAGCAGCTCGTACTCGCGGGGCGTCAGCTCGATTAGCCGATCCGCCCGGGTCACCTCGCGACGCGCGACGGCGATCCTGAGGTCGGCCACGGCGAGCTGGAGCAGGTTGTCGCCGCGGCCGCGCCGCAGCAGCGCCTTCAGGCGCGCCACCAGCTCGGGAAAGGCGAACGGCTTGGCGAGGTAGTCGTCGGCGCCGGCCTCGAGGCCCGCGACCCGCTCGTCCACGCCGTCCAGCGCGGTCAGCACCAGCACGGGCACCAGCACGCCCTTGCGGCGCAGCGCGGCCAGGATCGAGAGGCCGTCACGGCCGGGCAGGACGCGGTCGAGCACGATCGCGTCGAAGCTCTCGGACGCGGCCAGGAAGAACCCCTCCTCGCCGTCGTGGGCCACGTCGATCGCGAAGCCCGCGTCGCGGAGCCCGGCCCCCAGGGCCTCGGCGACCTTCGGCTCGTCTTCGACGACGAGGATGCGGGCGGGGGCGGGCTCGGCCATCTCGATCTCGTTGCGCTCGAGCATACCCGGCCGCTCCCCGAAAGGAGGGCCGGAGCGGGTCGCGCGGGGCCCTCGACCCGCGAGACTGCTCCGGCCCGGAACACCACCGGAAAGGACGATCAGGCCTTGGATGCGGGCGCCGGCCTCTGGCGGCCGACGCCCGCTGGAAGCTCTAGAAGCGGTAGGTGAACGCCGCCCACGCGACGTGGGCGTCGTAGCTCGGCGCCAGGTAGCTGCCGAGGTTGAAGAACCGGTTGCCCCACTGGTGGGAGCGGGACGAGTCGCGGACCAGGAACTCGCTGCCGACCGATTCGGACCACGACTGGCCCGCCGACTGCTGCCAGTCGTCGGTGCGGTAGCGCTCGTACCCGTAGCCGACGGTGGCCATCAGGTCCCGGATCACGGGGAACTCGAGGCGGACGTCGACGACATGCCAGTCCTGGTTGATCACCGGCGGGTTCTGCGGGAACCCGAACTGGTGGTTGGCCGGATACGGCGTGCCGTCCCAGTTGGTGACACCGTAGCCCGAATACAGCAGCTCGATGTCCGTGATCGAGGCGGTGTAGTGGGCGCTGAGCGTCACCCGGTCGCGCAGCTTGAACTCCGCGCCGAGGCCGGCCGTCAACGCGACGTCGTCGAAGTCGGCCGTCCACTGGCTGGAGGCGCGGGTCCAGGGACCCAGCTCCGCCGTGGCCACCGTGCTCGGATTCAGCTTGTTGTTCTCGTTGTACTCCAGCGAACGCTGGAGGCTGGCGCCGGCGTTCCAGCTCACGAACGCGTTCAGGGTCGCGCGCTCGGTCGGCATCCAGACGCCGTCGAGGGCGAAGCGCAGGGACTGCTGCTCGAGCAGGCCGAGCTGGTCGCCCGGCGAGGTGGCGCCGATCTGGCCGACGTTCGCCACCCACGGCTGCACCTCGGAGTCGAAGTCGTCCTTCGTGTAGCGCACGCTGCCGGTCAGCGACCAGGTGTCCTTCGGGGCCAGGCTCAGCGAGGCCTCGGCCCGATGCCGCAGCCGGTCGGACACGTCGTAGCGGACCATGTCCGGGTGGTTGCTGAAGGAGAGCGCGGGGTTGTCGAGGTCGGTTGCCGCCGACTGCGGGTACCAGTAGCTCTGCCGCGTCACGAACGGGTCGTAGTCGCCGTCGCGCTGGCCGTACGTGTAGCTGGCGCGCAGGCGCGCCCACTTCGCGGGCCGCGCCCGGAAGGTGGCGACGAAGCTGTGCTCGTCGGTGTCGGCCTCGCGGTAGTCGCGGTCGACCGAATCCCACGCATAGCCGAGACCCAGGCTGCCGTTCCACGCGCTCTCGAGGCGGAAGGTCGCCGTCGCGCCAGCGCTGGTGCGGTCCTGGGCGTAAGCCAGGTTGACGCGCTGGTTCTTGAACGAGACGGTGCCGTTGAGGTTGGGCGTGTCGGAGGTCACGTACTGCCACCGCGCTTCGGGCGTCTCGTTCTCGAGCTCGAAGTGGCGCACGTACGCGCGCAGGTCGGCGCGCGAGCCGAGCGCGACGACGTAGTCGACCAGCGCCTGGACGGTGGTCATCTGCGCCTCGGCCGACGAGCGTGGCAGCGTGCGGTTGGCCAGAACGTCGGAGTTGTAGCTGTACGGCAGCAGCTCCTGGTCCTGCTCGAGGCGGCCGTAGGCGAGCGTCGCGCTGAGCAGGCTGTCCTTCGGCAGCTCGACCGAGAACGCGGCCTGGACGGTGTGCGAGCGGTTGTCCGGGGCCAGCGGGCGGCGGCCGTAGGTCGAGACCGCGCGGTCCCAGACGTCGGTCGTCGCACCCGGGGCCTGGCTCGCGTACAGGTTCTCCCAGGTCAGGGTGTCGATCGCGTTCGCGAAGTCGGAGTAGACGTAGCTGAGCTGGGCCTGGAAGCGGTCACGCGCCCACTCGGCCGACAGCGTCAGGTCCTGGTTCAGGTGGTCGACGGGTTCCGGGAGCTGCACGCCGAGCGTGCGCGGCGGCCGGTCGCCGATCGGGCCGTAGCCGACCTTGAGGCCCTCGCGGCCGCGGCGGTCGTACTGGACGCCGAGCTTGAGGTCGTCGACGGCGGAGTACTCGAAGGCCAGGCGGCCGAACGCGTTCTGCGTCGCCAGCGGCGTGGGGCCGAGAGCGCCCGCCTGGTAGGCGGCGATCAGCAGGTCCGAGGCCAGGACGCCCGGCGCGTCCGCCGCCGCCGTCGCCAGCTTCTTGAAGGTGATGCCGACGTTCGACGGCACCTCGAGCAGGCCCGGGCCGCGGCGCAGGTACGGCGTCTGCGCCTTGTTGCTGAAGTTGTGCGGCACGTCGACCCAGTCGACGCTGGCCTTCCAGCGATCGAGCTCGCCGACGCGGCCGAACAGCCGCTGGTCGGCAAGGCTGACGTTCTGGCCGGCGAACTCGAAGTACCGGCGCGTCTTCGGATCGAACACGTCGAGCGTGAGCCGCGGCACGAACACCTGGTCGTCGAGGTCGCGGTACTCGGTGAACTTCGACGAGTTGGTGTCGTTGTCGACAGCCCGGGCGCCGGTGCTGACCGTGCCCGAGACCTGGGCCGGGGCGTCCTCCGCGACGGCGCAGAGGGGAGCCAGCAGCAGGGCGGAGAGGGCGATTCGGATGATCGGGTTCATGGTGCCTCCCTTACCGCATCTGCTTGGCGCCCGACGGGTGGTTCGATCCGTGGGTCGCGATGTGGCAGTTCACGCACCCGGACCCGAGCGGGTTGTTGGTGCGGTTGTAGCGCGGCAGGTTGATGTGGCCGCCGTAGGAGTGGCAGCTCAGGCACAGGAACGAGTCCTTGATCGTGAGCAGGTTGCGGTTGGCCGAGCCGTGCGCCTCGTGGCAGTTGGCGCAGCTCTCGCGCACCGGCGCGTGCTCCCACAGGAACGGCCCGCGCTTCTCGGCGTGGCAGGTGGTGCAGGTTTCGTTGAGCGTGTTCTTCACCAGCAGGCCCGGCTTGGAGCCGTGCACGTTGTGGCAGCTCGCGCAGTCCATCGCGCCCTCGCGCACGGGGTGGTGCGAAGGCTTGCTCATGTCGCCGCGCACGTCGGCGTGGCACTGGTAGCAGGTGTCGGTCGCGCTGGCTTTCGTCAGCAGCGCGCGGTCGCTGCGCTTGGCCATCACGTCGTGGCACGACGTGCAGCTCACGTCGCCGCGGTGGTGGGCGCCGGCCTTCCAGCCCATCCGGGTCCCGCCCTGGTGGCACTGGAGACAGACGGCGGACTGCTGGGGCGTGGTCAGCTTGTCGAACGCCAGCTCGTCGCCGGGGTTCTCGACGTGCTTGCTCCGCGGGCCGTGGCAGCTCTCGCACTGGTTCGCCTCGGCCTTGCCCTGGGCCAGCGCACGGGCGTGGTGGGTCGAACCGAAGCCCTTGACGGCGTCCTCGTGGCAGGTCGCGCACGTGGAGACGTCGTCGACGTAGGTGGCGCCCGCGAACGCGGGGTTGAAACCGGGCCAGTCCACGGCCTTCTCCGGGGGCTTGGCGGCGGTCGCCGCCGTGATCCAGGCCAGGCAGCCCGCCAGCGCGAGGCCCACGGCCCAGCGCCGACGATGTTCATGATGTCGCATTGCTCCTCCTGCCAGACCCCGAAGCCACACGAACGCAGGCCGAGGCCTTGCCTGTCCGGGAAGATCGGCGGCCGACCGAATCCATGCCGCTGAAGAGTCCCTGAACGAACCGTCAGGGAGACCCCGCATAACGCATCGCGTCACGAAAAGACGGGCGCAGTCCGTGCGCGGCCGCGAACGGATTGCCGGAGAACGCGTCGGTGGCCGGCTCGCGGGGTGGCTCGGTTCTGGCATAGCCTTGGCTATTGCCTCGACAGCCGTTCGACAAGGGGGATTCATGCGCATGACCTGGGCGTCGTCTTGGACCAACGCCGCGGCCTTCCGCGGGCTCGTCCTCGGGATCGCGATCCTGCCGCTGGCGGCAGGGACCGCGCTGGCCCAGGACGCGGAACCCGCCGAAGAGCCACGCTCCGAACAACCGAGCGAACTCGAGTTCCGCTGGGACACGACCGTGTCCTACGGGCTCGCCTTCCGCATGGCCGAACGCAACCTCGACATCGTGGGCCTGACCAACGGCGGTCGTGCCTTCTCGGTGAACGGGGACGACGGCAACCTGAACTACGACAAGGGCATCTACAGCAACGCCCTGAAGGCCACCAGCGAGGCCGAGCTGCGCTACAAGAAGCGCTTCGGCGCCTTCGTCCGCGGCTTCGCCTACTACGACTACGAAAACGAGGAAGGTGACCGCGCCCGCACCCCGCTGAGCGAAGACGCGCTCGACCGGGTCGGCACCCGCATCGAGCTGCGCGACGCCTTCGCGTTCGCGGGCTTCGACCTCGGCAGCGTGCCGGTCGAGCTGCGCGTCGGCCGCCAGGTGGTGAGCTGGGGCGAGAGCACCTTCATCCAGAACGGCATCAACGTGATCAACCCGATCGACGTCAGCGCCCTGCGCGTGCCCGGCTCCGAGCTGCGCGAAGGCCTGCTGCCGGTGGGCATCGCGTGGACCTCGATCGGGCTCACCAAGGCCATCTCGCTCGAAGGCTTCTACCAGTTCGAGTGGGAGCCGACGATCATCGACCCGTCGGGCACCTACTTCTCGACCTCCGACCTCGCCGGCCGCGGCGGCGAGCGCGTGATGCTGGGCTTCGGCGCGGTGCCCGACCAGATCGCGATCGCTCCGGTGCCGACCAACCCGATCGGCTTCGTCGTGCGCCGCCAGGCGGACCTCGAGGCGGACGACCAGGGTCAGTACGGCGCGGCGATGCGCTTCTTCGTCGACTCGCTCGGCGGCACCGAGTTCGGCCTGTACTTCATCAACTACCACTCGCGGCTGCCGCTCATCAACGCGGTGACCGGCCAGTTCGGCGCGGTGCTGCCGCCGGGCACCCCGGGCGGCGTCGCCCCGGGCCTCAACTACGCCGCCTCGGCCCGCTACTTCCAGAGCTACCCCGAGGACATCAAGCTCTTCGGCGCCAGCTTCAACACCCAGCTCGGGCGCACCGGCATCGCGCTGCAGGGCGAGGTCGCCCACCGCAAGGACGTGCCGCTGCAGGTCGACGACCTCGAGCTGCTCTACGCCGCGCTGACCCCGTTGCGACGGATCACGATCCCCAGCTTCGTGCGGCTCGCCCAGGTCGGCGGCCTGCTGGCCCAGACCGGCCAGCTCGGCGGCTACGAGTTCAGCACCGCGACCAACCCTGTCGTGATCGAGGGCTACCGCCGCTTCGACACCACCCAGTACCAGATGACCGCGACCAAGATCTTCGCCAACCTGCTCGGCGCCGACCAGGCGACGCTGGTTGCGGAGGGCGCGGTCAGCACCGTCCACGACATGCCGGACAAGTCGACGCTGCGCCTCGACGGCCCGGGCACGTACACCTCGGGCAACGCGATCCACCAGCAGGCGGGCGTGCAGCCCGGTACCGAGCCGGAGTCGGCTTTCCCCGACGCCACGTCCTGGGGCTACGTCGTGGCCGGCCGCCTCGAGTACAACAACGCCTTCAGCTCGGTGAACCTGATCCCGCGCTTCTCGTGGGCCCACGACGTGAAGGGCGTCTCGCCCGGCCCCGGCGGCAACTTCCTGGAGGGCCGCAAGGCGCTGACCGTCGGCCTGACGGCGAACTACAAGATCAACTGGGAGTTCGACGTCAGCTACACGGCGTTCAGCGGCGCCGGGCGCTACAACCTGATCGCGGATCGCGACTTCCTCGCGACCAACGTCAAGTTCTCCTTCTGAGTGCGAAAGGACAGATGACCATGCGAGCCAAGAACTCCCTGGTGGTCGGGGCGCTGGCGCTGGCGCTGGCCGGCCTCGGCACGGCGCAGCTCGCGCCTTCCGACGTCGCCCGCCTGGGCAACGACCTGACGCCGATGGGCGGCGAGAAGGCCGGCAACGCCGACGGCAGCATCCCGGCCTGGGACGGCGGGATCACCAAGGCGCCGGCCGGCTACAAGCCGGGCATGCGCCACGTCGACCCGTTCGCCGCCGACGCCGTGAAGTTCACGATCACGGCAGCCAACATGGACCAGTACGCGGCGAAGCTGACCGAGGGCCACAAGGCGCTGCTGAAGGCCTACCCCAGCTACAAGATGAACGTGTACCCGACGCGGCGCAGCGCCTCGGCCCCGCAGCGGATCTACGACGCCACGAAGAAGACGGCGGCCACCGCCAAGCTCGGCCCCAACGGCAACGCGGTCGAGAACTCCGTGATCGGCATCCCGTTCCCGGTGCCGAAGGAGGGCCTGCACCCGATCTGGAACCACCTGTTGCGCTACCGCGGCGAGGCCGCCCGGCGGCAGTTCGTGCAGGCGGCGCCGACCCGCGGCGGGAACTACACGCTGGTCGAGTTCGAGGAGGACTTCTACTCGCCCTACTCGCAGAAGAACGCGACCGAGGCGTCGGTGAAGAACCGCATCCTGCTGTTCCGCCAGAAGGTGCAGGCGCCGGCGCGGCTGGCGGGCGGCATCCTGCTGGTGCACGAGACCCTCAACCAGATCAAGCAGCCGCGCGACGCCTGGGTCTACAACCCCGGCCAGCGCCGCGTGCGCCGCGCCCCCAACGTCGCGTACGACAACCCGGGCACGGCGTCGGACGGCATGCGCACCTCGGACAACCTCGACATGTTCAACGGCGGCGTCGACCGCTACGACTGGAAGCTGGTCGGCAAGAAGGAGATGTACGTCCCCTACAACTCCTACAAGCTGCACAGCGGCAAGCTGAAGTACAAGGACATCCTGACCCCGCTGCACGTCAACCCGGAGCACCTGCGCTACGAGCTGCACCGCGTGTGGGTGGTCGACGCGACGCTGAAGGAAGGCGCGCGCCACATCTACAAGCGCCGCACGTTCTACGTCGACGAGGACTCGTGGCAGATCCTGGCCGTCGACCAGTACGACAACCGCGACCAGCTCTGGCGGCTGTCCGAGGGCTTCGCCCTCAACTACTACGAGGTGCCGCTGACCTGGGTGACGGCCGAGGTCCACACCGACCTGCAGGCTGGCCGGTACCTGGCCTACGGCCTGTCCAACGAGACGGTCCCCTTCGACTTCAGCGCGAAGATCGTCGAGGCCGACTTCGCCCCCGACGCGCTGCGCCGCGAGGGCGTCCGCTAGCCGTTCCTCCGTTCCGGCCGGGCCCCGCCGCGGGCCCGGCCGCCCCTCCCTCCCCGCCACATCGCCCTCGCCGGAGGCTCCATGGAGAAGGCCGCCCGCCTCGCCGCCGCCCTCACCCTCGCGCTCGCCAGCTCCGCCATGGCAGACGAGTCCTCCGTCCTCCGGCCGCTCGCCGACAGGTCGCTGCTGCTCGACGTCGAGGCCGCGGGCTCGCGGCTGGTGGCCGTCGGCGAGCGCGGGCACGTGCTGCTCTCCGACGACCAGGGCGCACACTGGCGTCAGGTCGTGGTTCCCACCACCGCGCTGCTCACGGGCGTCGCCTTCGCCGACGCGAAGCTGGGACTCGCCGTCGGCCACGACTCGACGATCCTGCGCACGACCGACGGCGGCCTGAAGTGGGAGCGGGTCCACGTCGACGCCGAGGCCGACGCCCCGCTCTTCGACGTCTTCTTCGTCGACCCGGCGCGGGCCTTCGCGGTCGGCGCCTACGGCAGCTTCCTGGAGTCGGCCGACGGCGGCGCGACCTGGGCGCCGCGGCCGATCACCGAGTCGGACGCCCACTACCACCACGTCTCGCGCGCCGCCTCCGGCGCCCTGTACCTCGCCGGCGAAGGAGGCCTGCTGCTGCGCTCCGACGACCAGGGCGCCACCTGGCGCGAGCTGGCAGTCCCCTACGAGGGCTCGCTGTTCGGCACCCTGCCGCTCGACGGCGACGCGCTGCTGCTCTTCGGGCTGCGTGGCCACGCGCTCAGTTCGCCCGACGGCGGCCGCTCCTGGACGCCGCTCGAGACGGGCGTCGACACCATGCTGACCAGCGCGGCCCGGCTGAAGGACGGCCGCCTCGTGATGGCCGGACTGGCTGGCGTCGTCCTCGTCAGCAGCGACGGCGGGCGCACCTTCACCCTGCACGCGCGGCCAGACCGCCTCGGGGTCCAGGCGATGGCCCCGACCCCTGACGGCGGTCTGGCGCAATGCGGCGAGTTCGGCGTGCGCAAGCTGGCGGCGGCCGACGTGGCCGCGGCGGAGGGGACGCGATGAAGGCCCGGCTCGAGAACTTCCTCTTCGGTCACCGCCGGCTGGTGCTCGTGCTGTTTGCCGTGGTCACCGTGCTGCTCGGCGCCAGCGCCTCGCGGCTGCGCGTCGACGCGGGCTTCGCCAAGCTGCTGCCGCTGCAGCACGAGTACATGCGAACGTACATGCAGTACCGCGACGAGTTCGGCGGCGCCAACCGCGTGCTGATCGCGCTCAAGGTGCGCGAGGGCGACATCTTCACGCCCCAGTTCTTCGCGACGCTCAAGTCCGTCACCGACGACGTGTTCTTCATTCCCGGCGTCGACCGCGCGCGGGTCTCCTCGCTGTTCACCCCCAACGTGCGCTTCACGGAGGTCGTCGAGGACGGCATCTCGGGCGGCAACGTGGTGCCGGCCGACTTCGAGCCGACGGCCGAGGGCCTGGCCAAGGTACGGCGCAACGTGCTCAAGTCGGGCTACGTCGGCCGCCTGGTCGCCAACGACTTCACCGCGGCCCTGGTCAGCGCCGAGCTGCTCGAGATCGACCCGCGCACCGGCGCCCGGCTCGACTACATCCACGTCGCCGACCAGCTCGAGGCGATCCGCCTGAAGCACTCGACGAACGGCGTCGGCGTCGCCTTCGACTACCACATCCTGGGCTTCGCCAAGGTGATCGGCGACATCGCGTCCGGGGCGCGGCGGGTCGTGCTGTTCTTCGCGATCGCCTTCTTCGTGACCGCGGTGTTCGTGTTCGTCTACTCGCAGTCGATCGCGCTGACCGTGATCCCGCTGGTCTCCTCCGTGACCGCCGTGGTGTGGACGCTGGGCCTGCTGCCGCTGCTCGGCTACGGGATCGACCCGATGTCGATCCTGGTCCCGTTCCTGGTGTTCGCCGTGGGCGTCAGCCACGGCGTGCAGATGATCAGCGTGCACCGCGCCGAGTTCTGGCTGGGCCACACGGGAGAACCGGCGGCCCGCGCGGCGTTCCGCAAGCTGCTGGTGCCGGGCAGCGTCGCGCTGCTGACCGACTGCATCGGCTTCGTGACCATCCTGCTGATCGACATCCAGATGATCCGCGAGATGGCGATCACGGCCTCGCTCGGCGTGGCGATGATCCTGATCATCAACATGCTGCTGGTCCCGCTGCTGCTGTCGTGGGTCCACCACGACGAGATCTACCTGCTCCAGCTCAAGCGCCGTCACGCCCACGTCGACCCGCTGTGGCACGCGCTGTCGCGGCTGACCGAGCGGCGGCGGGCGCTGGTCGTGGCGGGCATCGCCCTGCTGCTGCTGGCCTGGGGCTACCCGACGTCGAACAAGGTGCAGATCGGCGACCTGCACGCCGGCGTGCCCGAGCTGCACGCCGACTCGCGCTACAACATCGACACCGACGTGGTCACCCGCCACTTCTCGATCGGCGTCGACCTGCTGACGGTGATCACCGAGGTGCCGGCCCAGGCCTGCACCGACCACGCGGTGATGAGCGTGATCGACCGCTTCGAGTGGGAGATGCGCAACGTGCCCGGCGTGCAGTCGGTCGTCGCGCTGCCGACGGTCGCCAAGCTGCTGACCGCGGGCTGGAACGAGGGCAGCCTGGAGTGGCGGGTGCTGCCGCGCGACACCTCGCTGCTGGCCCAGGCCGTCACCTACGTCGACACCTCGACCGGCCTGCTCAACGGCGAGTGCAGCGTGATGCCGGTGCTGATCTTCACCACAGATCACAAGGCGCAGACGATCGACCGCATCGTCGCCGAGGTGAAGGCCTACCAGGCCTCCCACGGCAACCCCGACGTGAAGTTCCGGCTGGCGACCGGCAACCTGGGGGTGATGGCGGCGACCAACGAGGAGGTGGCCGCGGCCCAGTTCCCGATCCTCGGCGGCGTGTTCGCCGCGGTGATCGCCCTGTGCCTGCTGAGCTTCCGCTCCTGGCGCATCGCGGTCTGCATCGTGCTGCCGCTCGCGCTCGTCTCGCTGCTCGCCTACGCGCTGATGGCGGTGCTCGAGATCGGACTCAAGGTCTCGACGCTGCCGGTGGCCGCGCTCGGCGTGGGCATCGGCGTCGACTACGGGATCTACCTGTTCGGGCGCATGGCCGGGCTGCTGGAGGCCGGCGAGCCGCTGAAGCAGGCCTACCACGACGCGCTCACGACGACCGGCAACGGCGTGATCTTCACCGGCCTGACGCTGGCGATGGGCGTCGCCACCTGGATCTTCTCGCCGCTCAAGTTCCAGGCCGACATGGGCATCCTGCTGACCTTCCTGTTCCTGTTCAACATGCTCGGTGCGATCCTGCTGCTGCCCGCCCTCGCCCACTTCCTGTGGCGCGGCGCGACGGCCTCCGGAAAGGAAGCGCCGCCGACCGCCTGAGCCCGGGTCCCCGAGGCGCCGTCAGGAACCCACCAGGCGCCGTCCGGAGCGCTGACACTCGCGGAGGAACGGTCCCAGCGGCGAGTCGAGCAGCCGGCCCTTGAGGTCGACGACCCGCCCGTGGGCCCGGCGGCGCCATCCCACTCGCCTGGTGTGTGGTTGCCAGCCGAAGGGGTTCGCCGTGTCCGGGTGCGTACCCGCCAGCGCCGAGACGGCCGTGAACGCCGTGAAGCGGCCGCCGACCGGGGGCGAGGCGAGCACGGCCGCGAACGCGGCCGCGCAGTCCTCGTGCGAGAGCCACAGCGCCTCGTCGGGGCTGCGGGGCCGGTCGGGCCACGAGACGCTGCCGAGCCGAATGCAGGCGACGTCGGGTCCGGAGCGTGACGCCTCGCGACCCGCCTCCTCGATCGCGCGGTTCATACCGGCGTGCGTCAACCTGTCGGGGCCGGCACCGGCGGCATCCTGGTCCGCCGCCCGGACCGAACTGGCCAGCACCACCTGGCGCACGCCGCCGGCCACGGCAGCCGCGAGCACGCGGCGCGCCATCTCGACGTGCGACCGCCGCCACCGCCAGGCCTCGGCGTCGGCGGCAGCGGGATCGACCGCGGCCGTGCGCAGTTCGCTCGCCAGGTGAACCCAGCGCTCGTGGGAGCGCGCGGCCCGCGCCAGGGCGACGGGCTCCTTCACGTCCAGGGCGTCCACGTCGACGAAGGCGGCCCGCGGGCCCCCGACCCGTCGCGCGGCGAGCACGCGCCCGACGCGACCGGCGGCTCCGAGCACCAGCGTCGAGTCCTCCGCTGCACGTCCTGCCTGGATCAAGATCCGGGATCCTAGCCCGCGGCGCCCGCGGCCAATCCGTATATCGTTGGCGCCGGATGTGCGGGATCGCGGGCGAGTGGCGGTTCGACGGGGCGCCGGTCGATCGGCGGGCCGTGCGCGAGATGACGCGTCGACTGGCCCACCGCGGCCCCGACGGCGCGGGCTTCCACTTCGACGGGACGCTGGGTCTCGGCCATCGGCGTCTCGCCGTGATCGATGCCGCGGGGGGAGCCCAGCCGCTGAGCAACGAGGACGCGAGCCTGTGGCTCGTCTGCAACGGCCACGTGGACGACGCCCGCGAGCAGGGGGTGCGGCTCGCCGGGCGCGGCCACTCGTTGCGCACGGGCAGCGATTGCGAGGTGATCCTGCACCTCTACGAGGACGATCCCCTCCGCTTCGTCGAGCGGATCGGCGGGATGTTCGCCTTCGCGCTGTGGGATGCGCGGCGCCGGCGGCTGGTGCTGGCCCGCGACCCGTTCGGGATCAAGCCGCTCTACTACGTCCGCGACGCGCGGCGGCTGCGCTTCGCGTCCGAGCCCGGGGCGCTGGCGGCGGCTCCCGGCTTCGATCGACGCGTCGATCCGCGGGCGCTGGCGGACTGCCTGACGCGCCTCGCGATCGACGACACGCGGTCGATCTGGCGAGACGTGCGCCGCCTCCCGGCCGCACACGTCCTGGTCGTCGAGGCGGACGGAGCGAGCACCCTGCGCCGGTACCACGAGCCTCCGCCCGCGCGAACCCCCGCGCGGGCCGGGCGGCCCGCCGACGCGGCGCGCACGCTGGTCCGGCGCCTGGACGCCTCGGTCGAACGCTGCTTGCGCGCCGACGGCCCCGTCGGCGTGTTCCTCAGCGGTGGGCTCGACTCCAGCGCCGTCGTGGCCCTCGCCAGCCGCCACTGCCCCGGATTGCCCACCTTCTCCGCCCGCATCGCCGCGCCGGGATTCGACGAGGGGCCGTTCGCGCGGCTGGTCGCGCAGCGCTTCCGCACCACCCACCACGAGATCTCGATCGACGCCACGACCGCCGCCCGCGCGCTCCCCGCGCTCTTCGAGGACCTCGACGAGCCGTTCGCGGACGCCTCGGTGGTGCCGACCCACCTGCTGGCCCGCTTCGCGCGCGGCCACGTCAAGGCCGTGCTGGGAGGTGAAGGCCTCGACGAGTTGCATGGCGGCAATTTCTGGCACCGCCGTCTCGATCTCGCCGCCGACGCACTGGCCGCGTGGCCCGGCGCGGGAACTCCGCTGGGCGGCCTGCCGTCAGCCGCCTTCCGCCGCCGGCTCGGCGCGTGGCAGCCGGCGGCGTCCCTGCCTCCACACGCGCGGTTGGCCAGCCGCCGCGAGCGTCGGCTCAGCGACGACCTGCGCCGCTATCTGCCCGCGGACCTGCTGCACAAGTGCGACCGGGCCGGGATGCTGGCCGGGCTGGAGATCCGCGTGCCCGCGTTGTCCCGCCCCTTCGCCGACCACGCCACCGGCCTTCCGGTCGCCTGGCGCGTGGACCGGCACTCAGGCAAGAAGCTGCTGCGGCGCGCTTTTGCGGCGCTGTTGCCGCCGCCCGTGCTCACGCGCCGCAAGCGCGGGTTCGCGCTCCCGATCGATGCCTGGCTCTGGCAGCCGGGACCGTTCCGCGACCAGGTGGCGGACCTCCTCTTTTCGCCCCGGTGCCGGCAGCGCGGCCTGTTCCGCCAGCGTTACGTGCAGCGGCTGTGGGACGAACATGCGCGGCTGCGGGCCCTGCACGGCTATCGGCTCTGGGCCCTGTTCGTGATCGAGGCCTGGCATCGCCGCCACGTCGACGGCCCCGCCACGGGGCACGCCGCTTGAGCCCCTGGCACCGCTACGCGAGCCGCTTCTCCCGTCCGCGGCGGCTGATGGCGTGGGCCGTGCTGGCGGCTCTCGCGCGGGTCGCGACGCTGGTCCCGATCCCGCTCCTGGTGGAGCGCACGCTGTCGCAGGGCCGCTCCGGGGACCCGTGGACGGAGCTGGCGATTTCCGGCTTCGCGGTGCTGCTGCTGCAGGCGCTGGGCGGGCTGATTCACCTCCAGAGCCGGGCCCGGGTCCACGCCGCGGTGCGGGAGGTGACCGCGGAGCTGCGCGAGGAGGGGCTGCGCAAGCTGCTGGCGCTCGGCCCGCTGCGCGCGGAGGCCCACGGCAGCGCCGACCTTCACGACGGCGTCGTCCACGAGACCGAGCGCATCGATGCCGCGGGGCGCGTCGTGCTGGCCGAGCTGCTGCCCGGCGCCGCGGCGACCGCGGGGCTGGCCCTCGCTCTGCTCGCATTCGACGCGCGCCTGGTGCTGGCGCTGGTGGTGCTGGTGCCGCCGTTCGTCCTCTCCGAGCGGCGCCTCGCACCGGCCCTGCGCGTCGCGGCAGCGCAGCGGAACCGGGCGTACCTGGCCTTCAGCCAGGCCGTCCTGCAGGGCTTGCGCGGGCTCGGCCTCGTCCACGCGCACGGCGCCGGCGCATGGCTGCTCGAGCGGCAGCGCGGCGTGCTGCTGCGGCTGACGGTGGCTTCGGGCCGCGCCCTCGAACTGGCGGAGCGCGGCCGCGGCGTGCAGCAGGCGCTGGTCGGGCTCGGCAGCACGGCGATGCTCGTGGCGGGGGCGCTGGCCGTCGCCCGGGCAGAACTCACGCTCGAGGAACTGGCCGGCTTCTTCGCGGGCCTGGCCCTGCTGCGGGGACCGGCGAGCGCCGTGCTCTCGAGCCTCCCGCCCCTCGCCGAAGCCGACACGTCGCTGCGTTCGCTCTTCGACCTGCTCGACGCACCCGAGCCGCCGGCCGGAGGCCTCCTCCGCCTGGAGGAGTTCGATGGCCGCGTGGAACTGCGCGGCGTCGCGTTCGCGTGGGGCGAGCGCACCGTCCTGCGCGAGGTGGATCTCGTCGTGGGCCCCGGGCAGTGCGTCGCGATCGTCGGCCCGATCGGCGCCGGCAAGAGCACGCTGCTGCGACTGCTGGCAGGCCTGATCCAGCCGACGGCCGGCACTGCGTTCGCGGGCGGCCACGACCAGTCGGAACTCGACCTGCCCCACCTCCGGGGGCGCATCGGCTACATGTCCCAGGACCCGGTCCTGCTGCCCGGCAGCCTGCGGGACAACATCACGTTCGGCCGGCCCGAGGCGACCGCGGACGCCGTCGACGAGGCGGTGCGGCTCGCCGGCCTGGACGCCTGGCTGGGCGACCTGCCCGGCGGCCTCGAGGCCCCGGCGGGCGAGGAGGGCGCGCGGCTGTCCGGCGGCCAGCGCCAGCAGCTCGCGCTGTCGCGCGCGCTGCTGGCACGGCCGGCCCTGCTGCTGCTCGACGAGCCCACCAACCACCTTTCGCGGGCGGCGTCGCGCGCCCTGCTGGAGCGCCTGGATTCCCTCGCGTGGACCCCGGCCATCGTGATGGCCAGCCACGACCTGGAGGTCGCTCAGCACGCGGACGTCGTGCGACACCTGGCGAACGGCCGGTTGCTGTCTTGAGCCCGCGAGTGCCGACGGCGCTGGCGGCGGCCACCGCAGGTGCGGTTGCGTTGCTGGGGGCCGTCTCGCTGGCCCTGGCCGGCCGGCACGCCAGTGACGACCCTGTGCTGCTCGGATGGTCCTGGCGCTATGCGGTGGGCGTGATGCTGCCGCTGGCGGCGCTCGCGTGCGGCCAGGCGCTCGCCGCGTGGCGCTTCCCCGCCCTCGCCGCGGCCGTCGCGGACCGGCCGCGCCGGTGGGTGGCGATCCGCGCGGTCGCCGTGGCGGGAGCGGCTGCGTGGGCGATCGCGGTCCCTTCCCAGGTGGCCGGGTTGCTCGCCTGGCTCTGGACGGCGAATCTCGCGACGCTGGCGTGGGCCGTGTCGCGCCGCAGCGGCGAGGGACTGCTCGTGCTGGCCAGCCTGGCCCTCGCCGCGAGCGGGTTGCTCGCCCCCGAGTTCGCAGCGCGCCTCGGCTCGGAGCGGTCCGAGGGTGTGCCGCGATGGGGCGACCGCAGGACCTTCGCGTTCCTCTTCCCGCTGCAGGAACCGCTGATTGGCCCCGGCGGGCGCCTGCGGCCGTCGGTACGAACCTGGATCGCGCGCTCGGGCCTGGATGCGGAACGCCGCGTCTGGTTCGCGACGAACCGGATCGGGCTGCGCAACGACGAGGAGCCGGACACCCCGCCGTTGCCGGGCGGCCTGACCGTGCTGAACCTCGGCGACTCGTTCGGGATCGGCTTCGGCGTCGACCAGCACGCGTTCCTGGGTCCGCTGGTCCAGCGCCGCCTCGTCGCCGCCCTGCGGCGCCCGGTGCGGGTCTGGAACGCCGAGGTCTCGGATCCCTGCTACGGCGCCCTCTACCTGCAGCGTCACGGCGCCGCATTGCGACCGGACATCGTGCTGTTCGGCCTCTCGGGGAACGACCTCCTGCAGGGCTGGCTCGGCTGCGGGGCGCAGGGTGCGATCCGCCTCGACGCCGACGGACGGCTGCGCAGGGTCGCACGGCCGGCCGCCCGGGTGCGGTTCGGCCAGTGGCGCCAGTGGACGTATCCGCGCGACGGCGATCCGTCGATCGCCGCGACCGCCGCTCCGCCCCGGGCGCCGCATCCGGCGCTGCAGGCCGTGCTGGCCCTCCGCTCCCTGCGGGCGCTGCGGCCGCCGCCGGGCCCGGAGCGAAGCGACGAGTTCCGCGGCGAACTGACGGTGAGCGGCGGGGCGCTCGTCCAGCGGGGACCCCGCAAGCTGCTGTTCGACGGGTTTCCCAACCTCGGTTTCGCGTATCGGGAGGAACTGCCACCGGCGGCCGACTCGTGGGCCGTCTCGCTGCCGCTGCTCGCGGCGATGAACCGGACCGCGCAGGAACGCGGCGCCCGCTTCGTCCTCGTCTACCTGCCCCAGCGGCACGCCGTGCAGGCCCAGGACTGGTCGGTGCTCGCACGGCGCTGGAACCTCGCCGCGTCCGACTTCGACCTGGATCGGGAGCGGAACCGGCTGCGCGCGTTCTGCGAGGAGCAGCGCATCACCTGGGTCGATCCAAGCGAGGCGTTCCGCCACGCCGCCAGGGCGCGCAACCTCTACCTGCCGTGGGACGGGCACTTCAACGAGGCGGGCCAGGCACTGGCGGCGAAGGTCGTCGCGGAGGCGCTCGAGCGCGAGCTGGCTCAGCCGGCCAACGCGCCGTAGAGCTCCTCGTAGGCCGACGCGCAGCGCTCGATCGAGAAGCGCGCGACCACTCGCCGGGCAGCCGCACGACCGAGCTTCTCGCGCTGGCGCGGGTCGGCGGCAAGGACGAGCATCTCGGCCGCCAACCCGCGCCAGTCGCCCGGTGGATGAAGCCGGCCGCTGCGCCCGTGGACCACCAGCTCGGGGTTGCCCCCGGAGCGAGCGGCCACCACGGCGCTGCCGGCGGCCATCGCCTCCAGCACCGCGTTGCTGCAGCTCTCGCCGACCGAAGGCAGCACGGCCACGTCGCTCCACGCGGCGATCGCGCCCTCGGCGCGAGCGCAGCGGAAGTCGAACTGGCGCTGCAATCCCAGGCGCCGGACCAGGTCGCGGACCGCGCGCTCGTGACGCCGCATCTCCGGCTGGCCGAAGCTCGAGCCGTAGATCCGGAAGCGGGCGGGCACGCGGCGCGCGACGAACGCGGCGGCGCGGACGAAGTCGGCGTGGCGCTTCACCGGATAGAAGTGGGCGGCGAGCGCGAACCGCACGGTGTCGCCCGCGGCTCGCGGGCTCGCGGCAGGGGGGATCGGAGCGCCGTTGGGAATCACCCGAGGCCGGCGCACACCGCCGTTGCGCAACCCGCCGGCGACGAAGCGCGAGTTGCACACGACCACGGCGGAGAGCGAGGCGAGCAGCCGCAGCAGGCCCCGCCGGGGAGCCGGTGCCATGTCGGCGAGGGCCACGTCGGGATGGCCACCGACCCTCCAGACGTGGGGCACGCCCGCAGCGGCGGCAGCCAGCCCCGCCAGCGGCGCGTAGAGGTTGGTCTGCGCCACGTCCGCCCGCTGCTGGCGCAACCAGGAAGCCAGGCGTTCGTGGTCGCGGCCGAAGTCGCGGCCGGCCAGCCGCAGCGACTCGAACCCGGCCCGCTCGAACTCGCGCAGCACGCGCCCCGCGGGCGCCGAAACGACGAAGCAGGCGTGGCCCCGTTCGCGCAGGGCGCCCAGCAGCCGCAGCAGGAAGCGCTCCTGGCCGCCGAACAGCCGGGGATGGAGCTGGAAGGCGAGCCGCAGCCCGCGGCGCTTCACAGCAGCTCTCGCACCTGCTCGCCCAGCGTCGCCAGCTCGGGAGCGAGGTCCAGCGCGTACGCGGGTGCCGTGGCGACGAGCAGGGACAGGCGCTCGAAGCGCCGTTGCTGGGCCCAGCCGTCGGGGATCACGCCTCGCACGCTGCCACCGAGCGGGTACGAGTCGAGCAGCCTCGACAGCGCCTCTGTCGGCGACAGTGGCCGCAGCCGGCTGCGGCCGCCGCGGCCGACGCGGGGGAACAGCAGCAGCCGAACGGTCGCCGCGCTCCTGCAGGCGCGCGGCCACATCGCGCCCGGGTCCACCTGTCGCTTGCGCTGCGCGCCGCGCCCGCGCAGCGGGAAGCGAGCGAGCGCCGGCGCGCCGGGCAACAGCCGGGCCGCTGCCGGCCGCAGGCCGACCCTCGCGCCCCGGCTGCGCACCCGGACCGCACCCCGCGCGAGCTCGAGGTACGCGTCGTTGTCGGTCAGGAAGTCGAACCCCTGGGCGACGAGCGCGAGCGCGGTCGTGCTCTTGCCGCTGCCGGTGTCCCCGCACAGCAGGACGCCACGGCCGCGGGACGCGACCGCGGCCGCGTGCAGCGACGAGAGCCCGCGGCGCTCGACCAGGTCCTGCAGCGTCGGCACCACCATCGCGTGAGCCACGCGGAAGGGATCCGCGACGAAGCTCTGCACGTGGACCTGCCAGGGGCGGCCCGCGCAGTGTCCCGTGATCAGCTTGTGGCGGCTGGCGTGGAGGAAGAAGGTCTCGTTGCCGAAGGACTGCACCTCGCGGAGCGGGTTCGGCTCCGCCGGGAACAGCACCTCGATCTCGGCGTCCGCCTTCGGCGCGGGGGGCGCCTCGAGCCGGCTCCAGGCGGCGTTGCCGCGCAGCCGCTCGAGCACGGCTCGACGCTGAGAGCGGACCACGAAGCGCCGCCCGAAGACGTCGTACCAGGTCTCCACGCGCGCGGATTCTACAGGGCGCGGCCGACGAGCCGGCCGAGCGCGCGGCGTCCGCGCGTGCACCACGCGAGGATGCGGCTGAGATCGCGCGCTGGCAGTGGCGTCGGCTGCCGCCCCGCCCGCAGGCGCCAGGCTCGAGCGCCAGGCTGGGCGGCGACGCACGCGACGCGCGCCGGCGTCCAGTCGAGCACGGCGTGGTGATCGAGCGCCAGCACGTCCCCGTCGAACCCCGGCACCGGCAACTCGGGCGTCGCCCACATCGGCTGATCGAAGTGCGCGCCCAGTGCCACGGGCAGGAAGCCAAGGCCGTCGATCCATTCCGGCGTCCCGAAACGCGACGCGCTCCAAAGCCGGAACGCGAAACACGCCCCGCCGCCGCTCTGCCCCGAGAGCACGAGCCCGCGCTCCCATCGAGCGCGCAGGCTCGCGGACCACGGGGCCAGGCGGTGCAGCAGGTGCGCGGTGTGGCCTGCCGGCACGTGCACGAGCTCCAGGTCGCCCGCGACTGCGGCCGCCAGGACGTCCTCGAAGCCGGCGATGGCGAGCGTCAGCCCGGAGCCGCGCGCGCGAGCCGTCCACCCGGCCAGGTCCGCCGACTCCACGCCGTCCGCCACCAGCAGGCCGAGCCGGGGCGGGCGCGGACCCGCGCAGGCACGGCGCAGCATCGCCCGCGAGAGCGCAGCGGCCGCCCCCGCGGAGAGCGGGTCGCAGCCCCCGAAGACGAACAGCCGTGGCCCCACCTTCTTTGCCGGTCCCATTCCCGTCTGCTACGTTCCCGCGGATGACGCGAGATCGCAATCGAACACCCGCGGCGCTCCCCTGCCGCCGGGACGACGTGCCGTTCAAGGAGTTCGGACCGCAGGAAGGCATGCTGCTCGATCTGGCCAACGGCGAGTACTACGGACTCGCCGGCGCGGCGCTCGCGATCTGGAAGCGGCTCGACGGCCGCACCACGCGCGAGGCGATCTGCACCGCGGTGGCGGCGGCCCTCGGCGGCACCGAGGCCCGGGTGGCGAAGGACTTCGACGCGTTCGTCCGCCAGCTCCGCTCCGCGGGCCTGCTGGCCGAGCCGGGGACTCTCGCCGATCCGGCTCCGGCGCCGCGGCGCGCGCGGGCCGCGGCCGCGCAGCCGTATCGGGCGCCCCGCCTCGAGAAGCGCGGGAACCTGAAGTACCTCGGCCAGCTCGATTGAGCCCGCGCGTCTCGGTGCTGATGCCGGCGCGCAACGCCGAGCGCTTCGTCGCGGAGCAGGTGCGCTGCGTGCTGGCCCAGGACCACGCGAGCTTCGAGCTGGTCGCCTGCGACAACGGCTCGGCCGACGGCACCTGGGCCGAGCTGGAGCGCTTCCGCGGCGACCCCCGCGTGCGCCTGCTGCGCAACGCGGTCGGCACCACCGTGGGCGCCGTGCGCAACCGGCTCCTGCGCGCGGCGCGCGGCGCCTACGTGATGCCTTGCGACGCCGACGACTGGCTGCTGCCCGGCAGCGTGTCGCGCCTCGCCCGCTTCCTGGATCGCCATCCCGCGGTCGGTTACTGCTACGGCAGCTTCCTGATGCTGGAGACGGGCCGCGGGAGGCGCCTGCAGCGCGCGCCGTGGGTGCGCGGCCGGCAGCACGACCCGGGCGCCGACCTGTTCGAGTTCACCGCCAACCACGCCGGCGCCCTGCTGCGCCGGGAGCTGGCGCTCGGCGTCGGCGGCTACGACGAAGACACGCCACTCGACAGCGTCAGCCTGACGTTGAAGCTCGCGGAGGTCACGCAGTTGCGGCTGGTGCCGGGGGCGCTGACCTACGTCTATCGGCGGCGGGCCCGCGGTGGCCGGCGGCCGGACTGGGCCCGCGCCTTCCTGAGCCTCGCCCGCCGTGCACGGCAACGCCGAGCTACCCGGCCATGACCGAGCGCCGGCCCGAGGTCAGCGTGCTGATGGCCGTCCGCAACGCCGAGCACCTGGTCGAGGAGCAGATCGTTTGCGTGTTGTCGCAGCGCGGCGTCCGCCTCGAGCTGCTGATCTGCGACGACGCCTCGACGGACGGCACCTGGGCGAAGCTCGCCGCCTGGCGGCACGATCCGCGGGTGCGGCTGCTGCGCAATCGCCGGCGGCTGTTTCCGGCGGCGACCCGCAACCGGCTGCTGGCGCTGGCGCGCGGACCCTACTGCAGCCCGTGCGACGCCGACGACCTGCTGCTGCCGGGAGCGCTGTCTGCGCTGGTGAAGGCGCTGCGCGCGAACCCGGGCGCCGGCGCGGCGAGCGGCCTGCTCGTCCAGACGTTCGCCGACCGACGGCGCCCGCCGCGGCTGATCGGCGTGACCCCGGTCACGCAGTGGGACCTGATGACGGGCCGGATCTGCCATGCCGCGAGCCTGATCCGCACCGGCTTGCTGAAGGCGGTCGGCGGTTACGCTCCGCACCTTCGGTTGTCGGAAGACTGGGACCTGATGCTGCGGCTGCGTGAGCGGGCCACGTTCGTCGGGGTCCCGGGTCTGCTCGCGATGGTGTGGCGGCTCCAGCAGCGTTCTCGAAGCCGCATCGTCCGCGGCCGAACGCGCGCGGCGCGTGAGATCGTGCGGGCCGCCGTCGCCCGCGGGCGCGGAAGCCAACGACCGCTCAGCCGCGAGCGCTGAGCCCGAGCGAGACGCGCAGCGCGCGCCACAGTCCGGCGAGGTCCTGCCGCCAGCCCCCCGCGTGCAGCGCGCGCGAGAACCCCGCACGCCGCGCCCGTCTCCGGAACTCGTGGCGCACCGCCCAGGCGTGCAGCAGCCCGCGCCGCTCCGGGGCCCGCTGCCGTGCTTCGAACGCGACCCGCCGGGCCCACGGTGCGCCGACCGCGTGGAGCGCGCGGAGCACTTCCGGCGGCACGACCACGAGGCCCAGCCCGGAGAGATAGTCGAGGCCCGCCCGCAGTGGCAAGGCGAGTTCGAAGGCCTCGGCGCGCACGGCGAGCCGATCCCAGTCGAGCGCGTCTCCCTGGGTGCGGATCTCCAGCGTCGCGTCCGCGATCCAGTGGAGAGCCGGGGCCGGCGTCCAGCGCAGCCCGTGGGTGCACGTCAGCAGGAGCCGGTCGATCGGGGCCAGCCGTAGCGCCTCGTGCCCGAACAGGTCGAAAGCGACCGCGTCGGCCCACAGCGCGGCGTCGTGCGCGGTGCCGACGAACTCCTCGAGCGCGTGATGGTGGAGGTCGACGTCGAGGTCGGGGGCGGTGAAGGCCTGCGCGTGCGCCGTCGGGCCCGGGCCCGCGAGTGGACGAAAGCCTCCGCCGGCCAGCGCACGGGCCGCGGCCTCGAACGAGCCCGCGGGCACCAGCAGGTCGAGGTCGGAGGCCGGCCGCAGCGCAGGGTCTTCGTAGACGTCGCCCAGCGCCCAGCCCTTCAGCACGAGAACGGGAACGCCCGCGGCCGCGAGGGCTCGCAGGGCGCGGACCACGCGCGGCGAGGCGCGTTCGTGGCGCTGCCAGGAGCCGGCATACACGGCTTCCGCGGCCACCATCCACGGCGCCTCGGAAGCCCCGGCGGCGCGAGCTCCCTGCAGGGCGAGCGGGAGCAGGCGCAACGCCTGGGGCGACAGGCGTTCGACGGTGACGTCGAGGCCGGCGAGTTGCGACAGGGCCCGGTCTCGCGCCGCGCCTTCGCCGAGCCCGGCCTGGAGCACGAGTTCTTCGACGGGCCGTGGCCAGCAGTCGACGACTCCGGCCGCCGGCGCCACGCTCATGCCCAAAGCTAGCAGGAGCCTGCTAGCCTCGGCGACCGATGACCGCGGCCTCCGAAACCGGAATCGACTCCCTGACCGCAGTGATCCTGTGCGGCGGCGAGGCTCGGCGCCTGCGCCCGCTCTCGGCCTTCGTGCCCAAGCCGCTGGTGCCGCTCGCCGGGCGGCCGATCCTGGGCCGGCTCCTCGACGACCTCGCGCGACAGGGGATCACGCGCTTCGTGATCGCCGTCGGAAACGGAGCGGCGGCGTTCGCGTCCTTCTCCTCCCGCGAGCGTCGCCGCGGGCGCCAGGTCGTCGTGGTCGACTCGGGGGCCGCGGCGATGAGCGACCGCCTGATCGCCGCGCGTCGCCACTGCCCGGGCCGCGTCCTCGTCTGCTACGGCGACACCCTGGCGGACGTGGACCTGCGGGCGCTCGCCCGCCGCCATCGCGCGCGCGCGGCGCTGGCCACCATCACCGTGGTCCCGATGCGGGCGGCCGGTGGGATCGCCGAGGTCGCCGCCGACGGCCGGGTATGCCGCTTTCGCGAGAAGCCGCTGCTGCCCCACTGGATGAACGTGGGGTTCGTGCTGTGCGAGCCGGCCGCGCTCGACCGGCTGCGGTCCGGAACCGACCTCGACGCCCTGCTCCAGGCGCTGGCCCGGGCCGGCCGGCTGGCGGCCCACCGCCACCGGGGCCACCACCTCACGTTCAACACCGCAGACGAACTGATCGAGGCTCGCGCCCGCTTCCGGCCCGGGATGCGGGAGTGGCGGCGATGAAGGGCCGAGCGGTCCTGGTCACGGGGGCTTCCGGGTTCATCGGCTCGTGGCTGACGAAGGCGCTGCTCGAGGGCGGAGCGGCGGTGCGGGCGCTCGTGCGCTATCGCGATCCGCTGCGGAACCCGCGGCTGCGCGAGGTGTGGACGGACCTCGAGGTCCTCGAGGCCGACCTGCGCAACCGCGGGGCCCTGCGCGAGGCGCTGCGCCGCCGCGTCGACGTGGTGTTCCACCTCGCGGCCTACAACCACGTCGGGCAGAGCTTCGTCCAGGTCGAGGAGTGCTTCGACGTCAACGCGAAGGGCACGGCCAACCTGCTCGACGAGTGCCGCGAAGTCGGCCGCTTCGTGCACGTCTCGACCTCCGAGGTCTACGGACGGCTGGAGCGGGTGCCGTTCGAGGAGGGCTTCGCCCCCGAGCCGGCCTCGCCCTACGGCGTCAGCAAGCTGGCCGGCGAGCAGTACTGCCGTCTTTTCCAGGGCCGGACCGGCGGGCCCGAGGTGGTGATCCTCCGCCCCTTCAACGCCTACGGTCCCGGCCAGTCCGCGAAGGCGGTGATTCCCGAGCTGATCCTCGCGGGCCTGGCCGGCCAGCCGCTGCGGATCTCGTCGGGCCGCCAGACTCGCGAGTTCAACCACGTGAGCGACCTCGTTCGCGGCATCCTGGCCGCGGCCGTGGCGGAGCAGGTGCCGCGGGGGCCCGTCAACCTGGCGAGCGGCCGGGAGCGGACCGTTCTCGAGGTGGCGCAACAGGTGCATGCCCTGACCGGATCGAGCCTGCCGCTCGAGGTCCGGGCACGGCCTGACCGCCCGAACGAGATCTGGCGCATGTGCGGCGACGGCCGTCGCGCCCGCGCGGAGCTCGGGTGGGAACCGCGGGTCGACTTCATGGACGGGTTGCGGCAGGCGGTCGAGTGGTACCGCTCCGCTGCCGCAGCCGACCATCGCACCGGCCGCCGCCGCTGACGCGCGGCTTGGTAGACTCCGCGCCCATGAGCGAAGAGATCCGCATCCGGCCCGCGGGGTCGCGGGCCGACTACGACGCGTGCGTCGAGTTGCAGCGCGCCGTGTGGGGCCTGCACGACCTCGAGATCACCTCGGCGATCCAGTTGATCGCCACCGTGCACGCGGGCGGGATCGTGCACCTCGCCGAGGGCGCAGACGGGCGCGCGGTGGGCTTCTGCTACGCGTTCCCCGCGATCAAGGGCGGCGTGCCGCACCTGCACTCCGACATGCTGGCGGTGCTGCCCAACCGCCAGGCGCAGGGCATCGGAGCGCGTCTCAAGTGGGCGCAGCGCGACGAAGCGCTGGCCCGCGGCCTGTCCTTCGTGACCTGGACCTTCGACCCGCTCCAGGCGCGCAACGCCAACCTCAACCTGCGCCGGCTCGGCGCCGTCGCGCCGGAGTTCGTGCCCGACATGTACGGCATCACGACCTCGTCGCTGCATCACGGGCTGCCCACCGACCGCCTGGTCGTGCGCTGGGACCTGGACTCCGAGCGGGTCCGCGAGCGCGCCGCGGCCGGCGAACTGCCGCGCAGCGTCGCGACCCCGGACGGCGAGCCGGTCAACGAGGTCGTGTGGAAGGCGGGCTGGCCGGTCTCCTCCGAGCCCAGCACGGAACTCGAGGCCGAGTCGCTGCTGCTCGAGATCCCGCCCGACTGGGACGTGCTCAGCTCCGCCGCGCCGCGGGTCGCCTCCGACTGGCAGCGCAAGGTGCGGGTCGCACTCTCGGCGTACCTCGGCCGCGGCTACGTCGCCGCCGACTTCGCCCCGACCGAGGCGAGCGGTCGCCGCCGCCCCTTCTACGTGCTGCGGCGGAGGTAGGCGGGCCCCGCGCCCGCGACGAACACCTCGCACTGCGGCTCGGCGTAGTCGGAGGGGACCAGCGCCTCGAGCAGCCAGAGGGCGTCGAGACAGGCCTGGGCGTCGCGGGCGGCCAGGGCGTCGGCGCCGCTCCACACCACCGCGCGCGGCGCGCGGTCGAGCCCCGCCCAGTCGAGCAGCAGGTCGTTGGCGGCGTCGAGCCCGGGGCCGCGCGCGCGTCCCAGGCCCGCCGCCAGGCCGTCGAGGAAGCTCCCCTCGCGGGTGTCGACGTAGAGCGTGCGGAAGCCCCGCGCTTCCAGCCGCGCCCGCAGCGCGCCGACCTCCGCCTCGGGCCACGCGTGCAGGAAGGTGCCGCGCAGGTCCGGCCAGTCCTCGTGCAGGTCGACCCAGTCCGCCATCAGCGCAACCTCGTGAACGAATCGTAGTGGTCGCTGGTGTAGTACACCTCGCCCTCGCGGCCGAAGACCAGCCGCTCGGCGCCGCGGCCCCCGGGACCGCGCGGCCAGACGTCGCTCTCGACGTAGTAGCCGCGGGGCCGGCGCGGCAGCCGGCCCTCGGCGTTCTCGAACAGGCCGCGCTGTCCCCCGCGCCTCCCGCCCTGGGCGACGCCTTCGGGCGGCCGGCCCGTGCGGTCCATCGCCGCCACGACGCCGGCGATCTGTCGATCGCGCCGGGCGTCGCCGACGGAAGCGAGCGCCGGCGAGGCGTCGGGCGTCGACTCCTTCGCTTCGGCGCCCGCGCCTCCCGGGCCCGGCGCGGGGACCGTCGCCACCCGCGGCTCGGCCGCAGGCGCCGAGCCGAACCAGCGCGAGAACGCGTCGCCGGCAAGGCCGGCGAACGCCACCAGCAGGGCGACCGCGAGTTGCAGCCCGCGGGTCGTCCGGCGGTTCAGCGCCGTCCTCTCAGGCCTTCGGCGCCGCCGGCGGCGGCAGCTCGAAAGCCCTGCACTCCGAGGCGAAGCCCTGCCGGTTGTGGGCGCCGTCGCAGAACGGCTTGTTGGCCGAGTGCCCGCAGCGACACAGCGAGACGACGCTCCGGCCGGCCAGCCCGTAGGCGTTGCCGTCCGCGTCGACGATCGTCATGTTGCCCTCGAGCCGCAGCGGCCCGTTGTTGCGCACGGTGATCTTGATGTCGCTCATGGTCCCGTCATTGTATCGCTCCGCCGGGCGGGCGAATCGCCGCGCGCTTGCTAGACTGGAGCGGTGAGCGCCCAGGAATCGGCCCGCGACGAGAAGCGGCGCCCGTTGCCTCCTGACAACGTCCTGAACGAGGCGGTGGCTCGCCTGTCGAAGGAACGCGCAGTGCAGACGCTGGTGCGCGGCACGCTGCCGCTCGACTCGCTGCGCCGGCTGGTCAAGCCCAACTTCCCGAAGCGCGAGGCCGCCGAGCTGCCGCCCGAGGTGTGGGCCTCGATGGGCGCCTCGCTGATCGAGCGCTCGCTGGACTGGGGCTACGGCGTGCTGCAGGCGCTGCACGACCGGCTCGGCTGGGACCGCGACGCGAGCCTCGACGAGCTGGAGCAGATGGCGCCGGACCGGCCGCTCGAGGCGCTGTGGAACGCGGCCCTGTCCAGCCAGAAGGACGTGCGCAAGGCCTTTCCGCGGCTGGCCGAGGAGTGCGTAGGCGCCTACCGCCGCTCGCCCGCCTGCGTGCCGCCGACCTGGGACTTCGTCGAGGCCGTGCTCGACGAGCAGAGCCGGACCGCGGACGAGCTCGAGGACTGGGCCGCCGACGCCGAGGACCTGAAGAAACACCTGGAGAGCGAGCGCGACCGCCTGCAGGAGCTGCGCGACGAGCTCAAGAAGCTGCGCCGCGAGAACCACGAGCTGCGCTCCGAGCGCGCGAGGTTCGAGAAGCGGCTGCAGGAGGCCGTGGGCGCGGTGGCGGCCGCCGCGCCGGCCGCGCCGTCGGAGGAGCGCCTCGCCGACCTCGAGAAGAAGCTGCGACGCGCCGAGAAGGAGAACGAGCACCTGCGCCGCAAGCTGGAGCGGGCGCTCGCGATCGACGAGGCCGAGAAGGCGGCCGCCGCCGAGGCCGGCGCGGCGATCGAGGCCGACGAAGGCGACGCGGACGACGACGAGGCGGAAGCAGACGCGAGCCTGCCGCCCGACCACCCGAGCACGATCGCGGCCGACCCCAACCCGAAACGGCGGGTGATCCGCCAGATGCTGCGCAAGCTGGTGTCCAAGGGCAAGATCGGCGGCGCCCACACCCACGAGGACAACGTCTTCCGTGGCGTCGCGGACCACGAGAAGGGCATCGCCAAGGACGCGATCGACCTGCTCTACCGCGAGGGCGTGCTGATGCCCAAGACGACGATCGCCGACCCCCACGTCTCGATCGATCCCGAGCGCATGCCCGAGGTCCACGCGCTGATCGCCGGGGACTTCCGCAACGAGCGCGTGCGCCGCTTCACCGAGAGCTGATCCCCGACGACGATGAAGGACGCCACCTACCTCGCGCTCCCCGAGCGCTCGCTGATCCTCGCCACCGGCCCCCAGCGCGTGAAGTTCCTGCACGGGCTGCTGTCGAACGACGTCGCGGGTCTCGCGCCCGGCCATGGCCGGCGGGCCGCGCTGATGGACGTCAAGGGCAAGCTGCTCGCGCTGCTGCGGGTGCTGGTCGAGGAGAACCCGGTCGTGCTCGAGGTGCCGGCCGACCGCGCCGAGCGGCTCGAGGCCCTGTTCAACCACTACAAGGTGGCCGCCCCGGTGCGCTTCGCGCGGCCCGCGACACGCGTGCTGGCGCTGCTCGGGGCCGGCGCCGAGGACGTGCTGCGCGCGGCCGGGCTCGCGGTCCCGGAGTCCGGAGCAGAGCGCCATGCCCGCACGACCCTGGGCGAGCAGGCGGTGCGCGTCGCCCGCGCCGGCGACATCCCCGGGGGCAGCTTCGTCCTCCACGTCGAGCCCGAGGGCGAAGCGGCCCTGACGACGGCCCTCGCCGCGGCCGGCGCGGCGCCGCTGTCGCGCGAGGCGTTCGACCTCGCCCGGGTCGAGGCCGGCCGGCCGTGGTACGGCGTGGACGTCACCGAAGACAACCTGCTCCACGAGACGGGCCTGCTGAACGAACTGCACTCGGCCTCGAAGGGCTGCTACGTCGGCCAGGAGGTGGTCGCCCGCCTCGAGGGCCGCGGCGGCCACGTCAACAAGGCGATTCGCGGCCTGCGCCTGGGCGCCGCGGCGACGGCCGGGGCGACGATCACCGTGGCCGGAGCCGAGGTGGGGCGGGTGACGACGGCCGCGGTCTCGCCGCGGCTGGGGCCGATCGCGCTGGGCTACGTGCACCGCAACCACTTCGCCCCCGGGACCCGGGTCGAAGTCGCAGGCGCGGCCGCCGAAGTCGTCGACCTCCCCTTCGCCCCTTGAGGTCGCTGCTCCTCGTTGCCCTGCCCCTCGCGGTCGCGGCGGGCCTCGCGGCCGACGAACCGAAGCCCGCCCCGAGCCCCGAGCCCGCCGAGCCGATCCACCACGAAGAAGAGGTGGTGGTGGAGCCGCTGCGGGTCGAGGTGCTCTCCCGCGAGGAGATCGAGGAGAAGATGCTCATGACCCCGGGCGACGTGGTCATGATGCTCAACGAGATGGGCGGCCTGCGCGTGCAGGCGACCTCGCCTTCGCTGGGCGCCGCCAGCATCCGCGTCCAGGGCCTGCGCGGCCGCTACACCCGCTTCCTCGCCGACGGCCTGCCGCTGCACGGCATGGCTCCCGGTGGCCTCGGCCTGCTGCAGGTGCCGCCGATGGACCTCGGCCAGGTCGAGGTGGTCAAGGGAGTCGCCTCCGCGCTCTACGGCGGCGGTGCCATGGGCGGCGTCGTCAACCTGCTCTCGCGCCGCCCCGGCGACGAGGCCGCGCGCGAGCTGCTGCTCAACCAGTCGACGCGCGACGCCAGCGACGGCGTGCTGTGGCTCTCGGGCCCGCTCGGCGAGCGCTCGGGGGCGACGCTGCTGGCCGGCGGCCACCGCCAGTCGCAACAGGACGTCGACGGCGACGGTACCGGGCGCGCAGCGAGCCCTACGTGGTGATCGGCCTGCTGGCCGAGCGTCGTCTCGGCCGAGTCAGCGTCTTCGTCAACGGCGAGAACCTGACGAACGTGCGGCAGACCGGGTGGGACCCGCTGCTGCGGCCCGCGCGCGCCGTCGACGGCCGCTGGACGGTGGACGCCTGGGCCCCGCTCGAGGGCCGCGTGATCAACGGCGGAATCCGGTGGAGACTCGGGGAGTGAAGATCTACACGAAGACGGGCGATGCCGGCGACACCGGGCTGATCGACGGTTCGCGGGTGGGCAAGGACGACCTGCGGGTCTCGGCCTACGGGGACGTCGACGAGCTCAACTCGGTGCTGGGCCTGGCCCGGGCCGAAGAGGCGGGCCCCGCGCTCGACGCGCTGCTGCACGAGGTGCAGCGCGACCTGTTCGCGCTCGGCGCCCGGCTCGCCGACCCCAAGGAGCGGATCGCGGAGAAGAAGCAGAAGGCCGCGATCACCGACACCCACGTCAAGGCGATCGAGGACGCGATCGACGAGCACGAGGCCGAGCTGCCGCCGCTGCGGGCCTTCATCCTGCCCGGCGGCTCCCGGCTCGGCGCCCACCTGCACCTCGCGCGCACCGTGTGCCGGCGGGCGGAGCGCGCGGTCGTGCGGCTGTCGCGGCAGGCCCACGTCGACCCGCTGCTGATCGTCTACCTGAACCGCCTGGCCGACCTGCTGTTCGTCCTGGCCCGCCACGCGAACCACCGCCTGGACCGCCCCGAGCACAAGTGGTGACGTGGCGTTCGTCTACCTGCTGCGCTGCGCCGACGGCTCGCTCTACGCGGGAGCGGCGCGCGACCTGGCGGCGCGCGTCGCGCTGCACCAGGCCGGCCGCGGCGCGAAGTACACCCGGGCCCGGCTGCCGGTGGCACTCGCCTGGTCGCACGCCGTGCGCACCTTTCCCCGCGCGCTGACGTTCGAGGCGCGGATCAAGCGGCTGCCGCGCGCCGCCAAGCTCGCTCTCGCGCAGGGCGCCCCGCTCGGTGACCTGATCGACACCCGCGTGCGGCGGCGGCGCCGCCCGGCGTCGCGAGCATGACGCTGCGCGCCGACGTGGTGGCGCAGCTCCGCGCCCACGGCGTCGAGCCGGCGCCCGGCGAGTCGCCGCGCGAGCTGCAGGGCCGGCTCTACGACCGCTACATGGAGGACGTGCGCGCGCTCAAGGCCCGCCAGCAGCGCGGCCTGATCCCGCTGCGCGAGTACGCCGGCCACGCGGCGGCGCTCAAGGCCCGCTACCCGCTGCTGGCGCTGCCGCTGCCGAGCTGGGAGGAGTAGAAGAGCCCGAACAGGGCGCCGCCCAGCACCAGCCACGTCGCATCCACCCGCCATCGCAACAGCAGCAGTGCGGAGAACGCCGCGACCACGAGCGTGGGCAGGTCGATCACCGCGTCGCGCGCGAGCTGCGCGGTGACGACGGCCATCAGCGCCAGCGAAGCGGCGTTGACGCCGTCGAGGAAGGCGCCGGCCACGGGCGAGCGCCGCAGCCGCGGCACCAGCGGGCCGCTGATCGCGACGAAGAAGAACGCGGGCAGGAAGATGCCGAGCGTCGCCGCCAGCGCCCCCGCGTGGCCGCCGACGACGTAGCCGACGAAGGTCGCGGTGGTGAACAGCGGTCCCGGCGTCACCTGGCCGACCGCCACGGCGTCGAGCAGTTGCGCCTCGTTCAGCCAGCCGAGCCGGGCGACGAGCTCGGAGCGCAGGAAGGCCAGCAGCACGTAGCCGCTGCCGAACAGCACGCTGCCGACCTTCAGGAACGTGAAGAACAGGCCGGCCGTCGTGACCGGGAACGCCGTCGCCAGGGCCGCGGGCGAGAGCAGCGCGAGCGCCGGCAGCGGCACGCCGGCGGCCACGCCGCGGGCCCGGCTGCCGAAGCGAGCCAGCGCCATCGCCGCGCCGGCGGCGAACAGCACGGCCAGCTCGTGCACGCCGAGCGCGTTCGCGGTCGCGGCGGCTGCGCCCAGCAGCGCGAGGGCTCGGGTCTTGAGCGCGGTCCGGCCCAGGCTCCACAGCGCCTGCACGACGACCGCGAGGACCACCGGCTTGACGCCGAGCAGCAGGCCGGCGGCCGCGGGGCGGTGGCCGTACTCGACGTAGGCCCAGGCCAGCGCCCACACGATCGCCATCGCCGGCAGGATGAAGGCGGCGCCGGCGACCAGGAGCCCCGGCCAGCCGGCGCGGCGGTGCCCGACGTGGATCGCGAGCTCGGTCGAGTTGGGGCCGGGGATCAGGTTGACGGCGCCGACGAGGTCGAGGAACTCCTCGCGCGAGAGCCAGCGCCGGCGCCGCACGACCTCGTCCTCCATCAGCGCGACGTGCGCGGCGGGCCCGCCGAAGCCGATCGCCCCCAGCCTGAGGAACAGCCACCCGACCTCGCGCAGTCGTCCCGCCATGCAGCGCGGCGCCTCCAGATAGAATCGTTCTTTTGCGCGGGGAGGATACCCGGGTGGCGGCGTTGCGGGCCGTGATCTTCGACTTCGACGGAGTGCTCGTGGACTCCGAGCCGCTGCACTTCGCCTGCCTGCGCGACGCGCTGGCGCCCGAGGGCATCGCCGTCGACGAGACGGAGTACGAGCAGGTCTACCTCGCCTACGACGACCGCACCGCGATCCGGGTCGCGTTCGAGCGCCACGCCGTGCCCTTCGACCGCGCCCGGCTCGAGGCCACGTCGGAGCGCAAGGCGCTGCTGTTCCAGCAGCGGCTGCCGGAGATCCGCTTCTTCCCCGGTGCCCGCGAGCTGGTGCGCGACCTCGCCGGGGCGCTGCCGCTGGCGATCGCCTCCGGCGCCCTGCGCGGCGAGATCGAGGCGATCCTGACCGCCGGCGGGTTGCGCGACGCGTTCTCGGCCGTCGGCGGCGCCGACGACGTGGAGCGCACGAAGCCCGACCCGATGCCGTTCCTCGCGGCCCGCGACCGGCTCGCGGCGGCGCGCGCCGCCGGCCTCTCGTCGCGCGAGTGCGTCGCCTTCGAGGACTCGGTCGGCGGCGTGGCCTCGGCCCGCGCGGCCGGAATGAGCGTCGTCGCCGTCACCAACTCGTGCCCGGCCCCGAAGCTGGGCCTGGCCCAGCGCGTCGTCGACTCGCTCGAACGGGTCACCCTCGCCGACCTGCACGCCCTCGCCGCGGAGGCCTGACCCGATGCCGTCGCAGTTCCTCGATCCCGAAGACGTCCGCCGCCAGGCCGAGCACCGCTACGACTTCACGACCCGCGGCCTCGCCGGCCGCGTCGTGCTGGTGCCCGGGGGCTTCGGCGGCCTCGGCGCCGCGATCACCGCGCTGCTGCTGCGCGAGGGCGCGATGCCCGTCGTCGGCTACCGCAGCCGGCGCGGCCACGCGCTGGCGATGCAGCAGAAGCTGCAGGACCTCTACGGCGGCCCGATCACGCTGGCCGAAGGCGACGCGGGGACGGCCGCGGGCCGCCAGGCGATGCTCGACGCGGCGCTGTCGGTGAAAGGCGAGATCTACGGGCTGGTGGCGCTGACCGGCGACCCGGCGCGCGTCAAGCCCGAGGACCTCGACGCGGCGGCGCTCTCCGCGTCCTTCGACCTCAACTACGCGGCGCCCGTGCTGCTGGCCCGCGCCTGCGCGGCGGCGATGCTGGCGAAGGGCACCCGGGGCGCCATCGTGCTGTGCTCGTCGATGCAGGGCGTCTACCCGTTCGAGGGCAGCCTCGCCTACGCGGGCCCGAAGGCCGCGCTGCTGCACGCGGCGCGCCTGCTCGCCAAGGAGCTGGGCGGCGCCCACGACATCCGCGTCAACGTGATCGCCCCCGGCGCCACCAGCGCGGGGATGGCGCGGGCCTCGATCGAGAGCGGCAAGTACGACCGCTTCGTCGAGCGCGGCGTGATCCCCCGCTTCGGCCGCCCCGAAGACGTGGCCCGCGTGGTGCGCCTGCTGCTCGAGCCCGACAGCTACGTCACCGGCCAGGTGATCACGATCGACGGCGGAATGACCCTGCGCCGCGACCTCGCCTAGCAGCCCCCCCACTCGGCGCGCCACTCGCAGCAGGCGTCGCCGCGCACCGCGCACTGCGTCTCGCGCAGCCGCACGCGGCCGGCCATCTGACCCTCGAGGGCGCCGTGGATGCGCACGCAGAGGCTGCGGCGCGGGGCGAAGTCGTGGAGGCGGACCGTGGCGCCCGCGGCGCCGCGGTCCGCGACCTCGAGGCGGCCCACGTCGTAGTACGAGCGCCACGCGATCGGCGCCATGCGCGCCGCGATCTCGATCGTCTGCAGCATCCAGGCGACCGCGCGGGCGCGCAGGTCGTGGGCGCCGCCGAAGCGGCCCATCCCGCGCCAGAACTCCTCGTCGCCGGGGGCCAGTCGGGACTGCGCCGTCTCCATGTAGGCCGCCAGGGCCGACAGCGGCCGCCACGCGGCCTCGCCGGGCGGGTTGAGGAACGGGCCCGCGAGTTCCGCGGGCAGGGCGCGGACGACGGCATCGTGGGCGGCGACGCCGTGGTGCTCGCGCACGAAGGCGATCGCGTTGAGGAACAGTCCCCCGCGCGCGTTTCCGGTCGTCGTCAGCGTCACTCCGGCCTCGACCTGCCCCACTCCCCTGGCGCGCCGTCGGGCAGCGATTCCACGTCGAGCCGCTGCCGGCGCCCTGCGCGCCACTCGGCGCGCAGCCGGGCCGCGTGGAACGACGCCCGCTCCGGGGCCTCCCGCGCTGCCTCGGCATAAGACGAGGCCGCGGCCCGCCAGGTTCCGTCGCGGGCCGCCGAGAGAGCCTGCCGCGCCTGCGCCCCGCCGCCCTCGGCGACGGGAGCTCCGGGCGCCAGCACGAACACCTCGCGCAGGTCGAGCGGCGGCCCGGGGGCCTGGGCGACCCAGTCGACGGCCGCCGCCTCGCGCCCGCCGAGCGGCACGACGATCGCGCCCTGTCGCCCCGCGCGCGGCGCGCCGTTCCAGAAGCGCAGGCCGAAGCGGGCGGGACCGCTGGCGACGATCTCGCCGGGGGCCTCCGCCGTCGCCCGCAGGGACGCGCTCCAGGCGACCTCCTCGACGTCGGCGTCGAGGCCCACGACCAGCACCAGCGCGGCGACCGGCTGCGGCGTCGCCAGCCGCACCCGCAGGCCCACGCCGCGAGCGAGCCCGGTCGGCGAGGTCCACCCGCTCGCGGCATCGCGGTCGACGACGGACGGCAGCGGACTGCCCCCGGACAGCGGCTCGACGGAGAGTTGCGACGCCGGCAGCGAGCGGCGCTCGTCCCAGGGCCCCTCGAAGCCGTGGAACACGACCACTTCGCCAGCCGCCGTCTCGCGCGCCCGCACGCCCTGGCTCGCGAGCAGCGCGCGGAAGCCGCCCGCGCGCGGCATGCCGCGCGAGAGGTGCGGGTGCAGCACCCACGACGCACCGGGGTCGAGGTCGACCTCGTCGCGGAAGCGCAGCGGGTCGTCGGGGATGCGTTCGTTCCACGCCTGGGAAGCGCGCACGCCCCAGCCGCCTTCGAGGCCGAGCCGGCCCGCGAACTGGAGGCTGGCGTAGGCGCTCGTCGAGCCGGCCGACTGCAGCGCCGCGACGGCCGGCGCGACCGGCGGCACCTGCCACACGCGCGCGGCGTGCGCCGGGTCGCTCCACACTTCGGCCAGCCGCCAGTGCCCGTGGACCCACGGTGCGGCGACGGCCAGCGCCACGGCGACAGCGCCTGCACCACGCGCCGACGTCCACTTCGCCCCCGCGAGCCGCGCCAGGCCGCAGCCCGCCAGCGCGTAGCCGGGCACCAGCAGCCCGTAGAGGTAGCGCACCTCGTCGGGGCCCGTGCGCCGCGACCACGCGAAGGCGCCGGCCAGTGCCAGCGCGTGGAGCAGCAGCGGCAGGCCGCTGCGACGGGTCACGCCGGCCGCGAGCGTCGCCAGCAGGCCCGCACCCAGCGCGGCCCGCGCAGCGAAGGGCAGCGTCTCGCGCTCGGGGCCGTCGATCACCAGCGCCAGTTCCAGGCCGGAGAGGCCGGCCGTCGCGTGGCCGAGGTCGCGCAGGCCGTCGGCCCACAGCCACTGCGGGCGGGTGTCGGTGACGGTGCTGGCCGCCGAAGCGCCGACCGCGCGCGCGAGCAGCAGCGGCGAGGCGCCGAGAGCGGCCCCCAGCGCCAGCGCCGCGATCACCCGCGGCCGCGGCCGCAGGCCCAGCAGCAGCAGCCCGAGGGCCGCGCCGAAGAGTTGCGGCACCGCCAGCGCCGAGTCCCACACCGCGAGCCCGGCGACGAGGCCGACGCCGGCGGCGAGCGAGGTCGAGGCGTCGCCCCGCTCGCGCTCGCGATAGCCGAACAGCGCGACGACTCCCGCCAGCAGCGGGACCAGGAAGTTCGGCGTCGGCCCGGTCGCGGCCATCAGCGCGGCGTAGGGCGTGCCGATCGCGGCCAGCGCCGCGGCGGCCCAGCCGGCGGCCTCGCCCCCCGCCCGCCGCGCGAGGGCGTGGCAGAGGCCGACCATCGCCAGGGCGCACAGGAGCTCGTAGAGTCGGAACGCGGCGTGGTGCGGCAGCGCGGCCAGCAGCGGCGCCAGCAGGAACGCGTCGAGGGTGCCGTTGTAGGGCTGGTTCCACAGGATGGTGGCGGCCTCGCCCGCGAGCAGGTGGCGGGCGATCAGCAGCGGGATCGCGTCGTCGTTCGACACCGGCAGCGCGAAGGTGGCCCGGTGAAGGGGACCGCGCGCCAGCGCGAAGAGCGCCAGCAGGGCGGCCACGGCGAGCAGGCGGCGCATGGCCCCCGGAGTGTGCCACGGGCCGCCGATCGTGTACGCTGAACGGATATGCGACTGCACTCGTCTTCCGCGCGGACCGCCGCGCTCCTGCTCCCCCTGTGCCTCGCCGCCGCCGCCTGCGCGGCCGAGCCCCAGGCGAAGGCCGCCCCCACCCCCGCGACCGGGTCGGGCGCCAGCACCGTGGTCGCCGAGGGCCCCGGCTTCCGGGTCACCCTGGCCGACGTCGACAAGGAGATCGTCGGCCCGCTCGCCGAGCTGCGCGACAAGGAGTACGAGCTGCGGCGGATGGCCCTCGACAAGCTGACGCTCGACAAGCTGATCGACGCCGAAGCGAAGGCCCGGGGCGTGACCCGCGAGGCGCTGCTCGCGGCCGAGGTCGAGGCGAAGGTGCCCGCGCCGGCGGCGGCCGAGGTCGACGCGCTCTACGAGCAGAACAAGAACAACCCCCGGCTCGGCAACCAGCCCAAGGCGGCGGTGCTGCCCCAGATCGAGCGCTTCCTGCGCCAGCGCGGCGCCCAGGAGCGGATGGAGGCGTACCGGGGCGAGCTGTTCCGCAAGCACGGCGTCAAGATCGCCCTCGATCCGCCGCGCACGGCGATCCCGCTTCCCGCGGCCGCGCCGAGCCTGGGGCCGGCCGACGCCCGGGTCACGATCGTCCAGTTCACCGACTACCAGTGCCCGTTCTGCAAGCGCGCGCAGCAGACGGTGGACGAGGTGATGGCGAAGTACGCGGGCAAGGTGCGGCTGGTCTCGCTCGACTACCCGCTCGACTTCCACACCCGCGCGCCGTTCGCCTCCAAGGCGTCCCACTGCGCCGGCGAGCAGGGCAAGTTCTGGGAGCTGCACCGCGCGCTGCTGCTCGAGGCAAGCGACCTCTCCGACGCCGAGATCCGCGGCCTGGCCCTGAAGCAGGGCGTGGACGGCGCGAAGTTCGACGCCTGCTACGCCTCGGAGCGCTACGAGGAGCAGATCCGCAAGAGCCTGGCGGAGGCGGCCTACTACGGCGTCAGCTCGACGCCGACGTTCTTCATCAACGGCCGCAAGATCGCCGGCGCGCTGCCGTTCTCGGCGTTCGCGCAGATCATCGACGAGGAGCTGGCGCGCTAGATCGCCTCCGGTGACGGCGGCGTGACGGGCCGGGGCCGCGGAACTATTTGCGGCCCGGGCCCGTTTTTGTGTGGACAGCAGGAGCGCGGGCGCTAGAATCCGCGCGCGCCGCGAGGCGCAGGAGGTGGCAGGGCGAATTGCAGACCGAGCTCCGCGCGTGGACGGTCCGGGACTCACTCGAGCTTTACAACGTCAACGGCTGGGGCCGGGACTTCTTCACCATCGGCGAGAACGGCAACGTTCAGGTCACCCCGAGCGGACCCGGTTCCGCGGCCATCGACCTCAAGGAACTGGTCGACGACCTGAGAAGCCGCGGCTGCAACCTGCCGCTGCTGATCCGCTTCTCCGACATCCTGCGCCGCCGCGTCGAGCAGCTCTTCGGCGCGTTCCAGCAGGCGATCGTCGAGAACGACTACAAGGGCGCCTTCCGCGGCGTCTACCCGATCAAGGTCAACCAGCAGCGCCACGTCGTCGAGGAGCTGATCGAGTTCGGCCGCCCGTTCCACCTCGGGCTCGAGGCCGGGTCCAAGCCCGAGCTGCTCGTGGCGCTCGCGCTGCACGACGACCCCGAGGCGCTGATCCTGTGCAACGGGTACAAGGACAAGGCGTTCATCGAGACGGCGCTGCTGGCCCAGAAGCTCGGCCGGCGGGTCGTGATCACGATGGACCGCATGGGCGAGCTGGACACGATCCTGGCCGCCGCGGCCGAGCTCGACCTGCGCCCCGTGATCGGCGTGCGCGCGCGGCTGTCGACCAAGGGCGCCGGCAAGTGGGTGGAGTCGACCGGCGACCGCTCCAAGTTCGGCCTCACCACGGCGGAGATGGTGGCGACCGTCGAGAAGCTGCGCAGCCTGGGCATGCTCGACTGCCTGCAGCTCCTCCACTTCCACATCGGGTCGCAGATCAACAACATCCGCGCGGTCAAGGACGCGCTGCGCGAGGCCAGCCGCATCTTCGTCGAGCTGCACGGGCTGGGCGCCAACATGCGCATCCTGGACTGCGGCGGGGGCCTCGGCGTCGACTACGACGGCAGCCAGACCAACTTCCACTCGTCGGTCAACTACACGTTGCAGGAGTACGCGGCGGACATCGTTTCGCAGATCGCCGAGACCTGCAACGCCCGCGGCGTGCCGCACCCGGACATCGTCACCGAGTCCGGCCGGGCGCTGGTCGCCCATCACTCGGTGCTGGTGTTCAACGTGCTGGCGACCAACGAGATCCTCGCCGGCCAGGCGCCCGTGCCGGCGACCGCCGACGAGCCGGCGGTGATCCGCTCGCTGTGGGAGACCTACGACGGCGTCTCGCGCAAGAACTTCCAGGAGGCCTACCACGACGCGCTCCAGATCAAGGAGGAGGCGATCACCGCCTTCAACCTGGGCGTGCTCGACCTGCGGGCGCGGGCCCGCGTCGAGGAACTGTTCTGGGCCACCTGCGAGCGGATCCTGAAGATCGTCCGCGACCTCTCCTACGTGCCCGACGAGCTCGAGGGCCTGGAGAAGCAGCTCTCCGACACCTACTACTGCAACTTCTCGCTGTTCCAGTCGCTGCCCGACCACTGGGCCGTGCGCCAGCTCTTCCCCACGCTGCCGATCCACCGCCTGCACAAGCCGCCGCAGCGCAAGGCCGTGCTCGCCGACCTGACCTGCGACAGCGACGGCAAGATGGACGAGTTCATCGACCTGCGCGACGTCAAGCACTTCCTCGAGCTGCACACGGTCCAGCCCGGCGAGCCCTACTACATCGCGAGCTTCCTGGTCGGCGCCTACCAGGAGATCCTGGGCGACCTGCACAACCTGTTCGGCGACACCGACGCCGTGCACGTGCGGATCGACGGCGAGGACTACCGCGTCGACCACGTCGTCGAAGGCGACTCCGTGACCGAGGTGCTGTCCTACGTCCAGTACTCGAAGGACGACCTGGTCTCCCGCGTGCGGCGCTCGGTGGAGGGTGCGCTGCGCGAGAAGCGCCTGACGATGGCCGAGTCGGGCCGCCTGATGCGACGCTACGAAGAGGCGCTCGAGGGCTACACCTACCTGACCGTCGAAGACTGAGCCGGCGCCCGTCCGCCCGGGCGTAGGATGGGCCGAACGCATGCGCCCCCCGTCCATCCCCCTGGTCGTCGTGCTGGCACTCGTCCTGGCGGCCCTGCAGACCCGGGGCTCGGACCGGCTGTTCGACGCGCGCTACGAGCGGGCGGTCTGGCTCTACGCGCAGGGGCGGCACTTCGAAGCCGTCCGCGACCTCGGAGACGTGCCGTGGGACGCGGTCGACGCCGCCTGGAAAGTGATGGAGCAGCGGGCGCGGGCGCTGCGTTCGTGCCCGGACTGCCCCGACGACGTGCTGGACGCCTTCCCGCTGCGCGCCGCGGCGATGCTGCACTTCGACGCGGACGTCGCGGCGCGCGCGCCCAACGTCGTGGTCGAGCAGGTCCCCACCTGCTCCGGCCGCCACGCCCGCCGCGCGTCCGACTTCGCACGACTGCTGGCGACGCGCACCGGCTCGGCCGGCTTCTCGCGCCGCTTCCACCTCGCCATGGCACAGCGCGCGCAGTGGGATGCCTGCCTCGACGAGGCGCTCGACTGGTGGCTGCGCGACGGCCTCGCGCTGTTTCCCGGCGACGCCGAGCTGCTGCTGACCCGTGGCGCCAGCCACGAGAAGCAGGCGCGGCTGACCGACCGCAGCCCGCTACCCGATCTGCGCGCCGCCCGCGACGCGCTGGCCGCCGCCGTCGCCGCCGCGCCAGACCACGCGCTGGCCCGGGTCCACCTCGGGCGCGTGCAGTGGCAGCTCGGCCATCTCGACGAGGCCCGGATCGCGCTGGAGCCCGCCACCCGCGACGAGGTGCCGGCCCGCACCCGCTACCTCGCCTTCGTTTCGCTGGGACAGGTCCACGAGAGCGCCGGCCGGGGCGCGGAAGCCGAAGCCGCGTTCCGGGCCGCGCTGGCGCTCGAGCCCGACGCCCAGGCCGCGGCGGTGGCGCTGGCCCACTCGCTGCTGCTGCGCGGCGCGACTGCGGAGGCACGCCAGATCGCCGAGCGTGCGCTGGCGCGCCGCCCGGAGTCCTTCGACCCGCAGTGGAACTACTTCGGCGGCAACGCGGCCCGCGTCGAGGAGCTGATCGAGGAACTGCGCGAGGAGTCGGCGCGATGAGGCCCGGCGTCGCGGCGTTCGCCCCGCTGGCGGTGGCGGCCGCCTCGCTGGGCGCGCAGGTGCCGGAGTTCCGGGTCGCCGTCGAGGCCGCGTACGTCGACGTGTTCGTGTCCCGCGGCGACGATCCGGTGGAGGGCCTGACCGCCACCGATTTCGAGCTGCGCGACGAGGGCGTCGTGCGGCCCGTGGAACTCGTCGCCGCCGACGTGCTGCCCGCGCAGGTGCTGCTCGTGTTCGACGCCAGCAGCAGCCTCACCGGCGAGCGCCGCCGGGCGCTGCGGCGGGCCGGCGAGCGCCTGCTGGCGGCGCTCCGGCCGAACGACGCTGCAGGGCTGCTCGCGTTCTCCACCGAGATCCGCTGGCTGGCGCGGCCGGGCACGGACCGGGGCCGGGTGCTGCGCGCGCTCGGCGAGCTCGAGGCCCAGGGCGCCACGTCGCTGCACGACGCGCTGCTGGCGGCGCTGGCCCTCGCCGACCCCGGCGGGCGCACGCTGGTGATCGCCTTCACCGACGGCCGCGACACGACGAGCGTGCTCGACGGCGCCCACCTGAAGACGGTCGCCTCGCGTACCTCGGCTCTCGTCCACATCGTCACCCTGCGCGACGGAGAAGCCCGCCCGGGCCGCCCGCTCCGCGCGCTGGAGGAACGCACCGACCTCGACACGATCGCCGAAGCCACCGGCGGCCGGGTCTGGATCGCCAACAGCCTGGCGATGCTCGGCGGCGCCTTCGACCGCATCGCGGCGACGCTGTCCGCCCGCTACGTGCTGCGCTACGAGCCGCCTCCCGACGCGAAGCCCGGCTGGCACCGCCTCGAGGTCAAGCTCCGCAAGGGCCGCGCCCGCGTCCACGCCCGCCGCGGCTACTGGGTCGCCGACCCGAGCGAGCCGCACCGCTGATCGCGGAGCGGCGCCCCGGTCCTCGCTCGGCACGATCCGCAGTAGCCTTCCGCCGCAGAGGATCTGACCCCGCACGTGCGGCGCCGCATGATCGACCGGGGCTTCAGCGAACTGGACCTGCGCGCTATGCTCGTGCGAGCCACGAGGTACCGCCGGGACATGGCTCCCGGCCGGTGGCGCTCGAACTCCTGGTCGTCATCACCGCATACCGAACCACGGCATGAAGATCAGCGCACCCTACCTCGAAGTCACCTACCGTCACGGTCGCGTCGTGGCCGCCTACTACTACCTGCCGAGAAGGGCGGACGACGACGTCGCTCGCACCGAGCGGCGAGAAGCCGGCCTGCTCGTGGATTACGCCGACGACGGGCGTCCAATCGGCCTGGAGATCACGACCCCGTCCCGGATCTCGCGCGAGCTCCTGGCCTCGACGCTCCTCAGCCTTGGATGCGGCCCGCTGGTTCCCGGCGAGTTCGACCCGCTCCTCGCCGCCTGAACCCGCGCGCCGTCCGGTCGCGCTCTCCCAACTCGTCACACGGGCCCGTCTCTGGCAACCTTGGGCGTCCATGCCTCCCCAGGATCGGAACAGCCCGGAGCAGCGGGCGCGGCTGACGATCGACGCGGCGCTCGCCGCGGCCGGGTGGGTCATCCAGGACCGCGCCGAGCTGAACCTCGCCGCGGGTGCCGGCGTCGCCGTCCGCGAATTCCAGACCGACGCGGGCCCCTGCGACTACCTGCTGTTCCTCGATGGAAAGCCCGCCGGAGTGATCGAGGCCAAGAAGGAGGGCATCGCCCTCACCGGCGTCGAGGCACAGACCCGCGACTACGCCGGCAAGCTGCCCGACTGGCTGCGCCCGCCGCTGCGACCCCTGCCCTTCTTGTACGAGAGCACGGGCGCCGAGACCCGCTTCACGAACCTGCTCGACCCGACCCCGCGCAGCCGCCGCGTGTTCTCGTTCCATCAGCCGGCAACGCTGCGGCGCGGGTTCGAGGCCGGCGTGGCGATCGCCCAGGGCCTGCCGAACGCCCCGGCCGCGGCCACGCTGATGGGCCGCATGCGCCACGCGCCCGAGCTGAACGCCGCCGGCATGTGGCCCGCGCAGGCCCGCGCGATCACCAACCTCGAGGCCTCGATCCGCGAGGGCCGGCCGCGCGCGCTGATCCAGATGGCGACGGGCGCCGGCAAGACCTTCACGGCGATTGCGGCTCTCTACCGCCTGATCCAGTTCGGCGGCGCTCGCCGCGTGCTGTTCCTCGTCGACCGCGGCAACCTCGGCCGCCAGGCCTACCGCGAGTTCCAGTCCTACACGACGCCCGACGACGGCCGCAAGTTCACCGAGCTCTACGGCGTGTCCTGGCTGCGCTCGAACCGGATCGACCCCGTCAACAAGGTCGTCGTCACCACGATCCAGCGCCTCTACTCGATCCTCCAGGGCGAGCCGGACTACGAGGAGGACCGCGAGGAGGGCTCGGCCTTCACCGGCTCCGGCGCGGCGCTCGTGCGCGAGCCCCCGCCGGTCGTCTATTCGCCCTACATCCCGCCCGAGTTCTTCGACGTCGTCGTAATCGACGAGTGCCACCGCTCGATCTACTCGCTGTGGCGGCAGGTGCTCGAGTACTTCGACGCCTCGCTGATCGGGCTGACCGCGACGCCGGCCACCCACACGTTCGGCTTCTTCGACAAGAACCTGGTCTGCGAGTACCGCCACGAGCACGCGGTGCGCGACCGCGTCAACGTGCCCTACGAGGTCTACGAGATCCGCACCCGGATCACGCAGGACGGCGCGCAGTTGTCGAAGGACGCCCCGGCGCCGGTCGTCGTCGGCCGCCGCGACCGCGAGACGCGGCGCCTGCGCTGGGCCCGGCTCGACGAGGATCTGACCTACTCGGGGAGCGACCTCGACCGCAGCGTCGTGGCCAGGGACCAGATCCGCACGGTGATCCGCGAGTTCAGGGACAAGCTGTTCACCGAGATCTTCCCCGGCCGCCAGCACGTGCCGAAGACGCTGATCTTCGCCAAGGACGACAGCCACGCCGAGGACATCCTCGACGCCGTGCGCCTGGAGTTCGGCTTCGGCAACGAGGAGGCGGTCAAGATCACCTACAAGCCCGAGCGCGGCGCCGGTGACGCAGCCCGGGTTTCCGCGTCGCACAAGCCCGAGGAGACGATCCAGCGCTTCCGCAACAGCTTCCAGCCGCGCATCGCGGTGACGGTGGACATGATCGCCACCGGCACCGACGTCAAGCCGCTGGAGTGCCTGCTGTTCATGCGCACGGTGCGCTCGCGCGGCCTGTTCGAGCAGATGAAGGGGCGTGGCGTACGGGTGATGCCGTCGGCCGACTTCGAGGGCGTCACCCCCGACTCCCCGGGCCACGCCAAGACCCACTTCGTGATCGTCGATGCGGTCGGCGTGATGGACGAGCAGAAGTCGGACCCGCCGATCCTGCGTGACCGGGCGATCGCGTTCGACAAGCTGCTGGAGAGGGTGCGCGCCGGCAGCCGCGACCCGGACGTGCTCTCGACCCTCGCCGGCCGCCTCGACCGCCTGGAGCGCCGGCTGGACGAGCCCGACCGCAAGCTGCTCGAACAGGCGACGAACGGCGTGCCGCTGCGGGCCCTGATCGCGGGCCTGCTCGATGCCCTCGACCCCGACCGCGAGGACGAGCAGGCGCGGGCGATGTACGGACTGGCCGAGGACCAGGAGCCGACCGAGGCGCAGGTGGCGGCGGCCCAGGCCCAGCTCCGGGAGGCGGCTGCCGCACCGATCGCGTTCAACCCGAAGCTGTGTCAGGCCCTGCAGGAGGTGCGCAAGCGCCAGGAGCAGGTGATCGACGACACGTCGGTCGACGAGGTGATCCGCTCGGGCGCCGCCCCGCGCCACACGCTCGACCAGGCGAAGGCGCTGGTGACGTCGTTCCGGCAGTTCATCGCGGACCACCGCGACGAGATCGACGCCCTGCAGATCCTCTACTCACGGCCGTACGGCCAGCGGCTGACGCGGCAGCAGGTGCGCGCGCTGGCCGAAGCGATCCAGCAGCCGCCGCGCCAGTGGACGGCGGACGAGCTGTGGGCCGCCTACGAGAAGGTCGAGCGCGGTCGCGTGCGCGGCGCCAGCCAGGGCCGGCTGTGGACGGACATCGTGTCGCTCGCCCGCCACGCCCTGCGCCCGGAGGAGGACCTGGTCCCGTTCGCGGACCGCGTCGGCGAGCGCTTCGCGCGCTGGATGGCCCAGCAGCAGAACCGCGGCCGCAGCTTCACCGACGAGCAGCAACGCTGGCTGATCCTGATCCGCGACCGCATCGCCAGCGACGCGGAGGTGGCCCTCGACGACCTCGACGACGTCCCCTTCACGACCGAAGGCGGCCTCGGCCGCTTCCACGCGCTGTTCGGCGACGACTACGCAACGCTGGTCGCGGAACTGAACGAGGAGCTCGTGGCGTGAAGCGTGCGGCCACCCCACGGCCCGCCCACGAAGACGCGGGAGACACGTTGCCGCCGGGCTGGGCGGGCACGACGGTTGGTCAAGTCGCTACGTACCTGAACGGGCTAGCCTTCAAGCCCGAGGACTGGGGCGAGACCGGGCATCCCATCATTCGCATTCAAAACCTGACCGACCCCACCCGATCCTTCAACTACACCTTGCGCCAGGTCCCCGCGGACTACGTGATCACCGCGGGTACTACGCTCGTGAGCTGGTCAGCGACCCTTGATGCCTTCGTGTGGCCGGGCCCTGACGCAGTTCTCAACCAGCACATCTTCCGAGTGGATGCCGACACGAGAGTCGTCGATTCCCGGTTCCTGTTCTGGTCGCTGAAGCGGGTCATCCAGGAAATGCTCCGGAGCGAGCACCTTCACGGCTCGACGATGAAGCACATCAACCGCGGCCCGTTCTTGGCTCACCCGTTCCGCCTGCCGCCGATGGCCGAGCAGTTGCGGATCGTGGCGGAGATCGAGAAGCAGTTCACGCGGCTCGACGCGGCGGTGGCGACGCTCGAAGCCGTGCGGGCCAAGCTGAAGCGGGCGCGGGCCAGCGTCCTCAAGGCCGCGGTCGAGGGCCGCCTCGTCCCCACCGAGGCCGAACTCGCCCGCCAGCAGGGCCGCCCCTACGAGCCCGCCCCAGCCGTTCTCGCCCGCCTCCTCGAAGACCGCCGCCGCCGCTGGCCCCCCGGCAAGAAGTACCAGCCCCCCACGGCGCCGGACGGGCCAGCCTTCCCGCCCCTGCCTGAAGGCTGGACTTGGGCCACGCTGGATCAAGTCAGCCTGTGGATGCGGTACGGCACATCCGCGAAATGCTCCACCCGGGATCTGGGTGTCCCAGTCCTCCGGATGGGCAACCTGATCGAAGGCCGACTCGACTTCACCGATCTCAAGTACCTGCCACTCGACCATGACGAGTTCCCCGACCAGCTACTGAGTCCAGGTGAGCTGCTCTTCAATCGCACGAACAGTCCGGAGCTCGTCGGCAAGACGGCAGTCTTTCGGGGCTACTCGCGGCCGTGCGCTGTTGCCTCGTACTTGATCCGCGTTCAGCCCTTGCCAGGTGTCAGCGCGGACTTGCTCGCATACTGGATCAACTCGCCGCGGGGCCGTGCGTGGATCAAGTCCGTCGTGACTCAACAGGTCGGTCAGGCCAACGTCAACGGCACCAAGCTCGCCGCACACGTCGTCCCACTCCCGCCCCTCGCCGAACAGCAGCGGATCGTGGCCGAGGTCGAGCGGCGGCTGTCGGTGCTCGACGCGCTCGAACGCACGGTCGGGCAGAACCTCGCCCGCTGCACCCGCCTGCGCCAGTCGATCCTGAAGCGCGCCTTCGAAGGCCGCCTCGTCCCCCAGGACCCGACGGACGAACCCGCCTCAGCCCTCCTCGCCCGCCTCCGCTCCACGGGGGAGCCCACCCGCACGCCCGCGCCGCGGCAGAAGAAGCCGGGTCGACGCCCGAAGGCGAGAGCTTAGAGAGCGGCAGGGCCGAGGTCGGCTCCCGCAGGGGCGCTATCGGGTCCTGCGCGCCTTCCGCTTCGGAACGCCGAGCAGGTCGCGCACGGCGTCAGTCGAGAGGCCGCCGTCCCGGTCGTAACGCTGTTGGGAGCGTTCCATGACCGCCAGGAACTTCGGGTGCGTCGTGACCACGAGGTTCTCGAGGTCGGTCCGCTCGCTCACCGGCATGATGGCCACGAGTGGCTTGCCCTTGCGCGTGACCACCAGTGTCTCGCGACGAGTCTTGCGCGCGTACTCGGAGAGGGACGCCGTGGCATCAGCCAACTCGACGGTCTTCACAGGTCGATTTCCTCACCGCCGATGCGCACGGTCGCTCGACGCTTGATTCCCACGGCCTTGATGACGACGAGGTTCTCGGTGGGACACTCGTAGTATACGCGCAGGTCCCCCAGCCGGAGCTCCCATGGAGCCAGTGGGTTGGCGCGAAGCAACTTCCGGTTGCGAGTCGGCTTCGTCGGCTCGTGGCTGAGCAGGATCTCGACCCGATCGAGGACGGTCACGCGCTGGCGAGCGTCGAGACCTCGCAGGTGATCGACCGCCTCGGGCGTGTACTCGATTCGAACCCGGGGCTGCCGGACCATCTCCGAGTCCTCGCGAGCGCTCGTTCAGGAACGGAAGGATTCGTCGCCCGGAACGTCGCACCGCAATGCCTGCCGGACGTCTTCCTCGGCCAGATACGGATAGAGCGCGAGGATTTCGGTCGTCAGGTGGCCGGTGGCCACCAGCCCGACCACGGTGGACACCGTGACCCGGGTCCCACGGATACAGGGCTTGCCTCCCATCACGGTCGGGTCGAAGGCAATGCGATCGAGTGGTTCCACGGTGGCTTCGATCATAGCGCCAAGGCGGCCGATGTGATCGACGTTGCGGAAGGAGGGCCCGGTAGAATCAGCGACCAGCAGGCAAGGGGATGCTGGTGGGCGACGAAAACGGCGACTTGCCCGAATCACCCCTCAGGGCGCAGGTCGCCGAGGCCGAACGGAAGCTCGAGAGGCTCCGCGTCGAGCAGGCCGCCGCCGAAGCCGAGTTGCAGCGACTTCGGGCCGCGCTCGCGCAGGCCGGAGTTGCCGCGCGGCCGGAGCCCACCCGTGGCACGCAACCGGCTCCGATCGCGCCGAGGACGCCGGCCGAGAAGGTGGCCCTGTTCAGGGCGCTCTTCCGGGGACGCGCCGACGTCTACCCGCGGCACTGGATCAACGAGAGATCCGGACGCAAGGGCTATGCGCCCGCTTGTGCGAACGAGTGGGTTCGTGGTGTCTGCGAGAAACCCCGCGTGGCCTGCGGCGAATGCCCCAACCAGGCGTTCCTGCCCGTCGATGACGAGACGATCCTCGGCCACCTGCAGGGTCGGCACGTCGTGGGCGTCTACCCGATGCTCCCGGACGACACTTGCTGGTTCCTGGCGGCCGACTTCGATCGCTCGAACTGGCTCGAAGATGTCGCGGCCTTTCGCCAGACGGCGGTGTCTCTCGGCCTGCCCGTCGCCATCGAGCGGTCGCGCTCCGGGAATGGCGGGCACGCGTGGCTGTTCTTCGCCAGCCCCTTGCCCGCCACGGTGGCGCGAAGCCTCGGCGCCCACATCCTCACGGAAACCCTCGCCCGTCGTCCGCAACTCGGGCTCGCGTCGTACGACCGGCTGTTCCCGAGCCAGGACACGCTGCCCCGGGGCGGCTTCGGCAACCTGATCGCCCTCCCCTTGCAGCGCGGCCCGCGCGCCGAGGGCAACAGCGTCTTCCTCGACGAGTCGCTCAGCCCGTGGGACGACCAATGGGCCCACCTGGCCTCGGTAGCCGGAGCACGCATCACTGCGGCGACGGCCGAACGGATCGTGACGGACGCCACGCGCTCGGGGCGGGTGGTGCCCGTTCGCCGCCTCACCTCGCCGGATGACGGAGACGCACCTCCGATTCGGCCCCGAGCTCTGCCCAAGGTGCCCGACGCTCTGCCGGAACGGGTCCGCGCCACCCTCGCGTCGCGCCTGCTCGTCGACAAGGCAGGCCTGCCCCCCGCGCTCGTCGACCAGATGCAGCGCCTGGCGGCCTTCCAGAACCCGGAGTTCTACCAGCGACAGCGGCTGCGGCTCTCCACGCACCTGACGCCCCGCGTGATCGCGTGCGCCGAGGATCAGGGAGACGCCCTGTCCTTGCCACGGGGCTGCCTGACGGACCTGCGAGAACTGCTCGGCCAACTCGGAGTACCGCTTCTCCTGGCCGACGACCGCCAGGGCGGCGCCGAGATCGAGTACACCTTCCGAGGCGATCTCACGCCGATTCAGCAACAGGCCGCCGACAGCCTGCTCCCGCACGACACGGGGGTCTTCGTCGCCCCGCCGGGAACGGGCAAGACGGTGCTCGGAGCCTTCCTCGTCGCGCGCCGCGCCCGGTCCGTGCTCGTCCTTGTCCACAGGCGCCCGCTGCTCGACCAGTGGATCGCCCAGCTCTCCGCGTTCCTCGGTCTCGATTCCCGCCGGATCGGCCGCCTCGGCGGCGGCCAACGCAAGCTCACCGGGCTGATCGACGTCGCGATGATCCAGAGCCTGGTCCGAGGCGACACCGTCGACCCGCTCGTCGCTGACTACGGTCACGTGATCGTGGACGAGTGCCACCACGTGCCCGCCTTCTCGTTCGACCGGGTGATGTCGGCCGTTCGCGCCCGCTTCGTGACCGGCCTGACCGCCACGCCAGAGCGCCGCGACGGCCACCATCCGATCCTCGAAATGCAGCTCGGACCGACCCGCTTCGTCGTGGATTCCCGGGCCCCGGCTGCGCGGCCGCCCTTCAGCCGGCGCTTGACCGTGCGGGAGACGACGTTCGTGCCACCCGGCGACCGCGTCCCCGAGAGCATCCAGGAGCTCTACGGCCTCCTGGCCGGCGACGGGACCCGCAATGCTCTCATTCTCGACGATGTCGTCGGAGCCCTCGCGCAGGGGCGCTGCCCCCTCGTGCTCACCGAGCGCCGCGAGCACCTCGACCTGCTCGCATCACGTCTGGAGGCCTTCACGCGCAACCTGGTCGTGCTGCAAGGTGGTCGGAGCGTGCGCCAGACGCGCGAGATCGCCGCACGTCTCGCCGCCATCCCCGAGGACCAGGAACGCCTGATCCTGGCCACCGGCCGCTACGTCGGCGAGGGATTCGACGACGCACGCCTCGACACGCTGTTCCTGACGATGCCGATCTCGTGGAGCGGCACCCTGAAGCAGTACGCCGGCCGTCTCCAGCGACTCCACGGGCGCAAGGCCGAGGTCCGCGTCGTCGACTACGCCGACGTACACGTCCCGGTCCTGCAGAAGATGTTCGCCAAGCGAATGAAGACGTATCGCGCGCTCGGCTACGCGGTGGCGGCGGAAGCACCATCCGCCCAAAGACCGACGGCTGACAATCAGCCACGCAATGGCTGATTATCAGCCGCTATCATCCACCGCGTGAGCGATGCGTCGACGCTGGTCAACAAGCTGTGGAGCTACTGCAACGTCCTGCGCGACGACGGGCTCTCGTACGGCGACTACCTCGAGCAGCTCACCTACCTGCTGTTCCTCAAGATGGCCGACGAGTACACGCGGGCGCCGTGGAAGCGCGAGTCGCCCGTGCCCGACGGCTACGGCTGGCCTGACCTGATCGAGCGCGACGGCGACGCGCTCGAGGCCCACTACCGCCACACCCTCGAACACCTCGGCAAGCAGCCCGGGCTGCTCGGCCTGATCTTCCGCAAGGCCCAGAACAAGATCGCGGACCCGGCCAAGCTGCGGCGCCTCGTCGCCGACCTGATCGACCGCGAGCAGTGGGTGATGGTGGGAGTCGACGTCAAGGGCGACGCCTACGAGGGCCTGCTCGAACGCAATGCCCAGGACACCAAGTCCGGGGCCGGCCAGTACTTCACGCCGCGGCCGCTGATCGACGCCGTCGTCGACTGCATCCGGCCGATGCCGGGCGAGCGGATCATCGACCCCGCGTGCGGGACCGGTGGATTCCTCCTGGCTGCCCACGCCTTCCTGACCGAAGGCCTTCACGCGAAGAAGCTGACGAAGGAAGAGCGCGACAAGCTGCGACTGGAGGCGCTGCGCGGCGTCGAAATCGTGCAGGGCGTCACCCGCCTGTGCGCGATGAACCTGCTGCTGCACGGCGTCGGGCCCACGCCGCAGGAGTTGCACAAGCGCCGTCAGGAGCTGATCCGCAAGGGCCGCAAGCCGTCCGAGGCGGACGCCGAGATCGAGCGGGCGCTGCCGGTGCGCACCGACGACGCGCTGCGGGAGGCCGGCTCCGCGCGCTTCCACGTCGTGCTCACCAACCCGCCCTTCGGCAAGAAGTCGAGCGTGCTGGTGGTGACCGACGAAGGCGACACCGATCGCGAATCGATCCTCTACGAACGGGCCGATTTCTGGGCGAGCACCACCAACAAGCAGCTCAACTTCGTCCAGCACGTGCGCAGCCTGCTCGAGATGCACGGGCGGGCCGCCGTGGTCGTGCCCGACAACGTGCTGTTCGAGGGCGGCGCCGGCGAGACCGTGCGGCGCGCCCTGTTGCGCGAGTGCGACGTCCACACCCTGCTGCGGCTGCCGACGGGCCTGTTCTACGCCCAGGGCGTGAAGGCCAACGTGCTCTTCTTCGACCGCAAGCCGGCTTCGCCCGACCCGTGGACGAAGAAGCTGTGGGTCTACGACCTGCGCACGAACGTCCACTTCACGCTCAAGACCCGGCGCATGAAGCGCGAGGACCTCGACGACTTCGTCGCCTGCTACTGCGCACATGGCCGGGCCGCGCGGCGACCGACGTGGTCTGACAGGGAGCCCCAGGGTCGATGGAGGGCGTTCTCGTACGACGAACTCGTCGGCCGCGACAAGTGCTCGCTCGACCTGTTCTGGTTGAAGGACGAGAGCCTGATGGACGCCGACAGCCTGCCCGAGCCAGACGAGATCGCGGCCGAGATCGCCGAGGACCTGCGGTCGGCGCTCGACGAGATCGAGGAGATGCTCAGCGACCTGAAGCGCTGAGCATCTCCTTCTCCAGGTCGAGGACCCACGCCGGCGGGTCGGGCTCGCGGCGCACTCCCGCGTGGGCGTCGCCACCGCGGGCGACGCGGAAGCGGTGCAGCCACGACGGGCCCCACGGGCCGACGTAGGCGTCCGGCGACTTCCACGCGGGGTCGGCCAGCGCCGCCTCCAGGCTCGTGAAGCCGTAGCCGCGGCGCTCGAAGAGGCTCAGCAGCCGTTCCATGACCGCCGCGTTGAGCGCGTTCGCGTGGATCAGCAGGATCTGCGGGATCGGGCGGCCGAACAGGTCCTGCGCTTCGGTCTCGTAGAACGTGACGAGGCCGTCGAGGTGCGCGAGGTAGGCCGCCTCGACCTCGCCCGCCAGCTTCGTGTCGTCTTTCGCCAGCGCGCGCTCGTACGCGGCCGCGAAGGTCCAGTCGGTGCACTCGATGCTGAAGGGGGCCACTGCATAGCCGTGCTGAGCCAGGAAGCGCCCGAACTCCTGCTTCGCCTCGGCGCTCGGGCCCGTGTGGGTGAACGGGTGGCGGAACCAGCGCGGCGCGGTCCCGCGCTCCTTCAGCAGCCAGCGGGTGATCGGGTCGCCGCGCAGGGTCGCCGCCTGGAACTCGGCGAGCGGCGTGCGCTGGAAGGAGACGTGGCCGAAGGTGTGGTTGCCGAGCTCGAAGCCGGCGTCGAGCCACTGCGACAGCACCGCGATCCGGCCGTCGACTTCGCCCTTGCGCAGCAGCTTGTCCTCGTTGACGAAGCCGACCGCCCGGACGGCGCGCCGCTTCAGCGGTTCGAGCAGCCGGGCGGTGGCCTCGGACACCTCGGGCAGCGAGAGCCGCCGCGTCACGAACGGCAGGTCGTCGATCGTCACGGCCACGGACCGCGCCGGCTCGGGCGCGGCCTGGCCCGCCGCGAGCGGCGCCGCGGCGAGGAGCAGGAGGAGGGCGAGTCGATGCATCGCGCGATCCTACACGCGGCGGCGTTAGACTCTTCCCGGAGGCCGCCGATGCCGTTGCAGGCGGGCGCGGAGCTCGGTCACTACGCGCTGATCGAGAAGATCGGCGAAGGCGGGATGGGCGTCGTCTGGCGCGCCCGCGACCGCAAGCTCGACCGGGAGGTGGCGCTCAAGGTGCTGCCCGAGGCGCGGGCCGACGACCCCGAGTGGCTGGAGCGGCTGACCCGCGAGGCGCGCGCCGCCGCGGCCCTGGAGCATCCCAACGTCGTCGGCATCCACGCGATCGAGGAGGCCGAGGGCGTGCGCTTCCTCGCGCTCGAGCTGGTCCGCGGCACCAGCCTCGCCGAGCGCATCCCCCCGGGCGGGCTGCCGCTCGCCGCGCTGGTCGGCCTCGGCAGCGGCGTCGCCGCCGCGCTCGCCGCGGCCCATCGTCGCGGCCTCACCCACTGCGACCTCAAGCCGCGCAACGTGATGGTCGACGAGTCCGGCCAGGCCCGCGTGCTCGACTTCGGCCTCGCCTCGTTCCAGCCGGTCGAGCCGGCCTCGGTGTCGCCCGACTCGCCCACCGCGCCGTACCCGCCGCTGCCGCTCGTGGGCGGCGGCACGCCGTGCTACATGTCGCCCGAGCGCCTGCGCGGCGCGCCGCCCGACCCGCGTGCCGACGTGTGGGCGCTCGGCGCGCTGCTGCACGAGATGGCCTGCGGCGAGCCGCCGTTCCGCGGCGCGACGCCCGCCGACCTGGTGGCCGCGGTGCTGCGCGAGGCACCGGAGCCCGTGGCCCGGCGCCGGCCGGACCTGCCCGCCGAGTTCGGCACCGTGGTCGCCGCCTGCCTGGAGAAGGACCTGGCGCGGCGCACGATCAGCGCGGAGGACGTCGGCCGCGCACTGCTGCGGCTGCCAGCGGACGGCGTCCCGCAGCGCAGGGTCGCCGTGCTGCCGTTCGTCGACATGAGCCGCGAGCAGGACCAGGGCTGGCTGTGCGACGGCCTCGCGGAGGAGATCCTGCTCGCGCTGCGCGGCCTGCCGGGCCTGCGCGTGATCTCGCGCGCGATGGCGTTCTCGGCGCGCTCCGCTGCCGGGCCGAGGCCCGACCTGCGCGATCTCGGGCGCGGGCTGGGCGCCTCGGTGCTGCTCGACGGCAGCGTGCGCCGGGCGGGGCCGCGGGTCCGCGTCGCGGTCGAGTTGTGCGACGTGGAGGACGGCTCGCAGCTCTGGGCCTTCCGCCACGAGGCCGACCTCGACGACGTGTTCGCGCTGCAGGACGAGATCGCGCGCCAGGTCGCCGAGGCGCTCGAGGTGCGGCTCGCCGCCGGGCCCCGCTCGGGCACCACCGAGCTGCGCGCCTGGGAGCTCTACCATCGCGCCCGCCGCCAGTACTACCGCTACAGCCGCCACGCGGTCGAAGCCGCGAAGCGCCTGTTCGAGCAGGCGCTCGAGGCGGACCCGCGCTTCGCCCGCGCCTGGGCTGGCCTCGCCGACTGCGGCTTCTTCCTCTACCTCTACGTGCGGCGCGACGCGCACACGCTGCGGGACGCGCGCGAGGCCAGCCGCCGCGCGCTCGAGCTCGAACCCGCGCTGCCCGAGGCCCACGCCTCGCGCGGCATGGGGCTCTCGCTCGACGGGCGCCACGCCGAGGCCGAGCGCGCGTTCGAGCAGGCGGTGCGGCTCGATCCCGACCTGTTCGAGGCCCACTACTTCCGCGCCCGCGACGCCTTCGCCCAGGGGCGACTGTCGGACGCGGCCCGCGAGTGGGAGGCCGCCGCCCGGGTGCGCCCGGAGGACTTCCAGTCGCCGCTGCTCGTGGCACAGGTGTACGAGGCGCTCGCGCGGCCCGTGGACGCGACGGCCGCCCGCCGCCGCGGCGTGGCGCTGGCCGAGGCGCAGGCCGCGCGCGAGCCCGAGGACGCGCGAGCCCTCTACATGGCCGCCAACGGCCTGGTGGCCCTCGGCGAGCGCGAGCGCGGCCTGGCGCTGGCCGAGAGGGCCGTCGCGCTGGAGCCAGGGGACCCGATGCTGCTCTACAACGTCGGCTGCATCCTGGCCCTGGCCGCCGAGCCCGAACGCGCGATCGACTGCCTCGCCCGCGCCGTCGCCGGCGGCCTGCGCCAGCGCGGCTGGCTCGAGCACGACACCAACCTCGACTCGCTGCGCGCCGACCCGCGCTTCGCGGCGCTCGTGGAATCCCTGCCCGAGGAAGCCTAAGCTCCTGGTGGGGGTTTGGGGGCGGAGGAGGCCGGAGTCGGCCGACGTAGCCCCCATGGGACCGGCGACGGGCTTTGCCCGGCGCCGGAACCCGTCGGGCACGGGAGGATCCAACGTGCTGCACGTCGCCGTCGCCGCACTCCTGCTGCTCCAGGGCTCGCTGCCGCGCACGCTTTCGCTCTGGGCCCACGATCCACTGACCGGCGCTCCCGCCGAGGGCCTGACCGCGCACGACGTGGCGATCCTCGAGGACGGCCGCGCCGTCGAGGGCCTGCTCGTCCGCCGCGACGAGCGACCGCTGGTCGTGGCGCTCGTGCTCGACTCGAGCGAGTCGGTCGCCGACAAGTGGCGCACCGAGCTGCAGCCGGCCGCAATCGCCTTCGTGCGCGGCCTGCCCGCCGGCGTCAAGGTGGGCGTGTGGACGACCGGAGACCGCTCGCGGCGGATCGTCGAGTTCACGGCCGATCGAGATCGGATCGCGAAAGCCATCGAGAAGACCTTCCCCCTCGGCGCCAACTCGCTGCTCGACGGCCTGGTCGAAGCCTCCGCCGAGCTGCGCAAGCAGCCCGGCGACCGCAGCGCTCTCGTCGCCGTCTCCGGGGCCGGCTTCGGCTTCTCCGACTACACGAAGGAGATCGCGCGCGAGCGCGTCGCCGCCAGCGCCATGGTCACCTTCGGCGTGCTGTTCGACGAGGGGCTCGGGGCCGGCGGCGCGGGCGGGCGCGCCTTCACTCCCGGTGCCCGCGGCGCCCTTCCCATCGGGCGGGCCGACTCCGCGAACTTCAGCCGCGTCGGCCGGCCCGAGCACGAGTACGCGCTGACCCAGGCCGCGCGCCGCAGCGGCGGCCTGTTCCAGGCGCTGCCCTCGGCCCAGGGCGTGAAGGAAGCGCTGGCGAAGGTCGACGTCGCGCTGCGCAGCCAGTGGCTGCTGACCTACCGCACGCTGCCCAACCCTCACGAGCGGCGCACGGAGGTGCGCACGCGCAACCCGTTGACCGTGCGGCTGGGGCCGTCGAGCGTCGAGGAGCCGGGCGGCCGCTGAGACGAGGCGCGTTCAGCCGCGCTTCTTCGGCGCCTTGCGCAGCGACTTGTGGATCGGGATCCAGCGCCGCTCGGCCTGGCGGCGCGAGTAGGCATCCTGGCGATCCGCCAGGCTCCTCAGTTCCTTGCGCAGGCGCGCCCAGCTCGCGAGCCGCGCGGCGGGCAGGGCGCCGGAGTCGACGGCCGCCCGCACCGCGCAGCCCGGCTCCTGCTCGTGCGCGCAGTCGCGGAAGCGGCAGGCGCCCGCGTGCTCCTCGACGTCGGCGAACGTCTGCCCGAGGCCCTCGTCCGCGTCCCAGAGCTGGAGCTCGCGCATGCCGGGGGTGTCGATCAGCAGCGCGCCGCCGGGCAGTCGCAGCAGCTCCCGGGCCGAGGTCGTGTGGCGGCCGCGGTCGTCGGACTCGCGCACGTCGCGGGTCTTCTGCCGCTCGACGCCGAGCAGGCGGTTGGCGAGCGTCGACTTGCCGACGCCCGAGGAACCGAGCAGCGCGATCGTGCGCCCGGGCTGCAGCCAGGGCTCGAGCGGCTCCAGCCCGCGCCCGTGCTTCGCCTCGATCACGAACAGCGGCAGCCCGAGCGCGACGGCCTCGGCTTCCGCCCGCCGCTGCGCGACCGCGTCGCACAGGTCGGCCTTGTTGAGCAGCACCACGGGCTCGGCCCCGCTCTCGCGGACGAGGGTCAGGAAGCGCTCCAGCCGCCGCGGGTTGTGGTCGCCGTCGAGGCCGGAGACGAGGAACACGGTGTCGACGTTGGCCGCCACGACCTGCTCCTCGACGTGGTCGCCCGCGACCTTGCGCGAGAAGCGGCTGCGGCGCTCCAGCACGTGGTGCACGGTGGCGCGGCCTTCGGCGGGCCGCGGCGCGATCGCGACCCAGTCGCCGACGACCGGCAGCTCCGCGCCCGCCTCGCGCAGGCGCAGGCGGCCGGCGAAGTCGGCCAGCAGCTCGCCCTCCTCCCACGCCACCCGGCACAGCCCGGCGTGGCCGACCAGCACCCGCGCCGGGCGCAGACCGGGCGCCTGCAGGGAATCGAACGCGCGGGCGAAGTCCGCGTCCCAGCCGAGCGCTTCGAGGGAGTTCACGGGCACAACGCGTGGCGCCGGACTTCGACCCGCTCCGGCGGGAACGAGAAGCGCAGCTCCTCCGCCCCGTAGACGGCGTCGCGGACCAGGCCGCGCAGGTCGAGCGCCGCCTCGGCCGCCTCCAGCTCGGCGGCCGTCGCCGCCAGCGCCGGCCGCTTCGGCACGAAGAGCTGGCAGCAGTCCTGGTCGGGCAGCGCGCTGATCTCGAACGTGCCGGCACGGCGCGCGTCGGCCGTGATCTCGGCCTTGTCCATGCCGAGCAGGGGCCTCAGCACCGGCGCCTGTACCGCCGCGGACACGGCGGCCAGGTTGGGCAGCGTCTGCGAGGCGACCTGGCCCAGGCTGTCGCCGGTGCACAGGGCGCGGGCCCGCAGCCGCGGCATCAGTGCCTCGGCGATGCGCAGCATGAAGCGGCGGTAGAGCAACACCCGCAGCCTCGGCGAGCAGCCGGCGACGACCGCCTGCTGCACGGGCGCGAAGGCCACGGAGAACAGCCGGGTGCGCCCCTGCCAGCGGGTCAGCGCCCGCGCCAGCTCGCGCGCCTTGTCCTGCATCGTGCGGTCCTGCAGCGGGAACGCGTGGAAGTTGACGAGCGACACGTTGCAGCCGCGGCGGATCATGCGCCAGGCGGCGACCGGCGAGTCGATGCCGCCGGAGACGAGCGCCAGCACGCGGCCACCGGTGCCGACCGGCATCCCGCCGGGGCCGGGCTCGCGCTCGGTCGCGAGCAGCGCGTCGCGGCGCGCCATCTCGACGTGCAGCGTGCGCTCCGGCCGCTCGAGGTCGACCGCGGCGCCAGTGGCCAGCGCGACGACCGAGCCGAGGTCCGCCTCCAGTTCGCCGGCCCGCAGCGGAAAGCTCTTGTCCGCCCGCCGCACCCGCACCCGGAAGCTGGCGAAGCCGCCGCCGCCCAGCTCCTCGAGCGCCGCGGCCCGCAGCGCGTCGAGCTCGGCCGGGACCACCCGGGTGCGCGCGAAATTGGCGACCCCGGGCACCCGCGCCAGCCGCTCCTGCAGCAGGTCCCAGGGCACGGCGTCCGGCACCTCCACGTACATCCTCCCGTCGCGCACCTTGACCCGCGTGCCGGGCAGGTCCTGGCAGGCGGCGAGCAGCGCCTTGCGCAGGCGGTCGACGAAGAACGAGCGGTTCCCGCCCTTCAGCCCGAGTTCGTGCCAGCGGATGCGGACGCGCATGGGAAGGGTGAGAATAGCGCCGCAATGAGCGCCCGTCCGAACCCGCAGTCCTCCGGTCCCCGCCTGGTCGCCGCCACCCTGTTCGTCCACGAGGGCGGCATCCCCCTGGTCCGCCACCTCGCCGACCCGGGCGACGCGCGCTGGGGATTGCCGAGCGCGGCGGTCCGCGGGGGCGAGCCGCCGGCGACCGCCGGCGTGCGCGCAGCGCTGGAGTCGACCGGGCTGCGGGTGGCGCCGCTCGGCATCCTCGAGGCCTACGTGCAGGGCGAGTCCGAGGTGCTGGTCGCGTACGCGGCCGACGTGCTCGGCGGCGAGCTGCAGTCCGAGGCCGGCGAGGAGGCGCGGGCGTTCCCGCCGGAGGAGCTGCCGTGGGGCGAGCTGGCCTTCGAGTCGACCCGCCTCGCGCTGCGCGATTACGTGCGGCGCTACTTCCCGCGGGTGAGGATCCCGCGCTGAAGCAGGCGCTGGTCGAGGCCCGCCTGCTCGCCGCCCGCGGCGAGCCGGGCGCGGCGCTCGCGGCCGTCGACCGGCTGCTCGAGTCGGACCCCGGACAGCCCGACGCCCTGCTGGTGCGGGCCGAGGCGCTGCAGGCACTGCAGCGCGAGGCGGAGGCCGAGGCCGCGCTGCGCCGCGCGATCGAGCTCGATCCCGCCTCCGCCGCCGCGTGGAACGCGCTGGCCCGCCTGCTCCACGCGACGGCCCGCGACGTCGAGGCGCTCGAAGCGGCGGAGTCCGCGCACCGGCAGCTCGGCCTTCCGCACAACGCCCGCCACGCCTCCGCGGTCGCGCTGACGCTGCTCTGGATTCACCGCGAGGCGCGCCGCTACCGCGAGGCGATCGCCTGCGCCGAGGAAGGCCTCGCCCGCTGCCCAGACGCCGTGCTCGCGCAGTGGGCGACCGACGTGCAGCGGGAGTGGGACGCGGCGGACAAGGACACCTGTTGAGCCGGCGCCGCGAGCTGCTGCAGAACCTCGGCCTCGCGGCAGCCTCGCTCGGCCTGTGCCTCGGGCTGCTCGAGGTCGCGGCGCGAGTCGTGGTGGCCCACCGCAAGCCGGGCAAGGAGGCGCGCCTGCGCCGCCTCTACAACGACTACGACCTGATGCTCGGCTGGCGCAAGCGCCCCGGCGCACGCGTCACTTACGATCGCCCGGAGTTCACGGTCGAGATCGCGATGAACGGCCACGGCCAGCGCGACCGCGAGCGCGCCTGGGAGCGGCCGGCGGGCGGTTTCCGCGTGCTGGCGCTGGGCGACTCGTTCCTCGAGGGCTACACGGTGCCGCTCGCGGAGACGGCCACCCAGCAGCTCGAGGCGCAGCTCGGCGGGCCGCGCTGCGCCGTCGCCCCCGAGGTGTTGAACACGGGCACCGCCGGCTGGTCGACCGACCAGCAGTACCTGTACTACCGCAGGGAGGGACACCGCTACGGCGCGCAGGTGGTGCTGCTCTTCGTGTACTACAACGACGTCCTCTACAACGCCCGCGACAACAATCTCGGGCTGCCCAAGCCGCTGCTGGGCTTCCGCGGCGGCCGGCCGTTCGTGCGCAACCTGCCGGTGCCCCCGGCCCCGGAGCCACCGCCGCCGAGACCACCCCCCCCGCCGCCGCCGGGTCCGCGCTCGGTCGCGCTCGACCTGTTCGGCGACCGCCTGGAGCGGGCCGCCCCGCGCTCGTACAACGTGCTGGCTCGGCTCGGGCTGTGGCCGCCGACGCGGCGGGTCGAACCCCTGCCGGAGATGCGCGCCTACGCGGCCAGGCCCGACGCTGAGCTGCGCCAAGCGTGGCGTGCCACCACCGCGCTCGTGCACGCGCTGGGCCACGAGGTCGCGAGCCACGGCGGCCGGCTGGCGATCGTCCACGTGCCCAGCCGGCTCGAGGTCTCGGACTCCGCGTGGGAACTGACCCGCTGGCGCTACGGGATCGAGGACGGTCGCTGGCAGCGCGACGCCGTTTCGCGGCGCCTGCGCGAGATCGCTGGCCTCGCCGCCGTGCCGTTCCTCGACCCGACCCCCGAGCTGCGCGCGGCCGAGGGCTTCTTCCGCAAGGCGTACCTGCCGCTGGACGGCCACTGGAACGCCCGCGGCCACGCGGTTGCGGCCGCGGCCGTGGAGCGCTTCCTGCGCGCGCAGGGGCTGGCGCCGGCGTGCCGATGAAGGCGGCCGGCCCGCGGGAATCGGTTAGCATTCCCGCGATCTCCTGGGGCCCCGTGCTGAACTTCTCCGATGAGCGCCGTGCCTTCGGCCTCGCCCTGGAGGCGGCCGACGAACGCCAGGACCTGGCCGCCGCACTGCTGCGGCTCGCCGCGTTCGAGTACGAGGCGCTCGACGTCGATCGCTATCTCGGGCGCCTCGACGCGCTGGCCGACGGCTTCGCCGGGCGCGGCCCCGGGGCCGCCGCGGCCCTCGCCCGCCACCTTTTCGGCGAGGGCGGCTTCCGCGGCAACGCCTCGAACTACTACGACCCGCGCAACAGCTTCCTCAACGAGGTGCTCGACCGCCGGGTCGGGATCCCGATCAGCCTCAGCGCGCTCTATCTCGAGGTCGCGCGCCGCTGCGGGATCGCCGCCGCGGGCATCTCGTTCCCGGGCCACTTCCTGGTCCGCGCCGAAGACGACGGCGGCGCTCCCTGCGTGCTCGACCCCTTCCACGGCGGCGCGCGGCTGAGCCTGGCCGACTGCCGCGCGCGCCTGCAGCGGGTGCGGGGGCGCGAAGCGGAGTTCGACGAGCGCATGCTCGAGCCCTGCTCCCCGCGCGAGCTGATGCTGCGGGTGCTGCGCAACCTGAAGGTGATCTACGCCCGCGCCGGCGACGCCCGCCGCGCGCTGCGCTGCGCCGATCTCGGCCTGGTGGTGGCGCCGGGCAACCTGGAGGACCTGCGCGACCGCGGCCGCTTCTTCGCCGAGCTCGACTGCTACGCGCTGGCGGCCGACGACCTCGAGCTCTACCTCGTGCGCGTGCCGGCGGCGCCCGACGCCACCGACGTGCAGGCCCAAGTGTCCGCGCTGCGCGCGCGCGCAGCCCGCCTCAACTGAAGGAGACGAAGACGATGACCGATCTCGCCACCCTGGAGCAGCACCTCGGCGCCGACGCGCGCGGGCTGCTCGACCACGTCTGCAAGGGAATCCCGAAGGCGTCGCTGCACCTGCCGGGCCCGGACTTCGTCGACCGCGTCGTCGCCCTGTCCGACCGCCCCGTGCCGGTGCTGCGCTCCATGCAGCAGATCTTCGGCCACGGCCGGCTGGCCGGCACTGGCTACGTGTCGATCCTGCCCGTGGACCAGGGCATCGAGCACTCGGGGGGCGCCTCGTTCGCGAAGAACCCGGTCTGCTTCGACCCCGAGGGCATCGTCCAGCTCGCGATCGAGGGCGGCTGCAACGCCGTGGCCTCCACCCTCGGCGTGCTGGGTTCGGTCGCGCGGCGCTACGCCCACAAGATCCCCTTCATCGTCAAGATCAACCACAACGAGTTCCTGACCTACCCGAACAAGTTCGACCAGATCCTGTTCGCGAGCGTCGAGCAGGCGGCCGACATGGGTGCCGTCGCGGTCGGGGCGACGATCTACTTCGGCTCGGACGAGTCGGGCCGCCAGATCGTGGAGATCTCCGAGGCGTTCCAGCGCGCCCACGAGCTGGGCCTCGCCACCGTGCTGTGGTGCTACCTGCGCAACCCCGCCTTCAAGACGAAGGAGAAGGACTACCACGTGTCGGCCGACCTGACGGGCCAGGCCAACCACCTGGGCGTCACGCTCGAGGCCGACATCATCAAGCAGAAGCTGCCGGAGTGTAACGGCGGCTACAACGCGCTCAACTCGAAGGAGAACCCCTACGGGAAGATCGACAAGCGCGTCTACACGGACCTTTCCACGGACCACCCGATCGACCTGACCCGCTACCAGGTCGCCAACTGCTACATGGGCCGCGCGGGCCTGATCAACAGCGGCGGCGCTTCCGGCGACAACGACTTCGCCGAGGCGGCCAAGACGGCCGTGATCAACAAGCGCGCCGGCGGCATGGGCCTGATCTCGGGCCGCAAGGCGTTCCAGCGCCCGCTGGCGGAGGGCGCGAAGCTGCTCCACCTGATCCAGGACGTGTACCTCAACAAGGACGTCACGGTCGCCTGACCCGCTTGCGCCTGCTCGGCGGGCTCTCCGCCGCGTCGTTCCTGCAACGGCACTGGCAGAAGGCGCCCCTCTTCGCGAGGGGCGCCTTCCCCGCCTGGCGCGATCCCGTCTCCCCCGAAGAACTCGCCGGGCTCGCCTGCGAAGCCGGCGTCGAGTCGCGGCTGGTGACGACGCCGCGCCGCGGGCACCGCGGCTGGCGCGTCGAGCAGGGGCCTTTCGCCGCGTCCCGCTTCCGCCGCCTGCCCGACTCCCGCTGGACGCTGCTCGTGCAGGGCGTCGACGAGCACGTGGCGGCCGTCGAGGCGCTGCTCGCGCCGTTCGCGTTCCTGCCACGCTGGCGGCTCGACGACGTGATGGTCAGCTACGCCGTGCCGGGCGGCGGCGTCGGCCCCCACACCGACTCGTACGACGTGTTCCTGCTGCAGGGCCGCGGCCGGCGCCGCTGGCAGATCGCGGAGCGCTTCGACCCGGGCCAGGTGCCCGGCATCGACCTGCGGGTGCTGAAGGCGTTCGTCCCGGAGCGGGAGTGGATCGCCGAGCCGGGAGACCTGCTCTACCTGCCCCCGGGCGTCGCACATCACGGGACCGCGCTCGAAGCGTGCGTCACCTACTCGATCGGCTTCCGCGCGCCGACGCTGCGCGACGTGGCGCTGGACGTCGCCCAGGCGCGGCTCGCGGCTCTCGGCCCCGCGCCCCTCTATTCGGACCGCGACCTGGCGGCGCCAGTGCCCGCGGGGACCCCGCTGGGCGCGGCCGAGGCGCGGCGGCTGGCGCGGGCGCTGCGCTCGATGTTCGCGCCGCCCGGTGCCGCCGAGTGGGCCGCGGCGCTGGGCCGCGTGGCCAGCGAGCGCAAGCGCGAGCCCGAGCGGCCCGCCAGGCCGCTGCGGCCCGCCAGCCTCGACGCCGCGCTGCGGCGCGGCCTGCAACTGGCCCCGGCCCCGGGGGCCCGCCTGGCGTGGTCGCGAGCCGCGAACGGCTCGGTCCTCCTCCACGCGGACGGCGAGACCCACGCCCTGCCCGCGTCGCTCGCGCCGCTCGCGCGCGCCCTGTGCGCTCGCGAGCCGATCGGCGCCCGTCACCTGCCGCGCGCGTCGCGGCCTGCTGCGCTGCGGCTGCTGTCGACGCTGCACGGCGCGGGCACCCTGACCCGGTCCTGACCGCTCAGCGCCCGCGCTGCAGCAGCCGCTGGCGGATCTCGTCGCGCTTGTACAGGCGCGCGTCGCCGAAGTCGCCGATCGGGCGCGCGGTCACGGTCTCCAGCGAGCGGGCGACGATGTAGCGGAAGTTCTCGTGGTAGCTGCGGCCGCCCTGGTCCTCGAGCATGCGCAGCATCGACTCGAGCTGGCCGGCCAGGTAGCGCGTGGGGTCGGTCAGCGCGGCGCGGCTCTCGGGCGTTCGTTCGCGCTCGGTGCGCGGCCGCGGCGGGTGGGCGGCCGGCTTGCGCGCGGCGCGGCCCAGGTAGCGCTCGGCCAGCGCCTGCAGCTCGCGCTCGGCGACCCCGGTGGCCTGCGCCGCGGTGGCCGCCGGCGCTTCCATCCCCTCGCGCAGCACCACCGGGACGCGCTCCACGCTGGCGCGGTTGACGTCGGGGTGGGCGACGATCCAGCCCTGGTTGAGCACCGTCAACTGCGAGCTGACGCCTTCGGCCAGGCTCTCCATGAACGGCTTCACCGCGGAGTCGAAGCTGGAGGCGACGCCGTCGAACATGTTGAGCACGTAGTGGACGACGAACGACTCGATCGTGCGCCGCACCAGCACGACCAGCTCGTGCTCGTCGCCCAGCGCGTGGCGCAGGTCGGCGACGAAGGCGTCGAGGTTGGGCAGGTCCTCCTCGTAGACGTCCTCGACCTGGTCGAGCAGCCCCAGCACGAAATCCGCCTTGAGCCCGCCGGCCTTCTCGTAGACGGGCGATCCCTCCGCGAAGACCGAACGCAGCTTGCGGAAGAGCACCGCCTTGACGACGTCGGCCGCGGCCAGCGTCGCCGCCGGCAGGTGCGGCGTGAACAGCAGGATGCCGCTGTTCGAGTAGGGCAGGAAGTCGATCACGTTGGCGTCGAGCCCGGCCTTCAGGTCGAGCACGACGAAGCGGGCGTCGAGCGCGTTGATCGCGTCGATCAGCTTCTCGCGGTGGCCGAGGTCGAAGTTGGTGATGTCCTCGATCAGGTGCTTCGGCGCGGCCACGAACCCGAAGTCCGCGTGGCGGCCGTCGGGGTCGAGGCGGGGCGGCAGCGTCGTCACGCACTCCGCGAGCGGCAAGCCCTTGCGGAAGAAGTGGTACAGGTCGCGGCCGACGGGCGCGTCGATGCAGTTGCGCACCGACGAGGTGCCGGTGTCGAGGTCGACCAGCACCGTGCGCCCGTGTCGCGACAGCGACAGCGCGTAGTTGACCGCGAAGGTCGTCTTGCCGACGCCCCCCTTCCCCGAGGAGACGGGGATGATCCGACGGGGGCCGCCGCTACTGGCGGGTGAGCTCAAAGGTGCCGATTTCCCCGGTGCCGTTCTCGTTCGCCGCGATCTTGCCCGTGATCTTCTTGCCGTCCCAGCTCCCGATGTAGTGCCGCAGCTTGTTGCCGGCGCCGATCAGGAAGTAGACCCTGTTGCCCTTGCGGACCTCGTACTTCCTGATGGGCGTGCTCATGCTCACGCCCGTCTGGTATGCGAGGTTCGAGCCCCTGGTCTTGAAGGTGACGGTCACGTACTTGGGCGCGCCCTTCTCGACTTCTTTGCCGCGCCAGTCACCGTCGAGGACCAGTGGCGCCTCTTCCGTGGCGGCGGCGGCGACTGCGGTCGGGTCCTTGACCCCGGCCGGGACCCGGGTCCCGACGGCGCGCAGGCCGTCGCGCAGCCGCGCGAGGCCCGAGAGCGGCGTGGCCCCGGCGGCGAGCAGCTTCTGGGCGTCGACGAGCGCCCTGCCCTCGGGCCCCAGCGCCGCAGCGTGGCGAGGCACGTCCTGGCGCATCGTGGCCAGCACCAGGTCCTGGGCCAGGGCGGCCCACCACACCGCGAGCCGCGCCTTCGTCACCGCGGCGCCCTTCGAGTCCTGGGCGTAGTAGGCGACGTCCTCGTCGGCCGGCTCGAGCAGCACCTCGGCGCGGCCTGCGAGGCCGACCTGGGGAGTCTGCTTCAGGTTGCGGGCCTGTACGTCGAGGCCGGGCACGGACGTGAGCACCTCGCCCGCCGCAGCGAAGCGCTTCTGCGCCTCGAGCGCGCGCTGTGCGGCCGACTGCGGACCGACCGACGAGAGCACGAAAGTCGGACCGAAGGTCGTCGCCAGGGCCGCCGTCTGCTTGCCCTCGGCGTCCGGCCCCAGCGGCTCGGGCACGACTCGCCACAGCAGGCCACCAGGCCCCTGGCTGACGGTGAGCGCGCCACCGCTCGCCGGTTCCAGGCCGGCGACGGTGACCTGGAGTGCGGCCTCGCCGTCGGAGTCCTGGCGCGGCGTCACCATCTGGATCTCGTCGTCCTTGACCGAGAGGAGCAGCGCGGGCACGCCCGCCAGCGTGACCCGGGTCTCGCCGGGCTTGAATCCGCGCCCCTTGAGCGTCACGACCTGGCCGGGCTGCGCGGCGGCGGGAGTCCGCTGGATCACCAGCGGCAGCCGACCGAAGAGCAGGTTGGCCGGGGCCGAGGCGTCCTTGCCCATCGCGACCGTCACCGGCACTGCAGCGCCCGAGGCGGCCTCGAGCGCCGGCACCGTGACCTTCAGGGCCTTGCCCTCGAGCGCGACCTCCTCGGCCTTCACGGTGCCGAAGCGCACCTCGGCGCCCGCGGCCCACCCATCGCCCGCGAGGGTGACGACGTCGCCGGACTGCGCGACGTCCGGGGTGATCGACTTGATGCGCGGGCGCTGGTAGACGGCGAGGTCGACCGGGTTGCTGACGCGGCCTCCGACGTCGACCGTCACGGCCAGCTTCTGGTCCTGGCCTGCGGCCCCGGACACCGCGGGCAGTTCGAACTCGATCCGGGTCGCGGTCGCGGACGTGACTCGGGCCGAGGTGGTCCCCACCTTGACGACGTTGCCGGCCGCGTCGGGGGCGAAGTTCTCGCCCGTGAGCGCCACGACCTGCCCGGCCGCGGCTCGGGTCGGGCTCAGCGACGCCGCCTTGGGCGCCTTCATCAGGCCCCACGCGTACCAGCCGCCGGCCGCGAGGGCCAGCAACGCGGCGACGCCGCCGCCGAGCAACGCAGGCGAGGTGCCGCCGCGCTTGCGGCCAGCACGCGCGGCCGGAGGTGGGGCCGGTGCCGGGCGCGGCGCGGGGGCGGGAGTCGGCGGCAGGGGTGGTCCCGGCGGTGTGGTCCGCTCGGGCGCCTCCCAGCCGATGCCGGAGGTGTCGTGCTTCTGGATCTTCTTCGGCGCGGGCGCGGCCGACGCAGGCGGAGGCGGAGCTGGGGCCGGAGCTGGGGCCGGCGCCGGGGGCGGCATCGGAACCGGCGCGGGCGGCGACGGAGCCGCTTCGGGTTCGGGGGCGAGGTCGAGCGGCTCATCCTCGGGCGGCACGTCGAATCCGGCGCTCTCGCTTTCCATCGCGAGCGGCGCATCGGCGGGCGCCTCCTCGAACTGAGGCGCGGCTTCGAAGGCCGCCTCCTGCGGCGCTTCCTCGAGGGGAGCCTCCTCGAGGTCCATCTCCGGCTCGGCCTCGACCGGGGCCTCCTCGAAGACGGGCGCGGCCTCGCTGGCGAGCCGCACCTGGACCATCACGGCATCGTCGCCGCCCGGCTCGCCGAGCCACAGGAAGTCGCCGTCGGTCAGCGGAGCGCTCTCCCCCACGGGGCTGTCGTTGAGGTACAGCCCCTGCGGAGCCCGGCAGTCGTGGACGACCCAGCCGCCGGCCTCGTGGATCAGCCGCGCGTGGAGCGGGCTGACGCCGGGGGCCTCGAGCACGAACGAGCAACCGGGGTCGGCCCCGATCGTGACCTCGTCGGCCGCGGGCGGGAAGACGTAACGCTGTCCGTTGAGCGCGCCTCCGAGAATCTGAAGGGAGGATTCGGACGGAGAATCGGCCATTTCGGGGTCTCCCGCCTCGCTTGACTGGTGCGCGGATTCTAGGACCCCCCGGAAGGCGGGGTCAAGCGTTTGAGTCTGTTACACTTGGCTCGTTTTCTGGAGGCTGCCCCTGGACCCCAGGCCCCCCTCTCCGCGCGTGTTCTCCTTCGACGAGGCGCAGCGCCTTCTCCCCCGGGTGAAGGAGCTGACGGCCCCCGCCTTCGAGGAGGTCGAAGCACTCACCCGCGAGCTCGAGGCCACGGGCGGGGCCGACGCGGCGCTGCGCGACCGGATCGAGGCGGCCCTCGCGGCCTGGGTGCGCGACGTGACCGCCACCGGCGCCGAGGTCAAGGGGTTGTGGCTCGTCGACTTCGACAACGGCTCCGGCTACTACTGCTGGCGCTGGCCCGAGCCCCGGCTCGAGTTCTACCACTCGTACGCGGACGGCTTCTCCGGCCGCATGAGGATCCAGTGATGCCCGGACCCCTGACCATCATCGCCGTGGCCGCCCTCGGCGGCCTGCTCTCCGTCGCCGCGCTGTTCTGGCTGCTGAGCCTCCTCGACCGCAACGGGGACCTGACCCGCGCCGTGCAGAAGATCTTCCGGCGCGGCCCGAAGGCCCCGCAGACCCCCGGGTCGGATCACTACTACACGCCGTTCTGGGCGAAGCGCCAGTAGCGCCCGGCGCCCGGCCCTACGACATCGCGAGCGCCGCGGCGCGGGCGGGCCACTGCTTCGCCCGCAGCGCGGCGCCGAGCATCTCGAACGCGCCGTCCGCTCCCAGCGATCCGCTGTTGAGCACCAGGTCGAACGCGTTGAGGTCGGTGAACTCCGCGTGGAAGTGCCGGTGCAGGAACTCGCGCCGGGCCGCTTCCACCTCCTCGATGCGGCGACGGGCCTCGCGCTGGTCCACGCGGTCGCGCCGCGCCACCTCCCGCACCCGGTCCTCGAGCGGGGCGACGACCAGCACCCGCAGCGCCTCGTGCGGGCCGAGGATCAGGTGGGCGCCGCGGCCGACGACCACCGCGCCGCCGTGGCGGGCGATCGCGCCGAGCACGCGGGTGAGGTGGTAGCGGTAGCTCGTCGCGCTCAGGTAGCTGTCGCTGACCAGCGACAGCAGCCAGTCCTCCAGCACCTGGCGGTCGCGGTCGTCGAGCGACTGCACGACGCTGTCGCGCAGGTGCGCGCTCTCCGCGATCTGGTGGACCAGCTCGCGGTCGAACAGGTCGAGCCGGAAGGCTTTCGCCAGGCGGCTGGCCAGCTCGCCGCCGCCGGCTCCGTGCTGGCGGGACAGGGTGACGACGGGGCGCCGCGGGCCGGTACCCTCGGCGTCGTGGCGTCCGAGGCCCCAGCGGTGACACTGGTCCTCGACGATGCGGTCGACCGGGCGGGGCAGGTGCTCGTGGCTCATGACGAACCTCCCCGAGGCGCGGCGGCCCGCTCGCCGGCGGCGCGGCGGCGACCGCAGCCTCTCTCCTAGAGGACACCCGCGCGCGCCTGCTGTCAAGCCCGCGCAGGCGCCCGTCCTTTCCGCCCTGAAGACCGCGGCCACAAGCTTTTGCACCCCGTGCGCCTGCCATCGCCTAACTTGTGCCGAACCGGTACCAGGAGGAGCGGATGAAGATCAAGCCCTTGAACGGCGGGAAGCAGGCGTGCCTGGCCCTCGCGCTGGCCCTCATGGCGCCCGCCGGCGCGGCGAGCGCCGAGGTCGACGCGCTGAACGAGCGGGGCGCGCCGGCGATCCGCTCCTTCGGGCGGCTGGCGTTCGGCCCGGGCGGCGTGCTGCTGGTCGGCGACTCCGCGGCGGCGACGGTGTGGGCGATCGACGTCGGAGCGCCGGCCGCCGCGGGCAGCGGCCAGCCGCTGACGGTCGAGGCCCTCGACCGCAAGGTCGCGGCGCTGCTCGGCACCACGCCCGACGAGGTGCTGTTCCACGACATGGCCGTGAGCCCGGTCTCGCGCCACGTCTACCTCGCCGTCTCGCGCGGGCTGCAGCAGACCCACGCCCGCTTCCCCGTCGCCAACGCGGCGGCCGACGCCTCGATCCTGCTGCGCGTCGACGAGAAGGGCACGATCTCGGAGGTGCCGCTGTCCGACGTGCGCTACGCGAAGGCGGCGATCCCGAACGCGCCGGCGCCCGACCAGAAGCTGTGGGAGTTCCGGCGCCGCAGCTTCACGATCACCGACCTCGACTACGCGGAGGGCCGCGTGTTCGTCGCAGGGCTGTCCAACGAGGAGTTCTCTTCGGTCTTCCGGGCGATCCCCTGGCCGTTCGACGGGCGCGCGCAGAGCACCTCGCTCGAGATCTACCACGCGGCCCACGGCAAGTGGGAGACCGAGGCGCCGATCGAGTCGTTCCTGCCCTACTCGATCGGCGGCAGGGCGCACCTGCTCGCCGCCTACACGTGCACGCCGCTGGCGGTGTTCCCGATGGAGGCCCTGAAGCCGGGCGCCCACGTGAAGGGGACGACGGTCGCCGAGTTCGGGGCCGGCAACTTCCCCTCCGACATGCTGCTCGTGAAGCGCGGCGACAAGCCCTTCATCCTGCTCGCCAACACCCAGCGGCCGGTGATGCGGATCGACCCCGCCGACCTCGAGAAGAGCCCGGCGCCGCTGACCACGCCGATCACGGACAACTGGGGCACCGCCGGCATCCCGGCGGTCAACCTGCCCTTCATGGGCGTGCAGCACATGGACCGGCTCGACGACCAGCACGTGCTGCTGCTGATGCGTTCCGTGCGCGACGGGCAGGTGCGGCTGGCCTCGCTGCCGGTCGAGCGAATCTGAGCGGCCTGCTGGCAGGGCTCGCGGCGCTGGCGTTCGCCGCGGGCCCCGCGCTGGTCGAGCCGCCCGGCGCGGCGCCGCGGGTGGAGGCGGCGTTGCCGCCCGCACTCGCGGCGGCGCTCACCGCGGCCGACTGCGCGGAAGCGCTGCGGGTCTACACGGCCGCCGCCGCGGCCGATGGCGGTCCGGCGCTGCTCGGTCGCGCGGAGTGCGACGGCGCCCACGTTCGCTTCGTTCCGCGCTTCCCGTTCGTCCCCGGACTGGCCCACCGCGCGATACTCGACCTGCGCCGCTGGGGCGGCCCGCTCGCCACCAGCGACTTCACGCCGCCCGACCGGCGCGGCGCGCCGGTGACGGTCGTCGCGCGGGTGACGCCCTCCGGACCGGACGTGCCCGAGAACCTGCTGAAGCTCTACGTGCACTTCTCCGCTCCGATGCGGGGCGGCGACGTCCGAAACCACTTCCGCCTGGTCGACGCCGACGGCGGCGCGGCGGTCGCCGCCCCGTTCGCCGAAGGCGGCGCCCCGCTGTGGGACCCGGAGCGCCGCCGGCTGACGCTGCTGCTCGACCCGGGCCGCATCAAGCGCGGGCTGGCCCACCAGGCGGAACTGGGCTCGCCGCTCCGGGCCGGCCGGCGCTACCGCCTGGAGGTCGACGCGGGCCTGCGCGACGCCGCGGGGCTCCCGCTGAAGGCGGGCTTCGTCCATCCGCTGGTGGTCGGGCCGGCCGATCACGATCGGCCCGACCCCGCCGCGTGGACGCTCGCGCCGCCCCGCCGGGGAACCCGCGATCCGCTCCGCATCGGGTTCGCCGAGCCCCTCGACGCGGCGCTCCTCGAGCACGCGCTACGAGTAGAGCGCGCGGGCGCGGTGCTGGACGGCGCCGTCGAGGTCGAGCCGGGCGCCCGCTCCTGGAGCTTCGTGCCCGCTCGGGCGTGGGCGAACGCGCCGCACGTACTCGTCGCCGACCCGCGCCTGGAGGACCTGGCGGGCAACAACCTGCGCCGCGCCTTCGACCGCGACGCCACGCGCGAGCCGGCTCCGCCCGCGATGCCGCCCGCGGCGCGACTGCTTTTCTCGCCGCGGCCTTGACCGCGGGGCGCGGCTTGCCTAGTCTGCGCGTTCGCCGTGAAGCCGCTGATTCCGCGGCGCCGCAGGGCGCAGCGCACGACCCCAGGAGAAATGGCCGCCGCAGGAGCGCCGGGCTCGATCCTCGCCGTGGGCGGGGCCGAAGACAAGGAATACAAGCGCGAGATCCTCGCCCGCTTCGTCAAGGAGGCCGGCGGGCGGCGGGCGCGGATCGCGATCCTGCCGACCGCGTCGGCGATTCCCGCGGAGCGCGCGACCCATTACACGAAGGTCTTCGCGGGCCTCGGCGCCGGCGAGTCGGTGCACCTGCCGATCGCCACCCGCGAGGACGCCGACAAGGACCAGTTCGCCCGCACGCTGCTCGAGTGCAGCGGCGTCTTCATCACCGGCGGCGACCAGTCGCGCCTGGTGACCACGCTGTCCGGCACGGCGACATTCCAGGCGATCCACGCGCTGCTGGTCAAGGGCGGCACCCTGGCCGGCACTTCGGCCGGCGCTTCGGCCTTCTCGTCGACGATGATCACCGGCGGCTCGGCCGGCCTCCACGTGCGCCGCGACGGCGTGCGGCTCGGCGCCGGCCTCGGCCTGATCACGCGGCTGATCATCGACCAGCACTTCTCGCAGCGGGAGCGGCTGGGGCGGCTGCTCTCGGCCGTGGCCCAGCAGCCGCAGAAGCTGGGCGTCGGCATCGACGAGGACACCGCGATCGTCTACTACGGCAACGGCACGATCGAGATCGTGGGCAGCGGCCAGGTGTTCATCGTCGACGCGGCCGACGCCGTCAGCGTCGGCTTCCGCGACGGCGACGACGGCCGCCACTCGCTCTCGGGCGTCGTGCTGCACATGCTGACCGCGGGCGACCGCTTCGACGTGGTCGGCCGCTGCCGGCTCGACGCGGTCCCGCCGCCCCGCCCGCCGCGTCCGCGGTCCCGCCACAAGTAGCCGCCCCGGAGCGCGGCTAGACTTCGGCCACGTCCACCCTCTCTTCGGAGGACCAACATGGCCGAACACCGGATCCGCCTGCTCGAGACGCTCGTGCTGAAGGGGCCCAACTTCTGGTCCTACCGCCCGAGCGTGTGGATGAAGATCGACCTCGGCCGCTACGCGGAGCGGCCGACCAGCCAGATCCGCGGGTTCCGCGAGCGACTCGAGAGGCTGCTGCCCGGCCTCCAGGAGCACCACTGCTCGGAGGGCCGCCCCGGCGGGTTCCTGTTCCGGGTCGACGAGGGCACCTGGCTCGGCCACGTCGCCGAGCACGTGGCGATCGCGATCCAGAACGCGGCCGGCATCCCGGTCAGCTTCGGCCGCACCCGCGAGACGCGCACCCCGGGCGTCTACAACCTCGTCTACGAGATGGAGGAGGAGCGCACCGGCGTGCGCGCGGGCAAGCTGGCGCTCGACGTGGTCGAGGCCTGCGCCGAAGACGAGGTGCGCGACCTCGACCTCGAGGAGCGGATCGACGACATCAAGCGCCTGCGCGAGAAGTGGAGCCTCGGGCCCTCGACCGGCTCGATCGTGCAGAAGGCGGTCGCCCGCGGCATCCCCTACCTGCGGATGAACGACCGCTCGCTGGTGATGCTCGGCACCGGCGTCCACCAGAAGCGGATCCAGGCCACGATCGCCTCGACCACCGGCCACCTCGGGGTCGAGATCGCGGGCGACAAGGACACCACCAAGCGCCTGCTCGGCGAGCACGGCGTGCCGGTGCCGAAGGGCTACGTGGCCGAAGACGAAGAAGACGCCGTGGCGATCGCCGAGAAGCTGGGCTGGCCCGTCGTGGTCAAGCCGCTCGACGCCAGCCACGGCCGCGGCATCCTCACCAACATCCGCTCCGAGGACGAGCTGCGCCTCGCCTACAAGGACGCCGCCAAGTTCAGCGAGGAGGTGATCGTCGAGCAGTTCCTCGAGGGCCACGACTTCCGCTTCGTGTGCGTCAACGGCAAGTTCATCTGCGCGGCGCAGCGGGTGCCGGCATTCGTGACTGGCGACGGGCGCAGCACGATCCGCGAGCTGGTGGCGGTCACCAACCGCGACCCGCGGCGTGGCATCGGCCACGAGAAGGTGCTGACCCGGATCGAGATCGAGGACCTGACGCTGGCCCTGCTGCGGCGCCGCGGGCTGACCCCGGACTCGGTGCCGAAGGAGGGCGAGACCGTCTACCTGAAGGCCACCGCCAACCTGTCGACGGGCGGCATCTCGCGCGACGTCACCGACAGCGTGCATCCCTCGAACATCCACCTGATGGAACGCATCTCGAGGATCGTCGGGCTCGACATCATCGGCATCGACGTCATCTCGCCGACCGTCGAGAAGCCGCTGGCCGAGGTCGGCGGCGGCATCGTCGAGGTCAACGCCGCGCCCGGCTTCCGCATGCACACCCACCCCTCAGAGGGCACGCCGCGCGACGTCGCCGGCGCGGTCGTCGAGATGCTGTTCCCGCCCGGCACGGCGACCCGGATCCCGATCGTCTCGGTGACCGGCACCAACGGCAAGACGACGACCACGCGCCTGCTCGCCCACATCGCGCGCTACGCGGGCCACACCGTGGGCCTGACCACGACCGAGGGCGTCTACGTCAACTCGGAGACGATCCTCAAGGGCGACTGCACCGGTCCCTCGTCGGCACAGGCGATCCTGCGCGACCCCACCGTCACCTTCGCCGCGCTCGAGACCGCGCGCGGCGGCCTCTTGCGCTTCGGGCTCGGCTACGACTGGGCCAACGTCGGCGTGGTCACCAACATCGCCGAGGACCACCTCGGCCTGCGCGACATGGACACCCTCGACGACCTGGCCAAGGCCAAGGCGCTGGTGATCGAGCGGGTGTTCCCCGAAGGCCACGCGGTGCTCAACGCCGAGGACCGCTTCTGCGAGTACATGGCGGGCCGCACCCGCGCGAAGGTGGCGCTGTTCTCGCTCGACCCGCAGAACCCGCGCCTCGCGGCCCACGTCGCGGCCGGCGGCCTCGGCGCGGTGATGGACCGCCACGACACGCTGTGCCTGTACCGTTCCACGCTGCGCATCCCGGTCGTGCACGCGCGACAGATCCCGGTCACCTTCGACGGCCGCGCCCGCCACAACATCGCGAACGCGCTTGCCGCGGCGCTGGCGGCGTTCTGCGCGGGCATCGAGCTCGACGACATCCGCGGCGGCCTGACCACCTTCCACCCCTCGCCGTTCCAGGCGCCGGGTCGCGCCAACGTCTACGAGTTCCGCGACTTCAAGCTGATGATCGACTACTGCCACAACGCCCACGGCATGCAGTTCGTCGGTCCGTTCCTGTCGTCGATGCGCAAGCCCGGCGCCCGCGTGATGTGCGTGCTGAACGCCCCCGGCGACCGCCGCGACGAGGACTACGAGGCGATGGGCAAGGCCGCCGCCCCGCACTTCGACGTCGTGATCCTGCGCGACGACGAGGACCTGCGCGGCCGCGCGCCGGGCGAGGTCGCGGGCCTGCTGCGCGACGCGCTGGTGCGCCACGGCATGAAGCCGGAGCAGGTGGAGATGGCGAAGAACGAGACCGAGGCGGTCAAGCGGCTGATCGCGGCCTGCCGCAAGGACGACCTCGGCGTCGTGTTCGCCGACCGCATCGGCAAGGTCGCCGCCCAGATCGACTTCGAGCGCCAGAAGGAAGGCCGCGGCTAGCGCAGGCACCCGGCCGGCGGCTGCGACGGCCGGGCGTATGCTCTCCTCAGACATGGGTGCGCCGGTCGCGTGTCCCGCCTGTTCGGCCGCCGTCGCCGACGGCGCGCGCTCGTGTCCCGCCTGCGGCTGCGCGATCGACGCCGCGACCGTCGGCCTCGGCGCGGTGCTCGCCGGCCGCTACGACGTCCACGAGCGGCTCGGCCACGGCGGCATGGGCACCGTGTTCCGCGCCTTCGACCGCGTGCTGCAGGAGGAGATCGCGATCAAGGTGCTGCGCGGCGACGTCGGCGAGGACCTCGCCCGCCGCTTCCGCACCGAGATCAAGCTGGCGCACCGCGTGATGCACCGCAACGTGTGCCGCATCTACGACTACGGCGAAGTCGACGGCCTGCGCTACATCACGATGGAGCTGGTCGCCGGCACCGACCTCAAGCAGGTGGTGCGCTCCCGCGCGGGCCTGCCGGCGCGCGAGGCGCTGCGCATCGGGCTGCAGATCGCCGACGGCCTGGCCGCGATCCACGAGGCGGGCATCGTCCACCGGGACCTGAAGACCTCGAACCTGATGCTGGATCGCGCGGGCGTCGTGCGGCTGATGGACTTCGGCATCGCCAAGGACGTGCTGGGCGCGGGGCGCACGGCGATGACCGCCACCGGCCAGGTGATCGGCACCCCGGACTACATGAGCCCGGAGCAGGCCAAGGGCCAGAAGATCGACCTGCGCAGCGACCTCTACTCGCTCGGCATCGTGCTCTACGAGCTGTTCACCGGCCACACGCCGTTCCGCGGCGACACGCCGATCGCCGTGATCCTGATGCACGTCGGCGAACCGCCGCCGCTGACCGGACCCGCCGCGGCCGGCATCCCGCCGTCGATGGTGCCCGTGCTCGCGCGGCTGCTGGCCAAGACGCCCGAGGAGCGCTACCCGTCGGCTCTCGAGGTGGGCGTCGAGCTGCGCAAGGGACTCGACGGCCTGGAAACGGCGCCGCCCAGGGCCGCGCCCGAGGTTCCGCGGCCGGCGCCTGCGCCTCCCCCGCGCGTGTCCACGCCGCCGCCGCCCCCGGCACCGCCGCCGGTACCACCGCCGACCGTGCGCGCGCGCCATCCCCCCGCCCCGGCCGCGCCGTTGGAGATCCAGACCGAACCAGCGCGGATGGCGGCGGCACCAGCCCCGGCGCCCTCCGGGTCCCGGCCGTTGTTGCTGGCCGCCGCGGCGGCAATCGTCGTCGGGCTCGCCGGAGCCGTGCTGGTCCTCGGCTGGCTGACGCGGCGCCCGGGGCCGGCACCGCCGACGACGTCCGCGGCGCAGACGCCGACGACGATCGCTCCCGTGCCCGCGACGCCAGTCCCGAGTACCACGGCCGAACCCTCCACCGTCGTCAGCATCGCGCGGCCGAAGCCGCCGGGCACGCTGGCGGTCGACGCGTGGCCGTGGGGCACCGTCGAGGCGCTGGCCGACGAGGCGGGGCGCGCGATCGACCTGCCGCGCGAGCGGGAGACGCCGCTGTCGCTGGAACTTCCGCCGGGCCGCTACACGGTCGAGGTCCGCACCGCGCGCGGCAGTCGCACTCTGCCCGTCGTCGTCGCGTCCGGCCAGCGGGCACTGCTGGGCTTCGCCTTGGAGCCGGTCGACGCCGAGGACTACCTTGCGCGCACGGGCTTCTGAACGACTGGCGCTGCTGGCCCTGGTGGCCGCGCTCGCGCTGCCGGCGTGGGGCGACTGGGCCGACGCCTTCCGCCGCGGGATGGCCGCGGTGGAAGCGAAGCGCTGGGACGAAGCCGCGCGCCTGATGCAGGCGGCGGCTGCCGAGAACCCGAAGGAAGGCGGCCAGGTCAAGTTGTACGGGATGCGCTTCGAGACCTACCTGCCCCACTACTACCTCGGCCTCGCGGAGTTCCAGCGCGGCGACTGCGCGGCCGCGCTCTCCGCCTGGCGCGCCTCCGACGCGCAGGGCGCGGTGGCCCGCTCGAGCCAGTCCCGCGCGTTCGCCCAGCACAAGGCCCAGTGCGAGCAGCGGACGGCGAGCACGGCGACGCAGCCTCCGGCTCCGGCGCCGGCCCCGACGGCCGCCCCCTCGGCGACGCCGGCTCGACCCACGCCCAGTCCGACGCCCGTGCCCACGCGGCCCGCCCTGCCCACACCCGCGCCCACCCGTCCGTCGGCGACGCCGACACCGGCCCTGACTCCGACCCCGGCCCCGACCCAGGCGCGCACGGCCACGCCCGCGCCGACCGTCCTCACCCCGATGAAGCGGGTGCCTGCGCCGCGCCTGCTCGCGGCGGCCAGGGCCCACTTCGCGGGCCGCCACGCCGAGGCCGCAGCCGGCCTCGAGCCCGACCCCGGCTGGTCGACCCGCTCGCGCGCCCAGGCGCTGCTGCTGCGGGCGAGCGCGCGCTTCTCGCTGCACGCGCTGGGCGGGCAGCCCGCCGCGCTGCTCGACCAGGCCCGAGCCGACGCGCGCCGGGCGCACGCCCTCGAGCCGGGCCTGGCGCCCGACCCGAGGGCCTTCTCGCCGCGCTTCGCGCGCTTCTGGAACGAGGCGAACCGCTAGAAGCGCACCACCGCCGAGACGGTGCCGACCGTCGCCCGCTCGGACACGTCGCCGGCGGCGTCGATCTGGAACTTCGGGCCGAGCACCCAGCCCACGCCGAACGAGCCGTGCCACGCGTCGTCGCCGGCGCGGAACACGACGGAGTCGCTGCCCGGGGCCGCCGGGTCGCCGACCCAGCGGATGCGGCTGTCCGGCTCGAGCCACGCGCCCGCGCGGATCGCGACCGGCTTGTTCATCCCGGCGAAGACGTACTCGAGGCCGACGTGCACCTCGGTGCCGTCGTCGACCGCGTAGTCCGAGACGTCGATCGTGTCGGCGAAGACGCTGACGAAGTGGTCGAGGCGCTGCGAGTGCATCACCTGGAGCACGTCGAACGCCACCGTCAGCCGGTCGCTGGGGCGGACGACCACGCCGCCGCCGAAGGCGTCCGGCACCTTGAAGCCGCTCTGCTCGACGATCGGCGTGAACGAGGCCTGGGGCCCCGGCGTGCTGGTGAGGGTGACGTCGCCGTCGAAGTCGGCCCCCTGGCGGTAGACGACGCCGAGCTGGACCTTGTCGCTCGGCTTGAGCAGCAAGCCGGCGTTGATCGTCCAGGCGGTGCCGTCGCCCTCCTGGGCCTGCGAGTTGATCACGTTGCTCGCCGCGGTGTTCGGCGGCCCGTAGTAGCCGCCTGCCCCGGTCTGGCTGCTGCCGGAGAAGGCGTGACGATCGGTGCGCGAGGCGAGGTCGAGGCGGGCCTGGGCGACGCCGGCCCCGAGCCACAGCTTGTCCGACGCCTTGACGGACACGGCGGCACCGTAGCTCGCGATCGCGATGTCGAGCGCGCCGATCGCCGGGAAGAAGCGGGTGTCACGGATGGTGTAGGCGCCGAAGGTCGAGATCCGCGCCTCGTAGCTCACCAGCTCGTGGCGGTAGAGCGCCAGCGCGAAGCGGCCCTTCGGGTACACGAAGCTGACGAAGGCAGGGCTGCCGACCGTGTCGTCGAGGCTGCCGTCCTGCAGCCCGGTGGTCGTGTCGACGCCGAACCCCGTCGGCGTCCGCGGCGGCTCCGAGCCGCGGTCGGTGAACAGGCTCTCGAAGCGGGACATCCGCCCCTCGAACGAGAGCTCGGGGCGCGTCAGCGCCATCAGGCCGGCGGGGTTGGCGTAGGCGGCGGTGGCGTCGTCGGCGAGGCCGAGGAAGGCGCCCCCCATCGCCATGCTGCGCGCGCCCGGCGGCGCGTAGTTGAACTGGACGCTGGCGTTGATCTCCTGGTCGCCCTGGGCGAGGGCGATCGGGGCCCACGGAACGGTGGCGAGGACGCCACCGAGGATCACGGCTCCCCAACGTGGCATGTGGCCCTCCTGGATGCGGCAGGAACGTGCTGGGGAAATTGTACGCCTCAGAACGAGAGGCGGAGTTCGGTCGTCAGGCGACGTCCGCCGGCGGCCGGGTCGACGCCGGAATCCGCGGCCGCCGGGCGCTCGCCGACGACGTCGGTCCACTCGATCCCCAGCCGCAGGTGCGTCCACGGCCGCCACAGCGCGGCGAAGGTCCAGGCGTGCCCGCGCTCGTCGCCCGGCTCGGCGGTGCCGTCGCGATCCTCGATCTCGAACACGTCGTAACGCGCGGACAGGCGGACGCGCTCCGTCCCCCATGAAGCGAGCGCGTAGACGGCCTCGAAGTCGACGTCGACGTGGGGCCCGCTGCGCTCCCCCATCCCGGTCTGCCCGCGCGCGCCTTCGGCGATCAGCCGCAGGCCTCCCCGTCGCAGCTCGAGGCCGGCCTGCGCCCAGCGCGTGCGCCACGCGTACTGGCCGCGGTGCAGCGCGCGGTCGCCGCGGTTGTCGTACCAGGACGCCTGGAGCAGGACCGCGCCCGGGCGATCCCAGCGCGCGCGGGCGAAGAACCCGGGGCGCCCGTCCAGCTCGTCGACCGGGCGCGTGCCGTCGTCGCGCTGGGCCGCGAACGGGCCGCCGTCGCCCAGCGTGCGCAGCGGCGGCAGCGGCAGCCGGTCGCCCGCGCCGACGAGGTGATCGCCCAGCGCCCAGCCGCGCCAGGCGAGCAGCGTGCCCGCGGTGTCGTTGCCGCCGAACAGCGCACCCGCCAGCTCCAGCGCAGAGCCGCCCTCGGCGCGGAACACCGCGCCGGATTCGACGCCCAGCAGCCGCACCTCTTCGCCGAGCCAGGAGTTGAGCGCCGACAGGGTGAGCGTGTAACGCGACTGCCACAGCGGGTCGACGTTCTCGCGCGAGGTCTGGGGGAAGAACAGGCCGCCCTTGAATCGCAGCGTGAGCGCGGGGGTCGGCTGCGGCGCCCACGAGACGAACGCCTCGACCAGCCCGGCGTCGGCCGTCGCGACGCCGGGCGGCTGGGCCCGGGCCACGCCGTGGGCGAACACGCGCACGACCTCGGACGGCCGCCAGTCGATCCCGACGTGGGCCTGGCCGCGGCCGAACGTGCGCGCGTCGCCGCCCTCGCCGCCGCTCTCGCCCAGCCGCGAGAACCCGCCCTCGAGCCACGAGCGCCCGGACTCCACCGACCCCAGGCGCCCGACCAGGGCGGCCTCGAGCCGCAGTTCGCCCCCCGCAGCGCGGGGTGCGACCAGCAGCGCGGCACACACGATCAGGGCCGTTCCGGCGGGGTGGCTCATCCCAGGGAGTATCGCGGAGGACGGTCGGGCCATTCCCGCGATTTTCCGAAGCCGTCGTGAAGAGATGTGGAGGCGGCCGAGACCTAGAATGCCGGGGCCATGAACGAGCTGCTGCGACGCGCGCGCGAGGCCGCGCCCGACATGACCGCCTGCCTCCAGGCCCTGTGCGAGATCGAGTCGCCGTCGACGGACCCGGCGGGCGTCGAGGCTGCGGCGCGCTTCCTGGCCCCGCAGTTCGAGGCCCTGGGCCTCGCCGCGGAGCTGGTCCCGGTGCCGGGAGCCGGCCCGGTGCTGCGGGCGAAGAGCCGCCGCGGCCAGCAGTCCGCCCTTCCCGTCATGCTGCTCGGCCACCTCGACACGGTGTGGCCGCTCGGCACACTGGCCGCACGGCCGGTCCGCATCGACGGCGATCGGATGACGGCGCCGGGCAGCTACGACATGAAGGGCGGCCTGGTCGTCGTGCTGTTCGCGCTGCGCGAGCTGGCGGCGCGCGGGCCGCTGCCGCCGGTGACGGTGTTCTTCACCCCGCTCGAGGAGGTCGACAACACGCCGTACCGGGCGCTGATGGAGGACGAGATGCGCGCGTGCTCGGCGTGCCTCGACTTCGAGCCGGCGTGGCCGGGCGGCGCGGTCAAGACCGGGCGCAAGGGCTCGGGCCAGTTCAAGGTGCGGGCGCAGGGCCGCTCGTCGCACGCCGGCGCCGACCTCTCGCTCGGCGCCAACGCGATCGTCGAGCTCGCCCACCAGGCGCTGGCGGTGCAGCCGTTGACCGACCCCGAGCGGGGCACCAGCGTCAACGTCGGCGTGATCCGCGGCGGCATCCGGACCAACGTGGTGCCCGACCTCGCGGAGCTGGAGCTGGACTTCCGCTACCCCTCGCTCGAGGAGGGCCGGCGCGTCGAAGCCGCGGTGCGCGGCCTGCAGCCGCGGGTCGCCGGCGTCCGGCTCGAGGTCGAAGGCGGCATGAACTACCCGCCGCTGGAGCGCAACGAGCGCACGCTGTCGGTGTACGCGAAGGCGAAGGCGGCCGCCGACGCGCTGGGCCTGCCTCTGTCCGAGGTGGTCACCGGCGGCGCCAGCGAGGCCTCGTTCGCCTCGGCGCTGGGCCTGCCGACGCTCGACGGCCTCGGCCCCGACGGCGACGGCGCCCACGCGCTGCACGAACACGTGCTGCTGCCGTCGCTTCCGGAGCGCGTCGCGCTGACCGCGGAGCTGCTGGCGCGCCTGTAGGGCCTCGTGCGGCGGTGCTAGGCTGTTCCCGACCCCGGGGAGGTCGGGACCCGCCGATGCCGACGGCGCTGCAGCCCGAATTGAAGTACCGGCTGCTGCTGGAGCTTTCGCAGCGGATCAGCCGTTCGCTCGATCTGCAGGACGTGCTCGACCACCTGCTCGAGGCCCTGCGCGCTGCCATCCCCTACGACGCGGCCGGCGTCTTCGTGCTGAGCCAGCGGGTGCCGGGGAACAGCGCGCCCGAGTCCCACCTGATCGCGGGCGTCGCCCAGGTCGGCTTCGGCCGGCCTCGCGCCGACGACCGCATGCTGAGGCTCGGCCAGGGCATCGTCGGGACCGTGATCCGGACCGGCGAGACCGTGCTCGCCCCCGATGTCGCGCGCGACGCGCGCTACGTCGCAGGCCGCGCCTCGACCCGCGCGGAGCTGGCCGTGCCGATCGTCAGCAACGGCCAGGTGCTCGGCGCCCTCAACCTGGAGAGCGACCGGGCCGGGGCGTTCGGCCCGGAAGACGCGGAGCTGGTGGAGTTCTTCGCCAGCGCCGCCGCCCTCTCGATCGAGAAGTCGCTGCTGCACCGCCAGGTGCTCGAGAAGCAGAGGCTCGAGCAGCAGCTCGCGGTGGCCCACGAGGTGCAGAAGGGCCTGCTGCCGGCCGGGCCCCCGCGGGTGCCGGGCTACGACCTCGCCGCCGTGCAACTGCCGACCTGGACCATCGGCGGCGACTACTTCGACTTCATCCCCCTCCCCGACGGGCAGCTCGGCCTGGTGGTCGCCGACGTCTCCGGCAAGGGCATTCCGGCTGCGCTGATCATGGCCACCTTCCGCGCGGCGCTGCGCAGCGAGCTGCGCCGGCGCCGCGCCCGGCCCGCGCTGATGCAGACCCTCAACCGGCTGCTGCTCGAGCCCCGCGAGGAGGCCCGCTTCGTGACCGCGGTGTTCGGCAGCCTGCAGCCCGGTAGCGGCCGCCTCGGCTACGTCAACTGCGGCCACAACCCGCCGCTGCTCCTGCGCGCGGACGGCCGCGCGGACCGCCTCGACAGCGGCGGCATCGCGCTCGGCATGCTTCCCGACGCCGGCTTCGCCTCCGGGTCCGTGCAACTGCGGCCCGGCGACACGCTGGCCCTCTACACCGACGGCGTCGTGGAGCCGACCGGGCCCGGTGACGAGGAGTTCGGCGTCGGCCGCCTGCACGACGTGCTGCGCGAGGGGGGTCACGGGCGCAGCGCGGCCGACACCGTGCTGGCGGTCGTCGAGGCGACCCGCGCGTTCACCGGGCGCGACCGCTACGACGACGACTTCACGCTGGTCGTCGTCAAGCGCGACTGAACGACCAGCCGCCGCGGGCTACTTCAGGACGCCGAGGTCCTTCCCCACCTTCGTGAAGGCCGACACCGCGCGGTCGACCTGTTCCGTCGAGTGGCCCGCCGAGATCTGGACCCGGATCCGCGACAGGCCGCGCGGCACCACCGGGAAGAAGAAGCCCTTCACGTAGATGCCCTCGTCGAGCAGCGCGCGGGCGAAGCGCTGGGCCAGCGGCGCGTCCTCGGGCGCGAAGCGCGAGAACATGATCGGCACGATCGGGTGCACGCCGGGCCGGATCTCGAAGCCGGCCGCGGTCATCGCCTCGCGGAAGCGCTTCGTGTTCGCCTCCAGCCGGTCGCGCAGCTCGGTCGAGGCCGAGAGCAGCTCCAGCGCCCTCAGCGTCGCGCCGACGACGACCGGCGGCACCGTGTTCGAGAACAGGTACGGCCGCGAGCGCTGGCGCAGCAGGCCCACGATCTCCGCCGAGCCCGCGACGCAGCCGCCCGACGCGCCGCCCAGCGCCTTGCCGAAGGTGGTCGTCATCAGGTCGACGCGGCCCTGCACGCCGCAGTGCTCCGGGGTGCCGCGGCCCGTCTTCCCCATGAAGCCGGTGGCGTGCGAGTCGTCGACCAGCAACAGCGCCTGGTGGCGGTCGGCGAGGTCGGCGATCTCGCGCAGCGGGGCGATGTCGCCGTCCATCGAGAACACGCCGTCGGTGACGATCATCCGGAAGCGGCAGGACTGCGCCTCCTTCAGCTTCGCCTCCAGGTCGGCCATGTCCATGTGCTCGTAGAGGAAGCGCTTCGCCTTGCACAGCCGCACGCCGTCGATGATCGAGGCGTGGTTGAGCTTGTCGGTCAGGATCGCGTCGTCGGCGCCGAGCAGCGGCTCGAACACGCCGCCGTTGGCGTCGAAGCAGGCGGCATAGAGGATCGCGTCGTCGAAGCCGAGGAACGCCGCGACCTTCTTCTCCAGCTCGCGGTGCACGTCCTGGGTGCCGCAGATGAAGCGCACGCTGGACATGCCGTAGCCGTGGGCGTCGAGCGTCGCGTGGGCGGCCTTCAGCAGCTCGGGGTGGCCGGAGAGGCCGAGGTAGTTGTTGGCGCAGAAGTTGAGGACCGGCTCCGCGCGGCCCGCGACCCGGATCTCGGCACCCTGGTGGCCGAGGATCGGCCACTCCTCCTTGAACAGGCCCTGCTCGCGGATCTGGAAAAGCTCGGCCTTGAGGAACTCCCCGAAGCGCGCGTCCATGTCGACCTCCAAGGTTGCGGGAGGATTGTAGGCGCGCTCAGCCCTCGGCGCCGCTCTCCCCAGGAGGCGGCTCGATCGCGAAGGCCAGCGTGACGCGGTCGCCCAGCGTCACCCGGTCGCCCGGGCGCAGCGGTGAAAATCGGGTCTTTTCGCCGTTGACGAAGGTGCCGTTGGCGCTCTTCAGGTCGCGCACGACGAAGCGGCCCGCCGACACCCGCACCAGCTCGGCGTGCAGCCGCGACAGTGTCGGCTCCGGGATCGCGGCGTCGGCGTCCGGCGCGCGGCCGATCCGCATCCGTTCCCCGCTCAGCACGAACGTCCGGCGCAGCACCTCGGCGGGCCCGTCGATCACCACCAGCGACGCGTTCGCATGGGGCCCGGCCGGCGGCTTCTCGGCGGCCGTCGCCCGGTCCACCGGGAGCAGTTCGAGTGTCAGCGTCAGCCGGTAGGGCCCGATCACGACCTCTTCGCCCGGCCGCAGCCGGTGGCGCTCGACGCGCTTGCCGCCGACGAACGTGCCGTTGCGGCTGCGGTCCTCGATCACCAGGACGCGGCGCGAGACCGTGACGACCGCGTGGTCGCCGCTGACGTTCTCGTGGTCGAGCACGACGTCGTTGCGCGGCAGCGCGCCGATCGCCAGCGGCGCGTGGTCGAACTCGAGCACCTGGGTGCGCGGGTGCTCGTCCTGCGTGACGCGGACCTGGATGCGGTAGGTGGACATGGGTGGTTCCGGAGGGAACCCGCGAATTGTAGCCGCGGCGCTTATCATCCGCGGTGGTGACGCTCGATCCCGCCGCGATCGCCGACTTCTTCGCCCGGGTGCCGGGGCGCCTGGGCGCTCCCTGGCTCGGCCAGACGCTCGGGTTCTACCGCGACTACCTCGGCCTGGTGCGGCGGCAGCACGCGGCGTTCGGGCCCGTCTTCAAGCACCGCGTGATCGGCCTCGACTCGGTCGCGCTGCTCGGGCCCGCTGCCAACCGCTTCCTGCTCGCCGACGGCGCGGCTTCGCTCTCGAGCCGGCTGGGCTGGGACTGGTCGCTGGGCCGCCTGTTCCCGCGCGGCCTGATGCTGCGCGACGGCGACGACCACCGCCACCACCGCCGCATCCTGCAGGTCGCCTTCTCGCGCGACGCGCTCGCCGGCTACCTGGAGCCGATGCAGCCGCGGGTCGCGGGGCTGGCCCGCGAGTGGCCGGCGGGCCGCGTCGCCGCCCACCCGCGGCTCAAGACGTTCCTGCTCGACCTCGCCGCGCGGGTGTTCTGCGGCCTCACCCTGCGCGAGGAGATCGCGGCCCTCAACGCGCACTTCGCGGCGGTGGTGCGGGCCTCGACCGCGCTGCTGCGGCGCTCTGTGCCCGGCTTCGCCTACGCCCGCGGCCTCGACTCTCGCGGCGAGCTGGCCCGCTTCTTCGCGGAACTGGTCGCCGCCCGCCGCGGCGCGCCGGGCGAGGACCTGCTGGGCCGCCTCTGTGCGGCGGTGTCGGAGGAGGGCGACACGCTGGCGGACGACGAGGTCGTCGATCACATGGTCTTCTTCCTGATGGCGGCGCACGACACGACGACCAGCACGTTGTCGTCGCTGTTGCGCGAGCTGGCGCTGGCCCCGGCGTGGCAGGAGCGCCTGCGCCAAGAGAGCCGCGCCTTCGCCACCGGTGGCGCGATCTCGCTCGAGCGCCTGCGCGAGCTGACGCTGCTGGGCCAGGCGATCAAGGAGACGCTGCGGCTGCACCCGCCGCTGGTGCTGATCCCGCGGCGCACGACCGCCGAGGTCGAGTTCGACGGCTGGCGGATCCCGGCCGGCGTCAACGTCGGCATCTCCACCGCCTTCACCCACCGCATGCCGGAGTTGTGGACCGACCCCGAGACCTTCGATCCCGACCGCTTCTCGGACGCCCGGGCCGAAGATCGTCGCCTGCCGTTCACGTGGATCCCGTTCGGCGGCGGAGCCCACCTCTGCCTCGGCATGTTCTTCGCCGAGATCCAGGTCAAGCTCGTCGCCCACCACCTGCTGTCGTCGCTGCGCTGGCGCGCGATCCGCGGCTGGACGGCGCCGATCCGCCAGGTCCCGATCCAGTTCCCGACCGACGACCTGCCCCTCGACTTCGAGCGGCTGTAGCAGTGACCGGCGACGCGGCGAGCGGGCGCCACGCTGCCGGCGGGGATCGCGTCCGGCCGACGAAACTCCGCCTCGAGGTGTCGTCGGCCTGCCAGTTGCGCTGCCCTTCCTGCCCCACGGCGACCGGCGCCGCGCGGGCGGCCGTCGGCTGGGGACTGCTGCGCTTCGCCGACTTCCGCAGGCTGCTGGCGGCCAACCCGCACGTGCGCTCGATCGAGCTGTCGAACTACGGAGAGCCGTTCCTCAATCCCGAGCTGCCCGCGATGCTCGAGGAGGCGCACGGGCGCGGCGTGGCGATGCGCTGCGACAACGGGACCAACCTCGACCGCGCGACACCCGCGGCACTGGAAGCCGCCGCGCGCTTCGGCCTCCGCAGCCTGACCGTCTCGATCGACGGCGTGACGCAGGAGGTCTACGGGCGGTACCGCGTCGGCGGCGACCTGGAGCGTGTGCTCGGCAACGTGGCCGCGCTGCAGCGGCTCAAGCAGGCGCAGGGCGTCGAGGAGCCGGCCCTGACCTGGCAGTTCGTGGTCTTCCGCTGGAACGCGCACGAGCTGGAGGCGGCCCGCGCCCGGGCCGCCGAGCTGGGCATGAAGTTCCGGCCCAAGCTGAGCTGGGACGAGCACGCGGACCCGGCGGCGAGCCGCGCGCTGTTCGGCGCTGCCTCCCGCGACGAGTACCGCGAGCGGCACGGGGTCGACTTCGGCGAGCGCTTCTGCCTCCAGTTGTGGCGCGAGCCGCAGCTCAACTGGGACGGCCGGGTGCTCGGCTGCTGCCGCAACTTCTGGGGCGACTTCGGCGGCGGCGCCTTCGAGGACCTCGACGCCGCGCTCCACTCCGAGCGCCTGGTCCACGCGCGGCGGATGCTGACGGGCCAGGCCGACGCCCGCGCCGACGTGCCCTGCTCTTCCTGCGAGGTCTACGCCGCGCGGGTGGCGGGCCGGCGCTTCGTCACCGCGGAGGAGATCGCCGCGCCGACCCGTGGCTGAACCCGGCGACGTCAGCTCCCGGGCAGGAAGCGCTTGAGCCGGAGCGCTGGCGCCTCGACGAGGCGCCAGCTCAGATCGCTGACGGCGATGAGCGCAGCCGCCTGCACGGCAGCATAGGCGACGAGGTACGGCCAGGCCGCAGTGCCCGGGGGCACCAGGGCCGCGGGTTGCCAACCCGCCCGATGCGCGGCTTCCACGAGCGGCATGTGGAACAGATACATGCCGTAGCTGAGGCGGCCCGCGAGCAACAGCGGTCGCAGGCGCAGGGCGCGCCTGACGACGTGGCCGGGGGTGAGTCCGAGCACCGCGGCGAGACCGCTCGCCCCCGCCAGGCCGAGGGCGAACAGGCCCGCGACCAGCAGCCCGCGGTCCCACGAACCCCAGTGACCGCGCCCGAACCAGACGAGGACCGCGAGCCCCAGTCCGCTCGCGAGCACGAGCGCGGAGGCGACGCCGCGCCAGCGTTCCGGCCGCAGTCCGGAGGCCTCGAGGGCGGCCAGCGTCGCGCCGAGCGCGAGACCGTCGAGGCGGGTGAAGGTCAGGACGTAGACGTCGGAGCCGTCGAGCCCGTGGGCGAGGCCCCAGGCCCGCGCGCTGGCGCTGGCAAGCGCGATCGCGATCGTCGCCGCGGCCAGCCGCCGTCCGGGCAGCCACAACGCCAGCAGCGGCCACAGCAGGTAGAAGTGCTCCTCCACCGCGAGCGACCACAGGTGGGCGACCACGCGGTCCGGCCAGCCGTGGACCACGGTCAGGATGTTGGAGGCGAACAGCGCGAACCACGCGAGGTCGCTCTCGCTGCGGGGGGCGAGCCGCACTCCGAGGGCGGGCCCGACGACCAGGCACGTCGCCAAGAGCAGGAAGTAGGGCGGGGCGATGCGCAACGCGCGGCGGGCGTAGAAGGCGGCCAGCGGGGCGCCGGAGGCGCGCGCCTCGAGCAGTCGTCCCGTGATCAGGTAGCCGGAGAGCACGAAGAAGAGGTCGACGCCGATCCACCCGGCCGAAGCGACGGACAGCACGGCCCGGTCGACGGCGGTGGCGGCCGGCACCCCCAGCGCGTAGTGGTGCGCGAGCACGAGGCCGATCGCGATGCCGCGCAGCCCGTCGAGTTCCGGGATGCGCCGGGCGGAGTCCATGGCGGCGGAGTGTAGCGGCGCTCGCGCGTCGGCTTACCATCGCAGGCCGCCCGCCCGGTCCTGCGGGCGCGGGAGGTCGCGGTGCGGAGGCGGGTCGCGGAGATCGGGCGCGTCGTGGCCCTGCAGTGCGGCCTTGCGCTGGCCGGGCTCGCGGGGCTGGAGCTGGCCACGCGAGTGGCGACCGGCGGTCCACACGGCACGTTCCGCGGCTACTTCCCCGGCCGAGCCGGCCTCTACCCGGAACGCGCCGAGCTGCGGCTGCCCGGCGCCGTCGACTGGACCGTGCGCACGAACAGCCGCGGGATGCGCGGCCCCGAGATCGCCGCGTCGCGCACCCCGGGCGTGGCGCGCGTCGCGATGGTCGGCGACTCCGTGACCGACGGCTTCGGCGTCGACGAGCCGGACACCTACCCCGCCCGGGTCGAGGCAGGGTTGCAGGCGGCAGGGGTCCGCGCCGAGGTGATCAACGCGGCGCGCGGCGGCGGGTCGATCTCCAAGGAACTCGCGATCCTGCGCGAGGTGGTGACCCCGTTGCGTCCGGACGTCGTCGTGCTGACGTTCGTCACCAACGACGTCCACGGCCTCGGCGGGCTCGACGACGCTCACCTGCTCGAAGCGCGGCTGGCCGACCACGGGCTGCGCCAGGCGATCACGCGCGCGGTGCTGATCGAGACCGCGCTCGGCGAGTGGGCGTTCGACGCGTGGCTCCGTTCCGGCTCGTCGACGTGGGCGGCCCGCACGACCGGCAGGGCGGCCGGGCCGGGCGCGGACCGCTACGTCATCGCCGGCGGCCGCGACTTCGCTGCCAACGTGCGGCGCTTCCTCGACGTCCACCGCGAGGCCGACGCGCAACTGCTCGCCGACCCGCTGCCCGGCGCCCTCGAGCGGCAGCTCGTCCGCTACCTGGGGGCCTGGGACGCCTTCGTGGCGCACGCGCGCCGTCACGGGATGCAGCCCGTGTTCGCCTACTTCCCCTCGTACGCGGAGGTCTACGACCCGTCACTGCCGGCGCCGGTTCCCCGCCGCCTGCAGGGCCACTCCGCAGCGGCCGGGGTGCCGTTCCTGGACCTGACGGCGGCGCTGCGCTCGCGCGGCGAGGAGGTGCTGCACCTCGCGCCGCTCGACTTCCACCCGAACCCCGAGGGCAACCGGGTGATCGGCGCGGCGCTCGCCGACTTCCTGCTCCAGCACGGGCTGCTGCCCTCGCCGCGCCACGCTGCGCCGGCTCAGCGGCCGGCGCCGGCCCCCCGCCCCAGTGCCGGCAGCAGCCGCGCCGCCAGCTCGCGCCCCCCGTGCCGCAGCGACGGGCGCAGGTTGCCCGAGTAGCCGCACGAGCAGCCCGGGCACTGCTTGCGCAGCATCGCGCGGTGGGCCTCGCGGTAGCGCTGCGAGCCCACGATCTCGCGCAGCCGGCGCTCGCGCACGTTGCCGAAGGTGCCGAGCGACCAGCAGCCGCCGTGGACGTCGCCCCGCGAATCGATGCCGAGCCGCTGCTGCGACACCACGCATGGCAGCGACGGCTGCACGGGATCGACGAAATAGTCGCGGAACCAGGCGATCTCGCCGGCCGTGTGGTAGACGGACTGCGGGTCCTTCGCCTTCTCGCCGGCCAGGAAGGCCTGCGCCTCGGCGAGCGCGGGATCGCGCGGATCGATCCAGTACTCGTGGCGGCGCGCGGCGAGGCCGCGGAAGAAGTAGGGCGTGTGGTCGAACAGGTTCACGACCAGCGGGAAGCCGAAGCGGCGGGCCAGCGCGAGCACGTCGGGCACGGCGCCGAGCGTCGGCCGCATCAGCGTGAAGTAGACGTGGACCTCGAGCCGGCCCGCGGCCTTCAGGGCGGAGAGCGGCTCGCAGGCGAGCAGCAGCCGCTCGAAGCCGCCGGCGATGCCGCGGATGCGGTCGAACTCGGCGCCAACGGCATCGACCGAGAGCCCGACCGCGCGCAGCCCTCCCGCCACGGCCCGCTCGAGACGCGCGCGGTCGACGACGAAGCCGTTGGTGATCAGCGACGAGCTGAAGCCGAGCCCGCCGAGGTGCTCGATCAGCTCGAGCAGGTCCTTGCGCATGAACGGCTCGCCGCCGGCGAACGAGACGTGCTCGACGCCGAGCTCGCGCAGTTGCCGGGCGACGTCCTTCCACTCGTCCGTCGTCAGCTCGCCCGACTTGTGCTCGCGCCACTGGTCGCACATCACGCAGCGGAAGAAGCAGTTGTCCGTGGCGTGCAGCGTGGCGCTGCGCGGCGCGTAGGGCAGGACGCGGTCGAGCCCGGGCGCGTTCGCGAGCGCGATCGCCTGCAGCCGCTCGGCGGCCAGGCGCAGCCGCCGCTTCACCGCCAGCCCTCCGCCGCCAGCGCCGCCCGCACGGCGTCGCGCCGCGCCCCTTCCCGCCGGATCGCCGCGCCGGCACTCCCGACCAGCTCGTAATCGCGGACGAAGCCGGCGTCGGCGAGGATCGCCGTCCGCATCTCGCGGTAGTCCGGGTTGGGCAGGTAGACGAGGTCAGGCCGCTCGCGTGCGATGAGGCCGGCGGGTGTCACCCGCCGGAGCGCCACGTCGGTCTCGTTGAGACCGGCGAGGTCGAGCACGATGCCCTGCGGCAGCAGGACTGCGGGATAGCCGACCTCCGTCGTCGCGACGGACAGCGGCCCGCGAAGCCGGCTCAGCCCGACGAGCCCTGGCCAGTGGCGGTCCCAGCCGGCCAGGCGGCCCGATTCCCGGAGTTCGAACTGCCCGAAGGCGCCGCGCTCGATCGAGCGTGCCAGAGCCCGCGCTTCGGGCACGGCCCGCACGCCGACCGCGGCGAGGCCCGCGAGCGTCAGCGCGAGCGCCGGCGCGGGACGCGGCGGCCAGGCCTCGAGGATGCGGACGACGCCGCGCGCCGACAAGTAGACGAGCGCAGGCAGCGTCGGAAACTGGAAGCGCTGTGAGTAGTGCATCACGGGCAGCACCAGCAGCGCGTGCCAGGCGAGGTGCGCGGACGCGGCGAGCAGCAGCCCGACCTCGACCGCGTCGAGGCGACGCCCGTGCCCACGGGCGGCCGCGAGGGCTCCTGCCAGGATGGCGAGCGGCAGCGGTGCCAGCGTGCGCAGGTAGGCCGCGAGTTCGCGGGCGCCGACCCCCGCGTAGCGCTCGTGGATCGTCGCACCGTAGAGCGGTGTGGCCTTGGCGAAGAACGGTAGCGGCAGCGGGGCCCCGAGACTCGCCGCAGCGACCGCCAGGCCCGCGGCCAGGATCGCGATGGCCGCGACGAGGCCCAGCGCGGCGCGGCGGCGCGCGGTGACCGGCCCGGTCACTGCACGTGCAGCCCCGAGCGCGAGCGCCGGCAGCGCCAGCTCCGGCCGCGCGAAGAACGCGAGCCCGCCGAGCAACGCCACCAGCGCCTCCCCGCGCGCGGAATCCGCTCGCAGGTGCGCGAGCAGCAGCAGCGCACCCCACAGCATCGCGAACGTCGTGTCCATGCCGCTCGCCATGTGCTCGGCGAGGCGCGGGGCGGCGAGCCCGAGGGCGACGAGCAGCACGCCGAGCGCGGGACCCCGCGCGGCCGGATGGTCGCGGGTCGCCTGCTTCGCCAGCGAGATCAGCACCGGGAGCAGCGCGATTCCGCACGCGAAGCTGGCGAGCTGCGCGGCCGCGGCGGCGCTCCCGCCACACAGCAGCCGGGCCGGCACCAGCGCCAGCAGCGACAGCGGCGCGGTCAGCCCCCAGGTCGGCCCTCCTCCGGGTTGCCAGGCCAGCCTGCCCTCGGCGAGCAGCCGGTCGGCGTAACGCACGGCGATGAAGGCGTCGTCCCACACGGCAGTCCCCGAGGCGCGGGCCAGCACAGCCAGGCCCAGCGCCAGCGCGGCGGCTGCCCCGAGAACCACGAATGCTCTTGGCCTCATCGCACCTCGCACGAGCGCGGGAAGTCGTAGGGCCAGTCGGGGCGCAGGCAGCTCGCCTGGCCGAAGGCACGGGCCGGCTCGAGGCGCGGCCCTTCGCACAGCGCGATGCGCCCCGGCGCAGCCAGCGGCGAGTCGCGCCGGACGAAGGCGTAGAGCCGGTTGGCGAGCAGTTCGTCGCAGGCCAGCACGACGAGCTCGGCGTTGAACCACGGCGATTCGCGCTGCAGCCGCCTCCAGTAAGACAGGTCGTTGATCAGCAGCGCGTCGGGTCGCAGCGCCGCGAGCGTCGCCGGGCGCGTCTTGCGGCCCCACACGCCGCCCGAGGGCTCGCTGCGCGCGATCGCCGCGTCGGTCAGCCCGTTGAGGTCCCGCACCGCCAGCCGCGGAGCGCAGTAGCCGAACACGCCGAGCAGCTCCGAGGCCACGACCAGGCCCTCGGGGCTGGCCGTCGCCCCCTCGAGTTCGCGACCCAGGCGGCAGGTCTGCACCTCGCCGGGCCACCGGCTCGGAGCGAAGAGGTTGTGCAGTGCCGGCCGCTCGAGGTCGCGGGGCGCGATCGAGGCGAGGGCCAGGACTCCCGCGAGCCCGGCGGCGGTCGGCGGCCGCCCGATCGGCGCGAGCAGCGCGCCCGCGAGCACGACCAGCGGGACGTAGGGCGCCAGCAGGCGGTGGTGCGTCATCCAGTCGCCGTTGTTCGCCAGCACGACCGCCAGTCCTGCGCCGAGGCCGGCGCCCGACAGGGCCAGCAGGCTCGTCGTGGCCGCCGGCAGGCGGGCAGGAGCGAGCCAGCGGACCGCGGCACCGGCCACGACGGCCACCCACAGCGGCCAGGTCGCGGCGACGAAGCCAGCGGCGTAGCGCAGCCCGTTGCCGTAGCGGGCGAAGGCGAAGCGCTCCGCAATCGCGCCTGCGCTCCCCAGCTTGGCGACCACCGCGTTGGGCACCAGGCTGTCGTACGTTGCGAGGCGCCAGGCCGCCAGCGTCGCGAGCCCGGCCGCGAAGACGAGGGCCGCTGGCGTGAGCCGGCGGGCAGCGGCGGTCGCGGCCGCGACCGTCAGCACCGCTGCCGCGGCGAGGAGCGCGCCGAACACCAGCGCGCCCTCGGGCCGGGTCGCCGCCAGCAGCACACCGGCGGCGCCGGCGAAGGCGCCGTGACGCCACCCCGGCTCCCGCAGGCAACGTCCCAGGCCACGCACGGCCAGCAGCAACAGCAGCGAGAACAGCGGCCCCTCGAGGCCGTTCAGCAGCGGCACGACCCACGCCGTCTGCGCAGCCAGCAGGCCGGCGGCAGCGACCGCAGCAGCGGGCGCGGCCCCCGACTCGCGCAGGGTGCGGACGAGCAGCAGGACGGTGGCGGACTGCACTGCGATGGCCAGGACCTTCAGCCCCGCCTCCAGCGGAAGCCCCAGCCCCAGCACGCCGGCCGCGGCGAGCACCCAGGTCAGGTTGGAGTAGCCCTCGACCGGCGGCGCGGTGGGGTGGAACATGAGCCCGTGCCCCTGCACCAGGTTCCACGCGTAGCGGAACGAGATCCAGGCGTCGTCGACGAAGGTGAGCGGCACCGCGCTCGCGTGGAGCACGACCAGGCCGACCAGGATCGCGGCGGCGCCGAACCGCTTCAGGACCTCACCGCCTCACCGCCCGCCGAGGCGCTCGCGCATGCGGCGTCCCAGCATCACCACACGGCCCAGCGGCTCCGCGTAGACGTCCTGCAGTCGGTGCGGAGCGCACCAGCAGTCGTTGCAGTGCAGGAACGCGTCCTGCGCGGCGCGCGACTCGGGCGCGCGCCAGATCGCGTCGAACGGGCGCTGGTGCAGGTTGCCGAGCAGCGCCTTGCGCTGGTGGCAGAAGTACACGTCGCCTTCGGGATACACGAGTGCGCTGCGGAAGATCGAGAAGCACGGCAGCCGCTTCTCGCCGCGCAGCCAGCGGTCGTGCAGGTCCAGGTAGCGGCGCTGGTGGCGGTCGCGGGTCGGCACCGCCTCGTGCTTGCCGGCGATCGGCGCCGGCGGCTCGACCGTGCGGAAGTAGGGCTGCGGCGTGTAGACGCCGGGCATCGCCAGCTCCACGCCGAGTTCCCCGCAGGTGTCGGCGACGTGGCGGTAGTCGTCGGCTCCGTTCCACGGGGTGAACGTGAAGTTGACGACGACGCGGACCAGCTCGCGGGCCTGGCGGATGGTCTCGACGACCCGGGCGTGGGAGTCGACGCCCCGCAGCCGGGCATAGGTCGAAGGCGAGCCGTCGAGCGACACCATCAGCGTCGCGAACGGCGCCCGCCGGGCCAGCTCCACGGCGCGATCGGTGAGCAGGCCGTTGGTCACCACGCAGGTGCGCCGTCCCTCGAAGGCCGCGAGCACCGCGTGGCGCTCGGGGTGGAGGGTGATCTCGCCGCCTTCGACGCAGAAGTCGGCGTCCGGCTCGATGCTGTTCGCGCGCAGCAACCCCTCGACGACGGCGACCGGCAGGTCGACGCCGTCCTTGTACTGCCACACGTAGCAGTGGAGGCAGCGCGAGTTGCATCGGTTGGTGGCGTACACCTGCACCGTGCGCACGCGCCGCTGCCGCAGGTCGTGCAGCGAGAGCCGGCTGACCGCGAGCGTGTCGCGCACGTCCCCCGGCACCAGCGATCGGACCCGGTCGCCGAGGCTCAGGATCGCGCCCCCGGCCGAGAGTCCAGCGCTTCGACCAGCTCCAGCGCCGCCGCGAACTCGCCGAGCCCGGGTTCCGGCGCCCTGCCGCCCAGCACGCTCAGGACGAAGTGCTCCAGTTCCGGGGCGAAACCGTTCAGGTGCAGCGACTGGTTGCGCGCGACCGGCACCGTGAAGTTGGGTTCCCAGAACCCGTGGCCGGGCCCGGCGAAGGCCTCGGCCGGATCGGGGCGGCGGTAGTGGCGCAGCGACACCAGGTTGTCGACGACGACGGCTTCGCCTCCGCCGCTGAGCTCGAAGCGCTCGTTGTGGGCGCGCCAAGACTGCTCCGTGGACAGCAGCAGCGAGCCGACGGCGCCGGAGCGGAAGGACGCGGCGATCGCCAGCGTGAACCGGTCGGGCCGCGGGCCCGCGTGGCGCTCGACGCCGAGGCGGGCCACGTCGCCCGCGAAGAAGCGCAGCAGGTCGAGGGCGTGGATCGCCACCTCGCGCAGGAACTCGCCTTGCCCCGCGAACGGACCGACGCTCAGCCGCGCGTCGATCGCGGCGAGCGGCCCGAAGCCGGGAGTGCTGGATATCTCGCGGGCCCGCCGGTACGCGGGTGCGTGGCGCTTCTGGAAGCCGACCATCACGTGCCGCCCTGCTCGTCGAGCCAGCTCCTGCAGTTCCAGCGCCTCCTCCCGCGTGCGCGTGGCCGGCTTCTCCACGAACACGTGCAGGCCGCGCTCGAGGGCGGCCGCACAGATGCGGAAGTGCTCGCGGGCGCCGACGCTGACCAGCACCGCGTCGAGCGTCTCGCGCTCGAAGAGCGCGGCGAAGTCGTCGTACGCGGCGGCGGCGCCGAAGCGGCGGGCCGCGGCGGCCGCCCGCTCCTGGCGACGGGCACAGACGGCGACCAGCTCGACCGGGAGCTGGGGCAGGCACGGGTACAGGTTGGTCGTCGCGTGTTCGCCGCAGCCGACGAAGGCCAGGCGCAGTCGCCGCTCGTCGGGTCGGCCGAGGACGCGCGAGGCGAGCCGGCGTGCGGCGTCCACGGGGCGGCTCACAGGGCGAGCGCCGCCGCGCCCCACGCCGGCACGGGTCGGTTCGGCCGACGGGCGATCGCGGCGGTCACGACGTTGCGCAGTTCGTCCGCCCGGCGCGGCCAGGTGTACTCGGTGGCCAGGACGGCCTGCAGGGCCGGGAGCCGCGCCTCGAAATCGGCAGGCGCGGCGAAGAACTCGAGCACGCGGTCGGCGAGGGCGCCGGCCCCGTCGCCCACCAGCAGCTGGACGCGCAGCCGCTCGGGCAGGAACTCGAGCGCGAGCGGGGTCCCGGCCACGAACGTCCCGGCCGCGAGCGCCTCGACGACCTTGTTCCGGAATCCGCTTCCGGAGACGAGCGGGGCGACGAAGAGCGCGCCCGTCGCCAGCTCGGCGCGCAGATCCGGGACCGCGCCCGTGACCGTCACGGCGGGTCCGGCTCGCCGCAGCAGCTCCGGGAGCGGCCGCTGTCCCGCGACGACGAAGTGCGCTTCGGGACGGTGGCGGCGGACCAGGGGCAGCACGCGATCGACGAACCAGACGGCCGCCTCGTGGTTCGGCGGGTAGTCCATCGTGCCGCTGAACACGAGCCGTCCGGCCTGCTTCACCTCGGCCGCGACCGGGCCCGGGGCCGGGTGAAGACCGTTCTCGACGAGTTGGCACCCCGGGCGGCTCCCTGCGAGGCGGGCGAGCACGTCGCGATCCACCGCCGAGGCCGCGAACGCCGCCACCGCGCGCCGGCCGTAGTGACGCTCCTGCAGCGCCGAGTGCACGAGGCGCCAGGTCGCGCCGGGCAGGCTCCCCCACGCCCGCCGGCCCCAGGCGTGACGCGCCTCCCGCAACGCGTGGAGCGCGTTCGAGTCGATCCAGTCGACGACGACCGGCACCCGCTCGGCGAGCGCCGTGACGAGGAACAGGAAACGGCGATCCCCGGCCAGCACCACGTCGACACGGTGCCGCCGCAGGAGGGCCTCGACCTGCGCGAGCACCTCGGCCTGCGCTGCGCGCAACACCCGGCGAGTCAGGACGGGATGGACCAGCCCGTGAGCCAACCGTCTCCGCCAGCGCGTGGGGGCGTAGCGCAGGACCGAAACGCTGCTGGCTCGCCCCTGGCGGCACTGCTCGGCCAGGAATGCCGCGCTGGCCTCGTCTGCTTCCGGCCCGGCGGAGGCGAACGCGAAGTGCGCCTCGCCCCCTCTCGCGATCCACTCGCCGCCGAGCCCGAAGTGGCGCAGCGCCGCCCCGTGCCGCAGCCCGAACTGCGGTTGCGGGTCGATCAGCCAGAGCAGCGACGGCAGCGCGTTCACGCCGGGAGCTCGTGGCGGCCCAGGCGGCCCAGCCGGCGCCGCAGCGACGCCTGCAGGGAACGCGGCAGCAGCGAGCGCAGCAGCAGCAGTGCGCGGCGGAGGGACCAGCGCGGGACGTCGGGCCCGAGCAGCACCCGGCGAGCGTCGGCACTCGCCCCGCAGTTGACGAGCGCGGCCGCGTGATCGAGGACCAGCCGGTCGACGAAGCGGGCGCTCGTCTCCCGCAGGCCGGCCGGGATGCGCCCTGCCGCCTGCCACTCGCGGTGGCTGCGGGCCACTGCCGGGAACTCGGGTCGCGCCCGCCGGGCCCGCATGGTCGCGCTCCCGGGCAGTCCCTGGTGGTAGATCGCGAGCGGGGTCGGGACGCACCCCACCGGGCCGCTCCAGGCGAGCCGCGCCCACGCGTCCAGGTCCGCCCCGCTCTCGACGCCGACCCGGAAGCCGCCGGCGCGCAACAGGGCCTCGCGCCGCGCCACGGTGCTCGAGGCCGTCATCCCGAACCCCCGGTTGCGCAGCGCGAGGGCGAAGTAGTCGCCCACGCGGCCGGCAGCCGGACGCTGCAGGAGCTGGCGCCCGGTGTCGGCCTCGACGACGTTGGTGAAGATCGCCACGAGCGCCGGGTCGCGCTCCACCGCGGCAGCCGCTTCCTCGAGGAAACTGGGCAGCCACTCGTCGTCGGCGTCGAGCAGGGCGACCCACTCGCTGGTGGCTTCGGCCAGGCCGCGGTTGCGGGCCGCGCCTTCGCCGAGGTTGTCCTGCCGCACGACGCGAATGCGCAGGTCACGACGGTTCGCAACGAGCGCGCCTCCGCCGTCCGTCGACCCGTCGTCGACGACGACGACCTCGAAGTCGCGGCAGGTCTGGGCGGCGACGGAGTCGAGGCAGCGCTCGACCCAGGGCGCCTTCTCGTGAAGGGGTATGACGACAGTGAATCTCAATGCGTCGACTTCGGGGCGGGCGACCGGGTCCCCGCCGGGAGGGGAAAGACGCGAATGCTATCCGATCGCCGCCCCGTCCGCCGAGAGAGGCCAGCGGGCGCTCGAGATCAGCCCGGCGCGTGCGGCAAGCAGGCCGTAGGCGAGGGCCCCGGCCCCGACGCACAGTGCGAGCCTCTCGAGCCGCGGAAGCGACGCGAGCACGACCTCGAGGCCGGCGACGACGAGGCCCATGGCGAGCGCCGCGGCGAGGGCCGGGGCGATCGCCCGGGCGACGTCGCGCGGGCCGAGGCCGAGCGTGCGACAGGCCAGCCGCACGGTCGGCGCACAGAGCAACGCCTGGGCCGCGAGGTAGCTCGCGGCGACGGCCTCGGCACTGCGGAAGCTGGCGCCCGCGGCCAGCGCCAGCATCGTCACGGGACCGCTGACCAGCCCCCAGCGCAACAGGAGCGCGTTCCTGCCGTGCGCGGCGCAGGCGGGCCCGACCAGCATCATCGGCACCTGCACCACTCCCGCCAGCAGCAGCAGTTCGAGGATCGGCACCATCGCCATCCAGGCGTCGCCGAGTACGGCAGGCACGAGGTCGCCGGCGGTCGCCATCGATCCGATCAACACGGGCAACGCGAGCGTGGCCAGCAGCCGCTGGGCGGCGAGGTAGGTGGCCCGCGCTAGCTCGGGGCAGTGCTGCTGGCGCGCGAGAATCGGGAACAGGAAGGCCGAGACCAGCCCCGAGACCTGCCACAGCGGCTGCAGCATCACCTGGAACGCGCGGCTGTAGAGTCCCAGCGCCTGCTCCCCGGCCAGCTTCCCGATCAGCAGGTTGTCGAGGTTGCGGGACCAGTAGGTGAGCTGGTCGAGACCCGTGGCGGGCAGTGCATTCGCGAGCAGCCGGCGACAGGCCGAGGGCTCGAGCGCGGGCACCAGCGGGGCCCGCGCGGCGAACACCGCCAGCACGGTGCTGGCGAGGCCCGTCACGAGGCTGAGGGTGGCCAGGGCGACGGCGCCGGCGCCGGCCGCCGCAAGCGGCAGGCACACGGCGGCCGCAGCGAGCGCCGACCACAACTCGTGGCGCAGCAGCACGCCGATCGCCAGCCGGCGCGCGAGCAGGGCGCGCGGCACGTCGCCCGCCGTCCAGGCCAGGATCGCGACCCCCTGGATGCGCGCCAGGGGGATCAGCGCGGGCTGGCCGTAGAAGGCCGCCAGCAGCGGCGCCCCGAGCACGAAGAGGGCGCCGAGCGAGCCGCCGACCGCGAAGCTCAGGGCCAGCGCCGCGCGCACGTCGCCCTCGTGCAGCTCGGGGAGGTGGACCAGGGCGGGCCTGAGACCGAGGCTCGCGAGCAGCACCGCGCAGGCGCCGAACACGGAGACCATCGCGAAGGCGCCGAAATCCGCCGGGGCCAGCAAGCGCGACATCGCGATGGCCGTGGCGACCTGCACGACGAGCAGCCCGCCGCGCGCGACCCCCGCCGCGCCGAGCCCCCCGCCGAGTCGGTCGCCGGGGCCGCTGCTCGAGGTCACTGCGCGAGTCTAGCGGCAGGGCACCTTGAACCCGCTCGCGTCGCGCCTGTATCGTCGCGCGGCGATGGCGGGCCTGAAGGCGCACCTGGTGCGGTACCTCGAGGCGGCGCTGCTGGCCCGCCGGCCGTCGGCGGCCCAGCGCGCGGCGCTGGCCCTGGCGCGGGTCGCACGGCCGGGCGTGCTCGAGACCCGCGAGCCGCTGCGCCGCCACATGGTCGAAGGGATCCGCGTCTCGGTCCGCGCGTGGGGCGACGACGACCCCGACCAGTACCGCCGCCTGAGGCTGGGCGACACCTGGTTGCGCCACGGGCTGCTCGTGGCCCTCGGCCGTGCCGGTTGCATCGTCACCGACGTCGATCCCGACGTCGTGATCCACCTCCACGGGCGCGCCGTCGATCTGCCGCGCCGGGCGTTCAGGATCCTCTGGGTCCACAGCCACCCGGAGACGGTGACCTCCGCCTCCCTCGCGTCCTACGACCACGTCTTCTGCGCCTCGCGGGCGATGGCCGAGCGGGTGCGGGCGCTCGGCCGGCCGGCCTCCGTCCTCGAGCTGGCGACGGCTGCGCGCCCTGTGACCGACGCCGTGACCCGCCACTCGGTCGTGTTCGTCGGCAACGCCCGCGTCGACGGCCGGCGCGCGGTGCTGGAAGACATCGGCACGCCGGACTTCCCGCTCGCCGTGTGGGGCGCGGGCTACGAGGCCCTCCCCGCGAACGCCTGGCAAGGGGACTGCCTCGAGTACCACGAACTGCCGTCCCTCTACGCGGGCAGCACGATCTGCCTCAACGACCACCTGCCCTCGATGGCCGCCTGCGGCATCGTCAACCCGCGCGTCTACGACGTGCTCGCGAGCGGCGGGTTCTGCATCTCCGACGCGAACCCCGGGCTCGACGAGGTGTTCGGCGACGCGGTGCCGCAGTACCGCTCTCCCGCCGAACTGCACGAGTTGATCCACCACTTCCTGGCCGACCCCGAACGACGCCGCCCGCTGATGAAGAAGGGGCAGGAGATCGCCCTGAAGGCGAACTGGGCCGATCGCGCCCGCGTTCTGCTGGAGGCGGCCGGCCGTGGGCCAGGCGAACCGTCATTGAGGGCGACGGCGGGCGCCAGATCGCCTCGCGCCCGAGGTAGCCGAGCGCCCGCAACGCCTCGATCTGTGCGGGCTCGGCGGTGGCCCCGGGGCGCGGCGGTGGCGAGACGAGCGCCGGAAGCCGCGCCCGCATCTCCTCGATGCTCGGGCGGGCGACCTCTGCGGGCAGCGGCTGCCGGTCGCCCGCCGCGGCCAGATCGTAGAGGTCGGCCGTGCCGTCCACGCGCTCCACCAGCTTCAGGCTGCCTGCGTAGGCGACGCGGGTGATCCTCCAGCCCGCGTCGCGCGGCGCCTGGGTCCACAACTCGGAAAACGGACCCGGTTCGGTGTCTCCGACGGCCGCAGCGAGGCGCTCGGGGTCGCCTCCCGCGAGTCCTGTCTCGACCAGCCGCGGGATGTGGTGATGGGCGACCCGAACCGACGCGTCGACGCGCCGCTCCTGTCCGGGCAACGCAACGAGCAGCGGGACGGCCAGCAGTTCCTCGCGCGGCAGCGGCGGGTGACCGCCCAGGCCCTCCTCGCCCAGCAACTCCCCGTGGTCCGAGGTGACGACGAGCAGCGTGTCGGTCAGCACGCCGAGGCGCTCGAGGCCGGCGAGCAGCCGGCCGAGTTCGGCGTCCACGTGGGCCAGCGCAGCGTCGTAGTCCTCCGTGGCGCCGGCGCCCCGAGGCGGCCAGGGCAGCCGGCGCCGGAAGGCAGCCGGCGAGTCGTAGGGCGCGTGGGCGTCGAAGTAGTTGAGGAACAGGAACCACGGGGCCGGACCTGCGGCAGCGGCGAACTCGAGGGCGGCATCCGTCACCGTCGACGCGGGCCACGTCCGGTGGCACGGGAAGCTCCCGTCGCCTCCGAGCCGGTGCCACAAGGCGACGGCTGACGGCGCGTAGCCGCAGGCGCGGAGCGGCCCGGCGGCGACGCCGGGCATCACGCGCGGCAGGCCCGTCCACGCGGCGAACAGCGGGTGGTTCGCGGAGAAGCCCGCGGTGCGGTAGCCACGCGCTGCGAGCGACAGCGGCAGTGAAGGAACGTCGGGGAGCAACCCCAGGTGGCCGGTCCCGGCGTGCCCGAGGTGGGCGCCGTGCTGGCTCGGCCGCAGTCCCGTCAGCATCGAAGCGTGCGACGCCAGCGAGTAGTGCCCCGATGCGACCGCACGGTCGAAGACCACGGCCCGCCGTGCGATCCGCTCGAGCGTCGGCGTGGTCTCGCGCGCGTATCCGTGCAGCGACGTCCGGTCGCGGCGAACCGTGTCCATCACGACCAGCAGCACGTTGGGCGCCGAAGCTCCGGGCTGCCCGGGCGTCCCCAGGGGGATGCGCGGCGCGACGTTTCCAAGCGCCGACGCCAGCAGCACGATGGCCAGCGTCGCCCCGGACGCGATCTGCGTCGCCCCCGCGGCGCGCGGGGCCACCCGGCGGATCGCGACGGCGCCGGCGATGCCCGCGACACAGCACAGCAACGCGGTCAGCGCCGCGCCTTGACGGCCGACGAGGGCCCACGGAACGCGGAATGCGGTGACCGCGGCGGCTCCCGCTGCCAGCGACCCGCTGGCCAGCGCGGCGAGACTCCACGGCGCCAGGCCCGACGGCCGCCGCCACAGCGGCCAGGCCGCGAAAGGGAGCAGGACGCCGGCCCAGGGCCAGCGGGCCGCAACGAGGAGGAGCGGCGGGAGCAGGATCACGCCCTGCAAGGCCGCGCGTGGCAAGCGGACGGGCGCGACCGAGGCGACCAGGGTGACGCCGGCGCCACCGGCGGCGAGCACGAAGCCGGCGGACAGGACGGTGATCCACAGCGCGTCGGCAGCGGGATGGCTGCCGGTCACGAAGGCGGCGGCGGTTTCGACCAGGGCGAAGAGGACGGCCACGACGGCCAGGTCGCGGCCGACTGCACGGGCCGGCTCGATGGGCTTGACGGTTGCGGACGCGGGGTCAGCGCCCTGCAACGTGCCACCGCCGCAGTTCTGCGGCCACCCGCGACGCCGCCACGGCGTGGCCGGCGACGTTCCAGTGGGGGTCGAGCGCGAACGTGTGACCGGGGCCGAGGTGGCTGCCGACGTCGATCGCGCGGATGGGACCCAGGCCGGGCGCAGGCGGCGCAGTTTGCAGGGCAGCCACGAAGCGGGACTCGTCCGGCCCCAGCCCCTCGGACAGGACCAGCACGGGCCGTCCGCGCAGGTCGGAGGCGAACGCCTCCAGCACGACGAGCAGCAGCCGCGCGTGCTCGGCGGGACCGGCTGGCGGCTCGATCGGCGGCGGCGCACCCGCGAGGTCGGACCACGCGAGCGCGAACCAGTGGCGCGCCCGGCGCAGCACGACCTTCTCGTGGATTCGGCGGGTGATTTCGACCCATCGCTGGTACTCCGCGGGCGGCGCGGGCCGGTGCCTGCCGGCAGCGGCGAAGGCGCGGTTCTCTCGCAGGTCGTTGGCATGGTACTGGATCACGACCTGCGCGAAGTCGGCGAGCGCCAGGCGGCGCAGCAGGAGCAGTTCGCGAACGGTGCCGTAGGAGGAGCCGGCGGCGACGACGGCACGGGCGCCGAGATCGGCGGCGGCGAGTGCCGGAAAGGCCTGCTCGCGCTCCACGCCCCAGCCGAGCGCGAAGGAGTCGCCGAGCACGACCAGCTCGGCCGCCGAGAGTTCGTCGTCCTCGCGCAGGTGGCGGCGGCTGACCCGCACGGTGGTGTCGAACTCGTCGCCGTCGAAGCGACAGGTGCCTGGCCGCAGTCGATAGAGCAGTTCGGGATCGGGCTCGGCGCACTCCGGCCGCAACTGGATCGGGGCGGCCGCCAGGAAGCCCGCGTGATAGCGCAGCAGCTGCCGCTCCACCCGCTCGGGCGCGCGCCCGCGCCAGGCGAGCGGCCAGCGGAACGTCGCCCAGGTGGCGAGTTCGACCACGACCGCGGCGACGAACAGGCTCGCGCCGACGAGGACGACGCGTCGAGCCCATCGCGGAGTCATTGCGCTCGCGGTGTTGCGCCGGCCGCTGCGACTCAGGCCGGCTCGTGGCCGCCGTAGTAGACGACGAAGCAGACGCACTCCTCGTCGCCGACCACTTCTTCCGAGTGGACCGAGCCCGGCGCGCTGTGGCACAGGTCGCCCGGCCGGTACACCGCGCGGCCGTCGCGCAGGGCGCCGCGCAGGACCAGGATGTCCTCGTCGCCGAGGTGGCGGTGTCGCGGCACCACGACTCCCGGCAGGCCGCGCACCAGGACCGAGCGCACGCCCGTCGGCTCCTCCTCGACCACGCGGGCGCGGAGCCCGGGCGCCCACTCGTCCCAGGGGCCCGGCGGCAGCTCCGCCAGCGAGCGTGGCGCGCGGGCCAGGCGCAGCAGGCGCTCGCGGGCGTTCGCCGCCGGCGCCAGGGGCGGCAGCGCCCGCGCCATCGCGTCCTCGATTCCCCGCCACAGCCCTCTCAAGCGCTCGCCACCCCTGTCGTCACTTACGGCCGCCGCGCTGGCGGCGGATTGGCTCCCCGACTCCGTCTAGACTAGCCGGATGAAGCCCTTTCTGCGCGCCGCCGCGCTCCTGCTTGCCTTCCCCGCCTTCGGCCAGGCGCCCGTCAAGCTCTCGTTCGGCACGGACTGGAAGGCCCAGGCCGAGCACGGCGGCTTCTACCAGGCGCTCGCCACGGGCCTCTACGCCCAGCGCGGCCTGGAGGTGACCATCCGCCAGGGCGGGCCGCAGGTGAACCACGCGCAACTGCTCGCGGCGGGCCGGCTCGACGTGAACATGGCATCGAACAGCTTCATCCCGCTGAACTTCGTGCGCGAGAAGATCCCGATGGTCGCGGTCGCGGCGCTGTTCCAGAAGGACCCCCAGGTGCTGATCGCGCACGCGGGCCAGGGCAACGACTCGCTGGCGGCGCTCAAGGGCAAGCCGATCCTGATCGGCAGCGACACCCGGGTCGGCTCCTGGCTGTTCCTCAAGTCGCGCTTCGGCTACACCGATTCCCAGATCCGTCCCTACACCTTCAACGTGGCGCCGTTCCTCGCCGACAAGCAGGCCGTGCAGCAGGGCTACCTGACCAGCGAGCCGCTGACCATCCGCAAGGCCGGCGCGACGCCCGTCGTGCACCTGCTGGCCGATCACGGCTACCCGAGCTACGCCGCAGTGCTGCAGACCTCGCGCAAGCTGGCCGAGGAGAAACCCGAGCTGGTCCAGGCCTTCGTCGACGCCTCGATTCTGGGCTGGCAGTCGTACCTGAACGGGGACCCGGGGCCCGCGAACGCGCTGATCAAGCGCGACAACCCGGACATGACCGACGAGCTGCTCGCCTTCGGCCGCGACAGGATGAAGGAGTACGGCATCGTCGACTCCGGCGACGCGAAGACGCTGGGCATCGGCGCGATGACCGATGCGCGCTGGCAGCAGTTCTTCGAGCTGATGGCCGCGCAGGGCCTCTACCCGCAGGACCTCGACTGGAAGCAGGCGTTCACCACCCGCTTCGTCAACCGCAAGCTCGGGCTCGCCGCGAAGAAGTAGGGCGTGCTCCGGCTGCGCGGCGTCGGCAAGCGCTTCCGCAACGGGACCGAGGCGCTGGCGGGCCTCGACCTCGAGGTGGAGGCCGGCGAGTTCGTGTCGCTGCTGGGGCCGTCCGGCTGCGGCAAGAGCACGCTGCTGCGGATGGTGGCGGGCCTCGACGCGCCGACCTCGGGCACGCTCGAGCGGGGGCTGGCCGGCGGCGCGACCGGCCAGCTCGGCTTCGTGTTCCAGGACGCGACGCTGATGCCGTGGGCGACGACGCTCGACAACGCCGCGCTGCCGTTGCGGCTGGCTGGGCTCGCGGCCCCCAACGCCCGCGCCCGCGCCCGCGACGCGCTGCGCCGGGTGGGTCTGCAGGGCTTCGAGGGCGCGTGGCCGCGCGAGCTCTCCGGCGGGATGCGGATGCGGGTCTCGCTGGCCCGCGCGCTGGTCACCGAGCCGCGGCTGCTGCTGCTCGACGAGCCGTTCGCCGCGCTCGACGAGATCACCCGGCTGCGCCTCAACGAGGACCTGCGCGCGCTGTGGGCCGAAGGCGGACTCACGGTCCTGTTCGTCACCCACAGCGTCTTCGAGTCGGCCTGGCTGTCGAACCGCGTGGTCGTGCTGCGGCCGCGGCCGGGGCGGCTGCACGCCGACGTCCCGATCGCGCTGCCCGAGCCGCGCACGCCCGAGCTGCGCACGTCGGCCGGGTACAACGCCGCCTGCCGCGCGCTCTCGGCGCACCTGTCGGAGGCGATGGCCGCGTGAAGCGCTGGCTCGAGCGGCTGTCGCCGGGGCTCGTCGGCCTCGCGTTCCTGGCCGCGTGGGAGGCGCTGGTGCGGGCCCGCGAGATCCCGCCGTACGTGCTGCCGGGCCCGTTGCTCGTGCTGCAGGCGCTGCGCGACGACGGGCCCAGCCTGCTGCGCTCGCTCGGCTTCACGCTGACGATCACGCTTCAGGCGCTGGCGCTGGCGACCGTCTCGGGCGTGGCGCTCGCCGTCGCGCTCACCTGGTCGCGCTGGATCGAGCGCAGCCTTTTCCCCTACGCGGTCGCCCTGCAGGTGACGCCGATCGTGTCGATCGCGCCGCTGATCATCATCTGGGTGAACGACCCCGCGCGGGCGCTGCTCGTGTGCGCGTGGCTGGTCGCCTTCTTCCCGATCGTCTCGAACACTGCGATGGGCCTGCGCAGCGCCGACCGCAACCTGGTCGACCTGTTCGCGCTCTACGGCGCCTCGCGCGCGCAGGCGCTGTGGCGGCTGCGGCTGCCCTCGGCGCTGCCCCACTTCCTGGCCGGCCTCCGCATCAGCGGCGGGCTGGCGCTGATCGGCGCGGTGGTCGCCGAGTTCGTCGCCGGCACCGGCGGCGCCGAGACCGGCCTCGCCTTCCGCCTGCTCGAGGCCGGCTACCGGCTGCAGATCCCGAAGATGTTCGCGGCGCTGCTGCTGCTCTCGCTCACCGGCATCGCGATCTACGCCGGGCTGCAGGCGCTGTCCACCTGGCTGCTCCGCAACTGGCACGAGAGCGCGGTCGACGTCTGACGGGTGGCTGCGCCGGGAGCGAATCCCGGCGCAGACCCCTGCCCCCCTACTCCAGGCCGTCCACGATCCGGGACACGCCCGTGATCATCGGGTCGGTCGCGGGGACGCCGAGTTCGCCTTCGGCTTCGGCGAGGGCCGCGGCGCGCTCAGCCGGGTCGAGGTTGCTGGTGTTGAGCGCGGCGCCGACCAGTCGCACGTCGCGGTTGGTGAGGCGCGCGGCCGCCAGGTTGGCGTCTGCGCACTCCTTCAGGCCCGGCAGCGCGTAGTGCGGCAGGCCGCGCATGTGGCGGCGCTGCGGCTCGTGGCACAGCACCAGCGCGTCCGGCGCGGCGCCGTGCAGCAGGGCGAGGCTGACCCCCGCGTAGGACGCGTGGAACAGCGAGCCCTGGCCCTCGACGACGTCCCAGTGGTGGGGCTCGTTGTCGGGCGTGATCGCCTCGATCGCGCCCGACATGAAGTCGGCGACCACCGCGTCCACGGACACGCCGCGGCCCGCGATCAGGATTCCCGTCTGCCCGGTCGCCCGGAAGTCCGCCTTCATGCCCCGCGCCCGCATCTCCTTCTCCAGCGCGAGCGAGGTGTACATCTTGCCCACCGAGCAGTCGGTGCCGACCGTGAGCAGCCGCTTGCCGCGGCGCAGCCTTCCCTTGCCCACGGGGTAGTCCTGGCGCGGGTGGCGTACGTCGTGGAGCGCGCGGCCGAGCCGGCGCGCGGCGTCCGCCACGCCCGGCAGGTCGCTGAGCCTCGCGTGCAGGCCGCTGGCCAGGTCCATCCCGTGCTCGAGCGCGGCGACCAGCGCGGGATGCCAGCGCTCGGGCAGCGTGCCGCCCGCGTTGGCGACGCCGACGATCATCGTCTTCGCCCCGAGCGCCGCGGCCGCCCTCGCGTCGAGTTCGGGCAGGCCGAGGTCGGCCTGGCAGTCCGGCAGCCGCCACTGGCCCACGCACCACTCGGGGCGGAACTGGGCGACGCCACGGGCGGTCTTGGCGGCCAGCGCGTCGGGCGCGTCGCCGAGGAAGAGCAGGTAGGGGCGGGCGATGTCGAGGGGCGCGAAGCTCATGGCGGGGCGAAGTCTAGCCGCGGCGCGGGCTTCAGTAGATGCGCGCCCCCGTCGCCCGCTTCCACACGGTGGCGTGGCGGACCTCGTCGACCAGGATGAAGGCCGCGGCGAGCTGGTAGTCGTCGGTGCGGATGTTGCCGATCAGCCGCAGGTAGGCGTCCTGGGCGACGACCTCGATGGTGAGCGCCTCCTTGAGCAGCCGCTCCGCCGTGTCGAAGCGGCCGAGGCCGTAGTCGCGCTTCGCCTCGGGCGCGCGCCCGCCGCGCTCCTCCATCAACGCCACCTGGGTGTCGCGGTGGCCGAGGTGGTCGCCCCGGAACTCGACCGCGTAGTCCCGCAGGCCGGGCGGGAACAGGCCGCGCTCGAGGCCGTGCTCGTAGATCGCGAGCGCGTGGTGCTCGAGCGCCAGCGCCGCGCCGAGGATCTCGAGGTCCAGACCCTCCGAGGCGCGGACGCGGGCGCCGCCGAGCAGGTCGACCACGGGCAGCGAGAGGCCGGCGAGCCCCGCGACCCGGCGCAGTGCGGCGCGTCGGGACTCAGCCACGCTCCGCCTCCAGCCACAGGTCGATCACGGTCAGGTGGCGTGCGCACTCGACCATGTGGGCCGCCAGCCGCTGCACGGCGTGCGGGTCGTCGACGGCGGGGAGCCCCTCGGCGTGCGCGTAGACGAGCCGGTCGAGCGCGGCGCGCAGGGCCGGCAGGTCGGCGTCGATCCCTTCGGGCGCCGCGAACGCGTCTGGCGCCGGTGCGAGTCCGAGCCGCCGGCGCAGCCGCGAGCGCTCGGCGCGGAACGCCGCCTGGTCGCCCAGCAGGCTGGCGGAGAGCGCTGCCGCCGCTGGCGACGCCGCTGCGACCGTGCGCAGGCGGGCGGCGACCTCGGCCTCGAGGCGGTCGATGGCCGCGAGCACCGCGGTCGCGTCCGCGTACTCCTCGGCGGCCGCGGGAACCGCCGCCAGCAGCGGAAGCGCAGCCGCCGCGCGCAGGGCGGCGCGGCGCGACTGCGTGCGCGGCGAGGCTGCCATCAGAAGTGCAGCCCGAGGCCCGCCGTCGCGGTGTGCAGGCGCGCGTTGCGGCCCTCGCCCAGCGTGAAGCGGTACTCGAGGTTGAACGACGCGCCCTTCGAGATCCGGATCTCCAGGCCCGCCGCCGCATGGCCGCCGATCGCCAGGTCGCCCTGGCCGGACGGAGTGCCCTTCGCCGCGAGCTCCGGCGCCTGCGCGATCAGGCCGCCGATCAGCGGGGCGTCGAACGGAGCGCTGCCCGTGAACAGCAGCGACTCGTCGGCCACCGGGTCCTGGCTCGTGATCGTCACCAGCACGTCGCCGCCGACGCCGAGGTAGGGCCGCAGCCGCGCGTCGTCCCAGCCGAGGTACGTCCAGCGCAGGCCGAACGGCGAGAGGTGGAGGATGCGGGCGCGGGTGCGCACCGCGCGCACGACCGGGAACGGCGCCCGCGGCGGTCCGGCCAGCGCGTCCTGCGGCGAAGCGCCGGCCGCGAGGTTGGCGACGAAGGCCACCGAGTCGGTGACCGTGAACGGCTCCGAGGTCGCGAGCGAGAGCGCGACCTGGATCTCGTACGAGAGCTTGCCGCCGCCGACGCGCGCGAGCGGCAGCGCGATGAAGCCGCCGAAGTCGGCGCCGGACCCGATCCCGTACGGGTTCTCCGAGAAGCCGCCGAAGATTCCGACCTCGGCGCCGATCTTGCCGATCTCGGGCAGCAGCTCCGTGACCGAGGTGTCGGGCGCCCCGGATCCCGCCGGCGGCGGCGGGGTCGACGGTTCCTGGCCGGAGGCGGGCAGCGCCCAGAGAAGCACGAGAGCGGCAAGGCAGAGCTTCACGCCCATTAGTTACGCGGGCCGCCCCGTTCGCGGATTGCGGGTTAGCATGCCGGCTGCGCATGTCCCCTCTGCTCCAGCGCATCGCGGCGGGCGACCGGTCGGCGCTCGCGGAGTTCTACGACCGCCACGCGGGGCTGGTGCTGGCGCTGTGCCTGCGCATCCTGCGCGACCGCGCCGAGGCCGAAGAGGTGATGCAGGAGGTCTTCCTCCAGGCCTGGCGGCAGGCCGATCGCTACGACCCGGCCCGTGCCAGCGTGACCTCGTGGCTGGCCGTGATCGCGCGCTCGCGGGCGCTCGATCGGGTGCGGCGGCGGGTGGCACGGCGGGAAGCGCCGGAGGAGGCGATCCCGGCCGCGGGCGAGGCGCCGCGCACGGCCGAGGCGATCGCGGTCCGCGAGGCGCTGCGCGCGCTGCCGCCCGCGCAGCGCCTCGCCCTCGAGCTCGCCTATTACGAGGGCCTGACCCAGGTGGAGATCGCCGAGCGCACGGGCGAACCGCTCGGCACGATCAAGACCCGGATGCGCGCCGCGCTGCTGAAGCTGCGCGAGGCGCTCCGGCCGCACCGCGCGTAAACTCGCGCGATGGCCCGCTCGCTCGGCTCCACCCTGCCGCCTGCGCTGCTCGAGCGCTTCGGTCCGGCGGCGACCCCGCCGCCGGCCGGGCGCGCCGTGGCGCTCGTCACCGTCGACGCCGCCGGACTGCCGCACCCCGCGCTGCTGGCGGACGCGGAGGTGCTGGCGCCGCGCCCGAACGCGGTGCGGCTGGCGGTCCAGCCGGCCCGCCGCACGGCCGCGAACCTGCGCGAGCCGGGCGTCGCCACCCTGGCCCTGGTCGAGCCCGAGAGCGTGCACTACGTGAAACTGCGCGTGCGCGACGCCTGGGACGAAGTCGACGCCGGCTTCGCCTGTTTCGAGGCCGAGGTGGTGGACGTGCTGGAAGACGCGCCGCACGGCGGCGAGGGCCAGGTGGCCCTGACCTCGGGCCTGCGCTGGAGCGTGGCCGACGAAGCCGCGTACCTGACCCGCGCGGCACAGGCGCGGCGCGCGCTGGCGAGGCAGTCGTGAGCCGGCGCCGGGTCGTGGTCGGAATGTCCGGCTCGACGGGTGCCCTCTACGGCATCCGCCTGCTCGAGGAGCTGCGCGCGCGCGGCGACCTCGAGGTCCACCTGGTGCTGTCGACGCCCGCCAAGCGCACGATCGTCGAGGAGACCGACTACACGCCGGCCCAGGTCGAGGCGCTCGCCGACGTCGTCCACGACAACCGCGACATCGGCGCCTCGATCGCCTCCGGCTCGTTCCGCACGCTGGGCATGGTGGTCGCCCCGTGCAGCGTGAAGACGCTGTCGGATCTCGCGAACTGCCACGCGGACACGCTGATCGCGCGCGCCGGCGACGTCACCCTCAAGGAGGGCCGGCCGCTGATCGTGCTGTTCCGCGAGACCCCCCTGCACGCCGGGCACCTGAAGCAGATGCTGGCGCTGTGCGAGATGGGCGGTATCCTCCTGCCTCCCATGCCCGCGTTCTACAACCGCCCGCGCACCGTGCTCGACGTCGTGAACCACACGGTCGGCCGCGCCCTGGACCGGCTCGGCCTCGAGCACGCGATGGTGCCGGAGTGGACGGGGCGCGCGCCGCGCCGGAGCGAGGGCACCCCGGCGTGACGATCGGCCTCGGCACCGAGTGGATCGTCGACGCCCACGGCTGCGACCCTTCCGCGCTGCGCTCGCTGCCCGAGCTGCAGGCCTTCTTCGCGCGGGTGATCCGCGAGCTGGGCCTGAAGACCGCGGGCGAGCCGCTGTGGCACGTCTTCCCCGGCGAAGGCGGCATCACCGGCCTCGTGTTGCTCACCGAGTCGCACCTCGCCTGCCACACGTTCCCCGAGCGCTCGTTCGCCGCGTTCAACCTCTACTCCTGTCGCGAGCTCAAGGAGTGGCCGTGGGCCGACCGGCTGTCGGCGGCGGTCGGCGCCCAGCAGGTGCGGGTGCGGCTCGTGGAGCGCGGGGAGCGCTAGGGCGATGAGCGGCTACGAGGGGCGCTGCCCGTCGTGCGGCGCGCCCGTCGTCTTCGCGCTCGGCTCCTCGCTGCTGAAGGTCTGCGACCACTGCGGCTCCGCGGTGGCCCGCGCCGGCGCCGACCTCGCCAGCTACGGCAAGGTCGCGGGCCTGATCCCCACCCCGTCGCTGCTGGCGCTCGGCGTGCGCGGCGGCTACGAGGGGGCGCCCGCCTTCGAGCTGGTCGGGCGGCTGCAGCTCGACCACGGCGCCGGCACCTGGGACGAGTGGCTGATGGCCTTCCCGGGCGAGTCGTGGGCCTGGCTGTCGGAGGCCCAGGGCCGCTACCACTACATGGCCGCGGCCGCGTTGCCGCCGGTGCCGTCGTTCTCGGCGCTCCAGCCCGACGACGTCGTCGACCTCGGGCCGCCCGGCGTGTTCCGCGTCTCCGAGGTGCGGAGCGCGCGCTTCGCGGGCGCCGCCGGCGAGCTGCCGTTCGCGGCGCCGATCGGCGCGGAGCTGCACTTCGCCGACCTGGTCGGCCCCAACGGCGGCTTCGCCACCCTCGACTACGGCCAGGGCGAGGAGGCCGAGGCGCTCTACGTCGGCCGCGAGGTGCAGTTCGACGAGCTCGGCTTCCGCGGCCTGCCCGACCGCGAGGAGCGGCGCGCGAAGGCGCGCGGCCAGTCGCTCTCCTGCCCGCAGTGCGGCGGCCCGCTCGAGCTGCGCGCCGGTGGCGAGACCCAGCGCATCGCCTGCCCGTGGTGCGGCTCGCTGCTCGACCCCGGCAACGACCTGCAGATCCTCAACACGCTGCAGAAGCCGCCGTTCACGCCGCACGTGCCGCTCGGAACGAAGGGCAGCTTCGAGGGCCACGAGTGGACCGTCATCGGCGCCATGATCCGCAGCGTCACGGTCGACGGCACGCGCTACCCGTGGCAGGAACTGCTGCTCTACGGCGAAGGCCGCGGCTTCCGCTGGCTGGTCGAGAGCAAGGGGCACTGGGTCTACGTCACGCCGCTGACGGGCGGCGACGTCTTCGCCGACCGCGGGGCGGCTTCTGCGGGCGGGATCGCCGTTCACAAGGGAGACACCTTCAAGCACTTCCAGGGCGGCGCGGCGAAGGTCGACCACGTGCTCGGCGAGTTCTACTGGGCGGTGGCCCAGGGCGACGAGGTGCAGGCGGACGACTGGGTCGCGCCGCCGCGGATGCTCTCGCGCGAGAAGGACGGCAAGGAGGTCAACTGGAGCCTGGGCGAGCACATGGAGGCCGACCAGGTGCGCGCGGCCTTCGGCCTGCCCGGCCTGCCGCTGCCGATGCCGCAGGGCGTCGGGCCCGTGCAGCCGTGGAAGCACGCGAAGGACGCGCCGACCGTCTTCACCACCTTCATGCTGGCGGCGGCGGCACTGCTGGTGCTGGCCCTGCTCTTCTCGTTCCGCTCGTCGACGGTGCTGACGGAGCAGGTCGCGCTGAAGGCGAAGCCGGCGGCGGGCCAGGTCGCCGAGGACCCGGACGCCGCAGTGTTCGTCGGCCCCTTCGACGTCTCGGGCCGCGGCAACCTGAAGGTCGAGATCAGCTCCGCGGTCAGCAACTCCTGGGTCTTCTTCGACGCCGCGCTGATCGACGAGGACACCGGCGACGTCCAGCAGTTCGGCATCGAGAACGCCTACTACCACGGCTCCGACTCGGACGGCTCGTGGACCGAGGGCTCGCAGAGCGGGGCCGCCCACCTCGGCTCGGTGGCGGCCGGTCGCTACACCCTGCGCCTGGCTCCCTCCTGGGACGGGCCGCGGCCGCCGGTCTCGACCGCGTCGGTGCGGGTCGTGCGGGCGACGCCGCGGCTGTACCAGTTCGTGCTGGCCTTCCTGGCGCTGCTGCTGCGGCCGGCGCTGCTGTTCCTGTCGCGGGCCAGCCACGAGACGCTGCGCTGGTCGGAGAGCGACCACGCCCACTCGGGCGACGACGAGGACGACGACGAATGAAGAAGCGCTACCCGCTGTTCGCGCTGCTGGTGCTCGGGCTCTACGGCACGGCCGCCTGGCGCGGCTGGGAGATGTTCGCGGCGGAGAAGGACCGCATCCCCCAGAACATCCGCCAGGCGCCGGGCGGGTACCGTTCGTTCACATACTGGAGAGGAGGCAAGTGATGGGCGAATGGATCGCCACCCACGCGCGGCCGATCGTGGACTCGATCGTGTACTCGGTGATCGGCTGCGCCATCCTGGGCGGGGCGTTCTGGGTGATCGAGAAGATGCTGCCGTTCTCGATGCAGAAGGAGATCGAGCACGACCAGAACGTCGCCTTCGGCGTGATCCTGGCCGCGTTCATCCTCGGCCTGTCGCTGATCATCTCCTCGGCCATCCGCGGCTGAGGCTGCCGTCCCGGGGCCGGCAGCGGCGCCCGGGGTCACCACCTTGCGCACGCCCGCCGTCTACCTGACCGTCCTCGTCATCGCCACCTGCGGGCTCGTCTACGAGCTCGTCGCCGGCACCCTGGCCAGCTACGTGCTGGGCGACTCGGTCACCCAGTTCTCGACCGTGATCGGCGCCTACCTCTCGGCGATGGGCATCGGCTCCTGGCTGTCCGGCTACCTGCAGCGCGGGATCGCGTTCCGCTTCGTGCAGGTCGAGTTCGCGGTCGCGCTGATCGGCGGCCTCTCGGCGCCCGCCCTGTTCCTCGCCTTCGGCGCGGCGCCCGACCTGTTCCGGCTGGTGCTCTACGGCCTGGTGCTGGTGATCGGCATCCTGGTCGGGCTCGAGATCCCGCTGGTGCTGCGGCTGCTGAAGGACGTCGTCGAGTTCAAGGACCTGGTGGCGCGGGTGCTGGCGGTCGACTACCTCGGCGCCCTGTTCGCCTCGGTGCTGTTCCCGATCGTGATGGTGCCGGAGCTGGGCCTCGTCCGCACCAGCGTGCTGCTGGGGCTGCTCAACGCCGTCGTCGGGTTGTGGTCGACCTGGCTGTTCCGGCCGCTGCTCGGCTCGCCGGGCCTGTTGCGCGCCCAGGGCGCCGTCGCCTGCGCGATCCTGACCGCCGCCTTCGCCTACTCGGACCGCCTCACGGAGCTGTCGGAGGAAGGGCTCTACGCGGACCCCGTCGTGTACACGAAGTCGACCCGCTACCAGCGCATCGTGATGACCCGCACGGGCCACCACTTCCAGCTCTTCCTGAACGGCCAGCTCCAGTTCAGCTCGGCCGACGAGTACCGTTACCACGAGGCGCTGGTGCAGCCGGCGTTCGCGGCGCGGCCGCAGGCGGGCCGCGTGCTGATCCTCGGCGGCGGCGACGGCCTGGCGGCGCGCGAGGTGCTGAAGCACGCCGGCGTGCGCGAACTCGTGCTGGTCGACCTCGACCCGGAGATGACGCGGCTCGCGAAGGACAACGTGATGCTGCGCGAGCTCAACGCCGGCGCGCTGTCCGACCCGCGGGTGCAGGTCGTCAACGAGGACGCGCTGATCTGGCTGCAACACGAGCGCTCGCTCTTCGACCTCGCCTTCGTCGACTTCCCCGACCCGCACAGCCACTCGCTCGGCAAGCTCTACACGAGCCACTTCTACGCGCTGCTGCGGCGGCGGCTCGACCCGGAGCTCGGCCTCGCCGCCGTGCAGAGCACCTCGCCGCTGCTGGCGCGGCGCTCGTTCTGGTGCATCAACCGCACGATGGAGGCGGCCGGGTTCTTCGTGCGGCCCTACCACGCGCTGGTGCCCTCGTTCGGCGAGTGGGGCTTCGCCCTCGGCGGCGTGTCGCCGTTCGAGACTCCCGCCGAGCCGGCGCTGGCCAGCCTGCGCTCGCTCGACGGCCCCTCGCTGCGCGCGTTGTTCGTGCTGGGGCCCGACATGGGACCGCTGCCCGCGGAGGTCAACCGGCTGAACAACCAGGTGCTGGTCCGCTACTACGAGGAAGAGTGGCGGCGCTGGAACTGAAGAGACTTCCCCGCGGTTGCGGTTGGTTGCGAGAATCGAGGGGAGTCCCACGAGGAGGTCGACCCAGATGACGCTTCGGCCCGCGCGCACCGCCGTCGTCACGCTGCTCCTGGCGCTCGCCGCCGCGGCGGGCGACGCCCAGGCCCCGCCTCCGGTCGTGCGCGCCCACGCCGGCACGATCCACTCGATGGCGATCGCCGCCGACGGCCGGATGCTGGCCACGGCCTCGCTCGACACGGCGGTCAAGCTGTGGCTGCTGCCGAGCCTGCAGCCGCTCGCCGCCCTGCGCCACCCCGACCGGGCGACGGCCGTCGCCTTCTGGGGCGGCTCGCTGGCCAGCGGAGGCGCCGACGGCGTGATCCGGCGCTTCTCGCTGCCCGCGGGCGGGCCGCTCGGCTCGTTCCCCGCTCACCCGGGCGCCGTGCAGGCGCTCGCCGCTTCGCCCGATGGCAAGCTGCTGGCGAGCTGCGGCTCGCCGCAGGACAACGCCGTGCGGCTGTGGTCGCTCGACGGCAAGCTGGTGCGCGCGCTGCAGGGCCACGGGGCCGAGTGCAACGCGCTGGCGATCAGCCCCGACGGCACGCTGCTGGCGAGCGGCTCCGACGACCGCACGATCCGGCTGTGGCGGCTGCCCGAAGGCGAGCCGCTGGCGACGCTCAAGGGCCACTCCGGCGACGTGCACGGCCTCGCGATCGCGCCCGACGGCTCGCTGCTGGCGTCGGTCTCGGCCGACCGCACCGTCAAGCTGTGGTCGCTGCCGCTGGGCCGGCCGCTGGCGTCGCTGCGCGGCCACGGCGAAATCGTCAACGCGATCGCCGTCGCGCCGGACGGCCGGCTGGCCGTCACCGGCGGCGACGACCGGGTCGTGCGGGTGTGGTCTCTCGAGGAGCGCAAATCGGTCACCACGTTCGACCCGCTGGCCGACGCCGTGAAGTCGATCGCACTGGCAGCCGACGGCACGATCTACGCCGGCGGCGCGGCGGGACACCTGCGGCTGCTGCCGATCGCGCCGGCGACAGCGCCCGCGCAGTAGAGCAGCAGCGAGGCCGCCATTCCCTCCCGCCGCCAATTGCTCGCCGCGCTGGCCGGCGCGGCGGGAGCCAGCGCCTGCGTCGGCCGCACGCCGTCCGGGCGCCGCGTCGCCGGCAGCATCGTCGGCGGCGCCCACGCGCTCGGCCACCGGCTGCGGGACCTGGGCTCGCTGCCGCTGCCTTCGCGGCGCGAGGAGATCCCGGTCGCGATCCTCGGCGCGGGCCTGGCCGGGCTGTCGGCGGCGTGGACGTTCGAGCGCGCGGGCCTGCGCGACTTCACCGTGCTGGAGCTGGAGGACGCGCCGGGCGGCACCGCGCGCTTCGGGACGGGCCCCGTGTCGCCCTACCCGTGGGCCGCCCACTACGTGCCGGTGCCGCCATCTTCCAACCGCGCGCTGGTCGCCCTGCTCGAGGAGGTCGGCGCGATCACCGGCCGCGACCCCGCCGGGGCTCCCGTGTACGCCGAGGACGTGCTGGTGCGCGAGCCCGAGGAGCGCGTGTTCTTCCGCGGCGAGTGGTACGAGGGGCTGCTGCCGCGAGCCGGCATCGAGCCCGAGGACGCGGAGGCGCTGCACCGGTTCGAGGCGCGGATGCGCGCGTTCGCCGGGGAGCGCGATGCCGCGGGGCGGCGCGCGTTCGACCTGCCGCGGCGCCGCTCCTCCCCCGACCCGCGCTGGACGGGTCTCGACGCGCTCTCGTTCGGCGACTGGCTGGAGCGCGAGGGGCTGCGCGGGGAGCGACTGCGCTGGTTCGCCGAGTACGGCACCCGCGACGACTTCGGCGCGACGCTCGCGCAGACCTCGGCCTGGGCCGGCATCCACTACTACGCAGCGCGGCTCGCGACCCCGGATTCCGAGTCGGCCGACGTGCTGACCTGGCCCGAGGGCAACGGCCGCCTCGTGTCCCACCTCGCGAGCCGCGCGGGCGTGCGGCTGCGCACGCGCGCGCTGGTGCTCGACGTGACGCCGCGCGAGGGGAGCGTCGACGTCACCTGGCTCGACGCCGCCCTCGGCGAGACCGTGCTGACCCGAGCGGAGCACGTCGTCTGCGCTCTGCCGCGGTTCCTCGCGGCGCGCGTGATCGCCCCGTGGCAGGAGCGGCCGCCGGCCTTCCTGGGAGAGACGGTCTACACGCCGTGGATGGTCGCCAACCTCACGCTCTCGGACCGCCCGCGCAGCCACGGCTACCCGCTGTGCTGGGACAACGTGCTGTACGGCAGCCCCTCGCTCGGCTACGTCGTCGCCACCCACCAGTCCGGCGGCGACCACGGCGCGACGGTCTTCACCTACTACTGGCCGCTGGTGGACGACGACCCGCGGCGGGCCCGCGAGGAGTTGCTGGCGACCAACTGGGAGACGTGGATGGCGCGCATCCTCGGCGACCTGCGCCGCGCTCACCCCGGGCTCGAGTCGCTGATCGAGCGCGTCGACGTCTACCTGTGGGGCCACGCGATGGCGCGCCCGCGGCCCGGGTTCCTGTGGGGCGAGGCGCTGCGCGAGTCGGCGCGCCCGCTGGGCCGCATCCACTTCGCCCACACCGACCTCTCCGGCATGGCGCTGTGCGAGGAGGCCCAGGACTGGGGCGTGCGCGCGGCCGAGGCGGTGCTGCGCGCGCGCGGCGCGACCTTCACTTCGCTGGTCTCCTGAGCGCGAGCATGACCGACGAGCCCGAGCCGCAGGAGCAGGACCCTCCTCCTCCCAGCGACGACCCCGAGACGCTGCGCTGGCTCGCCTCGGAGGACGAGCGGGCGCCGGCGCCGTGGTCGGCCCTCGGCGCCTTCGGCCAGCTCGCCCTGGCGCTGATCGCGGTGATCGTGCTGGTGCTGGCGGCCCTGGCCCTGGCCGGCGCGATAGCCTGGCTCTTCCGCTGAGAACCGACCCCAGAGTCACAGAGCAACCTCTGTGCCTCTGTGCCTCTGTGGCGCCGTTCCAGCCGTTCAGTCCTCGCCGACTCCCGAATCGAACGCGAACTCGTGCCGGAACGCGCGCCCGCGCGACTCCGGGTCCCAGCCCGCAGCCAGCGCCGAGCGGATGCCGGCGTCGAGCATCGCCGCCACCACGCGCTCCGAGGGCGAGCTCCAGTCGGAGGGCGCCCTTCGCGTCACGTCGAGCACCAACTCACGGCTGCGGCCCGGCGTCAGCGACACCGAGAACGACTCGACCTGGGCGCGGCTGCCCTCGACGAGCCCGCCGTGGCGGCGGTGCCAGGCGAGCTCGGCCCCGTCGACGCGCACGGTGGCCAGCGCGGCGCCGGACCGCGCCGCCTTGCCGCGCAGCTTCCCCGAGATCATCCGGTCTTCCCCGTGCCTGCGCTTCACCCGAGTCCTCCGCCCGCATCATATCCAGCGCACCTCGCGTGGACTCGGTTAGGCTAGCCCTCGGGAGCCGGGTAGGAGGGGACATGCCGAGGGGACGACTCTGGACGTGTGCGGCGGCACTGGCTGCCGCGGCTGTGGCATTCGCCGGCGCCCGCGAGGTGCAGGCGTCCGGGCCGGGCTTCTGGCCGCAGTGGCGCGGGCCGCTGTTCACGGGTGAAGCACCAGGCGCGAAACCGCCCGTGACCTGGAGCGAGTCGCAGAACGTCCGCTTCAAGGTCGCGCTGCCCGGCGCGGGCAAGAGCACCCCGGTGATCTGGGGCGACACGCTGTACCTGACCACCGCGGTCCCGGCGGGCGATGAACTCGAGTTCACGGTCCTGGCCCTGGGTCGCAAGGACGGCGCCACCCGCTGGAGCCGGGTCGTGCGCCGCGAGAAGCCGCACGAGGGCATCCACAAGGACGGCAGCTTCGCGGGCGGCTCGACTCTCACCGACGGCCAGCGCGTCTACGCCTTCTTCGGCTCGCGCGGGCTCTTCGCCCTCGACGCCACGGGCAAGGTGCTGTGGGAGAAGCAGCTCGGCCAGATGAAGACGCGCAACGCGTTCGGCGAAGGCGCCTCGCCCGCACTCCACGCTGGCACCCTCGTCGTCAACTGGGATCACGAGGGCGAAGACTTCGTCGTCGCCTTCGACGCCGCCACGGGCCGCGAGAAGTGGCGCGCTCAGCGCGACGAGCCCACGTCCTGGTCGACGCCGCTCGTGATCACCGTCGGGGGCCGCGCGCAGGTCGTGGTCTCGGCGACGAACAAGGTCGCGGGTTACGCGCTCGAGGACGGGTCCCTGCTGTGGGAGACCTCGGGCATGACGTACAACGTGATCCCGACTCCGGTCGTCGCCGGCGACCTGCTGTTCGCGATGAGCGGCTTCCGCGGCACCGCGCTGCGCGCCATCCGGCTGGGCGGCGCGAAAGGCGTGCTGTCCGGGCCGCCGGCCATCGCCTGGAGCCACGACCGCGACACGCCGTACGTGCCGTCGCCGCTCGTCCACCAGGGCGGGCTCTACTTCCTGAAGCACAACTCCGGCATCCTGACCCGGCTCGACGCGGCGACGGGCCAGCCCAGCTTCACGGAGCGCCTCGAGGGTGTCGCCAACGTCTACGCGTCGCCGGTGGCCGCGGACGGCCGCATCTACGTCGCGGGCCGCGACGGCGGTACCGCGGTGCTGAGGGCCGGCCCGGCCTTCGAGGTGCTGGCCATCAACCGCCTCGACGACGGCTTCGACGCCTCGCCGGCGCTGGCGGAAGGCGACCTGTACCTGCGCGGGCAGAAGCACCTGTACCGCATCGCGGAGAAGTAGTTGGACGCGCGCGCGGAGCACGGGCCGGGGAACCCCTGGCTCGTCTCCGCGCGCTGGGACCTCGCGACGTTCGGCGGCTCGGCGCTGCTGGCCTTCGCGCTGCTGGCGTTCGGCCACGCGACCGGGCTGCTCGGGGGCGACGCGCCGCCGTGGCTGTTCTTCGCCGGCGTCGTCTTCGTCGACGTCGCCCACGTGTGGTCGACCGCGTACCGCGTCTACCTCGACCCCGCCGAGCGCGGGCGGCGGCCCGGGCTCTACGCCGGCATCCCGCTCGCCGCCTGGGTGATCGGCGTGCTGCTCCACACCGCGGGCCCCGGCGTGTTCTGGCGCGCGCTCGCCTACCTCGCCGTGTGGCACTTCGTGCGCCAGCAGTACGGCTGGGTGATGCTCTACCGCCGCCGCGAGCAGGGCCTCACGGATCTCGACCGCTGGCTCGATGCGGCGGCGATCTACGCGGCCACGGTGTGGCCGCTGCTGTACTGGCACGCCCACCTGCCACGCTCGTTCGCGTGGTTCCTGCAGGGCGACTTCTTCCCCGGCCTGCCGAAGGGCCTCGCCGACGCGCTGTGGCTGCCGAACCTGGCGATCGCGGCGGCCTTCGTGCTGCGCCAGGCCTGGCGCGCCGCGCGCGGCCTGCGTCCTTCTCCGGGCAAGCTCCTGATCTGGGCGACGACCTGGGCGTGCTGGCACGGCGGCATCGTCTTCTTCGACTCCGACTACGCGTTCACCGCGACCAACGTCTTCATCCACGGCATCCCCTACCTCGCGTACGTCCACCACTGGGGCCAGCGCCGCTTCGCGGCCGAGCCGGGCCTCGCGGTCGCCGCGCTGTTCCGCCCGGGGCGCTTCGCGCTCTACCTCGCGCCGCTGGTGCTGGTCGCCTTCGTCGAGGAGTGGTCGTGGGACCGCCTCGTGTGGCACGACAACCCGATGCTGTTCCCCGGCCCCGACCTGGTCCCCGGAGCCGAAGCGCTGTCGCTGCTGGTCCCGCTGCTGGCGCTGCCGCAGGCGACCCACTACGCGCTCGACGCCTGGATCTGGCGCCTGCGGCCGGAGAACCCGTCGCTGCGCGAGCAACTCGGCCTGTAGACTGGTCGGGCATGTCCACGGCAGGTCGCTGGCGCCGACTCCGCCCGGCCGCACTGCTGTCCGCGACGTGGGCGCTGGTGGCGCTCTCGGCCGAAGCACAGCCTGCGCTGGCGGAGCGCCGCTTCGAGCGCATCGGCGCCAGCGGCCTCGCGGGCGAAGTGGTCACGGCCGTGGCCCAGGACCCGAGGGGATTCCTGTGGGTCGGCACCACCGAAGGGGTCGTGCGCTTCGACGGCCAGGGCACGACCGCGTATCGCCGCGAGACGGAACCCGGACGCCCCGGGCTCGGCTCGAACGTGGTCTCGGCGGTACTGATCACGCGCTCGGGACGGCTGTGGGTCGGGACCCGCGGCGGCGGCGTCGCTCGCTACGACCCCGACCTCGACCGCTTCGAGGCCTTCCGCCACGACCCGCGCGACGCGGGCAGCCTCGCCCACGACGACGTCGTGGCCCTGGCGGAAGACGCCCGGGGCCGCCTGTGGATCGGAACGGCCCGCGCCGGGCTCGCCCGCGTCGACGAACCGCAGGCTGCGGTGCCGCGCTTCGCGTCGCTGCGCCACTCGGAGGACGATCCCGCGAGCCTCGTGGACGACCGCATCCGCGCCCTGCACGTCGACCGCGAGGGGAACCTCTGGGTCGGCACCATGGGTGGCCTGGCGCGCGTGGTCTCGGAGCAACCCCTGCGCTTCGAGCGCTTCCGCCACGACCCCGCGGATCCCGCCAGCCTGCCCGACGACGAGGTGTGGAGCGTGGTCGTCGACCGCTCCGGCGCGCTCTGGGTCGGCACCTGGGGTGGCGGGGTCGCCCGACGACGGTCACCGGAGACCGGCTTCGAGACGTTCCGCCCCGACCCGGCCGACGCCCGCACTCTCGGCGACGATCGCGTGTTGCGCCTGCTCGAGGACCGCGGCGGCACGCTGTGGCTGGGCACGCCCGGCGGGCTGTTCGAACTGCTGCCGGACGAGGCCCGCGCCACGCGGCCCCGGTTCCTGGGCCACCGCCACGACCCCCTCTGGGCCCGCAGCCTCGCCGACGCCGACATCCAGTCGCTGTTCGAGGACGCGCGGGGCGATCTGTGGGTCGGCACCTTCGCCGGACTGCATCGCGTCGACCGCAGCCTCGAGCCCTTCACGACCCTGCGCTGGAGGCCCGGCGGCGGCGGGCTGGGAGGCCACCCCCACGTCGCGCTGCTCGACTCGCGCGGCCTGCTCTGGGTCAGCCACGAGCGGGGGCTCGATCGCGTTCGCCTGCCCGCCGACCGCTTCGCAGAGCCGCAAGTCGAGACCTTCACCGCTGCCCACGGCTTCCCGGCCGGCGGCGCACCGCCTGCGGGAGGCGCGGGACGGGCGGCTGTGGATCGCGACCAATCGCGGGCTCGTCTCGATCGCTCCCGACCAGGCAGTCGCCCCCCGACCTCGCTTCCAGCAGTTGCTGGCGGGGCTCACCTCGAACGCCGTGCTGAGCCTCCTCGAGGACGACTCCGGCACGCTGTGGGCCGGCACCTATCGCGGGCTCGACCGCGTCGCGGGCGGCCGCGTGCTGCCGGGCGCGTTCGCGCACGATCCCGAGCGGCCCACGAGCCTCAGCGCGCGCAGCGTCAGCGCGCTGGCGCCGGCCCCACGGGGCCGGTTGTGGGTGGGGACGTATGCCGGGCTCAACCTGCTCGACCCCACGACGGGCCAGGCCGAGCGCTTCCGCACCGACCCGACGCGCCGCGACGCGCTGGGCGCGGAGTTCGTCCACGACCTCGCGGTCGACGGACAGGGCGCGGCATGGGTCGCGACGCGCGGCGGCGGGCTGTCGCGCCAGGTCGGTCCCGGCCGCTTCGCGACGCTCACGACCCGCGACGGCCTGCCCAGCGACGAGGTCGTCGCCGTGGTCTCGACCGGCGACTCCGCAATCTGGGCCGGCACGCCGCGCGGCCTGGTCCATGTCGCTGCGGGGGTCGTGCGCACGCTGGGCGTCGAAGACGGGCTACCTGCACCGGCGGTGACGGCCCTGGCCCGGGCGGGCGACGGGCGACTGGTGATCGCGACGCCCGAAGCGGTCACCCTGTTCGACCCCGAGCGCCTGGCGACGAGCGAGGATTTCGTGCCGGCCGTCGCCTTCACCGGCCTGCGGGTCCTCAACCAGCGCGTCGAGATCGATCCCGCTGGGATGTTGAAGCGCTCCCTCGATCGCTCCGAGAGCCTCGTGCTGAGGCACTCCGACTACCTCGTGGCGTTCGAGTTCGCGGCTCCCGCTTTCCGGCGGCCGTCCCGGACCCGATTCCGGTACCGTTTGACGGGCGTCGACGACGCGTGGGTCACGGCGGACGCCGGCGAGCGTCGAGCCGTCTACACGACGCTGCCCCCCGGCGAGTACCGCTTCGAAGTGCAGGCCCGGGCCGAGCACGGCCCGTGGAGCGCGAGCGGCGCCGCGATCGAGGTGACGGTGCTTCCCCCGTGGTGGCGCACGTGGTGGGCGCGGGCGCTGGCCGCGGCGCTCGCGCTGGCCCTTGCGGTTTCGCTACCGCTGCTGCGACTGGCGCGCGCCCGCCACCTCAACCGAGTGCTCGAGGAGCGCGTCACCGCTCGCACCGCGGAGCTGGCCGAGGCCAACCGCCAGCTCGAGGCCGCGGCCCGAACCGACCCGCTGACGGGCCTCCCCAACCGCCGGCACTTCCTGGCCCAGGCCGCCCACGCCCAGTCCGTGGTCGAACGCACGGGCCGGCCGCTGGCCCTCGGGCTCGCCGACATCGACCACTTCAAGTCGGTCAACGACACCTGGGGCCACGAGTGCGGCGACCACGTGCTGCGCGAGGCCGCCGCCGTCTTGCGCGAGAGCGTGCGCGAGGTGGACACCGTCGCCCGCTGGGGCGGCGAGGAGTTCGTGCTGCTGTTCCCGGACACGGATCTCGAGGGCGCGCGGGTCGCGGCCGAGAAGGTCCGAGCCACCGTGGCGGCGCACGAGTTCGACTGGCAGGGCACGCGGGTGCCCGTCACCCTGACGCTGGGCCTCGGCGAGGTGCGCCGCGGCGGTTCGCTCGACGACGCCAGCCGCGCCGCGGACGAGGCCCTCTACGCGGGCAAGCGCGCTGGCCGCAACCGGGTCGTCGTCGCCGGCGAAGACTCGACGGCGCCCCGCGAAGGGCCTCGAGGAAGCGGCGCGGGCCTGTAGGATCCGCAGCCATGTCCTTCGCCCCCGGCGCCCGGCTCGGCCCCTACGAAGTCCGCTCGCCGCTCGGCGCCGGTGGCATGGGCGAGGTGTGGCGCGCGCACGATTCGCGGCTCGGTCGCGACGTGGCCCTCAAGTCGCTCCCGGCCGCGTTCGCCGGCGACCCCGAGCGGCTCGCCCGCTTTCGTCGCGAGGCGCAGGCGCTGGCGGCGCTCAACCACCCGAACGTGGCGGCCATCTACGGCCTCGAGGAGGCGGGCGGAGCGCCGCTGCTGGTGCTCGAGCTGGTCGAAGGCGCGTCGCTCTCCGAACGCCTGCGCTCGGGCCCGCTGCCGCTGGCCGAGGCGTTGAACGTGGGCCAGCAGGTCGCGGCCGCGATCGAGGCGGCGCACGAGCGCGGCATCGTCCACCGCGACCTCAAGCCGGGCAACGTGATGCTGTCGGCGTCGGGCGTCGCCAAGGTGCTCGACTTCGGACTCGCGCGCAGCGAGTCAGGGCCGGCGCCCGACCCGGAGGGCGAAGCGCTGACCGCCAGCTTCGCGCCGGGCGCGACGCAGGCGGGCGCGATCCTCGGCACCCTCGCCTACATGAGCCCGGAGCAGGCCCGGGGCCAGGCCCTCGACCGCCGCAGCGACGTGTGGTCGTTCGGCTGCGTGCTGTTCGAGTGCCTCGCCGGACGGGCCGCGTTCGAGGGCCCGACCGCGTCCGACCTGGTCGCCCGGGTGCTCGAGCGCGAGCCGGACTGGTCGGCGCTGCCGGAGTCGACCCCGCCGCGGGTGCGCGACGTGCTGCGCCGCTGCCTGCGCAAGGACGCTGCGGCCCGCCCGCGCGACATCCGCGACGTGCGGCTGGAGCTGGCCGAGGCCGCCGACGCGACCCGGCCCGCGGCCGCGCGGGCGAAGACGATCGCCGTGCTGCCCTTCGAGAACCTGTCGGGGGCCGACGACGAGTACTTCGCCGACGGCGTCACCGACGAGATCCTCAACGCGCTGGCCCAGATCGAGGGCCTGCACGTCGCCGCCCGCACCTCCTCGTTCGCGTTCAAGGGCAAGCGCGAGGACCCGCGCTCCGTCGCGGCGCAGCTCGGCGTGGCGACGCTGCTGGAGGGCAGCGTGCGCCGCGCGGGCGCGCGGCTGCGGATCAACGCCCAGCTCGTGGACGCGGCGGACGGACTGCAGCTCTGGTCGGAGCGCTTCGACGGCGAGCTGACCGACGTGTTCGAGGTGCAGGACCGGATCGCCGCCGCCATCGCCCGCCGGCTCCAGGGCACGCTGGCCGGCGCGCCCGCGGAGACCGCCCGCGACGAGCGGGCCCGGCGCGGCACCCGCAGCGTCGAGGCCTACGAGGCCTTCCTGCGCGGCAAGGCGCTGCTGGTGCAGCGCGGCCGCTTCATCGTGGAGGCGATTCCGCTGCTCGAGCGCGCGATCGAGCTCGATCCCCGCTACGCGGAGGCGATCGCCAACCTGGCCGACGCCTGGCGCCTGCTCGGCACCTTCGGCGCGCGGCCCCCGGCCCAGGTGATGCCGACGGCCAAGGCGCTCGCCAGCCGCGCCCTCGAACTCGATCCCGAGGCGGCCGAGGCGTGGGCGACGCTGGCCAGCATCGAGTCGCAGTACGACCGCCGGATCGAGGCCGCCGAGCGCTCGTGGCGGCGGGCCCTGGCCTTCGACGCGCGCCACACGCGGGCCCGCGTCGAGCGGGCCCTCTGGTGCTACCCGTTCGGCACCATGGATGCCTCCGAGGCGGTCGCCGAGACGGGGCGCGCCGTCGCGGATGACCCGTTCAACGCGTGGGCGCTCGCGATGCACTCGTTCCACCTCGGCTATGCGGGCCGGCCCGACGAGGCGCTCGACGCGGCGCAGCGCGGCCTCGCCGCGGACCCGCAGTCCTTCATCGCCCACTGGCAGACGGTTCGCGCCCTGGCCCTGGCCGGCCAGCTCGACCAGGCCCGCCAGCGCACTCCGGCGCTGCTCGCGGCCTCGGGCCGGAACGTCTGGGCGCTCGCGCTGCTGGCCTGGATCGCCGACCGCCAGGGAGACGGGGAGGTCGCGCGCGCGATCGACGACGAACTCTCGGCGCGGGCCCGCCACGAGTTCGTGGCGCCCATCTGGCGCGCGGTGGCTGCCGCCTCGGCGGGTCGCGCCCCGTTCGCGCTCGCCGAGACGCGGCGCGCGGTCGCCGAGCGCGACCCGCTGGCGGTGATGGCGCGCGTCTTCCCCCAGTTCGACCGCCTGCGGGCGCTTCCGGGTTTCGACGAGGCCGTCGCCGGCGCCTGGGGCGAGGGTGCCGCTCCCGCGGGCGCCGGCCAGCCGGTAAAGTAGACGGGCATGTCCCTCGTCGAGCAGGTGCGCAAGGCAGGCGTGGTCGGCGCCGGCGGCGGCGGCTTCCCCGCCCACGTCAAGTTCGGCTCGCGAGCCGAGATCGTGATCGGCAACGGCGCCGAGTGCGAGCCGCTGCTGCACAAGGACGCCGCCGTGCTCGAGCACCACGCCCGCGACGTCGTGCGCGGCATGGAGCTGGTGATGGACGCGGTCGGCGCCCGCGAGGGCGTGCTCGGCGTCAAGGAGAAGAAGAAGGCGGCGGTCGCCGCGGCCCAGGCCGCCTGCGAGGGCTCGCGGGTCCGGGTGCAACTCCTCGGCGACTACTACCCCGCGGGCGACGAGTACGACCTCGTCTTCGCCGTCACCGGCAACCTGATCCCACCCCAGGGCATCTCGCTCCAGGTCGGCGCCGTGGTCAGCAACGTCGAGACGCTCGCCCAGGTCGCGGCCGCGGCCGAGGGCCGCGCGGTCACCCGCAAGCTGGTGACGATCGCGGGCGCGGTCGCGCAGCCGTCCACGTTCGAGGTGCCGCTCGGTATCACGTATCGCGACCTGATCGAGGCCGCGGGCGGCGCCACCTGCGCCGATCCCGTGCTGCAGATCGGCGGCATGATGATGGGCCGCACGAGCGAGTCGCTCGACGTCCCGATCACCAAGCAGGACGCGGGCGCCATCGTGCTGCCACGCGAGCACAAGACGATCGAGCGCAAGCTGCGGCCGAAGCCTGCGCAGGCCCGGATCGGCCGCTCCGCCTGCGACCAGTGCCGCTACTGCACGGAGTTCTGCCCGCGCTTCCTGCTCGGCTACGCGGTCGAGCCGCACCAGGTGATGCGCGGCCTCGGCTTCACCTCGCAGGGTGCCTCGCAGTGGAACCCGTGGGCGTCGCTGTGCTGCTCGTGCGGCCTGTGCACGCTCTACGCCTGCCCCGAGGACCTGTACCCGAAGGAGGCCTGCGACGACGCGAAGGTGGAGCTGAAGGCCACCGGGTTCAAGTGGGAGGGGCCGGCGCCGACGAAGCCGCACCCGTTCCACGACGGCCGCCGGGTGCCGATCGAGCGGCTGGTCAGCAAGCTCGGCATCGGCGCCTGGGACAGGCCGGCGCCGCTGCGGCCACTGCCACAGGAACCCGCGCGGCTCGTGCTGCCGCTCAAGCAGTCGGCGGGCGTCGCCGTGGTCCCGGCCGTCAAGGCCGGCCAGAAGGTGAAGGCGGGCGAGCTGCTCGGCGAGCCGCCCGCGGGGGCGCTGGGCGCGCTGCTGCACGCGCCGGTCGCGGGCCGGGTCGAGTCGGTGGGCGACGCCATCGTGCTGGTGAGGGGATGAAGGACTGCATCGGGCTGATCGAGGTCACCTCGATCGCATCGGGCTTCGAGGCCGGCGACGCGATGATCAAGGCCGCGGCCATCGAGCTGCTGCTGGCGCGCAGCATCTGCTCCGGCAAGTACATGGTGCTGGTCGGCGGCGACGTGGCCGCGGTCGAGAGCGCGGTCGCCGCGGGAGCGGAGACGGCGCAGGGCTGCCTGATCGACCAGTTCGTGATCCCCAACGTGCACCCCGACGTGTTCAAGGCGATCAGCCGCAGCGAGGTGCCGCCGCTCGAAGGCGCGCTCGGCATCCTCGAGTCGTTCAACGTGGCCACCCTGATCGAGGCCGCGGACACGGCGGTCAAGGCCGCGAACGTGCGGCTGCTCGAGGTGCGGCTGGCGATGGCGATGGGCGGCAAGGCGTTCTGCACGGTGACGGGCGACGTCTCGGCGGTGCAGGCCGCGGTGGCCGCGGGCCGTGCGGTGATCGCGAAGCGCGGGCTGCTGGTCAACGCGGTCGTGATCCCGCGCCCGTCTCCCGAGCTGTACAAGGAGATGATCTAGCCTCTTCCGCGTTGTAGGGCTCGCAACATCCGGTGGCATGCGCCTCGCACCTCTGCGGGGGCATGAGCGAACAGGTGCTGCGCTTCACCCGCGATCTGTGGCAGCGGGCCACCGGCCCCCAGGAAGACCTCGCGCTGCCGTTGAAGGCCGCCGCGTTGCGCGAGCGGCGGCGCTTCGTGACGGGCCTGCGCTGGGCCAGCCAGTGGTTCTGGCTGCTGGTGACGATCGTCATCGGGGCGCAATTCGTGCGCTGGGTGCGCCAGATCGAGCAGGGCGTCGTGGGCCTCGACCGCCCGGGCGGCGTCGAGGCCTTCCTCCCGCTCTCGGCACTTCTCAGCCTGCGCCACCTCTGGGAGACGGGCGAGATCAGCCCCGTGCGCCCCGCCGGCTTCGTGATCTTCCTCGCGGTCGCCGCCACCGGCCTGCTGATGAAGCGCGCGTTCTGCTCGTGGGTGTGCCCGATCGGCACCGCTTCCGAGTGGCTGGCCGGGCTCTCGAAGCGCGCGTTCGGCCGCCTGCTGTCGCTGCCGCGCTGGCTCGACCTGCCGCTGCGCAGCCTCAAGTACCTGCTGCTGCTCTTCTTCGCCTCCGCGATCTTCTGGACGATGTCGGGCGCCGACGTCGCGCTGTTCCTCGACTCGCCCTACAACCGCGTGGCCGACGTGAAGATGCTCTACTTCTTCGAGCAGATGTCGCCGTTCAAGGGGAAGGTGATCTTCGCGCTGGTCGTGCTGTCGGCCGTGATCCCCTACTTCTGGTGCCGCTACCTATGCCCCTACGGCGCGCTGCTCGGCTTCCTGTCGCTGCTCTCGCCGCTCAAGGTGACCCGCGACGCGGCGAGCTGCATCGACTGCGACCTGTGCACGAAGGCGTGCCCCTCGCGGCTGCCGGTCGCGAAGCTCGCGCGCGTGCGCTCGGACGAGTGCATCGGCTGCCTGTCGTGCGTCGCCGCCTGCCCGGTGCCGCGGGCGCTGCGCGTCGAGACGCCGTCGCCGTGGCGGCGCGCGGTGCGGCCCGCGGCCTTCGCGGTCGTGCTGCTCGTGCTCTTCGGCGGCTCCATCGTGGCGGCGAAGGCGGCGGGCGTGTGGCGCACGAACGTCAGCGACGAGGAGTACGTCTACCGCGTGCAGGAGCTGCACGAGCCCCACTACGGCCACCCGCGCTGAACGAGGAGCGCGGCGCCGGGCGTTGCCCGAAGCGGTGACGCGAGCCTATAGTCCAGCGCTCCATGAAACCCGCCCACCGCGCGAGCGGAATCCTGCTGCACCCGACGTCGCTGCCCGGCCCGTTCGGGATCGGCGACCTCGGGCCCGAGGCGCACCGCTTCGTCGACTGGCTGCGCTCGGCGCGCCAGACGCTGTGGCAGGTGCTGCCGCTGGGACCGACCGGCTACGGGGACTCGCCCTACCAGTGCTTCTCGGCCTTCGCCGGCAACCCGCTGCTGGTGGCGCCGGAGCCGCTGCGCGACCTCGGCCTGCTGCGCGACGAGGACCTCGCCGAGCCACCCGCGTTCCCGACAGGCCGGGTCGACTTCGGCGCCGCGGAGCGCTTCAGGCGCGGCCTGCTGGCGAAGGCCTTCCTGGCCTTCGAGTGCGCGCCCGATCCCGCCCTGGCCGCGCGCCTCGCGGCGTTCCGGGAGGAGCACGCCGACTGGCTGCCCGACTTCGCGCTGTTCACCGCCCTGAAGGCCGAACACGAGCAGCGCTCGTGGAGCGAGTGGCCGGAGCCGTTGCGCGACCGCGAGGAAGCGGCCCTGCGCCGCGCACGGCTGCGGCTCGAGCGCGAGGTGCACGAGGCCGAGTTCGCCCAGTTCCTCTTCTTCGAGCAGTGGGCCGCGCTGCGCCGCCACGCCCACGCCTCGGGGGTCGAGCTGATGGGCGACGTGCCGATCTTCGTCGCCCACGATTCGGCCGACGTGTGGGCGCGTCGCGAGCTGTTCCGGCTCGACGGCGAAGGCCGGCCCACCCACGTCGCCGGCGTGCCACCCGACTACTTCTCGGCGACCGGACAGCTCTGGGGCAACCCGCTCTACGCGTGGGACGCGATGGCGCGCGGCGGCTACGCGTGGTGGGCGTCGCGCCTGCGCCGCACGCTGCAGCAGGTCGACCTGGTGCGCCTCGACCACTTCCGCGGTTTCGAGGCTTTCTGGGAGATCCCGGCCGGCGATCCCACCGCCGAGGGCGGACGGTGGGTCGCGGGCCCGGGCGCCGCGCTGTTCCGGGCGCTGCAGGATGCGCTGGGCGAGTTGCCGATCGTGGCCGAAGACCTCGGCGTGATCACGCCCGAGGTCGAGGCGCTGCGCGACGAGTTCGGCTTTCCCGGCATGGCGATCCTGCAGTTCGCCTGGGGTGGCGACCCGCAGGGCCCGGGTTTCCAGCCGCACAACTACGTTCCGAACCGGGTCGTCTACACCGGGACCCACGACAACGAGACGACCGCCGGCTGGTACACGACGGCGGGTGCCGGCGACTCGACCCGGGACCTCGGCGCGGCCGAGGCCGAGCGCGCGTTCTGCCGGAAGTACCTGGCGACGGACGGCGCCGAGATCCACTGGGACTTCATCCGGGCCGCGCTCGCCTCGGTCGCTCGCACGGCGGTGATCCCGCTGCAGGACGTGCTCGGCCTCGGCAACGAGGCGCGGATGAACCTGCCGGGGCGCGCCGGAGGCAACTGGGCCTGGCGGCTGCGCGACGGCGAGCCGGACGCGGCGGCAGCCGAGCGCCTCGCCGACCTCGTCTGGACCTACGGCCGCGCGCCCGCGCGCTGATTCGGCCTACTCCTTGTCCAGCTCCACGCGGCGGTTCTTCGCCTTGCCGTCTTCGGTGTCGTTGCTGGCGACGGCGCGCCTTGCAGGGCGGAGGCGGATGGTAGATTGCCGGCGCGGTGCTGCTGCATTCCCTGCTGGCCCTGAACCTCGCGTTCGCTGCGCAGGAGGCGGAGACACGAGAGGTCGTCGTCTCGACGCAGTTCCGCGCCGGGGCGCTGCACCGCTTCTTCCTCGGCGACGACTACCGCGAGCTGTGGGCCACGCCGGTGACGGTCGAGGTGCTCGACCTGCAGCGTGAGGCGGGCGGCCTGGCCCCGGTCCGGCGCGTCGGCGGGCAGCAGACGAAGGGGCTCGCGCTGCGCGGGGCCGACGGGCGCTCGTACACGTTCCGCAGCCTCGAGAAGGATCCGTCCGAGCTGCTCGGCGGCGAGTTCGCCGATCTGCGCGGCACCGTGGTCGAGGACCTGCTGCGCGACCAGATGGCGGGCCAGCACCCGGGCAGCGAGGTGGTGGCCGCGGCGCTCGGACGCGCGGCCGGCCTCCACGTGCCGCAGTGGCGACTGGTCGTGATGCCCGACGCCCCGGAACTCGGCGAGTTCCGCGCCGACTTCGCGGGCGCGCTGGGCGACTTCGCCACGTTTCCCACCGGCTTCGACGGCGCGCTCGAGGTGGTCGACCACTTCGAGATGGCGCGGCGGCTGCAGGCCGGGGAGGCGCGGCCCGACCCGCGGGCGTGGTTGCGCGCGCGGCTGCTGGACCTGACGATCGGGGATTGGGACCGGCACCGCAAGCAGTGGCGCTGGGCACGGTTCGCAGAAGTCGAACACTTCCAGCCGATCCCCGAGGATCGCGACCAGGCCTTCTCCCGTTACGAGGGCCGGCTGCTCGACATGGCGCGCCGCACCGACCCGCGGCCCCAGGCCTACGGGCCCCGCACCCGCTCGGCATCACGTTCAACGCAAGGGACCAGGACCGCCGGCTGCTGGCCGGCTTCAGCCGCCAGGAGTTCGTGGCCGAGGCGCGGGCTCTCGCCGCTGCCCTCAGCGACGCCGTGCTCGACGCGGCCGTCGAACGCCTGCCCGCGGAGTGGCGCGCGATCGACGGACCGCGCCTGCTGGCCGCGCTACGCGGGCGCCGCGACTCCCTGCCCGTGGCGGCGGCGGACTTCCACGCCTTCCTCGCGAAGCGCGTCGACGTGTACCTCACCGACCGGCCGGAACGCGCGACGGCCCGCTTCGCCCCGGACGGCGCGCTGACGCTCGAGGCGGGCACGGACGCCGCGCCCTTCTTCCGCCGCACCTTCGACCCGCGCGAGACCGAAGAGGTTCGGCTCTACCTCCTGGGCGGAGACGACGACGTGCGGGTCGACGGCCGCGGCCCGATCCGCCTGCGCGTGATCGGCGGCGACGGCCACGACCGCCTCGATGACGCGGCCGGCGGCGGAACCCGCTTCTACGACGACCCGGGCTCGGTCGTGGCTGCCGGCCCCGGCACGCGCCACGACGCGCGGCCGTACACGGTGCCGCCGGGGCCGAAGAACGCGCCGTGGATCCCGCCGCGCGACTGGGGACGCCGCACGACGGCCGCGCCGTGGCTCTCCTACGGCAGCGAGCTCGGCGCCTTCGTCGGCTACGGCCTGCGCAGCCTCAGCTTCGGCTTCCGCGAGCACCCCTGGGCCCGGCGCCACGTGCTGCGGGGCGGCTGGTCGTTCGGCTCTTCCGCCCCGCGCCTCGAGTATCGCGGCGAGTGGCGGCTCGAAGGCGGCGACACCCTGCTGCGGCTCGACGCGCGGCTCTCGGGCGTCGACAAGGTGCGCTTCCACGGCTACGGCAACGAGAGCCCGTCCGCCCCGTGGCCGGACCCCGGCGTCGATCCCTACCGCAGCAGCTCGGACGAGTTGATGCTCGCACCGGCGCTCGTGCTGTCGTCGGGCGGCCCCTCGTCGCTCGCCGTCGGCCCCGTGTTCGAGTTCTCGGAGGCGCGGTTGAGCGACGCGCTGCTCGCCGACGGCCCGGCACCGTACGGGGCGGGCCGCTTCGCGGCCCTGGGCGTGCGCGCCGACTGGCGGTTCGACCGGCGCGACCGCACGACCTACCCCAGGCGGGGCGGGCTGCTCGCCGCGCGCGCCGGGGCGTACCCGCGGCTGCTCGACGTGCGCTCGGCCTACGGCTTCCTCGAGGGCGAAGCGACCGCGCTCGCCAGCGCGGGTCCGTTGACCTTCGCGGGCCGCGTGGGCGGGCGGCGCCTGCTCGGAGAGTACCCGCTGACCGCGGCCGCGTACCTCGGCGGCACCGGCCTCGAGGTGCTCGGCAGCGCTTCGCCCCGGGTCACCGTGCGCGGCCTCGAGGACCGCCGATACGCGGGCGACGCGTCGCTGTTCGCCAACGCCGAGCTGCGGGTGCCTCTCTTCCGCGCGACGCTGCTCGTGCCGACGCAGTGGGGCGTCTTCACCTTCGCCGACAGCGGCCGCGTCTGGTACGCGTCCGAGTCGTCCCGTCGCTGGCACACGGGGAGAGGCGGCGGCCTCTGGTTCAGCGTGCTGCGCCACTTCGCCACGTTCTCGGCATACGTCGCGCGCAGCGAGGGACACACGTCCGTCTCGGTGAAGTCGGGCTTCGCCTTCTAGTAGGCGGCTGCCGGAGCGGCCAGCGTCGCAGCGGCCGGCGCCATCGGCGACACCGGTCGCAGGGCGGCCCGCGTCGCCTCGTCGACCGGCAGCGTGGCGGAGATCAGCGAGCTGCGGCCCATGTTCGCGGACATCAGGCCGGACGCCGCGTGCGGCAGCTCCGGAACCATCGCGTGGATCAGCTCGTGAGCCGCGACCTTGCCGAGCGCGACGCCCAGGTCGCGCGTGCTCGCGAGGCCCATCTGCTCCACCGCGGCCGGCAGGCGCAGCGCGCGAAGCACCGAGTCCAGGTAGATCCACGCGGCCCGCGGCGCATCGGGCCCGGCGATCACCGAGCCCATCGTGCAGCGCCGGGCCAGCGCGGCCGGCGCCCGGCGCAGGAGCACGACCTTGTGGCGGGTGCCGTCGAAGGACTCGTCGACGCGGGCCTGCCGCCAGTCGAGCTCGACGCCGGCCTTCCGGAGACTGCGCACCGCCTCGTCGCGCATTGCCGAAGCCGCCAGTCGCGGCAGAGCGCCCTCGACGTCGACGAACACGGCCGCGAGGCGGCGTGGTTCGGCGGATGCCTCGGCCCCGGCCTGGGGAGCGGCGAGCGCCAGGCCGGCGACGGCGAGGGCCACGGTGAGCAGCGTGCGCATGGCGCGCCTTCCTTCCGTCCGGCGCCGGCCGCCCCGGGCCGCGCCGTTTGAGGAGAGACGTCGCAGGGCCGGTCGTCGGCCGCGAGGGCCCGCTGATTTCGGGCTAAGCGGCGGCTGAGCCCAACGCCGAGGATCCGCGGCACGCACGCGGTTGGACGGTCGTCACGAAATGCGAACGGCGCGGCCCCGGCCCTCGGGGCCGGAACCGCGCCGCGTCCGTCGACGGACCGTGAAGGGACGCTAGAAGCTCCAGCGCGCTCCGAGCTGCACCTGGCGCGCCGCGGTGATCGCGGTCGGCGCGCCGAACACGATCGGCTGGTCGACGCCGCCGATCGCGGCCTCCGGCGCGCGGGTCTGGACGCCGACCACGCGCGAGGAGTTGAACAGGTTGGCGACGTCGGCGAACACCGCCAGCCGCTCGGCGCCGCCGCCGAAGCGGAAGATCTTCTCGAGCCGCAGGTCGAGCTGGTTCTGGGTGTCGAGCCGGCGGCTGCCGCGCTCCTCGAGGAAGATGCGGCGCCCGGTGCGGAACGGGAAGTTGAGCTGGCTGCTCGAGTACTCCTGGAACGGGGAGTAGGTGGTGCCGGAGATCGTGCGCCAGAAGCCGGTCACGGAGACGTCGACCCTGGGCACCTCCCAGGTGAGGAACACCTTCAGCTCGTGCGGGCGGTCGTTGGTCGGCCGGCCGGCGTTGTTGGTCAGCGCGCGGGTCGCCGACTCGTAGAGCGTCGAGGCGCCGTAGGAGTCGAAGCCGTTGTTGTCGGCGCCGCCCTCCGTCTTGCTCGCCACGTAGGAAATCCGCGTCGACCAGCGGTTGGTGAAGCGCTTCTCCAGGGTGACGATCAGGCCGCGGTACTTGCGGCTGGCGTCGATGCGGCCGAGCACGTTGCCGTTCGCGTCGAGGATCGGGTACCCGTCGGGGTTGGTCACGAGCTGGTCGGTCTCCGAGGCCGCGCGGTTGACCCAGCGGTAGGCCGGGAGCGTGCCGCCGGTCAGCGCGTTGGGCAGCGTGATCCGCTCCCAGCGCGCGGACGGCAGCACGGAGCCCTGGAGGTTCTTGTCCTCGCGCATCAGGCCGACCAGCGAGAAGCGCCAGTCGTCTCCGATCGCCCGCTCCAGCCCGAGCGTGATCTCGTCGGTGCGCGGGTGCTTGATGTCGGGGTCGATCCGGTAGGGCAAGGCCGGGATGCGGTTGACCTCGATCGGCCTGCCCGTGGTCATGTCGTAGCCGACGAAGTCCTCGATGCCCGGCAGGGCGCCGCTGTAGGCGAGGAAGAAGATTCCCTCGTAGTACTGGCCGTAGTGGCCGCGCAGCACCGTCTTGTTGTCGCCCGTCAGGTCGAACGCGAAGCCGAGGCGGGGCGCCAGGTTCTTCTGCTCGTAGACCTTCGCGTCGCCGTTCACCGCGGAGTTGCCGGACGGGTAGCCGCGCACCCAGTCGAAGCGGAGGCCCGGGTTGAGCGTCAGGCGGTCGCTGACCTTCCACGAGTCCTGCACGTAGACCGATTCGCGCTGGTTGCGGCCCTCGACGTCGTAGCCGTAGTTGTAGGCGTAGTACTGCCCCTTCGGGTAGTCGCTCGTGTAGTCGTAGTAGAAGATGTCGTTGACGTAGCCGAAGCGGTTCCGCACCTTGGAGCGCTCGATCTCCACGCCGAACTTGAGGTCGTGCTTGCCCCAGCCCTCGGCGAAGTGCGAGATCGAGGCGTTCACCTGGTTGCGCCCGCGGTCGGCGTAGTAGGCCCAGCCCTGCGAATCGGAGTAGAGGCCCGTCGCGGCGTCGTAGTGGCCGGGGACCTCCTTCTCCGGGTTGAGGTCGAAGTAACCCGACCAGCCGTTGTACTTCACTTCGCTGAACGTGCGCGAGCCGAACAGGTGCCGCCACTGCAGCCCCCACACGAGCTCGGGCGCGTCTTCGCGGTTGGTGAGGTCGTCGGTGGCGAGCAGCGCATCGGCGGCCGGCAGGCCGTTGCGGCCGATGATGTTGTAGTGGTCGAGCTGGAAGGTGCCGGTGAACGTGTCGTTCGGACTCGGCTGCCAGGTCAGCTTGCCGTTGAAGCGCGGCGAGACCTCGTCCAGCCGCGTGATCGCGCTGGCCGGGTCCTGCTTGCGCTCGAAGCGCTGCACCGAGAGGAAGTAGAAGAGCTCGTCCTTCACCAGCGGGCCCGAGACCTGGCCGGTGAAGTCGAGCAGCTTGTTCAGCTTCGGCGAGGCCGCCAGCGACGGGTTCTGCGCGACCTGCTCGGCGGTCACGTTGTCGGTGGCCAGGCTGTCCTTGCTGTAGATGACGTCGAACAGCCCGCCGAAGCGGTTGCCGCCGGAGCGGGTTACGGTGTTGACGACCGCGCCGGTGAACGAGCCGAACTCGGCAGGCGCGCCGATGCCGCTGACCTGCACCTCCTCCACGATGTTGAAGTTGAAGAAGGTCCAGGCCGAGCCGCCCTCGGGGTCGCGGGTGTCGACGCCGTCGAGCAGCAGCGCGTTTCCGGTGTCGCCGTCGCCGCCGAACGCCGAGCCGCCGTTGATGCCGGGCAGGAAGTTCATCAGGCCGACCGCGGCGTTGACGGGCCGCACCGGCAGGTTGAACAGCAGGTTCTGGTCGAGCTTCTGGTCGGACGCCGAGCTCGACGTGTCGACGACCGGCGCCTCGCCGGTCACCGTGATGGTCTCCGCGACCTGGCCGACCGTGAGCGTGAAGTCGACCTCGGCGGTCTTGCCGATCGAGACCGGGATCCCGCTGCGACCGCGCGGCGTGAAGCCCGACAGCTCGGCCCGCACCTCGTACGCGCCGGGGTCGAGGCCGACGAAGCGGTACGCGCCCGAACCGTCGGTCGTGACCTGGCGCGTCCCGGTCTTGCTCACCAGCACGACGGTCGCGCCCGGGAGCGCGCCGCCCTGTTCGTCCTTGACGATGCCCGCGATCGAGCCCGTCAGCGACTGCGCCGGCGCCGACCCGGCGACGGCCAGCGCCACGAGCACCGCGAGGGCTCTCCCCAACTTGCCCATGTTCTTCTCCCCTCTCAGCGGATCGGTGACTTGACCCGGTCCTTGTCGGTCGAGTGGACGGTGTAGCCCACGACGGCCGCCATCAGGACCAGCACGGCGACGCCCTTGCCGGACTTCAGGAAGCTCCTGCCCGAACCTGCCGTGGCGGCCTGGGCCGGGGCGAGAGCCGCCGCGGGCAAGGCCGCACTCGCGCGCGCAGCGGCCGCCTGGGCCAGCGTCGGAGCAGTGGCGTTGGGAACGGCTTTCGGCGCGGCGGCGGCCTCCGCGGCGAGGGCCACGCTGGGCCCGGCCGCGAGGGAGAACGCCAGCGCGCCGACGACGGCGGATCGCGATGTCAGGCGCATTCGACCTCCAGGACTCGTTGCATCGGTTGGCGGCTACGAAAGGCCGGCGCGCTCGTCGACCAGCGGGTGCTTCATCACGTGCAGCCCCCACTGGTAGAGCGCCCCGACCACGGGCTTGAGCGATTCCCCCACGGGCGTCAGCGCGTAGTTCGCGCGACGCCCGTCGTGCGGGTGCACCTCGCGCCGCACCAGTCCGTAGCGATCCATCTCGCCCAGCTCGCGCCGCAGGGTCTTCTTGCTGATGCCGGCCGTCAGCCGCATCAGCTCGCAGAACGGGCGCGGGCCCCAGAACAGGTGCCAGACGATCAGCGGCTTGTAGCGCCCGTCCAGCACGTCGAGCGCCACTTCGACCGGCGTGCGCGGGACAGGGGCCGGCCGGCGCGCGGGCAGGGCGGGCAGAGCGGCTACCCGGGGCGCCGGTGCCAGGGGCGTGGGCGCCAGGCGCGGCGGCAGCGGGAACGCCGGGCGCAGTGCGATTGCGGTCGCCATCGTCTCCTCCTCCGGAACGTGTTCGGCTGTTGGAGGGCAGGCTGCGCCTCGCGCGCGCACGACGCCATGAGAGTGGCGTGATCGCCGGGTGAGTCCCGCCTGAGCATCGGGAAACCGCTGTCAGCGATCGACTTCCGCGAACGGGCGCGGAGCGGGCTTCACGTCTTCTGACAGCCGCCGGGTCTCCCGCCGGGGCGCGGGACCTCCAGCGGCCTGGAGAACTGGGGGCTCGGCTACGGGCGAGTGAAGTAGTCGAGGCCGCTCGCGGCCGTCGCGCGGCGCAGCAGCGACTCGGAGATCTCGTTGGCCTCGGCCACCAGGGCGCCGACGTCAAGGCCGCGGATCTCGCCCCCTTCGACCCGCACCTCACCGTTGACGATCGCGAGGTCGACGGGCGACGGCCAGGGCGAGAAGACGAGCGCGGCCAGGGGGTCGGACGACGCGCCGGCATACGACAGGCGCCGGGTGTCGATCGCGATCAGGTCGGCGGCCTTGCCCGGCTCGAGGCTGCCGATGTCGTCACGGCCGAGGCACCGCGCGCCGCCCCGCGTCGCCATCCAGAGCACCTCGCGGGCCGTCACCCACTGCGCCGTGTCTTCGACCAGCCGGTGCGCGAGCAGCGCCTGGCGCAACTCCGCCAGCATGTTGGACGCGTCGTTCGAGGCCGAGCCGTCGACGCCGAGACCGACGGGGACGCCCGCCTGCAGCATCTTCTTGACCGGGGCGATGCCGGAGCCGAGCCGGAAGTTCGAGGACGGGCAGTGGGCGACCCCGGTGCCCGTCTGCGCGAAAAGCGCGATCTCCTCGTCGTTCAGGTGCACGCAGTGGGCGAGCCACACGTCGTCCCCGAGCCAGCCCAGCCGGCGCAGGAACTCCACGGGGCGGCAGCCGTAGACCTCGGCGCAGTAGACCTCCTCGTCGCGGGTCTCGGCCATGTGGGTGTGCAGCCGCACGCCGTGCTCGCGGGCCATCTCGAGCGTGCGCTTCATCAGGTCCTCGGACACCGAGAACGGCGCGCACGGCGCGAGCGCGACGCGGGTCATCGCCCGCGGCTTCGGATCGTGGTGCTCGCGGATCAGGCGCCGGCAGTCGGCGAGGATCGTCTCCTCGTCCTGGCAGACGTCATCCGGCGGCAGGCCGCCGAGGCTCTGGCCGCGGCTCATCGACCCGCGCGTGGGCTGGAAGCGCATCCCGACCTCGCGTGCCGCCTCGATCTCGACGTCGATGAAGCGCTCCTGGCCGCGGGGGAACAGGTAGAGGTGATCGGTCGTCGTGGTGCAGCCGGTGAGCAGCAGCTCGGACCAGCCCACGCGGGCGGCGGCGCGCACGGCCTTCTGGTCCCAGTAGCGCCAGACCTGGTACAGCTCGGTCAGCCAGCGGAACAGCGGCGCCTCCTGCACCCGCGGCACGTTGCGGGTCAGGATCTGGGGCACGTGGTGGTGGGTGTTGACGAAGCCGGGCAGCAGCACGCGGCCGCGCAGCTCGATCACGCGCGCGCCGGCGGCCATCGCGGGCGGCGGCTCGCCCTCGCCCAGCGCCGTGATCGCGTCGCCGTCTACGCGGACCCAGGCGTCCTTCAGCACCCGCCGCGCGTCGTCCATCGTGGCGCACAGCGGGGCGTCGCGCAGCAGCAGGCTCATCGGTCGCTCCAGTGAGCGCGGCGCTTCTCGAGGAACGCGCGCACCCCCTCCTCCACGTCTGCGGTCTTCGCCAACTCGTCGCGGTAGATCGCCTCGGTCCGCACCAGGCCCTCGGCGAAGGACCCGTGCGCGCCCTCGCGCAGCGCGCGCCGCGCCAGCGCCAGCACCGCCCCGCTCTTGGCGCACAGCCACTTCGCCCAGGTGTCGACTGCCGCCGGCAGGTCGTCGACCACGCGGGTGACGAGGCCGAGCTCGGCGGCGCGCTGGGCGTCGATCGACGACCCGAGCAGCACCATCTCCCACGCGGCGCGCCCGATCAGCCGCGGCAGCAGCGCCGCGGCCAGCGGCGGGAAGCACCCGACGTCGATCTCGGGCTGCCCGAACGAGGAGCCGGGTGTCGCCAGCACCAGATCGCAGAACGCGGCCAGCTCGCAACCGCCACCCAGGCACAGGCCGTCGACCGCGGCGACCGTCACCTGCGGCATCCCGTCCATCACCCGGAACACGCCGTGGAACGCGTCGAGCATCGCGCCCAGCCGCTCGCGGGAATGGATCGCGACGTCGACGCCCGCGGAGAACACGTGCGGGACCGCGGAGCGCAGGACCACGGCCTTGACGTCGCGCCGCGACGCGATCGCCTCGAGGGCGTCGCGCAGCGCGCCGATGGTCGCCAGGTCCAGCACGTTCATCGGCGGGCGGTCGAGCGACACGGTGACGGCGTGGCTGCCGCCGATCGGCTCGACCCGCACCAGGTCGGGCATCGGGGCCCCCTACCGGCCCTCGAACTGCGGCGCCCGCTTCTCGACGTGGGCCGCGAGCCCCTCGCGGGCGTCGGCGGAGAGGAAGAGCTGCTGCTGCAGCTCGCGCTCGAGGGCCAGGCCCTCGGCGAAGCCGGACTCGGCGCCGCTGACGACCGCGCGCTTGATCAGGCCGATCGCCTTCGACGAGCGCTTCGGCGGGATCAGCTCGCGCACCCGCTCGTGGACCGCGGCCAGGAACGCCTCGGCGCTCTCCGCCTCGACGACCTCGTGGACGAGGCCGGCCTCGCGCGCGGCGTCCATGTCCATCAGCCGGCCGTGGGCCATCAGCTCGAACGCCCGGGCGCGGCCGAGCAGCCGCACCAGGCGCTGCGTGCCGCCGGTGCCGGGCAGCACGCCGAGCGCGACCTCGGGCAGGCCCAGCTTGCCCGCGCCGCGCCGCGCGAGGCGCAGGTCCGCCGCCAGCGCGACCTCGAAGCCGCCCCCGACGGTGTGTCCGTTGAGCGCCGCCACCACCAGCTTGGGCGTCTGCTCCAGCCGCTGCAGCGTCTCGTTGGCGTGCAGGCAGAACGCGTACTTGAAGGACGGCGTCGCCTGCTGGAGCATCCTGATGTCCGCCCCGGCGCAGAAGAACTTCTCCCCGGCCCCGCGCAGCACGATCGCGTGCACGGCGTCGTCCATGCGGGCGTCGAGGATCGCGGCGTCGAGCGCGCGCATCATCGCGTAGGAGTAGGTGTTGGCCGGCGGGTCGTCGAGGGTGAGGGTCAGGATGCCGTCGTGCGTCTCGCGGCGGATCAGGTTCTCGCTCATGGGATCGCCTCGATTGTAGCCTCCGGCCCGCGTTACGATCGGCCGTTCCCGGAGGTGAAATGCGCCAGCCTGCGGCGGCCGCGACGCCCCCCGAGCCCGCGCCCGGTCCGCTCTCGATCGCCCTCTCGTGCCCCAAGTGCGGCGCGCCCGAGGCGATCGACGACGAGACGGTCAGCCTGCACTGCGACCACTGTGGCTCGCTGCTGGTCGTGGCGGCACCTGACCGCACCGAGGTCTACCTCGCCGAGGGCGTGGTGCAGGACCCGGCGGAGCTGCTGGAGACGCTCGTCGAGTACCGCGTGCGCGCCCATCGCGCGGAGGTGATCCACCGCCACAAGGACAAGGACGGCAACCCGCCGCCCGAGATCTTCATCGCCGCCCAGCTCGCCCGCTTCGAGGCGAAGCTGCGCGAGCGGGCCCGGCTCGTCGAGGCGCACCGCCTCTTCGTCCCCTACTGGCACGTGTCCGGCAAGATCGTGCAGGCGCAACTCGCGCGCCGCGGCGACGGCCCCAAGCTGACGCGGGTGCGGGCGTTCGGCGTCGAGCACACCGTGCCCGGCTACGACGCCGCCCGCGCCAACCTGCGCGACAAGGGGCTGCGGCTCGCCCGCTCGCGGGTGCGGCCGCTGCTCGCGGCCGACGTCGCTTCGCTGAAGGCGTTCCTGAAGGACGCGCCGCTGGCCGAGAGCTCGTGGCGCGAGATCGACCGCTACCGCACCCGCGACCTCGAGGCCGGGCTCGACCCGGTCGCCAAGCACGGCGGGTTCCTGTTCCAGCACCGGGTGCTGGTCTACCGCCCGTACTGGATCGCGCTGATGGAGGCCGACAAGGGGCCCGAGTGGGTGCTGTTCGACGGCGGCTTCCGCACGGTCGCGGGCTATCCCGACGCCGCCGAAGCGCGCGCGTTGCGGATGCAGGCGCGGCACGACCCCCTGGGCGCGGGCGAGGCCGC